>NC_019673.1:1263636-1895454 GCF_000328705.1 Saccharothrix espanaensis DSM 44229 | reverse complement strand
CCGGCATCGCCCGCAACGACCTGCCGACCTGGCGGCCCGCGACCAAGATGGACGTCTCGCCGCTCCCCCGCCGTGGCACCCGCCGCCCTGCCGCCGCTAAGGAGCCCAAGCAGCCCAAGGTGGACAGGGCGTTCACCGCCGAGCAGTTCGCCGTTGTGTTGGACTTCGCCGCGAACGGCCCGCTGACGACATCCCAGACCACCGAGGTCACCGGGCTGCCGTCCGCGCAGGCCCGCGAGCTGCTCAAGCAACTCGTGGAGCGCGGTGACCTGATCCAGACCGGTCAACGTCGGGGTACTCGATACGAGTTGCCGTCCGCTCGATAACGCTGCGCGCCTCCCCCTGCCGTCGATACAGTCAGCAGTCAGGCGACTACTCGAAGCGACAGCAGGGGGAGATGTGGGCGGAGTTCTCCGCTTGGGTTTCGAGGAGGACGACGAGCACGACCGTCCACCGCCGACCGGCCTACCACCGGCCTCCCAGCACCCGGCAGAACCGCTCAGCGGCCACGCGGACGGCGTGACCGTCACCGTGGATGAAGCCGCCGAAATCCGCGATGTCTCGCTGGACCGGGGTTGGCGGCGGCTGGTGGACCCGCGCCGGCTCGGCGACGCCACGCTGGCCGCTGCGAACGAAGCCACCATGCGCGCCCTGGCCAAACAGGTCGAGCAGCCACCCGAGAGCCCGGACGCACCGGCACCGCCGCCGTACCGCCCCATCACCCCACAGGACGCCGTGCGGCTGCTGGACGAGGTCGCGGCGGACCTCACCGCGTTCACCCGTCGCCTCGCCGAGGCGACCGGTCCGGTGTCCGTCGAAAGCCAAGGCGGCCACGTACATGGCACCTCCCACGGCGGCCGGGTCACGGCCTTGAAGGTCGACCCGCAGTGGGTGAACCAGGCACGTGATTCCGAGTTGATCGCCGAACTGCGGGAAGTGCTCGCCGGATTGCGCGTTCGCAGCGCGCCCGCGCACCTCGCCGCCGGACCGGACAGCCCCGCGATCGCCGAACTCAACGCGCTGGCGCGCGACCCGCACACCCTGTTACGCGGATTGGGGCTGCTGCCATGACCGATATCGCCGTCGCCCTCGAAGCCATGCGGTCCGACGCCGCGGCGTGGGAGTCCGCGGCCGATCGCGTGGACGGTCCGCGCACGGCGATCGACGGGTTCGCGCTCACCGGAGCGGACGTGTCGAAGTGGGCCGTGGACGCCGGCCTGGACCGCACGTACGACGACGCCCGGCGGACGATGGAGAGCCTGCTCGCCCAGGCTTCGGCCACGTTCCGCCTGATCGGCGAACAGTTGCGGGCCGCAGCCGACACCTATGAACGCGAAGACGAAGCGAACATGCACGCGCTGAACAAAATCGTCGAGTGAGGGCGTCGTGAACGAGTACGCGGAGCAGGCCCACCAGCAGTCACGGGACATCGACGCGCGGATCCGTGAGTTCTTCGACCAGGTGAACGGGGTGCTGAGCTGGGTCCCGTTCGGCCTCGAACACCTCGTGTCACCCATCCAGCGTGGGATGACCGCCTTGGCGGACCTGGCCCGGGAGTTCTGGGACCGGGTCGGGGCGCTGTGGGACCAGCCCGGCAACTCCGAACGCCTCAAGCAGGTCGGCGAGCAGTGGGTCGCCGAGGTCGGGAACGTGCTGGGCGACATCGCCGGCACCCTCGGCCTCGACAAGCTCCGCACGACCGCGGAGTGGGAGGGCCGCGCGTCCCGCGTCTACCGCAACGTGATCCCGGCGCAGGTGGCCGGTCTGAACTCGATCAAGGATGTCGCCAACCAGGTCCGCACCTCGCTGGCCGGCCTGGCGAACTCCATCGACAACTTCTGGCTCGCGATCAAGTGGGCGTTCGTGGTGTTCCTCGTCGGCGCGATCGGCGCGATCGCGATAGCGTGCACGATCGTCGGCATCCCAGTGGCCATCGGCGCGCTGGCCACGACGGTGTCGGTGTCACTGGGCCTGATCGTCACCGCCGTCATAGCGCTGGCGGGGCACACCAACACCGTGGAGATGGAACAGGCCGCCATCCGGCAGAAGGTTCACGACCTCGGCTCGACCTGGTCCACCCCGGGTGCCGGCACCATCTCCGACGCGAGCGTCACGGACGGCGACCCGTCCGATTGGCGGCCCGGGTCGTGACCGGCCCGGCCTGGCTCTGGCTCTCCGCTCCACGCGCACAGGAGTTGCGCACGTCCTGCACCCGGCTCGGCGTGGCACTCATCGCGGCGGCGGTCGCCTTGGCGCTGCTGCTGGTGGCCGTCGGGATCAGCCTGAGCACCCCGGGCAACGCCCTGGACGCCACCGCGTGGATCTTCGGGCCGGTGAGCGTCCTGCCGCTGGTGTTGGCGGGTGCTGTCCTGGTGAACGCCCGGGTGCACGTCCGGGGCGAGCACCTGGACCTGGCTGGTGCGCGCAAGGCGCGGCGTGGGCTCGCTGTGCTGTGTGTCTGCGTCCTGCTGTCTTCCGGGGTGGCCGCCGGGGCCAGGCTCTCCGCGATCAGCCTCGCGTCGGACGGACGGTCCTGGTCGGTCTCCCCGGCGAACTGGATCTACCTCCTGCTCCTGCTCGTGGTGGTCCTCCTCGGAGGCGTGGCGTTCGTCGCAGGGCGCACCACCCTCCGCCCCTCTACGCCAACCGGGTGACAGCGTGAAACGCCCCTTGCCGACGGTCCTATATCGACAGTGCGATGACCACAGGCCGGTGGGTGGAACGCTACGGTGAACGGCTACCGTCGGTTTCGCCACCGAACGAACCAGGGGGATTCACAGCGTGACCACCGCCGCGTCGGGTTCCGCGCCGCTGCTGCGTGAACTCATCGACATCCCGGAAGGCGTCCACCGGGGCGACTTCGTCCTCAAGCTCACCGAGGGTGTCGACAGCAAGCGCGACGACGCGCTCCGCAGTTACGTGGTCACCCCGCAGTTGCGGGTGGCGTTCGGCGAGGCGCTGAAGCTGATCAAGTCCGCGCTGGACGAGCACAGCTCCAAAGCCGCCTACCTGCACGGCTCGTTCGGGTCGGGCAAGAGCCATTTCATGGCGGTCCTGCACGCCCTGCTCGACGGTGACTCCCGGGCGCTGGACCGACCCGACCTGGCCGAGGTCACGACCCGGCACCGGTGGCTGGGCGAGAAGCGCTTCCTGCTCGTCCCCTACCACCTCACCGGCTCGGAGAGCCTGGAGGCCGCGATCCTCGGCGGCTACGTGGACCACGTCCGCCGGTACCGGTCGGACGCCCCGATTCCCCAGGTCTATCGGGCGCAGGGGCTGCTGGAGGACGCGCGGAAGCTGCGCGAGAAGCTCGGCGACCAGCAGTTCCTCTCCGGTTTCCCCAACGAGGCCGACACCGGCTGGGGCGATCTGGGCGCGGTGATGACGCCGGAGAAGCTGGACGAGGGGTTCGACGCGCCGATCGGCAGCCCCGCCTCCGACAACCTGATCACCAAGGTCGTCCAGGCGTACTTCCCCAACTACGTCGACTCCGTGCGCGGCGCGGCCAGCGCGTTCAAGCCCTTGGACCAGGGCCTGTCGGAGATCAGCCGGCACGCCAAGTCGCTGGGCTACGACGGCATCGTGCTCTTCCTGGACGAACTGGTGCTCTGGCTCGCGGGCAAGATCGGCGACCAGGCGTTCATCAGCCGGGAGACCGAGAAGGTCGCCAAGCTGGTCGAAGCCGGCGACGCCCACCGGCCCGCACCGATCATCAGCTTCATCGCGCGCCAGCGCGACCTGCGGGAACTCGGCATCGGCGCGGACCGCACCGGCGCGGAACTCCAGTCCTTCCACGACCGCCTCAACCACTGGGACGGCCGCATCGAGAAGATCCCCTTGGAGGACCGCAACCTCCCGGTGATCGCCCGGGAACGGGTGCTGCGCAGGCTGCCCGGCGGCGAGGAGCAGGTGCGGCAGGCGTTCCAGCGCACCGGTGCCCTGCCCGGATCGGTGCGGGACGTGCTGCTGGGCAGCGGGGACGGGGACTCGTTCGAGCGCACCTACCCGTTCAGCCCGGCGTTCATGGACACGCTCGTGCACGTGTCGTCGGCCCTGCAACGGGAGCGCACGGCGCTGCTGCTGATGCGGCAGATCCTGGTCAACCGGCGGGACGACATCAAGCTGGGTCAACTGGTGCCGCTGGGCGATCTGTTCGACGCCGTCGCGGACGGCGCCGACCAGCCGTTCACCGAGCAGCTCAAGCACGAGTTCGACGAGGCTCGTCTGCTCTACCAGCGCACCCTGCGGCCGATGTTGCTGCGTGACCGCGATCTGCGCGAGGAGCAGGTCGCCGGTCAGGCCGCGGTCGGGCCGGCAGTGCTGCAGGCATTCCGCAGCGACGACCGCCTGGTGAAAACGCTGCTGCTGGCAGCGCTCGCCCCGGACGTGGACGCGCTGCGCGACCTGACCGCCCGGCGGCTGACCGCGCTCAACCACGGCACGATCACCACCCCCATCCCGGGCCAGGAAGTCGCCGAGGTGGTGCGCAGGCTGCGCAGTTGGGCCAGCCGGGTCGCCGAACTCCAACTCGGCGAGGGCTCGGACCCGAGCGTGCGGCTGAACCTGGTCGGCGTCAACGTCAACGCCATCCTGGAACGGGTCACGACGCTCGACCAGCAGCCGGCGCGCCGCAGGCTCGTGCGGGAACTGCTGTTCAAGGAACTGGGCGTCACCGACACCGGGACCACCCCGATCGAGCACCCGGTGGCGTGGCGCGGCAGCAGGCGGGTGCTGGAGATCGTCTACGGCAACGTGCGGGACCAGCAGGACCTGCGGGACGACCTGTTCGAGCCGTCTTACGACGACCGCTGGCGACTGCTGCTGGACTACCCGTTCGACCCCGACAGCCCCTCGGCCGCGGACGACTACCACCGGGTGGTCCGACTGCGCGCGGAGAAGGGCAACCGGTCCGCCGTCGCGTGGCTGCCCGGCTTCTTCACCTCGGACGTGCTGGACAAGCTCGGCCGGTTGATCAAGGTCGAGTACCTGCTGGCGGACCGGGCCCGGCTGGAGGAGCACACCCGCACGATCGGAGCAGAGGACCGGCAACGCGCCCGGGACCTGCTGGGCAACCTGCGGACCTCGTTGCACTCGGAGCTGAAGGAAGCGCTCAAGAACGCCTACGGCCTGGTGACCAGGCCGAAGGAGGAGATCGTCCAGGACTGGCACGACCACCTGGTGAGCCTCGACGCCACCGTGACGCCCCGGGTGGACGCCGGCCGCTCGTTCGCCGAGGCACTGAAGTCGCTGGTCGACCAGGTGCACTCGATGACCTACCCGGACCACCCGGACTTCGACCCGCAACGAAAGGGCGACCTCGTCCGGGACGCGGACCTGCGCACGACGCTCACCATCATCCGGCGGGCCGCCGACGCACCGGAGGGTCGGGTCGAGGTCGACCGCCCGCATCGCGAGGCGTTGCGCCGGATCGCCCACCCGCTGAAGCTCGGCGAGGAGCACAACGGACCGTTCGTGCTCAGCCGCCACTGGGCGGACGAGTTGGAGCGGCGGGCCGCGCGGGAGCACGAGCAGGACGCCGACCTGCCGGTGCGCACGGTGCGCGGCTGGCTGCGCGACCTGGGCATGGAACGCCGGGTGGAGAACCTCGTCATCGCCACGTTCGCCGAACTCACGCACCGGGCGTGGCGGCACCGCGACCGCCTGGTCGACCCGCCGGAGAGCCCGGAAGCAGTCGCCGACGACATGGTGCTGTACCGGCAGGCGCTGCCGACCCCCGAGCAGTGGGACCGGGCCTGCCTGCTCGCCGCCGCGCTGACCGGCACCGACCTCCGCACTGCGGTGATCTCGCCGCGAGCGGTGGCCCGGTTCGCCCGCGTGGTCGGCAAGAAGGTCGACCAACTGCGGCTGCCTGCCGTCGGTCTCGTCGAGCTGCTCGACCAGCACAGCGGACGCCTGGGCTTGGACCGCTCGGCTTCCCGGGGCCGCTACGCCACGGCGGTGGCCGCGAGCGACCTGGCCATCGAACTGCACACCGTCACGGACCCGACCGGGCTGGTCGCCGCGGTCGCGGCGGCCGACCTGCACGACATCGAGCCGATGGTGATCAGCCGATCGCTGGAGACCGCGGAAGACGTGTCCACGGCCCTGCGCGCCGCGGACTGGGCGATCTTCGAGATGCTGGACGACCCGACTGCGGCCGACATCGCGGCCGAGCTGCGTCAGGGTGTGAACGCCAACGAGCACGCGACACCGCTGCGGCGTGCGCTCGACCAGGCGAAGCGCCGGCTGATCGCGCTCATCAGCAAGCCGACGCCGCCGCCTCCGCCCTCGCCAGAACCGACTCCGCTGAATCCCGGTGGCGGTGTGCACCAGGCGACCGGCAGGCTGACCGACGTGATGGCGGAGCTGACGAGGTTCGGCGAGGAGCACCCCGACGTCACCATCGAGGTGACCTACCGGATCGTGGAACGCGGATGACGCCGGCAGACCTCGACTCGGCCGTCGAGAACGCCGTCGTCAGCCGGGTTTCCGACATCGTCGACGGCCTCGACAAGGACCCGACCGCAGTCGGCCGCCGGGTCGTGATCGGCGTGCGCACCCGACGCGAGCCCGTGTGGCACGGAGACCGCGACGGCGAGATCGGCGGACATCCAGTCCGGTACGTCGCATGCCCCTCCGTGCTGTCGGTGCTGGACGCCCTCGCCGCGCCGCCCGCCGGCAAGTCCGCGTACGAGGTGCTCGTCGTGCTCACCGATCGCGACGAGCGGGAACTCGGCGAGGCCGTGATGGCCCGGCTGCACCGCGCCCACCTGCACGACGTCAGCAAGTACACCCTGCTCCAAGACCTGCTCAAAGTCCGACAGCTGGACCCCCGCCTGCGCGGTCGGGAGAACGGCTGGCTGGTCGACGCGCTGGTCGACCTGGCCCGCACGGGCCAGTTGCCGAACACCACGGGGCTGTCGTTCGGCCGGGAGGTGGCGCTGCGGCACGTGGTGCGCGCCCGGCTGTCCGTGGACTCCACGGCGCTCGACCTCACGTCCCTCATCACAGCGGCGGACGTGCCCGGCAACCGGGCCCGCTGGCAGGCTCTCGCCCCCGCCGAACGGCTCGGCATCACCGCCCACCTCGTGGAGCGGCTGGGCGGTGCGGCCGATGTGGTGCTGCGGTTGGCCGCAGCGCGCGACGACGTGCTCGCGGAACTCCTGGTCGCCGACGTGTTGACCGGCGCACCGGAGGACGACCTGACTGCGGCCCACGCGCTCGGCGCGTTCACCCACTCCCGGTTCGGTCCCGACGAACCCAACCGTGCCGCGATCGCCACTGCGGCCACGGCTGCGGTCGAGATCGCCACGGGCACCGACTCCCCGGACGTGTGGCCGCGAATCCGTCACGCGGACACGTTGCTCGCCCAGCTCAACGGTTCGGCCATCGCCTACGTGAGCCGCGTGCTGCCCAGCGGTTTCACCTCCCGGCTGGAACGCGCCGCGAAGACCCTGGACGACCGCGACCTCGCGGAAGTCCGAGCGCACCACGACGCCACCGAGCAGTCCGCGCAGGTGCGCAGGCTGCACGCGGCCGTGCGGCTGCGCCGCTGGCTGGATTCCCGGCCGTCCGAGATCACCACAACCTCGGACGCGCTGCGCCGGCACGCGAGGGACCTGGCCTGGGTGGACAGCGAGCTGATCAGGGTGCGCCACGGCTCGTCGTCCCCGGAGGTCGCCAAGGCGTTCGAGCGGATCGCGTCCCGGGTGGGCAAACGGCGCGCGGAACTCGACATCCGGTTCGCTGGAACTCTCGCCGAGGCCGCCTACACGGTGCCGAACGGCGTGCTGGGCGTGGAGACCGTGCTGCCGGAGATGATCGCGCCGCTCGCTCGCCGGCACAAAGTGCTGTTGATCGTGGTGGACGGCATGTCCGGCGCGGCGGCGGCGGACATCACCTTGTCGATCGCGGAGAACCCGAGGCTCGGCTGGACCGAGGTCGTGCGGTCGGAGGACGGCGGACGGGAGGCGGTGCTCGCGGCGTTCCCAACCGAAACGGCCTACAGCCGCACGTCATTGCTCACCGCGTCACTGTCCAGCGGGAACGCCGACACCGAACGACGTGCCTTCCCGAAGCACCCGTTCTGGCCGCCGCGCACCAGGGCCACCGTCGTGCACAAGGCCGGTGTCGCCGGCACCTCGGGCCTGGACCTCGGAGCGGCCCTCGACGCCGAGTTCGCCCCGAGGACGGAACCGCAGGTGCTGGCGGTCGTGCTGAACACCGTGGACGACGCGCTGGCCAAGGGCAGGCAGTCCGACGACCCGGGCTGGCACTACCGCGACGTCGCGTACCTGCCGGCGCTGCTGGAACGGGCTGCCGAGAACGGCTGGGTCGTCGTGCTCACCAGCGACCACGGCCACGTGCTGGAACACGGCTCGCGCCACCGCCCCGACCCGACCGGCACGGCACGCTGGCGGCAACCGGGCGACCAGGTCCATGAGGACGAGGTCGTCCTGGCCGGACCACGGGTGCTCGTGGACGGCGGCACCGCCGTGCTCGCCGCGACGGAGTCCGTCCGCTACGGGTCCCGCTCCCACGGCTACCACGGTGGGGCGTCGCTCGCCGAGGTGGCGATCCCGCTCGTGGTGCTGCTGCCGCCCGGTACCGACGAACTCGATGGCTGGGCCGTCCATTCACAGGGCCAGCCGGACTGGTGGACGGGCAGGGAACCCCGCAAGCCCACCCGCCCACCGCGAGCCAGGCGGGAGCCGGCACCCGCACAGCCGGACCTGTTCACCGGGGACGAATCACGCGGTGCCCGGCTGGTCGCCGGCGAGACGTTCGTCAACACCCACCGGGGCCAGCCCGCCAACCGGGTGCTCAAGGCCGAGGTGTTCCGCGATGTCGTGGACGCGGTGCTCGCCGCCGGTGGGCGGCTACCGGTCGCGGAAGCTCTCCAGGCCGCCGGGACGCCGGGACGCAATCCACGCGGTCTGGTCGCCGCGCTCGGCCGGGTGCTGAACATCGACCAGTTCCCGGTCGTGGACCTGATCGACGGCGGGCGCACGCTCGTGATCAATGAGAAGCTGCTGGACGAGCAGTTTCCCGAGGGGCGCTGATGACGACGGTCAGTCCGGCACGCAGGAGGGCGGTGCTGGCCGCGCTGCGACGCGGAACCGTACCGGAAAGCGGCTTGGACCTGTTCGCGGTCGGCTTGGACCGGTTGGCACCCACCCTGGACGAGGAGCTGTCGGCGTGCGCTTCGGGTGCCGCCGAGTTCAAGGCCGTGCGCGGCGAGTACGGAGCGGGGAAGACCTTCCTGGCCCGCTGGCTGGCCGAACGCGCCAAAGCCGCCGGCATGGCGGTGAGCGAAGTGCAGATCTCGGAGACCGAGACCCCGCTGCACCGCTTGGAAACGGTGTACCGGCGGCTGTGTGAGAACTTGACGACCGCCGCCGCGCCGCCCAGTGCGTTCCGCGCCGTGCTGGACAGCTGGCTGTTCGCGCTGGAGGAGGACGTGCTGGCCGAGGGCGAGGTCGACGCGTCCGACGCACAGCGCCTGGGCTCGGCGGTGGACGACCTGTTGGAGCTGCGGCTGGGCGGACTGGCCCGAACCACACCGGGCTACGCGACCGGCCTCCGCGGCTACCGCCGAGCGGTGGCCGAGGGCAACACGGACACCGCCGACGGCTTGGCCGCGTGGCTGGCCGGGCAGCCCCACGTGGCCTCCTCCGCGAAACGCGCCGCAGCGGTGAAGGGCGACATCGACCACTTCCAGGCTTTGGGGTTCCTGCAGGGACTGCTCACCGTGCTCCGCGACGCGGGGCACCCCGGGCTGCTCCTGGTGCTGGACGAAGTCGAAACCCTGCAACGGGTTCGCAGTGATGCGCGGGCCAAGGCGCTCAACGCCCTGCGCCAGTTGATCGACGAGATCGACAAGGGCCGCTTCCCCGGCCTGTACCTGATGGTCACCGGAACACCGGCCTTCTTCGACGGACGTCAAGGCGTGCAACTGCTCCAGCCACTGGCGGATCGGCTGCACACCGACTTCGGCACGGACAACCGGTTCGACAACGCGCGCGCCCCGCAGGTCCGGCTGACCGGTTTCACCCTCGACCGCCTGGTCGAGCTCGGCAGCCGAGTGCGTAGCCTCTATGCGAATGGATCGCCTGCCGCACAACGCATCCTGCAGTTGGTGGACGACGCCTACCTCCGGGACTTCGCCGCATCGGTGGCCGGCCGCCTCGGCGGAAAAGTCGGTGTCGCACCGAGGGTGTTCCTGCGCAAGCTGGTGCTGAACGTGTTCGACACCATCGAGCTGCACCCCGACTTCGACCCGCGCAGCGACTACACCGTCGCGGTCGAACGCGCCGAACTGACGAGCGTCGAACGGGAAGCCGCCGCCACGTCGGCGGACGACATCGACCTCGATGTCTGACGCGACGGCCGCAGCGCTCGCCGCGCTCCACCCGGCTGTCCAGCACCACGTCGTGAACACCCTGCGCTGGCCCGGTCTCCGACCGTTCCAGGCGGCGGCGGTCGGGCCGGTGCTGTCCGGGGTGGACTGCCTCCTGCTGGCCCCCACCGCCGGGGGCAAGACCGAGGCGGCGATGCTGCCGACGCTGACCCGCATGGCGTCGGAACGGTGGTCCGGCATCTCGGTGCTCTACGTCTGCCCGTTGCGGGCTCTGCTCAACAACCTGGCACCACGACTGGCCGGCTACACCGGGTGGCTCGGGCGCAGTGCCGAGGTATGGCACGGCGACGTCGGCCAAGGACAACGGCGTCGGATCCTGCGGGACCTGCCCGACGTCCTGCTCACCACGCCCGAGTCGCTGGAAGCCATGCTGGTGTCGGTGAACGTCGACACCCAGCGCACCTTTCGCGATCTCCGGGCCGTCGTCGTGGACGAGGTGCACGCCTTCGCGGGCGACGACCGGGGATGGCACCTGCTGGCGCTGCTGGAACGACTGGCGCGGGTCGCCGGCCGGGAACTCCAGCGCATCGGGTTGTCCGCCACGGTGGGCAACCCGGACGAACTGCTGACCTGGCTCCAGGGAGGCGCTCGCCACCGGCCGCGTGAGGTGGTCGCGCCCCAGGCCACCTCCTCCGTCACCCCGGAGGTCACGCTCGACCACGTGGGCACGGTCGACAACGCGGCGAAGGTCATCTCCGCGTTGCACAAGGGCGAGAAACGACTCGTCTTCGTCGACAGCCGCCGCCGGGCCGAAGAGCTCGGCGCGGCCCTGCGCACGCGCGACGTGACGACGTTCCTCTCGCACTCATCACTGTCCGCAGGCGAGAGGCGTCGGTCGGAAGAGGCGTTCGCCGAGGCGCGGGACTGCGTCATCGTCGCTACCTCGACCCTCGAACTCGGCATCGACGTCGGCGACCTGGACCGGGTGATCCAGATCGACTCGCCGCGCACCGTGGCCTCGTTCCTGCAACGGCTGGGTCGGACCGGACGACGTCCCGACAGCAGCCGCAACTGCCTGATCCTGTGCCTCGGCCAGGAATCCACGCTGACCGCCGCAGGGCTCTTGGACCGGTGGGCGGCAGGTTGGGTGGAGCCGATCACCGCGCCCCCCTCGCCGCGGCACATCGTCGCCCAGCAGCTCATCGCGGCGGCGTTGCAGGAAAACACGATCGGGCTGCGGACGTGGCGCGAGCGGTGGGCAGGACTGCCGGTCTTCGGGGATGACTCACCGCGGATCTTCGCCCACCTGCTCGACGCGGGCTTCCTCGACCTCGACGGCGATCTGGCGTTCATCGGTCCGGAGGCCGAACGAAGGTTCGGTCGGCGGCACTTCTCCGACATCACGGCGGTGTTCACCGCGCCGCCGGAGTTCCTGGTGCTGTCCGGACGCGAGGAGATCGGCCAAGTGGGCGACGACGTCCTGCTGGCCGACGTGGACGGCCCACGGGTGCTGTTGCTGGCCGGCCGGACGTGGCTGGTGACCCACGTCGACTGGTCGCGGCGGCGGTGCCACGTGCAGCCGACAGACCTCCCGGGCCGGGCGCGGTGGGGCAGCGGAGGCGGCGGCATGTCCTACGACATCACCCAGGGCATGCGCAACGTCGTCCTCGGCCACGACCCGACCGGGGTGCACCTCACGCGGCGCGCGGTGTCCGCGTTGGCCGAGCTGCGCGAACGGCACAGCACCCACACCGCCGCCGACGCCACAGTGGTCGGCTGGTCGTCGACCGGTGAGGTGCACTGGTGGACGTGGGCGGGCACCGCCGCCAACCGGACGCTGCACGCGTCGCTCCCCGAATTGGTCGACCCACGGCAACGGATCGGCGACCACGCACTGCGGCTCCGCCCGGAGCTGACCGTCGACGAGATGCACCGCTCCCTGTCGATGTGCGAACTCCGCCCGCCCGAGGTGAACCCGAGCGCCGTCTCCGGGCTGAAGTTCGCCGCGGCCCTCCCCGAGGACCTCGCCATCGCGACCGTCGCGGAACGTCTGGTCGACCTCGCCGGTGCACGAGCCGCACTCGACGCGCCCCGACGCCACCACCGCGACTCGACGGGACCATGATCGGCGGGACTGGACCGCGCAATCACGAACCGGAGGTACCGAACGTGGACCGACCGCTCACCGCCGCCGAACTGTTCGACGCCGTAGGCCGCGGCTACGAGGAGGCGTTCGGCCGGCCGCCCATCGTGGACACCGGCCTGCGCCTGCTCCTCGACCGCCTCCCGGACAGCGCCCGCGTGCTCGACATCGGCAGCGGCACCGGCAAGCCCGTCGCCGCCGACCTCACCGCCGCCGGGCACCGGGTGATGGGGGTCGACGTCTCCGCCGAGATGGTCGCCATCGCACGCGAGCAGGTGCCGGACGCGGACTTCGTGCACGCCGACATCCGCGAGTGGGACTCGGCCGACGGGTCGTGGGACGCGGTGTGCGCGTTCTTCCCGTTCCTCATGATGTCCCGCGCCGACGCCGTGAAGGTCCTCGGCGACATCTCCCGCTGGCTCAAACCGGACGGCGTGGCCGCGCTGGTCACCGTGCCGATGGACGTCGAGGACCTCGAAGTGCCGTTCCTCGGCAACACCGTGCACGTCACCAGCTTCGCCGCGCCCGACCTGCTCCGCCACGTGGAGCGGGCCGGGCTGGACGTCGTCGAGACGCACCGCGCCGTCTTCTCGCCCGACCGCGAGGGCCAGCCGGACGAGGAGCACCTGCTGGTGCTGGCTACGCCCACGCGCCCGACGACGCCGCAGCCTTGACGTAGTCCGCGAACGGGCGCGGCTCACGACCCAGCACCTCCTGCACGCCGGTGGACGGCGCGGCGTCGTGGCCGTCCCGGATCGCCTCCAGCCCGTACCCCAGGACGGTCGCGTACTCCTCGGAGAAACCGTTGGCCCGCAACGCCTCGGCGATCACCGCGCCCGGCACGTCGACCAGCTCGATGTGCCGGCCGGTGGCCTCGGCGACCAGGCCGACCGCGGCCGGGAACGACAGCGCCTCCGGGCCGGACAGCTCGTAGACCCGGCCGGCATGACCGTCCCGGGTCAGCGCGGCCACGGCCACGTCGGCGATGTCCTGCGCGTCGATGAACGGGTGCCCGCCCGGCCCCAGCGGCAGCACCACCTCGCCCGCCCGCACCATCGGCGCCAGGAAGTCCTCGCTGAAGTTCTGCTGGAACCAGGTCGGGCGCAGGATCGTCCAGTCCACAGTGGACGCCCGCACGGCGGCTTCGCGACCGTCCTCCGGGTCGATGCCGCGCGCGGACAGCAGCACGATCCGGGTCACGCCGGCCGCGACGGCCCGCGGCACGAACGCGGCCACCTCGGTGGGGTCGAGGTTCGTGGCGGGCGGCACCAGGTAGACCGCCGACGCACCGGCCAGGGCGGCGTCCCAGGTGGACTCGTCGGACCAGTCGAAGCGCTGCGCGGACGAGCGGGAGGCAGGGCGGGCGGCCGAGCCCAGGGCGGTGGCGACGCGGCTGCCGGTCTTGCCGGTCGCTCCGAGAACCAGGATTGTCATGCCACCACCCAATCAAGATGGTGCTGGACGGAACATGGTCGAGACGCCCGATCGCATGTTCAATCGTCTTTGTGGACGCTCTCACCGACCTGCTGCGCGGCGTACGCGCCCAAAGCGCACTGATGTGCCGCTCCTCCGCGTCGCCGCCGTGGGCCGTGCGCTACGCCGGACCGGCCTCGCTCACGGCCGTCATGACCTCGCACGGCGACGCCTGGCTGGTCGCCGACGGCCACCAGCCGATGCGGCTGCGCGCCGGGGACGTCGGGCTGATCCGCGGCCCGCTGCCGTTCGTCCTGGCCGACGACCCGGCGACACCGCCCCAGGTGGACACCAGCCTGGCGGGCTGCGACCGGTGGATCGTCGGCACCCGCACCTACCGCCTGGGCGATGAAGGCGGCACGCGCGTCCTGACCGGCAGCTACGAGGTCGAGGGCAGCATCTCCGACCGGCTGCTCAACGCCCTCCCGCAAGCGTTCGTCGTGCCGTGCGGGCCGTGCCCGACCGTCGACCTGCTCTCCGACGAGATCGCCAAGGACCAGCCGGGCCAGGAGAGCGTGCTCGACCGCCTGCTGGACCTGCTGCTGGTGTTCGCGCTGCGCGAGTGGTTCGACCGCCCCGAGGCCAACCCGCCCGCCTGGTACCGCGCGCTCGGCGACCCCGTGGTCGGCCCCGCGCTGCGCGCCATCCACGACGAGCCGGCCCGCACGTGGACGGTCGGCGAGCTCGCCGACCGGGCCAAGGTGTCCCGCGCGGTGCTGGCCAAGCGGTTCACCGCGCAGGTCGGCGTGCCACCGCTGACCTACCTCACCGAGTGGCGCATGTCGGTCGCCGCGGATCTCCTGGCCAAACCCGACGCGACCGTGCACTCGGTGGCGCGTGCGGTCGGCTACCGGGACGGCTTCGCGTTCAGCACCGCGTTCAAACGGGTACGCGGCGTTCGGCCCAGCGACCACCGTGTGGTAGCTCTGCGGGCATGACCAACAGCCTCGAAGACCTGCGCGACGCGCTGCGCCGGTTCGCCGCCGCCCGCGACTGGGACACCTACCACACGCCCAAGAACCTGGTGATGGCGTTGTCCGGCGAGGTGGGCGAGCTGACCGACCTGTTCCAGTGGCTCACACCCGAGGAGGCGGCGAACGCCATGCGCGACGAGGAACTTGCCTGGAACGTCCGCGACGAGTTGGCCGACGTGATGCACTACCTGGTGCGCCTGGCCGACAAGCTGGACGTCGACCTCGTCGAGGCGGCGTTCGCCAAGATCGACCGCAACGAACGGCGCTTCCCTACCGGAGACCTCCGGCCAGTCGAATGAGGGGGCCATGGACATCCAGTCCCTGGACACGCTGCACCTGCACCAGAAGGTCACCATGATGGTGAACCGCTACGAAGCCTTCGCCGACGACGGCCACGGCGCGCCCGGCCAACCGGTCGCGTTCGTCGAGCAGAAGCGGATGGCGTTCAAGGAACAGGTGACGATCTTCACCGGCGCGGACAAGCAGTACGTCCTCGCCGGGTTCAAGGCGCGCAAGGTGATCGACCTCGGCAGCGGCTACGACGTGACCGCCGGCGACGGGCAGCCGATCGGCCTGTTCCGCAAGGACTTCGGCAAGTCCCTGGTGAACTCCACCTGGCACGTCGAGCAGCCCGGCTCGGGCACCACCACCGGCAGCGAGCGCAACCAGGGCATCGCCGTCCTGCGCCGTATCTGGGGCTTCCTGCCGCTGATCAACGACCTGCCGTTCCCGTTCCGCTACCACTTCGACTTCGTGCGCGACGGCGCCCCGGTGTTCAGCGTGGACAAGAAGACGTGGCTGCGCGACCACTACCTGATCCGCATCCAGGACCCGACCGTCGACCGCCGCCTGGTGATCGCACAGGCCGTCGCCGTGGACGCGCTCCAGGCCCGCTGAGCCGGTCAGAGGTAGGTCAGCAGCAGCAGGATCAGGGACACCAGCAGGATCATCGCCAGTAGGGCCGACACCCACGTGGGCGAGGTCGGAGACGGCCTCGCCCTCGAGTGTCTCCCCCTGCGCCAACGCGATCGCCATCGCACCGCGGCCTCCCCCGCACCCACAGCGTCCCAGCCCTGGCTTTTCATGCGCCCCACGCTATGGAGGGGAAAGAAAAGTCGACCTCACGTCACCCGGTCGCGCAGCCGGATCGCTCGGACAGCGGTACGGGCCACCGAACCGGTGACCGGCTCTGACAGGATGGCTTCGTGCAGGTGACAGTGGTCGGCGCGGGCATCGCTGGAGTGGCTTGCGCACGTGCGCTGGCTGTCGCCGGAGTGACGGTCCGAGTACTCGAACGGGCGCACGTCTGCGGCGGACGGATGGCGACCAAGCGGTATGGAGGTCGGCACGCGGACATCGGCGCGGGCTACTTCACCGCCTCGTCGCCGCGGTTCTCCGAAGTGGCCGAGCGGTGGCGGGAAGCCGGGCTGGCGCGCCCGTGGACGTCGACCATGGCCGTGCACTCGCCGTCCGGGTGGAGCACCACGACCGGCCCGCAGCGGTGGGCCGCGCCGGGTGGCCTGCGGTCGCTGGTCGAGGACCTGGCGGACGGCCTCGACGTCCGGACCGGGCACCTCGTGGAATGGGTCGACGCCGGCCCGAGGGTGGACGGCGTGCCCGCCGACGCCGTGGTCCTCGCGATGCCGGGGCCGCAGGCCGTGCGCCTGGTCGACCCCGGCCTGAGCCAGACCACGCAGGCGGCCATGGGCCACGCGTGGCTGCCGTCGATGGTGGCGACCCTGCGGTTCGACGAACGTGCCTGGGACTTCGCCGGGGCGTTCGTGAACGAGCACCCCGTGCTGACGACGTTGTTCGACGACGGCAGCCGCCGTGGCGACGGCGCCCCGGTGCTCGTCGCGCACACGACGTCGGAGTTCGCCGACCAGTTCGTGGCCGACGCGGGCGCCGCGGCCGACGACATCGAGTCGGCGGTCCGCGAGCTGCTCGGACTGCCCGCCGCGCTGTCGGTGGACGTGCACCGGTGGACGTTCGCCCGTCCCGCCGAGCCGGGCGCCGCCCGGTTCCACTACGGCCCGGAACGAGTCGGCATCGCCGGCGACGCCTGGGGCCACCCCAAGGTCGAAACCGCGTGGCTCTCCGGCACCCTGCTGGCCGAAGCGATCCTCACCGACCTGACCTGACCGTTCCCCGGCCACGCCCCGCCACAGCCATTCCCCCTTTCGGCTGCGCACCCCCCCCCCGCAGCCGTCGCACAGAACGCGAAAAAGCCTTCAGGGGCACCCGTCACGAGTGCCCCTGAAGGCGAAAGAATGTTCGGCGGCGTCCTACTCTCCCACACCCTCACGAGTGCAGTACCATCGGCGCTGGAAGGCTTAACTACCGGGTTCGGAATGGGACCGGGTGTTCCCCCACCGCTATGACCACCGAAACACTATGAAATTACCAACCCGTAGGCACCCCAACCCCCGAGACCAGTTCGGCCTGGGACCGTGGTGGTCCGGTTCGGTTCTTTCAGAACCGCACAGTGGATGCGTAGCATGTTTGTGAGCAAGTCCTCGGCCTATTAGTACCGGTCAACTCCAGCCGTTACCGGCCTTCCATCTCCGGCCTATCAACCCAATGGTCTCTTGGGGGCCTTACCCCACGAAGGGTGGGATACCTCATCTAGGAACAGGCTTCCCGCTTAGATGCTTTCAGCGGTTATCCCTTCCGAACGTAGCCAACCAGCAATGCCCTTGGCAGGACAACTGGCACACCAGAGGTCCGTCCGTCCCGGTCCTCTCGTACTAGGGACAGCCTTCCGCAAGTATCCTACGCGCGCGGCGGATAGGGACCGAACTGTCTCACGACGTTCTAAACCCAGCTCGCGTACCGCTTTAATGGGCGAACAGCCCAACCCTTGGGACCTACTCCAGCCCCAGGATGCGACGAGCCGACATCGAGGTGCCAAACCATGCCGTCGATATGGACTCTTGGGCAAGATCAGCCTGTTATCCCCGGGGTACCTTTTATCCGTTGAGCGACCACGCTTCCACAAGCCATGGCCGGATCACTAGTTCCGACTTTCGTCCCTGCTCGACCTGTCGGTCTCACAGTCAAGCCCCCTTGTGCACTTGCACTCGACACCTGATTGCCAACCAGGCTGAGGGAACCTTTGAGCGCCTCCGTTACCCTTTGGGAGGCAACCGCCCCAGTTAAACTACCCACCAGGCACTGTCCCTGATCCGGATCACGGACCGAGGTTAGACATCCAGTACGACCAGAGTGGTATTTCAACGACGACTCCACAACCACTGGCGTGGCCGCTTCACAGTCTCCCACCTATCCTACACAAGCCGAACCGAACACCAATACCAAGCTATAGTAAAGGTCCCGGGGTCTTTCCGTCCTGCCGCGCGTAACGAGCATCTTTACTCGTAGTGCAATTTCGCCGGGCCTGTGGTTGAGACAGTCGAGAAGTCGTTACGCCATTCGTGCAGGTCGGAACTTACCCGACAAGG
Organism: Saccharothrix espanaensis DSM 44229; assembly: GCF_000328705.1. Classification (NCBI taxonomy): domain Bacteria; kingdom Bacillati; phylum Actinomycetota; class Actinomycetes; order Pseudonocardiales; family Pseudonocardiaceae; genus Saccharothrix; species Saccharothrix espanaensis. The sequence goes on along the minus strand of NC_019673.1, from coordinate 1,877,043 downwards.
AATTTCGCTACCTTAGGATGGTTATAGTTACCACCGCCGTTTACTGGCGCTTAAGTTCTCAGCCTCGCCCCGAAGAGCTAACCGGTCCCCTTAACGTTCCAGCACCGGGCAGGCGTCAGTCCGTATACATCGTCTTGCGACTTCGCACGGACCTGTGTTTTTAGTAAACAGTCGCTTCTCGCTGGTCTCTGCGGCCGAAAAATCCTAGCCCGCAAGGGGCTTCAAATCCCTCGGCCCCCCTTCTCCCGAAGTTACGGGGGCATTTTGCCGAGTTCCTTAACCACAGTTCGCCCGATCGCCTCGGTATTCTCTACCTGACCACCTGTGTCGGTTTGGGGTACGGGCCGCGTGAACACTCACTAGAGGCTTTTCTCGACAGCATGGGATCACCCTACTTCGCCTCAATCGGCTATGCATCACGTCTCAGCCTTGAATGCCTGGCGGATTTGCCTACCAGACGGCCTACACGCTTACACCAGTACTACCACTCACTGGCGGAGCTACCCTCCTGCGTCACCCCATCGCTTGACTACTACAAGTTCAGGTCCCGCGCTCCACATCGCCCCTCATCCGAAGAATCAGAGCGGGCTTCGGGCGGTTAGTATCACAAGGTTCGCCATGGGCGCGTTCACACGGGTACGGGAATATCAACCCGTTGTCCATCGACTACGCCTGTCGGCCTCGCCTTAGGTCCCGACTTACCCTGGGCGGATTAGCCTGGCCCAGGAACCCTTGGTCATCCGGCGGCAGAGTTTCTCACTCTGCTTTCGCTACTCATGCCTGCATTCTCACTCGTCCAGCCTCCACACCTGGATCACTCCGGCGCTTCGATGGCTGAACGACGCTCCCCTACCCATCCAGACATAATCTGAATGACACGGCTTCGGCGGTGTGCTTAAGCCCCGCTACATTGTCGGCGCAGGACCACTTGACCAGTGAGCTATTACGCACTCTTTAAAGGGTGGCTGCTTCTAAGCCAACCTCCTGGTTGTCTGAGCGACCCCACATCCTTTCCCACTTAGCACACACTTAGGGGCCTTAGCCGGCGTTCTGGGCTGTTTCCCTCTCGACTACGAAGCTTATCCCCCGCAGTCTCACTGCCGCGCTCTCACGTACCGGCATTCGGAGTTTGGTTGATTTCGGTAAGCTTGTGGGCCCCCTAGACCATCCAGTGCTCTACCTCCGGCACGAAACACACGACGCTGCACCTAAATGCATTTCGGGGAGAACCAGCTATCACGGAGTTTGATTGGCCTTTCACCCCTAACCACAGCTCATCCCCCAGGTTTTCAACCCTGGTGGGTTCGGGCCTCCACGCAGTCTTACCCACGCTTCACCCTGGCCATGGCTAGATCACTCCGCTTCGGGTCTAGACCACGCGACTCAAACGCCCTATTCGGACTCGCTTTCGCTACGGCTACCCCACACGGGTTAACCTCGCCACGCAGCACTAACTCGCAGGCTCATTCTTCAAAAGGCACGCCGTCACCCCGAAAGGCTCCGACGGATTGTAGGCACACGGTTTCAGGTACTATTTCACTCCCCTCCCGGGGTACTTTTCACCTTTCCCTCACGGTACTAGTCCGCTATCGGTCACCAGGGAGTATTCAGGCTTAGCGGGTGGTCCCGCCAGATTCACAGCGAATTTCACGAGTACGCTGCTACTTGGGAACACTACAAAGAGACACCGGGTTTTCGCGTACGGGACTCTCACCCTCTACGGCCACGCTTTCCAGACGCGTTCCGCTAACCACAGTGTTTTCTCACTCTTTGCCAGTCCGGCAGAACTGGCCAGTAGGTCCCACGACCCCGCACACGCAACCCCTGCCGGGTATCACACGAATACGGTTTAGCCTCTTCCGCTTTCGCTCGCCACTACTCACGGAATCACGGTTGTTTTCTCTTCCTGCGGGTACTGAGATGTTTCACTTCCCCGCGTTCCCTCCACACGCCCTATGTGTTCAGGCGCGGGTGACCCCACATGACTGGGGCCGGGTTTCCCCATTCGGAAATCCTTGGATCTCAGCTCGGTTGACAACTCCCCAAGGCTTATCGCAGTCTCCTACGTCCTTCATCGGCTCCTGGTGCCAAGGCATCCACCGTATGCCCTTAATAACTTGCCACAAAGATGCTCGCATCCACTGTGCAGTTCTCAAAGAACAACCAGACACCATCCCACACAGCCCACGCCGACCCGACTCAACACCGGGCGGTTCGCGGACGGAGACCGTCCTGTCGTTTCTCGCCGAAGAAAACACGAAACACGTGTTCCCTCAGGACCCAACAGCGTACCGAACAGAAACCCTTGACCCTCGACAGACCCTTCCACGCCCCCGGAGGGACAGTACTGACTCCATCGACAACCCGAAGCTCTGCACTAGCCAGCATCCACATCTGTGAGCCCCACCCTGCGATCATCCGCCGCAGGCGTGGTCTCCACCACGATCCGAAGACCGAGGCGAGAGGTGCTCCTTAGAAAGGAGGTGATCCAGCCGCACCTTCCGGTACGGCTACCTTGTTACGACTTCGTCCCAATCGCCAGTCCCACCTTCGACCGCTCCCCCCCTTACGGGTTGGGCCACGGGCTTCGGGTGTTACCGACTTTCGTGACGTGACGGGCGGTGTGTACAAGGCCCGGGAACGTATTCACCGCAGCGTTGCTGATCTGCGATTACTAGCGACTCCGACTTCACGGGGTCGAGTTGCAGACCCCGATCCGAACTGAGACCGGCTTTGTGGGATTCGCTCCACCTCACGGCTTAGCAGCCCTCTGTACCGGCCATTGTAGCATGTGTGAAGCCCTGGACATAAGGGGCATGATGACTTGACGTCATCCCCACCTTCCTCCGAGTTGACCCCGGCAGTCTCCCATGAGTCCCCGCCATAACGCGCTGGCAACATGGAACGAGGGTTGCGCTCGTTGCGGGACTTAACCCAACATCTCACGACACGAGCTGACGACAGCCATGCACCACCTGTACACCCAGTCCGAAGAGGCCTACATCTCTGCAGGTTTCCGGTGCATGTCAAGCCCAGGTAAGGTTCTTCGCGTTGCATCGAATTAATCCACATGCTCCGCCGCTTGTGCGGGCCCCCGTCAATTCCTTTGAGTTTTAGCCTTGCGGCCGTACTCCCCAGGCGGGGTGCTTAATGCGTTAGCTGCGGCACGGAGGACGTGGAAGCCCCCCACACCTAGCACCCACCGTTTACGGCGTGGACTACCAGGGTATCTAATCCTGTTCGCTCCCCACGCTTTCGCTCCTCAGCGTCAGTATCGGCCCAGAGACCCGCCTTCGCCACCGGTGTTCCTCCTGATATCTGCGCATTTCACCGCTACACCAGGAATTCCAGTCTCCCCTGCCGAACTCAAGTCTGCCCGTATCGACCGCAGGCTCCACGTTAAGCGTGAAGTTTTCACGGCCGACGCAACAAACCGCCTACGAGCTCTTTACGCCCAATAATTCCGGACAACGCTCGCACCCTACGTATTACCGCGGCTGCTGGCACGTAGTTAGCCGGTGCTTCTTCTGCAGGTACCGTCACTCACGCTTCGTCCCTGCTGAAAGAGGTTTACAACCCGAAGGCCGTCATCCCTCACGCGGCGTCGCTGCATCAGGCTTTCGCCCATTGTGCAATATTCCCCACTGCTGCCTCCCGTAGGAGTCTGGGCCGTGTCTCAGTCCCAGTGTGGCCGGTCACCCTCTCAGGCCGGCTACCCGTCGTCGCCTTGGTAGGCCATCACCCCACCAACAAGCTGATAGGCCGCGGGTCCATCCCATACCGCCGGAACTTTCCACCCCACAAGATGCCCCATGGGGTCGTATCCGGTATTAGACCTAGTTTCCCAGGCTTATCCCGGAGTACAGGGCAGGTTACCCACGTGTTACTCACCCGTTCGCCGCTCGTGTACCCCGAAGGGCCTTACCGCTCGACTTGCATGTGTTAAGCACGCCGCCAGCGTTCGTCCTGAGCCAGGATCAAACTCTCCAATAAGGATTGTGTTTGATCGCTCGGACAACACTGACTCGCAGACCGCAAAACGGCCCACTAATGTCAGTTGTCCAGTCAATCTCAAAGGAAACCTCTTGACGAGGTTCATAAATTTACTGGCTATTCGGCACGCTGTTGAGTTCTCAAAGAACACGCGCTCACCATCGTAGTGCACTCTATCCGAGTGACTCGCTCCGGGGCTTGTGTCCGGCGCTCCGGTCCGGTGTTTCCCGGCCCGTTCCGCGCTGGCAGAGAGAAAGTTACACCTCGCCCAACGCGGAGACAAATCGGGGGTCCGACCCATCGTTTCCGCAGGTGGGAGCACGCGCCACCGGCCCTAAACCAGATCATGTGTGACCGGGGCCACGAAAAGAATCTTCAGTGCGGTGCGGACGGCAGCAGAACAGCCACCGACAGACCCCCACCGGGGATCGCCGAGGCGTGCACGCGCCCCTCGTGAGCTGCGACGGCGGCCCGCACGATGGACAGCCCCAACCCCGTGCCAGTGCGCGCGGTCCGGTCCGCGCCACCCCGCCGGAACGGCTCGAACAGCTCGTCCACCCGGTCCGGCGCGATGAGCTGGCCCGACGACGACACCCGCAGGGACGTCCAGTCCGGCCCGCCCTCGGTCCGGACCTCGATCCACCCACCGGGGACGTTGTGGCGCACGGCGTTCTCCAGCAGGTTCCCCGCGATGCGTTCCAACAACGCCGGATCCCCCACGGCCGGCGCGGGCGCGGTCACGAACGACGCCCGCACCTGACGCTGTTCCGCTTCCGCCCTCACGGCCTTCCAAGCGGACTCGACCACCGCGTTCAGGTCCACGGGCTCCCGCACCGCCAACCCCAGCCCGTCCGTACGCGCCAGCAGCAGGAGTGCGCTGACCAACTGCTCGGCGCGTTCGGTCGCGGCCCGCACCACGGACGCCATCCGCCGCAGCTCGGCCTCATCGGCGTCGGGATCGGTGAGCGTCACCTCCAGCTCGGTGCGGATCACCGACAACGGGGTGCGCAGCTCGTGCGAGGCGTTGGCGACGAACCGGCGCTGCGAGTCGAACGCCGCCTGGAGGCGGTCGAGCATCTCGTCGAACGTGTCCGCGAGTTCGGCGACCTCGTCCCGCGGCCCGGCCAGCCGAAGCCGCTCCCCCAGGGACTCGGCGGACAGCTTGCGCGCCGCGTCCGTCACGTCGTGCACGGGCCGCAGCACGCGCCCGGTGATGGTCCACGCGAGCAGCGCCGCGGCGGCGACCACGCACAGAAAGGCGATGGAGCCGGTCCGGACCACGTCGTCACGCGCTTGTTGGCCGAGGGCGTCCGCGAGCACGCCCGCGTCCACGTCGACCCCGTCCACGCGAACCGTGAGCCCGTCCGGGAAGCGTGGGGTGGACGCGACGACGCGACCGACGAGCATCCAGCCGAGCAGGAGCAGCAGGCCGCTGACGAACGCCACCAGCCCGGTGGCGAGCAGCGTCAGGCGGACCCGGAGCCCCGGTCCCCGCCTGCGCAGCCCTGTGTTCAGGGCGTGCCGTCCTGGGGCGCGCCGTCCAGGGCGACGCCGGCCGTCGGCACCCGGTAGCCGGAGCCGACCACGGTGTCGATGATCCCCGGCTCGCCGAGCTTCTTGCGCAGGGTCATCACGGTGACCCGGACGGTGGTGGTGAACGGGTCGGCGTTCTCGTCCCAGACCCGTTCGAGCAGCTCCTCGCTGCTGACGACCGACCCCTTGGCGGCGAGCAGCACCTCCAGCACGCCGAACTCCTTGCGGGTGAGCTCGATCGGCCGCCCGGCGCGGCGCACGGTCCGACGAGCCGGGTCGAGTTCGACGTCCCGCGCGGTGAGCAGCGGCGGGGTGGCCGGCGTGGCGCGGCGCGCCAGCGCGCGAACCCGGGCGACCAGCTCGGGAAACGCGAAGGGCTTGGCCAGGTAGTCGTCCGCGCCGAGCGACAGCCCGGCGACGCGATCGTCCAAGCCGGCGCTCGCGGTGAGCATCATGACCCTGGTGAGGGCACCGGAGCTGAGGATCTCCTTGCACAGCTCGTCCCCGGACATGCCGGGCAGGTCACGGTCCAGCACGACCACGTCATACCGGGTCACGGTGGATTTCTCGTGGCCCGTCTCGCCGTCGTAGGCGACGTCCACAGCCATACCCTCGCGCCGCAGCCCGCGCGCGATCGCGTCGGCCAGTGGCACCTCGTCCTCGACTACCAGGATCCGCACCACACAAAGGTGCCACACATCCCTGAGAACCGGCTTAGCGGACGAGCCACGCCGTCCCCAGCCCCCACACCCGCCGACCTCCCGCAGCACCACTCCCAGACACCACACCCGGACAGCGCCCACCGGCAGGGCGCACAGGCGCCACGCCCGTCTGCGCCACGCCCGTCTGCGCCACACCTGTCTGCACGACGCCCAGGCACCGGGCTGCGCCACCACGCCCGGCCACACCAGCGCCCGGCCAGCCAACGCCCGGCCAGCCGGCGCCCCGCCAGCCAACGCCCGGCCGCGCCACCGCTCGGGTGCCGGTCAACGACGCCGGCGCTCGGGTGCCGGTGGGCGGGGTCAGGTGGCTCCGACAGCCGACCGCGTCTGCCAGTTCCGGCCATCGGGCAGCAGCGCGGCTCGGGGCGGCGCGATCCGCCATGTGACCCGGCACCACGCCTCGCGGCGGCGGCGGGATGTGTCACGTGGCGCGGCGGCACGATGCGCAGCGGCGCGGTCCGTCGTGGGGCGCGGGGCGCGGCGGCGCGATCAAATCCGCGGGCGCGCGGGCGGAGGCGGGCGCGGGGGCGGGGCGCGTGGGCGCGCGGCGTGGGCATTCGCGGGCGGCGCGGGTGGGCGGCGTGGGGGGTGGGCTGCTGGGAGGTTGGGCGTTGGCGGCGGGCGTGGGGGGCTGGGGTGGGTGGGGGTTGTTGGTCGTGTGGGGTGGCGTGGCTGGTGGGTGGTGTACCGGAGTGGTTCGGGGTGACCTCATTCTTCACCGAGTATCGGGAACAGTGTTTCCGTACCCATTCATGTTTTGATCACCCGGTTGTGGGACGAGTGGGTGTGGTGCGTGGGGGTTGGGCGTGGGGTGGAGGGGGGATAGGGGTTAGTGAGGGGTGTGTACTACTACGGTTTGGGCTGCTTGTAGGGAACGTAGTTGTAGTAGGGCCGGGTGTTCTTCGGCCAGGCGCGCGGCGTTGAGCAGGGAGCGGAGGGCTGCGGTTTCGCCTCGGGCTCGTTCCAGGCAGGCTCGGGATTCGCTGCGGGCCACCAGTTCCGCCAGCGCGGCTTTGCGCAGTTCGGCCGGCATCACCACGTCGCGGACGGCTGCCTGGCGCAGTTCTATCCCCAGTTCCGCCACGCGCGGGCGGATGATGTCCTGGATCTCGACGGACACCTCGCCCCGGGCCGGGTCGACCTGGTCGTGCGGGCGGGTCAGGATGGCCGCGCGGAGTGCCAGTTGGAGTGCCAGGTGCAGTTCCGCTGTCGGGTCCTGCGCCGCCACGACGAACGCCGTCGCGTCCGCCACCGCCCACGTCACCGCCAGGGTCACCCTGATCAGGACACCGTCCGACGTCGGGACGTCCTGCCACGCCGGGGTCTGCGACCGGGGACGGGTGTCCACCCGGTGCAGCTGGTCGCGGCGGCCCAGGGTGTGTTCGCCGGGGCCCAGTTCGCCGATCAGCTCGCCGCGTCGGAAGTGCACCGCGCGTTCCCACGGCATCAGCGTGTGCTTCAACGTCCCCTCCTCGGCCCGCGCGCGACCGCGACCCCGGACGTGGAGCGGCGGGCGGGGGCGTTGAAGCCCGCAGGGCCCGCCGCCCGGTGGTCGACCGGGGTCGCGGCGAATGGGGTGTGAACCCATCGCGTCCACCGCGCGTTTCGCTGGTCCGGCTGGGATCGCGGGACCCGGGACGGGCATCGCCGTCCGGGCCGCTCGCCGGTGCGGGAGGAAGGGTAGCCGGTTACTTCTCGACCCGGGCGTCGATTTCGGCGGGCTCGCCCGCCACCACCCACTCGGTGATCCGCCGGGCCACGTCCTGCGCGGTCAGGCCCAGGTCGGAGAGCACCTCGGCCCGCTCGCCGTGCTCGTGGAAGTCCTGCGGGATGCCCAGGTCGCGCAGCGGGGTCGGGACGCCCGCGTCGCGCAGCGCGGCGGCCAGCGCCCAGCCGAAGCCGCCGTGCCTGCCGCCGTCCTCGACGGTCACCACCAGGCGGTGCTCGCGCGCCAGCCCGACCAGGTCGGCGGGCACCGGGAACACCCAGCGCGGGTCGACCACCGTCACGCCGATGCCCTGGTCGGCCAGCCGCTGCCCGGCGGACACGCCGAGCCCGCCGAACGCGCCGACCGCGACCAGCAGGACGTCGGTCTCGCCGGAGCGGGCCAGCACGTCGACCGTGCCGAGGCGTTCCAGCGCCGGCAGGTCGTCGCCGACCGACGCCTTCGGGTAGCGCACGACCGAGGGCGCGTCGGCGATGGCGACGGCCTCGCGCAGCTCCTCGCGCAACGTCGCCGCGTCGCGCGGGGCGGCCACGTGGATGCCGGGGACCAGGCCGCAGATGGACAGGTCCCACATGCCGTGGTGGGACGCGCCGTCCGGGCCGGTGATGCCGGAGCGGTCGAGCACGACGGTGACGCCCTGCTTGTGCATGGCGACGTCCATCAGCAGCTGGTCGAACGCGCGGTTGAGGAACGTCGCGTAGATCGCGACCACGGGGTGCAGGCCGCCCATGGCCAGGCCCGCCGCCGACGTCATCGCGTGCTGCTCGGCGATGCCGACGTCGAAGCACCGGTCGGGGTGCAGGCCGGCGAACTTGTCCAGGCCCGTCGGTCCGCGCATGGCGGCGGTGATGGCGACGATGTCCGGGCGCTCGGTGCCGAGCACCGCCAGCTCGTCGGCGAACACGTGGGTCCACGTGCGCTTGGCGGGGGTGAGCGCCTCGCCGGTGATGGGGTCGATGACGCCGGTGGCGTGCATCTGGTCGGCCTCGTGGTTCTCGGCCGGCGCGTAGCCGTTGCCCTTGCGGGTGACGGTGTGCACGATGACCGGCCCGCCGAAGGACTTGGCGCGGCGCAGCGCGGACTCCAGCACGGGCAGGTCGTGGCCGTCGACCGGGCCGATGTACTTCATGCCGAGGTCTTCGAACATGGCCTGCGGGCTGAGCGCGTCCTTGATGCCGCGCTTGGCCGCGTGCAGCGCCGCGTACACCGGCTTGCCGACGAACGGCGCGCTCTGCAGGGCGTTCTTGCCGCGTTCGAGCGCGCGCTCGTAGGCGGGTTGCAGGCGCAGCGACGCCAGGTGGTCGGCCAGGCCGCCGATGGTCGGCGAGTAGGACCGGCCGTTGTCGTTGACCACGATCACCACGGACCGGTCGCGGCCGGCGGCGATGTTGTTCAGCGCCTCCCAGCACATGCCGCCGGTCAGCGCGCCGTCGCCGACGACCGCGACGACGTGGCCGCGCTTGCCGGTGAGCTGGAACGCCTTGGCCAGGCCGTCGGCGTAGGACAGCGCGGTGGAGGCGTGGCTGTTCTCCTCGACGTCGTGCTCGCTCTCCGAGCGCGACGGGTAGCCGGACAGGCCGCCGCGCTGGCGCAGGGTGTCGAAGTCGGCCCGCCGGCCGGTGAGGATCTTGTGCACGTAGCTCTGGTGGCCGGTGTCGAAGACCACCGGGTCGCGCGGCGAGTCGAAGACCCGGTGCACGGCCATGGTGAGCTCGACGACGCCCAGGTTGGGCCCGAGGTGGCCGCCGGTCCGGGAGACCTTGTCGACCAGGAACCGCCGGATCTCCTCCGCGAGCCGCACCAGCTCGTCGTGCTCCAGCCGTTTCAGCTCCGCCGGTCCGTGCACGGATTCCAGCAGCGTCACCGCTCCACCTCGCCCTGTGGTTGGCTTCCCCGATCGTCCGGTCAGTCTACGGACCACTGGCTGAGACGCCGCTCAGCGAACGGGCCGCAGCAGCGCCACGCATTCGACGTGGTGCGTCATCGGGAACGCGTCGAATGCCCTGAGCTGGGCCAATTCGTACCCGTGCTGGGCGAACGCGGCGATGTCGCGGGCCAGGGCGGCGGGGTCGCACGCGACGTAGACCACACGTGCGGGACGGCTGCGGGCGATGGCGGTGACGACGGTCCGGCCGGCGCCCTTGCGGGGCGGGTCGAGCACGACGACGTCGGGCGGCAGGTCGGTGAACTCCGGGGTGTCCAGCACGTCCTCGGTGCGGCCCGGGTGCCAGGAGACCTGGGGCAGGTCGGACAGGGTGAGCCGGCCGTCCTCGACCGCCCGGACCGACGACTCGACCACGGCCACCGCGCCCTGGTCGCCGACCTGCTCGGCCAGCACGGAGGCGAACAGGCCGACCCCGCCGTAGAGGTCCCAGGCGCGTTCGCCGGGTTGGCAGTCGGCCCAGTCGCGGACCACGCCGGCGAGCGTGTCGGCGGCGGCCGGGTGGACCTGCCAGAAGCCGTCGGCGCGCAGGTTCCAGGTCCGGTGGGCGGCCAGTTCGGTGGCGGTGCCGCTGCCCTGGCGGCGGCGGGCCGGGCCGGGCACCGGGCGGCCCCGGCGCACGACCGGCGGGCCGATCTCGGTGAGGTGGACCTGGCCGCCGGCGTCGCGGGTGACGACGAGTTCGGCCTTGGGCGGCCACGTGCGGTCGACCACGTCGTCGAGAGCGCCGGGCGCGGCGATGACGCAGTGGTCGACGGGGATGACGGTGTGGCTGCGGTGGGCGCGGAACCCGGCGCGGCCGTCCGGGCCGACGGCGAGCCGCATCCGGGTGCGCCAGTCCTCGGGGCCGCCGGGCAGGTCCTCGACGATCACCTCCCAGTCGAGCTTGGCCAGCCGGTGCAGCTGCTCGCTGACCACGGCGGCCTTCAGCTCGCGCTGGCCCTGCCACGAGACGTGCTGCCAGTCACAGCCGCCGCAGCGGCCGGGCCCGGAGAACGGGCACGGCGGTTCCACCCGGTCGGGTGAGGCCTGGAGCACCTCGACGGCGTCGCCCCGGCAGAACGAGCCGCCGGTGTCCTCGGTGATCCGGACCCGGACGCGCTCGCCGGGCAGCGCGTGCCGGACGAAGACCACGCGGCCCTCGTGCCGGGCCACGCAGTGCCCGCCGTGCGCTACCGCGCCGACCTCGACCTCGATCAGCCGCTGCTTCCAGGTGGCCGTCACTTGCCGTCCTTCTCGTCCGCGCCGCGCTGCTCGGGGCCGGGTTTGGCCGGTCCGGGCCGCGCGGAGCCGTCCCGGGCGGAACCCTCGCGGGTGGCGCCGCCGCGCTTGTCGAGGCCGCGCCGGATCGCTCCGGGCGCGACCACTTCCTTGTGCGTCACCTTGGTGGCCGAGGTGAGCTGCCACGGCACGCTGGTCACCATCACGCCGGGCTGGAACAGCAGTCTGCCCTTGAGCCGCAGCGCGCTCTGGTTGTGGAGCACCTGCTCCCACCAGTGACCGACCACGTATTCGGGGATGAACACCGTGACCACGTCGCGCGGGTTGTCCGTGCGGACCCGCCTGACGTAGTCGAGCACCGGTTTGGTGATCTCCCGGTAGGGGGACTCGATCACCTTCAGCGGCACCTTGAAGTCCTCCTTCTCCCAATCCTGCACCAGCCGCCGGGTGTCGGCGTCGTCGACGTTGACCGTGACGGCCTCCAGCACGTCCGGCCGGGTGGCCTTGGCGTAGGCGAGGGCGCGCAGGGTCGGCATGTGCAGCTTGGAGACCAGCACCATGGCGTGGTTGCGGGCGGGCAGCAGGCGCTGGCGCTCCTGCTGGCGCAGCTCCTCGGCGACCCGGTCGTAGTGCCGGCGGATCGCGGTCATCAGGGCGTAGATGGCGGCCATCGCGGCGATGGCGATCCAGGCGCCCTTGGTGAACTTGGTGATCAGCACGACGATCAGCACCGAACCGGTCATGACCAGGCCGAACGCGTTGATCGCCTGGGAGCGGCGCATCCGGTTGCGGGCGGTGGCGTCGGTCTCGGTCGCCAGCAGCCGGTTCCAGTGCAGGACCATGCCGGTCTGGCTCATCGTGAACGACACGAACACGCCCACGATGTAGAGCTGGATGAGCTTGGTCACCTCGGCGTCGAACGCGATGACCAGGATCACCGCGGCGCCGGCCAGGAAGACGATGCCGTTGCTGAACGCCAGCCGGTCGCCGCGGGTGTGCAGCTGGCGGGGCAGGTAGCGGTCCTGGGCGAGGATCGAGCCGAGCACCGGGAAGCCGTTGAACGCGGTGTTCGCGGCCAGCACCAGGATCAGCGCGGTGACCACGGTGATGAAGAAGAACCCGACCGGGAAGCCGTCGAACACCGCCGCCGCGATCTGCGCGACCATGGTCTTCTGCTCGTAGCCGTCCGGGGCGTTGACGAGCTGGTGGGCCGGGTCCTCGGCCATCTTCACGCCGGTCATCTGGGCCAGCACGATCAGGCCCATCAGCATGGTGACCGCGATCAGGCCCATGGCGAGCAGCGTGGTGGCGGCGTTGCGGGCCTTCGGCTTGCGGAACGCGGGCACGCCGTTGGAGATGGCCTCCACGCCGGTCAGCGCGGCGCAGCCGGAGGAGAACGCGCGCAGGACGAGGAACACGAACGCCAGCCCCATGAGGTGGTCGTCCTCGGCCCGCAGCTCCAGCCCGGCGCTCTCCGCGCGCAGGTCGTCGCCGAGGAACAGGCCGCGGAAGAGCCCGTAGCCGATCATCAGCAGGACGCCGATCATGAACGCGTAGGTCGGGATGGCGAACGCGGAGCCCGACTCGCGCAGTCCGCGCAGGTTGACGGCGGTGAGCAGGACGATCGCGACCACCGCGAACTCGACCTTGTGGGTGGCCACGAACGGGATCGCGGAGCCGATGTTCGCCGCCGCCGACGAGATCGACACGGCCACCGTGAGGATGTAGTCGACCAGCAGGGCGCTGGCCACGGTCAGCCCCGCCCGCGGCCCGAGGTTCACCGTCGCGACCTCGTAGTCGCCACCGCCGGACGGGTAGGCGTGCACGTTCTGGCGGTAGCTCGCGACGACCGTCAGCATGACGACGACGACCACGACCCCCACCCACGGTGCCATCGCGTAGGCGCTCAGCCCGGCCACCGACAGGACCAGGAAGATCTCCTCGGGGGCGTAGGCGACGGACGACATGGCGTCCGACGCGAACACCGGCAAGGCGATTCTCTTGGGGAGCAGGGTGTGCGCTAGTCGATCGCTCCGGAAGGGCCTGCCGACCAGGAGGCGCTTGGCCGCTGTTGCGAGCTTGGACACGGGTCGAAAGCGTAAGGGGTCAGGTCCCCTGGTCGGAGTAATCCTCGGTAGGTTCTCACCAGGCGTCGTTCAGGAGGCATTCGTGCACGTGGTGATCATGGGGTGCGGCCGGGTGGGCTCGTCCCTGGCCAAGGCCCTGGAACGCCTGGACCACCAGGTCGCGGTGATCGACAAGGACGCCCAGTCCTTCCGGAGGCTGGGCGCGGACTTCCACGGCCAGCACGTGGTCGGGAACGGGTTCGACCAGAAGGTGCTGATCGAGGCCGGCATCGAGCGCGCGGGCGCGTTCGCGGCGGTGTCCAGCGGCGACAACTCCAACATCATCTCGGCGCGGGTGGCGCGCGAGACGTACGGGGTCGAGGCCGTGGTGGCCCGCATCTACGACGAGAAGCGGGCGGCGGTCTACGAGCGGCTGGGCATCCCGACCGTGGCGACCGTGCCGTGGTCGACCGACCGGTTCCTGCGGATGCTGCTGCCCGAGGGCGCGTCCACGGCGTGGCGCGACCCGTCCGGCTCGGTGGCCGTGCTGCCGCTGGACCTGCACGAGGACTGGGTCGGGCACTCGGTGCGCGACTTCGAGGACGCCACCGGCTGCCGGGTGGCGTTCGTGATGCGCTTCGGCACCGGCGTGCTGCCGGACGCGAAGACGTTGTTGCAGGCAGACGACGTGGTGTACGTGGCGGCGTTGTCCGGGACAGTGACCGACGTGGCCGCCGCGGCGGCTCAGGCGCCCGAGGAGGGCTGACGTGCGGATCGCCATTGCCGGGGCCGGCGCGGTGGGCCGGTCGATCGCGGCGGAGCTGGTGGCCGACGGGCACCAGGTCATGCTGATCGAGCGGGACCGGGCGCACTTCGAGCCGCACACCGTGGAGCAGGCCGAGTGGGTGCAGGCCGACGCGTGCGAGCTGTCCTCGCTGGAAGACGCCGGGATGCAGCTGTGCGACGTGGTCATCGCGGCGACCGGGGACGACAAGGTCAACCTCGTGGTGTCGCTGCTGGCCAAGACCGAGTTCGCGGTCAAGCGGGTCGTGGCGCGGGTGAACAACCCGACCAACGAGTGGCTGTTCACCGAGTCGTGGGGCGTGGACGTCGCGGTGTCGACGCCGCGGATCTTGTCGGCGCTGGTGGAGGAGGCCGTGACGGTCGGCGACGTGGTGCGACTGATGACGTTGCGGCAGGGCCAGGCGAACCTGGTCGAAATCACCCTGCCGGCGGACACCCCGTTGGGCGGGGTCGCGGTGAACACGCTGCGGCTGCCGCGCGACGCGGCGCTGGTGACGATCCTGCGCGGCGGGCGGGTCATCGTGCCCACGCCGGACGACACGCTGGAGGGCGGCGACGAGCTGCTGTTCGTCGCGGCGGCGGACGTGGAGCAGGAGATCAGGTCCGCGCTGGGCTACTAGCCGGCGGGGTGCCGGTCGGCGGGGCGGTGGTCGGCAGGGGTGCCGGCCAGCCCTGCGTCGGCGAGCACGCCGACCAGCTTCGTCGCGCCGGCCGGGGTGAGGAACAGGTAGGAGTCCTCCCCCAGGCCGATCTCGACCTGCCCGTCTGGCGCGACGGTGCACTTCACGGCGGTGTCACCGTGCACGTCGATGCTGGCGGACACCCTGGCCGATCCCATTCCGATGAACATAGATTCAGACTAGCCAGATATATAGCGGGCACCAGTCGCACGATCGAGTGATTGCTGTACGGAGATTCAGAGCGGAAGACTGGGGCCATGCCCACTTCAGCAGTGATCGACGCGTGGGAACTCGGGCTCCGGCTCCGCGAACGGCGCGAGCAGCTCGGCCTTACGGTGAGCGCTGCGGCGAAGGCCATCGGCACCGCCCAGCCGAATCTCTCCGCGATCGAGAACGGCAAGCGCAAGATCACCCAGCGCAACCTCGCCGGCCTGGTCGAGCTGTTCGAGATGAGCGAGCCCGAAGCCGCCGAGTTCGACCGCCTGCGGATCGGCGCCGAGCACCGCGACTGGTACCACCAGTACGCCGGACTGTTCAACGACGACTTCCTGCGTCACCTCGGACTGGAGCATGGTGCGAGTGCCATCCACGCCTTCGAGAGCTGTTTCATCCCAGGCATTCTGCAAACGCGCGACTACGCTCACGCGCTCTTCCGCAGCGGATCGCCCTACGTCCGGCTGACCGAAGTCGAACCACGATTGGAAGCCCGCATGGTCCGGGCCGCCCGATTGGACGGTGCCGAGCCGCTGTCGCTCTTCGCCCTGCTGAGCGAGGCCGCGCTGCGCCAGCGGATCGGCGGCCCGGAGGTGATGCGCGCGCAACTCGACCACCTCGCCGCCGCCATCGGGACCAGGGACAACGTCGACGTGCGGGTGCTGCCGTTCGAGGCAGGCGCATACCCGGCGCTCGGCGGGGCCTTCTACGTGATGTCGTTCGCCTCACCCACGCTACCGGCGGTCGTGTACCAGGAGACGTTGACCTACAACACTTTCATCGACCAGCGCCACCATGTGCGCGAGTACACTGTGGCATTGGCGGAGACGACTGAGCAGGCACTCGATTCAGCGGACTCGCTCGCACTCATCAGAAGCCTGTCCGAGGGGATGAAATGACCCAGGCCAAATGGCGGAAGAGCAGTCTGAGCAACCAGGTCAACGCGTGCGTTGAGGTTCTGCTCACCCGACAGACGTCCGGCGTGCGGGACTCCAAGAACGCTTCCGGCGCGGTTCTCGCCTTTCCGGTCGCGAGCTTCGCCGCCTTCCGCGATTCGGTGAAGGTCAGCCGCACGACGCCGTGATGGTCACCGACGTCCGGAACGGCGTGACGGCGCGGAACGTGTTGGTGGCGGTGCCCAGGCACGCGTAGGTCGTGACGCCCACGCCGTTGGCGAGCGTGTACCAAACACCGGTGTTCGGGTCGACTCGCTGGATCGCGACCTCGTCGTCGCTGATGGTCACCGGTTCCCCGCCGGGCACTCCTCGGCAGATCGTGTGGCCACGGCCGGTGATCGTGCTCCCGGACTGGCTCACGGTGGCCTTCGGCGAACAGGTCGCCGCCGTCGCCGCCGGTGCGGCGACCACGGTCAGACCGGCGACCGCCACCACACCTACGACCCCGGCCAGGGCTCGGGACAAGAACACCGACATGACGAACCCCCGGTTCGTGGAGCGGACCAGCCGACCGGATCAGAGTAGGTATTCGACCCCGCTCGGCACTCCTCTCCGACGCACGGACCTTCGCACCCGTTCGGGGTAGCGGCCCGCCGTCCTCGAAGGATCGGCGTCCCGTTCCGCCGTGTGGCCTGTGGGGTGGCTCTCTTCGGCGTGCGGTCGGGAGCCTGCGGCGGCTAGAAACTCTAACGAGTGTTCAATTTTCTCGTCGGGGGGTTCGGTGGCGTACCTGGGGTTGTTCGCGGCACGGGGCGCGGTCGCCTTCACGGCGGCGGGGTTCTTCGCGCGGTTGCCGTTGGCCATGACGGGCATCGGGGTGATCACCATGCTGTCCCGGCAGCGCGGCGAGTACGCGTTGGCCGGAGGGGTCGCGGCGAGCCTCACGCTGGCGATGGCCGTGCTGGGACCACAGGTCTCGCGGCTGGTCGACCGGCACGGGCAGCGGCGGGTCCTGCTGCCCGCCGCCGGGATCGGGGTGGGCGCGCAGGGTGCGCTGATCCTGGGCGCGCACCACGGCGCGCCGGCGTGGGCGTTGTTCGCGTGCGCGGTGCCGGCCGGGTGCGCGCCGAACATGGCGGCGATGGTCCGGGCCCGCTGGGCCCACCTGTACCGGGGGACACCGGCGCTGCACACCGCGTTGTCGTTCGAGTCCGTGGTGGACGAACTGACTTTCGTCGTGGGACCCGCGCTGGCCGTGGCCCTGTCGACCACCGCGTTCCCGGAGGCCGGCCCGCTGGTCGCGGTCGTGCTGCTCGCCGTCGGCGTGCTGTGGTTCGCGGCCCTGCGCGGGACCGAACCGCCGGTGCGGGTCGACGGCGACAGGCGCGGGCGGTCGGCGATCCGGGATCCCGGGGTGGCGCTGTCGGCGCTCGTCCTGCTCGCCGGCGGGGTCATCGTGGGGACGGTCGACGTGGTGAGCGTGGCGTTCGCCCACGCCCAGGGCCAGCCCGCGGCGGCCGGGATCGTGCTGTCCGCCTACGCGGTCGGGTCGGCGGTGGCCGGGCTGGTGTTCGGGGCGGTCCGGACGCGGTGGCCGCTGCCCCGCCTGCTGGTGCTCGGCACGGCCGGCACGGCGTTGACCACGGTGCCGTTCCTGGTCGTCTCCGACGTGCTCGGGCTGTCGGTGGCGGTGTTCGCGGCCGGGGTGTTCTTCGCCCCGACGATGATCGTGGTGCTGGGGCTGGTGGAGCGGATCGTCCCGCCCGCGCGGCTGACCGAGGGCATGACGTGGGCCGTCACCGGTCTCAGCGGCGGGGTCGCGGTCGGCGCGGCGCTGTCCGGGCGGGTTGTGGACGCGTTCGGGGCCGGCGGCGGGTTCGCGGTGGCCATCGGGGCCGGGGCGGTCGCGGTGGTGATCGCCGCCGTCGGGCGGCCGGTCCTGGCCCGGGTATCGTCGCGGGCCGGTGACGCGTGACGGGAGCGGGGCGCTGGAGCAGCCGGTCGACGGGCGCAGGCTCAAGGGCGAGCGCCGCAAGAAGGAACTCATCGAGGCCACGCTGCGGGTGGTCGCCCGGGACGGGGTCGCGGGCGTCAGCCACCGGACCGTGTCCCGGGAAGCGGGCCAGCCCGCCACCGCCGCCGCGTACTACTTCGCCGGCATCGCCGACCTGCTGACCGCCGCGCTGACCGCGTGCATGGACGAGGACGCCGAGCGGATGCGGCGGCTGGCCGACGCCTCGGCCGCCGGGGCGGACGGGGTGCGGGCGCTGGCCGAGCTGATGGCCCGGGTGGTCCGCGACCCGGGCCGGCTGCTCGCCGAGTACGAGCTGTACCTGCTGGCGGCCCGCGACGAGGCGCTGCGCGGCCCCACCGGGCGGTGGCTGGACGCGGTGGCCGGGTTCGTCCGCCGGCACACCGACGACCCCGCCCGGGTGGACGTGGCCGTGGCGGCCGTGGACGGCCTGCTGCTCCAGGCCCTGCTCACCGACGTCGTGCCCACCGCCGACCGGTTCGAGGCCGCGCTGCGGGTCGTGCTGCCCAAGCCCTAGTGGCCTGCCCAAGCCTTATTGGCCTGCCGAAGCCCTGGTGGCCCGGCCGGAGCCGCTAGTGCTCGTCGGCGGTGCTCGGCCGCTGCGCCCGCAGGCGCTCCTCGGCCTCGCGGTTCTCCTCGTCCTCACGGGCCTGCGCGGCCTTGAGGCGGCGGTCCGACCGGCGGACCGCCCACACCGTGGCGATCAGCGCGATCGCCATCAGCGGGTAGCCCATGGCCAGCTTCGCGGCGGCCAGCCAGCCCACCGACGCCTCGTCGTAGAGCCAGCGCTGCACCACGAACCGGGAGCCGAACACCAGCGCCCACACCAGGGTCGCGATGTCGTAGTCGCGGACCGACGCGCGGTCCTTGCGCCACGCCGTGCCCTGGCCGTTGAGGAAGCTCCAGATGACGCCCGCGAGCGGCCAGCGGATCAGGATCGACCCGAGGAACACGCCGCCGTAGACGAGGCTCTGCCAGATGCCGAACAGGAAGAAGCCCTTGGCGTCCCCGGTCCGGTAGGCGATGAAGGCCGCGATGCCCACGCCGAAGACCGCCGAGACGGCCGGTTGCACCGAGCCCTTGCGCATGGCCAGGACGATGCCGATCACCACGGCCGACGCCAGGGACGCCCAGATCGCGGGCATCAGCCCGGCGAACGCGTTCACCAGGACGAAGACCACCACGGGCAGCGAGGAGTACAGCAGGCCGCTGACGCCGCCCATCTGCTCCAGCAGGGTCGGCTGCTTCTCGGTCGGAGTCGTCGTCATGAAGCGTTCTGCAGCTCGTAGTAGGGGTTGTAGAGCACTTTGCGCCCGTCCCGCACGGCGATGCGGCCGCGCGCCTTGATCGTCCTGCCCGGTTCGATGCCCGCGATGCGCCTGCGGCCCAGCCAGACCAGGGTGACGCCCTCGGTGCCGTCGTACAGCTCGGCCTCCAGGGTCGCGGCGGCGTCCCGGGGGCACAACTCCACGCTGCGCAGCCTGCCGAGCACCGTCACCTCCTCGCCGGACTTGCAGTCACACGCGCGGACGGCTCCGACCTCCTCGGCTTTTCGCGAGAGGTCGTCGGCGTCCAGCTCGCTGACGTCGGTGGTCAGCCGACGCACGAGGCGGCGCCAGTAGCCGCCCCCAGTTGTGGTCATCCCCGACTCCTGGGTGCATCCGGGGGCCTCGACAGCGAAGCCCGTCCACGGGCCAGCGTAACCGGGTACACCCGATCGGGTATCCGGCTGGGGGAGGATGTCAAACCATGACTTCGACCGACGTCGCACCCACTTTCGTCGTGCTGCCGGGGACGGCGTCCGACGAGGTGTTCGTCCGGTCCGCGTTCGCCGCTCCGCTGGCGTCCTCGGGGTTCGGGCTGGTCGCGCCCCGGTCGCGTTCGGTGGCCGAGCACTTCGCCGCGCTGGACGCCGCGTGGCGGGGAGAACCGCTGGTCGTGGGCGGTGTGTCGCTGGGCGCGCACATCGCGGCACGGTGGGCCGCGCGGCACCCGCGACGGTGTGCCGGGGTGCTGGTGGCGCTGCCCGCGTGGGTGGGGCCCGCCGGGGACGCCCCGGCGGCGCTGGCGGCGGCGGCGAGCGCGGCCCTGGTTGACAGTGAAGGATTGGCCGCCGCGGTGGCGGGCGTCGACGGCTGGGTGGGCGCGGAACTGCGCCGCGCGTGGCCCCGGTACGGCGACCGCCTGGCGGACGTGCTGCGCGAGGCCGCCGGGTCGGCCGCGCCGACGCTCGACGAGCTGCGCGGGCTGGCCGTGCCGGTCGGGATCGCCGCGTGCGCCGACGACCCCGTGCACCCGCTCGCGGTGGCCGAGACCTGGCTGGACGCCCTGCCCCGGGCGGCGCTGAAGACGACGTCGCTCGACGCGCTCGGCACGGACCGGTCGGCGCTGGGCCGGGCCGCGCTCGACGCCTACCTCGCCGCCGCCTCCGGCCGCCGGTCACCGCCAGACCCGATCGGGTGAGAACGGGGACCACGCTGCCGATGTACCCCGGGCGGGTGAGGTCGGGACGCCTCGCGGGTCCGGCGCGGACCGGGAACCTCCGGCCGCGCCGCACCCGAGTCCCGCCTAGCCCTGCTGTTGCTGCTGGGCGGCGATGTGCCGGGCGATCGCCTCCGGCAGCTCGATCGGCAGCGGGGTGCGAACCGGCATCGGCCGGTCGCCGCGCACCACCACGGTGTCCCGGACCAGGTCGTAGAGCGCCTCGACGGCGCGCTCCGACTGCTCCTCGGACGGCGCGGCGGCGACGCCCCGCAGCATCCAGCGGTGGCCGTCCACGCCGACGAAGCGCAGGTGCACCTCGTCGTTGCGGGCCGAGATCTCCTCGCCCCAGACGCCGTTCTCCCGGTTGATCCGGAAGCCGTCGCCCTTGAGCTGCGCGATCAGCTCGGCGCCGACCTCGGGCCAGAGCTTGTCCGACTTCGGCGCGGCGAACGCGCTGACGGTCAGCTGGCCCACCGGGGTGAGCAGGTGCACCGCGCGCACCTCGCCCGCCGGGTCCATCTCGACCTGCAGCTGGGCGCCGTCGGGCACCGGCAGCCGGATCGAGCCGAGGTCGAGGCGGGTCAGGCCGTCGTCGGGGGCCTCCCCGTCGTCGAACGGCCCCTCCTGCGGGCCGTCCTCCGGGAACTCGGCCTCGGGTTGCGCCGTCCCCCGGTTCGCGGAGTGCCTACCGCGCTTGCGGCGCTTTCCGAACATCGCCTTTACCCCTCCGTCCGGGCGAGCACCTCGTGCCCGCCTGTAGAGCCGTAGCCGCCCGCGCCCCGGTCCGAGTCGGGCAGGTCGTCGACCTCGCGGAACACCGCGTGCTCGACCTTCTGCACCACGAGCTGGGCGATCCGGTCGCCGCGGGTGAGCACGATCGGCGCGCGCAGGTCGTGGTTGACCAGACATACCTTGATCTCGCCCCGATAGCCGGCGTCGATCGTGCCCGGGGTGTTCACCACGCTGAGCCCCACCCTGGCGGCCAGGCCGCTGCGCGGGTGCACGAACGCCGCGTACCCCTCGGGCAGCGCGATCGCGATGCCGGTGCCCACCACCTCGCGCTCGCCCGGCCCGATCACCACGTCGGTGGTCGTCACCAGGTCCGCGCCCGCGTCACCCGCTCTGGCGTAGGACGGGAGCGGG
This sequence comes from Saccharothrix espanaensis DSM 44229, assembly GCF_000328705.1. Lineage (NCBI taxonomy): Bacteria > Bacillati > Actinomycetota > Actinomycetes > Pseudonocardiales > Pseudonocardiaceae > Saccharothrix > Saccharothrix espanaensis. The sequence continues at coordinate 1,855,588 of NC_019673.1, read as the reverse complement.
ACGGACGGATCGAGCCGGGACAGCAGGACCTCGACGCTGGGCACGGCGCGCGAGACTACCCTGGTGGCGTGAGCGAGAGTGCTGTGACCGCCCCGACCACGTTCCGCGAGCGGCTGTTCGTCCCCTGGTGGGGTTGGCTGCTGCCGCTGGCCGCCGCGGTGCTGCTGGCCGCGGAGATCCACATGGGCTTCCCGGGCGTCCGGTCGTGGCTGCCGTACGTGGTGACCGTGCCGCTGGCCGGGCTGCTGGTGTGGCGGATGGGGTCGCTCAAGGTCGAGGTGTCCGGCGGCGAGCTCAAGGTCGGCCAGGCGCACATCCCGCTCGGCCTGCTGGGCGAGGTCGAGGTGTTCGACGCCAAGACCAAGCGCAAGGCGATGGGGCCGTACCTGGACCCGGCGGCGTTCGTCGCGCACCGCGGCTGGATCGGGCCGATGGTGAAGATCACCCTGGAGGACCCGGCCGACCCGACGCCGTACTGGCTGTTCAGCGTGCGCTCGCCGGAGAAGTTGGCGGCTGCCCTGAAGGACAAGGGACTGAAAGACGAGCGTCTGAAGGACGAGGACCTGAAGGGCGACGATCTGGGAGACGTCGGCCGGAAGGACGTGGACCGGACCGAGTCGGACCTGAAGGGGTGAACCTGAACGGGTGAACCCGGAAGTGGTGTTCGGAGGTGGTGCCCCGGACCCGGCTCGGCAGCGGGGGTCGAGGGGTCCGGCGGCGGCCCGAGGACGCTGCGTGAGCATCACGCCCGAGGGCACAGCCGACGGAAGGTGTTCGTTGCGTCACACCCCGCACTGGAGCGGGGTGGTCTGCGGTCGTGGTGGCCAATACGTCCGGGCGCTACCCCGGCGGTGGGGTGAGCGCCCAGGAACGGGTCGTCGCCGATCGGTCAGTCGGTCTGTCCGCGCTGGTCAGGCACAGTCGCGGCAGATGTACTGGCCGTTGACTTCTTCGGCGAGGCGGCTGCGGTGGTGCACGAGGAAGCACTTCGAGCACGTGAACTCGTCCGCCTGCTTGGGCAGGACCTTGAACGTCAGTTCCTCACCGGACAGGTCGGCGCCCGGCAGCTCGAAGTTCTCGGCAGACGCGTCCTCGTCGACGTCGACGACCCCGGACTGTGTTTCATTGCGCCGCGCCTTGAGCTCCTCGAGGGAGTCCTCAGCGAGCTCGTCTGCCTCGCTGCGACGCGGTGCGTCGTAGTCGGTCGCCATCTTCTTTCACCCCTGCGGTCAACGGAGACTGTTCGTGTCGCTGGTTAACGCACCAGCGCCCCTGTTTGTGCCCTCCGTCCCCAGTGACGGAGGTCTCGCCCGCGCGGCCGGGCGCCAACCCCCTGTACGTCGACGCATCAGGTGTCCGGGAGCGCGCGGAGCGCCGAGAGGGTAGCTCATCGCACGGGGTGGCGTGCACCGGGTTCCCCCTAATTGAGCAGACGGGTGACAGGACCTTCCCACGCAGGCCCGATAGGCTTTGGGTAGGGCCACCCGCCCGTCAGCGACCGAGTAGCGCCGCGCCGGTGCCGCACTGACCGTCCGCTACCGGGTGATTGCGGCCCGCAACAGCCGGCCCCGGGACGCGGAATCGCGGGGCGCGGCCTAGCCTGATCACAACAGCACTACGCCAGGGGAGGTCGGCGGACGTGGGACCCGGTTCGGGGAGTGGCGGGTCGTCGCGGTACCGGAAGCGGCGGCCGGTGCCGGCGCTGGTGCTGTTCGTCGTACTCGCGGTGACGGCCGTCGTGGTGTGGAACCGCGTGCTGGCCGACGCGGGCGACGTGGATGCCGCCATCAGGTGCAACACCCCTGGCAGCGCCCCTTCGACAGCGGCGCCGCCGGAGGGCGGCGCGGCGCCCGCCGGTACGCCGGCGGCGATGGGCTCGGTGCTCGGGCACGACGCGCTGGACCGCACCGAGCCGGTGCCCGCCGGCAGCGTCCAGTTCCGCGTGTTCAACGCCAGCACGCAGCGCAACCAGGCGAAGTTCGTGGCCACGACGCTGACCGAGCTCGGCTTCAAGCAGGCCGGCGAGCCGGGCAACGACCCGGTCTACCCGGCGCAGGACATGACCTGCCGCGGCCAGCTCCGCTTCGGCGCGCCCGGCGCGGGCGCGGCCCGGACGCTGAGCCTGATCGAGCCGTGCCTGGAGCTGGTCCGCGACGAGCGCCAGGACGCCACCGTGGACATCGCGGTCGGCAAGAAGTTCAGCGAGGTCAAGCCGAACCACGACGCGCGCAAGGTGCTCGACCAGCTCGCCACCTGGGCCGAGCAGCAGCCCGACCGGCAGGGCGGGCAGGTCTCCGAGCCCAGCACGCCGTCGGTCAACGCCGACAACCTCCTGGCCGCGCGGGACGTGCACTGCTGACCTCCGCCGCGCGACGCCGGGTCCGCCGGCGTCGCTTTGTGTGAGGTGTGTGACGCCCGCGGTCGACGGGAAGTGCCGACCGCCCACCCGAATCACCCGTCCGGGTTAGTGGTTTCGGGTGATGTTCGGGCGGCGGAGGGCCGTTGGCGGCTCGGCGGTGGCTCGGCGGCGGTGGCTCAGACCTTGCCGAAGCCGTGCGTGACGAGCGCGTCGAAGAGGGCGTCGGCGATGCCGGGGGCGGCGGCGAACGTGGCGTCCGCGCCGAGTTCCGGGGCTGCACCGGGCAGGTGGACGACCGCGCCCGCCTCCCGGGCCAGCAGCCCGCCCGCCGCCCAGTCCCAGCGGCCCAGGGCGTGCTCGGCGTAGGCGTCCAGCCGGCCCGCCGCCACCGCGCACAGGTCCAGCGACGCCGCGCCCGCCCGGCGGATGTCGCGCAGGAGATCCGCCAGACCCGCCCAGGTCTCCGCCTGGCGCTTGCGGCGGTCGGCCCGGTAGGCGAACCCGTAGCCGAGCAGCGAGACGTCCAGGCGGGTCGCCCGGGACACGGTGAGCCGGCGGCCGTCCAGCCACGCGCCCGCGCCGGTCGCCGCCGTCCAGACCCGGCCGCTGTCCGGCTCCACCACGGCCGCCGCCACCGAGACGCCGTCGACCTGCGCGGCGATCGACACGGCGTAGTGCGGGATGCCGTACAGGTAGTTGACCGTGCCGTCGATCGGGTCCACCACCCAGGTCAGGCCGTCGACCGCGTCGCCGCCCTCCTCCTCGCCGATCACCGGCTCACCGGGCCGCAGCTCCGCCAGCCGCCGGCGCACCAGCTGTTCGGACGCGCGGTCGGCGGCGGTCACCACGTCGGTGACGGTGCTCTTGGTGTCGACCTCCGAGACGGCCGAGGACCGCATGGTCTGCACGAGGTCGCCCGCTTCGCGGCCCACCTGCACCGCGACGTCGACCAGCGCGCGTGGATCGAACTGCACCTGTTCCTCCTCGGTCACTCACCCGGGACTATCGGAGACTCGCAGGCTAGTGTCTTCGGCCACGGTTACTGAATCGAGCAGGAAGGCCACCGGGATGGGCAATACCCGCGGGTTCGGCGTGGACATCGGCGGCTCGGGCATCAAGGGCGGACTGGTGGACCTGGAGGCGGGAGCGCTGGACGGCGAGCGCCTGCGCATCCCCACGCCACAGCCTTCGACGCCGGACGCGGTCGCCGAGGTGGTCGCCGAGATCGTCGAGAAGTTCGGCTGGGAGGGGCCGCTCGGCGTCACCCTGCCCTGCGTGGTCAAGCACGGCGTCGCGAGCACCGCGGCGAACGTGGACAAGGGGTGGATCGGCACGGACGCCGCGGCGCTGTTCGCCCACCGGCTCGGCCGCCCGGTCGAGGACGTCGTGGTGCTCAACGACGCCGACGCCGCCGGGATCGCCGAAATGCGGTTCGGCGCCGGCAAGGGCCGCGACGGGCTGGTGGTCCTGCTGACCTTCGGCACCGGGATCGGCAGCGCGCTGTTCCTGGACGGCAGGCTGGTGCCCAACACCGAGTTCGGCCACCTGGAGGTGGACGGCCACGACGCGGAGACCCGCGCGGCGGCCTCGGTGAAGGAGGACAAGGGCCTGACCTGGGCGGAGTGGACGCCGCGGGTGTCGCGGTACCTGGGCGTGCTGGAGAACCTGATCTGGCCGGACCTGGTCATCGCGGGCGGCGGGGTCAGCAAGAAGGCGGAGAAGTGGCTGCCGCTGCTCGACGTGCGCACCGAGGTGGTCGCGGCGGCGCTGAAGAACGACGCGGGCATCGTCGGCGCGGCCGTCGCGGCGGCGCGCGGTCCGCGGCCCTGAGCGACGCGGCGCGGCGCGGGGGGGCACTGACTCGGGCCGCGACTTTCGCGAGGCTTCTAGCTGCGGGAATGCGTGCCGGAGCGCATCTGATGCGGGTGATGCGCATCGGCACGCGATCCACGTCGTTACAATGGAACGGTGCCCCGCTGACGAACGATCCGGCGGGCTCTCCCCCGTACTCAGGCGACCGAGGTTCGCGCCCTTCGGTTTGCCTTGATCGACAGTCGCGAAAGGGCGTACGTGGCAGCCGCGAAGACTACTCAGGCAGCTCAGGCTGACGCCGAGGAGACGCCCAAGGCCACCTCGGCGAGGAAGGCCCCGGCCAAGAAGCCGGTGGCGAAGACCGCCGCGGCGGGCAAGACGGCCACGCGGGCGCCGCGCAAGCCGGCCGCCAAGGCCGCCACCGCCGGGGCACCGGCGAAGGCGAAGAAGGACGGCGAGGAGCCCGACGAGATCGAGGGCGCCCCCGGTGACGAGGACCTGGTCGACGAGGTCGAGCTGATCGACGAGCCGGTCGAGGAGGAGCCCGCCGAGGAGGAGACCGCCAAGCCCGGCGAGGGCGACTTCGTCTGGGACGAGGAGGAGTCCGAGGCGCTGCGGCAGGCCCGCAAGGACGCCGAGCTCACCGCCTCCGCCGACTCGGTCCGCGCGTACCTCAAGCAGATCGGCAAGGTCGCCCTGCTCAACGCGGAGGAGGAGGTCGAGCTCGCCAAGCGCATCGAGGCCGGCCTCTACGCCGCCGAGCGGGTGCGCCGTGCCGAGGAGGAGAGCGAGAAGCTCACCCCGCAGCTGCGCCGCGACCTGCGCTGGATCGTGCGCGACGGCGAGCGCGCCAAGAACCACCTGCTGGAGGCGAACCTCCGCCTGGTCGTGTCGCTGGCCAAGCGCTACACCGGCCGCGGCATGGCGTTCCTGGACCTGATCCAGGAGGGCAACCTGGGTCTGATCCGCGCGGTGGAGAAGTTCGACTACACCAAGGGCTACAAGTTCTCCACGTACGCGACGTGGTGGATCCGCCAGGCCATCACCCGCGCCATGGCCGACCAGGCCCGCACCATCCGCATCCCGGTGCACATGGTCGAGGTCATCAACAAGCTCGGCCGCATCCAGCGCGAGCTGCTCCAGGACCTGGGCCGCGAGCCCACGCCGGAGGAGCTGGCCAAGGAAATGGACATCACGCCCGAGAAGGTGCTGGAGATCCAGCAGTACGCGCGTGAGCCCATCTCGCTGGACCAGACGATCGGCGACGAGGGCGACAGCCAGCTCGGTGACTTCATCGAGGACTCCGAGGCCGTGGTGGCTGTGGACGCGGTGTCGTTCACGCTCCTGCAGGACCAGTTGCAGTCGGTGCTGGCGACGCTGTCCGAGCGCGAGGCGGGCGTGGTCCGGCTGCGGTTCGGCCTGACCGACGGCCAGCCCCGGACGTTGGACGAGATCGGCCAGGTCTACGGCGTGACGCGCGAGCGCATCCGGCAGATCGAGTCGAAGACGATGTCGAAGCTGCGGCACCCGTCGCGGTCCCAGGTGTTGCGCGACTACCTGGACTGAGCCCCCGCTTCTCGAACGCCGGCGATCCCTCGGGGTCGCCGGCGTTCGGCGTCGCGGGGGCGTTCGGGCGCGGTGGCGGGTTCGCGGGCGAGCATCCCTGACGGCGTGCACACCAGTACCCGCCCGCTCACCCCCACCGCCCGCCGCCCATCCGCTCGTCGTGCTTGCCCCGCTCGAAGGCGACGGCGGAGAGAGCGGTGGCGGAGTCCCTGGCGTGCCGGCGGGTGCGTGGTTCCGGCGTGGGGGCGTGGTTGTCGTCCGGCGGGCGGGTGCGAATCGACGCGGTGTCGGGTCGGGTCGTCGTGGTGGTCGCGGCGGGTGGTCGGGCGCGTCCGTCGCGTGAGGACGGTGTGAGCTGAAGCGCCGGTGAACTGGACGTGATGCGTCCGGATGGTGGAATCCCGGGGCGTGTTCGCTCTGGGCTGACCAAAGTGTTACCGATCACAGATCGGCCTAGCGGGGACCCACCTTTTGGAGCAGCGGAGGGCGTCTCGGCATCGTATCCGCAGGTCTCAAAGCGTTGGCATGACAGCGGAACGTGAGCTTGAGACAGGCGAACCGGTGGAAGTTCCAGGTTCGGGCACCCGAGTGGTCGGGTAAATCTGAAGTGACGCGGGTCGCCACGGGCTCGGGAACACTGACTTACGCCCGTGCGTCTGCAAGAGTGGAGCCAGCGAACACGACGCACCAGCCAGATGCGGGGTGGTCGCAGCTAGGTGTGAGGGCACCGAATCCCCGGTGCCGGGACGGAGGGAGATTTCCATGACTACCACGCTCACCCGCCCCGAGTTGACCGCTGCCGACCGCTGCGACCGCTGCGGGGCTGCTGCCCAGGTACGCGCTTTGCTCCCCTCCGGGGGCGAGTTGCTGTTCTGCGGGCACCACGCCCGCGAGCACAGCACCAAGCTGCGCGAACTCGCTGCTGAACTGCAGCAGGGCTGAACACAGGCAGGCCGCGAGGCCTGTAGCACCCTAGCCGTCCGGGGCGGAGGCCGTGAGGTCTCCGCCCCCCTGCATGTCCGAGGGTGTCCCAGATCACGTCCTCTGCGGGCTTTTCCGGACGTGCCAAGGGGTTGCGCTGCGCGATCGGCCGGCCACCCGAAGCGATCACCACCCGGCGGCGGGTCGGTCAGACCTCGCCCAGCACGGGTTCGAAGGCCAGCTCGGCGGCTCCGATGAGCTTCGCGTCGCGCCCCAGCGGCGAGCTGACGATCCTGGTCCCGCCCACCGCGCGGCTGACCAGGCTGCGCTTCTGCACGACGTCGCGCACCCGCTCGACCACCGGCTCGGGCAGCGCGGTGAACAGGTCGCCGAGCACCACCTGCTCCGGCCCGAGCATGTTGACCACGGTCACCAGGCCCATCGCCAGCCACTCGGTGAACTCGCCCAGCCGGTGCGCCACGGCCTCCGGCGAGGCCGCCAGCGACCGCAGCTCGGCCACCACGGCACCGCGCGGCGCGTCCTCGGGCAGGGCCAGCGCGCGGCACAGCGCGGCCTCCCCCACCTCGGTCTCCCAGCACCCCTGGCAGCCGCAGTAGCAGCGCCGCCCGCCGGGGCGCACGACCATGTGCCCCAGCTCGCCGACGTACCCGCCGGTGCCGCGCAACGGCATCCCGGAGGAGATCACGCCGCCGCCGACCCCGACGTCCGCGGAGATGTAGACCATGTCCGACGAGCCGCGCGCGGCACCGCGCACGTGCTCGGCCAGCGCGCCCAGCTCGGCGTCGTTGCCGACCTGGACGGGCACCTTCAGCACCGCCGACAGCCGCCGGCCCAGCTCGACGTCGGTCCAGTGCAGGTTCGGGGCCTCGTGCACCAGGCCGTCGGACCGGCGCACCACGCCCGGCACCGACACGCCGACGCCCACCGCCGTCACGTCCAGCTCGTCGGCCAGCAGCTTCGCCGAGTCGGCGATGTGGGTGATCACCTCGCCGGGGTCGCGGGTCCGGTGGTGCAGGTTCCACGAGTCGCGGCCCAGGATGTCGCCGCCCAGGCCGACGAAGGCCATCGCCACCTGCTCCACGCGGATGTCGATGGCCATCACCACGGCGGCGTGCGGCTGCGGCAGCACCAGCAGCGACGGGCGGCCCGCGCCGGAGCGTTGCGCGGGCACCCGCTCGGCCACCACGCCGGTCTCGGCCAGGCCGTCCACCAGGGCTTTGATCGTGCTGCGGTTGAGGCCGAGCTCGGCCGCGAGCGACGCCCGGGTGGACGGGCCGTCCACGTGCAGCCGGCGCAGCAGGGCCGTCCGGTTGTGCCTGCGGACCTCGTCCGGCCGGGCGCCGGCGATGGGTGTCGTCACGTCAGCGCGGTGCCACCGCCGCCCGGCGACGGGACAGCGCGTCGACGCCCGCGGCCAGCAGCAGCACCAGGCCGGTGACGATGAAGACCACGGCGGCGGGCTGCTTGAGCAGGCCCATGCCGTTGCTGATGGTGGACAGCACCGCCGCGCCGATCACCGCGTCGCGCAGCCGGCCCTTGCCGCCGAACAGCGACGTGCCGCCGATGACCGCCGCGCCGACCGACAGCAGCAGCGTGTTGCCGCCACCGGCGTTGGGGTCGACCGAGCCGACCTTGGACGAGTAGACGATCGCGCCGATCGCGGCGGCCGACGAGCAGATCACGAACACGCTCATCCGGATCCGGGCGACGTCGATGCCGGCCCGGCGGGCCGCCTCCTTGTTGCCGCCCACGGCGTAGACGTGCCGGCCGTAGCGGGTGCGCTCCAGCACGAACGTGCCGATCACCAGCAGGACGAGCACGATCGGCACCACGTACGGCACGCCGCTGATCACCACGACGTCGGACACCGAGCGGTTGAGGGTCAGCAGGTAGGTTCCGACGGCGGCCAGCACGACGACCACACCGACCTTGGTCAGCACCATCGGGGTGGGGGAAGCGACCAGACCCTTGCGCAGCCTGGAGAAATGCCTGCCGAGCACGACGGCAGCATAACCGCCCGCTGCCAGCGCGAAGAGCAGCCAGGAGCCCGCTGTGGTGAGGTTGCCGTTGGCGACCTGGAACAGGGTGTCGTCGTTGAGCCCCAGCGTGCCGCCCTGGCCGATGAACTGGAGCACGACGCCGCCCCACGCGAGGAACAGCGCGAGCGTCACCACGAACGACGGGATGCCGACCGTGGCGACCAGGAAGCCGGTGATGCAGCCGATCGCGGTGCCGACGCAGACCGCGAGCAGCATCTCCACCCACGGGTTCGGCGGCACGCCGACCAGCGAGATCACCAGCGCGACGGCGGAGAGCGCCGCGCCGGCCCAGATCCGCATCACGCCGGCCAGCACGATCGCGACCAGCAGCAGGCCGCAGAACGCGTAGAACACCCCCTCGCCCATGCCGCCGAGCAGGTTGCCGCCCTTGACCAGGTGCAACGCCATCACCGCGGCGGTGACGCCGGAGGCGGTGCCGGCCGACAGGTCGATCTCGCCGAGCAGCAGCACGAACACCAGGCCCATGGCGATGATCGTGATGCTCGCGCCCTGGGCGAGCAGGTTCGCGATGTTGCCCAGCGTGAGGAACGTGTCGGACAGCGAGCTGAACACGATCAGCAGCGCGACCAGGCCGAGCAGGGCGGGCAGCGGGCCGAGCTCGCCGCCGCGCAGGCGGGCCCAGTAGTCGCGCAGCGCCTCGTCGGTGGACCGGGAGGTGGTGTCGATGCCGAAGTCCGAGATCGCCGCCGGCGGCGGGGAGTCCTGCGGGGACGTCTCGCTGGTGGTGTTGGTCATGGGCGTGGTCCTCAGGTGGTGGCGGATTCGGGGCGGGCGATGCCGAGCTCGCCGGAGCGGCCCGCGGTGATCAGCTCGACCACCTGGCCGTGGGTGACGTCCCTGGTGTGCACCTCGGCGGCCATCCGCCCGAGGTACAGGCACGCGATGCGGTCCGCGACCTCGAACACGTCGTTCATGTTGTGGCTGATCAGCACCACGCCGAGGCCCTGCTCGGCGAGCCTGCGCACCAGGTCGAGCACCTGGCGGGTCTGCGCCACGCCCAGCGCGGCGGTCGGCTCGTCGAGCAGCACGACGCGGCTGTTCCACAGCACGGCCTTGGCGATCGCCACGGTCTGCCGCTGACCGCCGGACAGCGACGCGACCTGGGTCCGGACCGACTTGACCGTGCGGACGGACAGGGAGGTCAGGGTCCGGCGGGCGGCCTGCTCCATGTCCGCCTCGTCCAGCAGGCCGTACCGGCCGCGCTCCCGGCCGAGGAACATGTTCTGGACGATGTCGAGGTTGTCGCACAGCGCGAGGTCCTGGTAGACGACCTCGATGCCCAGGTCGGCGGCGTCGCGCGGACCGTGGACGTGCACCGGCCGGCCGTCGAACCGGACCTCGCCGGAGTCCATCGGGTGGATGCCCGCGATGCACTTGACGAGCGTCGACTTGCCCGCGCCGTTGTCACCGACGAGCGCGGTCACCTCGCCGGCCTGGACGGTGAAGTCGATGTCGTGCAGCACGTGCACGGGCCCGAAACTCTTGTTGACACCCCGAAGTTGCAAGATCTCGGTCACTTCTGGTTCCTCCGGTCGACCCCTGGACGGTGGGGCGTGGCGGCAGTGCGGGGAGGGCGTGCCGCGGTGGGGGTGCGTGTCCCGCACCCCCACAGCGGATCGGCGGCTACTTGATGCCGAGTTCGGCGCAGGCGGCCTGGGTGTCGGCGACGCAGATCTCCGACGCCTTGACGAAGCCGGCGTCCACGACGACCTTGACCTTGTCCTTGGTGATCAGCTGGGCGGTCAGCAGCACGGACTTGACCTGGCGGTTGCCCTTGGCGTCCTCGGTGGTGCCGGTGGCCAGGGCGTCGGCGGCGGCGGTGTCGTTCTTGGCGAGGGCGGCGGCGAGCTTGGCGGCGGCCTGGGCCTCTTCGGCGATCGGCTTGAACACGGTCATGTACTGGTCGCCGCGCAGGACGGCTTGCAGACCCTCCGGGGTGGCGTCCTGGCCGGTGACCGGGACCTTGCCGTTGAGGCCGAACTTCTTGAGCACGGTGATCACGGCGCCGGCCAGGCCGTCGTTGGCGGCGACCACGCCGTCCACCTTCTGGCTGTTGCCGGTCAGGATCTGCTCGAAGGTGTTGCCGCCCTTCTGGTTGTCCCAGCCCTCGATCGGCTGCGACTGGACCAGCTTGAACTCGCCCGAGTCGTACTTGGGCTGGAGCACCTTCTTCTGGCCCTGGGTGAACAGGGTGGCGTTGTTGTCGGTGGGCGCGCCCTCGATCTCGACGACCTCGGCGGGCTTCTTGCCCGGCGCGAGCTTGGCCAGGCCCTCGACCAGGCCCTGGCCCTGGAGCTCGCCGACCTTCACGTTGTCGAACGAGACGTAGTACTTGGAGCTGCCGCCGAGGTTGAGCCGGTCGTAGTCGATGACCTGGATGCCCTGGTTCTCGGCCTTCTTGGCGACCGACGCGCCGACCTCGCTGTTCGGGGTGGCGATGATCAGCACCCGCACCCCCGAGTTGATCATGCCGTCGGCCAGGGTGGAGAACTTCTGCACGTCGCCCTGGGCGTTCTGGATGTCGGGGTCGAGCCCCTCGGCCTTGAGGGCCTTCTCCAGCAGGGGCTTGTCGAAGCCCTCCCAGCGGGCGGAGGTGGCCGTCTCGGGCAGGATGACGCCGACCTTCGCGCCGCCGCCCGAGCCGCTGCTGGTGTTGGTGCCCGAGGTGCTGCCACCGCCGGACGTGTTGGCGCCGCACGCGGTCACGGCAACGGCCAGGCCGGTGCCGACGGCGATGAGGGCGAGGCTCCTGCTGCGCATCCGCCATCCCTTTCCGAGCTACGCGGGAAATGTTGTGGCGCACAACGTATGCCCCGCGATGCGGTGACCGGAAGCACACTTGACCGATCAAGTCGACACGATGAGCTAACGAGCGGGTAACCCTGCGGACAGGTGACTACCCCGAACGGGCTAGCCGGTGGCAGCGGGTCGACGCCGGGCGGACGCGCGACTGAACGTGAAAGTGGCTCGGATCAGGGACGATCGGGTACGGCGGCCGGGCGGCGTCGGGCTACCAGGAGCGCAGGGTCGCGATGCGCTCTTCGAGCTGCTCGATGCTGGCCATCGCCGTGGGCGGGCCGCCGCAGTACTCGCGCAGCTGGTTGTGGATCTTGCCGTGCGGCTTCTTGGTGCGGTGGTGGTGCATGGCGACGAGCGTGTTCAACTCCTTGCGCAGCGTCGCCAACCGCTCCTGCACACTCGCCGTGCGGGTTTGTTGCGGGGCCGGCGTAATCGCGGCGGTCTTCTTGCCCGCGTCGACCAGCTGCTTCTCCTGCCGCTGCCGCAGCAGCGCGCGGACCTGGTCGGGCTCCAGCAGACCGGGCAGCCCGAGGTACTCCTGCTCCTCGTCGCTGCCCGCGAACGCGGCGGTGCCGAACGACGAGCCGTCGTAGATCACCTGGTCCAGCTCGGCCGACGCGCCCAGGGCGGTGAACGCCCGCTCCTCCTCGCCCGGCTCGTCCTGGACCTGGTTGGCCTGCGCCAGCAGCTCGTCGTCCCAGCCGTCCTTCTCCCGGTGCGGCTTGCCCAGCACGTGGTCGCGCTGCTGCTCCAGCTCGCTGGCCAGCCCCAGCAGCACCGGCACGCTGGGCAGGAACACGCTGGCCGTCTCGCCCTTGGCGCGGGCGCGCACGAACCGACCGATCGCCTGGGCGAAGAACAGCGGCGTGGACGAGCTGGTCGCGTAGACGCCGACCGCGAGGCGCGGCACGTCCACGCCCTCGGACACCATCCGGACCGCGATCATCCAGCGCTCGGAGGTCTGCGCGAACTCGGCGATCCGACCGGACGCCTTCGGGTCGTCGGACAGCACGAGGGTCGCGGTGTGGCCGGTGGTGCGCAGCAGGATCTCGGCGTAGGCCTTGGCCACGGTCTGGTCGGTCGCGATCACCAGGCCGCCGGCGTCCGGGATGCCGCCGTTGCGCAGCTGGGTCAGCCGCAGGTCGGCGGCCTTGAGCACGGACGGCACCCACTCGCCGGTCGGGTCCAGCGCCACCCGCCACGCCCGCGCGGTCTGCTCCTGGGTCAGCGGCTCGCCGAGCCGGGCGGAGAACTCCTCGCCCGCGCTGGTCCGCCAGCTCGCCTCGCCCGAGTAGGCCAGGAAGATCACCGGCCGGACGACGCCGTCCTTGAGCGCGTCGGAGTAGCCGTAGGAGTGGTCGGCCTTGCTGCGCTGCAGGCCGTCCGGGCCGGGCTCGTAGCTGATGAACGGGATCTGCGAGTCGTCGCTGCGGAACGGGGTGCCGGTCAGGCTCAGCCGGCGCACGGCGGGCGTGAACGCCTCGCGGATCGCGTCGCCCCACGACTTCGCGTCGCCGCCGTGGTGGATCTCGTCGAGCAGCACGAGCGTCTTGCGCTGCTCGGTGCGCACCCGGTGCAGCATCGGGTGCGCGGCCACCTGCGCGTAGGTCAGGGCGACGCCGTGGAAGTCGCGCGAGGTCACCGCGTTGGTGTTGCGGAAGTTCGAGTCGATCGCGATGCCGGCCTCGGCCGCCGCCTTCGCCCACTGGTGCTTGAGGTGCTCGGTGGGCGTCACGATCGTGACGGCCTCGATCGTGCGGTCGGCGAGCAGTTCGGCGGCGACCCGCAGGCCGAACGTCGTCTTGCCGGCTCCCGGGGTCGCGACCGCCAGGAAGTCCTTCGGCTTGGCCGCGAGGTACTTGGTCAGCGCTCGGCGCTGCCAGGCGCGCAGGGGGCGGGTCGTGACGACTTGCGGTTGCGACAACCTCGACCCCTTCGGCGCTGCTCGTGATCCCCGGGCCCGTGATCCCCGGCGTGGGCGCGTGTCGCTGGGCGACATGCGAATGCCCTCGTGGTGACGACCGTCGAGGGCAGGGACAGCCTACCCGTTGCGGAGGCGGCGGCCGGGCTCGTGGCCGAGGTCGTAGGTCGGGTGACGCGGTTCCCGCTGGTCGCGGGGCGGTGTGGGATCGGGCTCACCGGTCGTGTCGGCGGCGGGGCGGCGGCGGCGGTGGCGGGCAGGTGTGCGGCGCGTTGCCCGGAGGTATGCGGGTGGTGGCGGACCGCGACACCCGCCGGGTCGATGCCGCGAATTCCGCGGAGATGCACCATGCTGGGAGGCGCGATGGCTTCGCCCGACGACGAGACAGCACGCAGCACGCCCAAGAAGGGGCCACTGCGCCTCTTGGCGCGCACGCTGGAGAAGGCGTGGGAGCGCAGCATCTTCTCCGAGGCGGCGGAGGCCGCGTTCTGGCAGACCCTGTCGTTCCCGCCGTTGTTGTTGGGGCTGCTCGGGTCGATGGGCTACCTCGGCGACTGGCTGGGGCCCGAGGTGGTCTCCGCGGTCAAGGACCGGATCATCTCGTTCTGCCGGACGATCTTCAGCCAGGACGTGGTCAACGGCGTGATCGCGCCGACCGTCGACCAGATCCTGACCACCGGCAAGGGCGAGATCGTCTCGGTGGGCTTCCTGATCTCGCTGTGGGCCGGGTCGTCGGCCATGTCGTCGTTCGTGGACGCGATCACCGCGGCGCACGACCAGTACGGCGTGCGCAACGAGGTGTGGCAGCGGATCTTCGCCCTGCTGCTGTACGTGGTCAGCCTGGTGCTGCTGATCGTCGGGCTGCCGGTGCTGGCGCTGGGCCCCGACCTGCTGCTGCTGGTCTTCCCCACCGGCTGGCGGCCGACCGTCGAGTTCTGGCTGGGCGCGTTCTACTACCCGGGCATCGGCGTCCTGCTGGTGGTGGCGCTGGCGACCCTCTACAAGCTGTCGCTGCCCAACAAGCTGCCCTGGCACCGGTTGCTGCCGGGCGCGGTGCTGGCGATGGCGGTGTTCCTGCTGTCGTCCATCGGGCTGCGGCTCTACATCCAGTGGATCACGACGACCGGGTACACCTACGGGGCGCTGGCGACGCCGATCGCGTTCCTGCTGTTCGCGTTCTTCATCGGCCTGGCCATCACGATCGGGGCCTACTTCAACGCGTCGATCCAGGACATGTGGCCGGCCCGGATGACCCGGCGGCAGCGCCGGCGGTGGCGGCGGCTGGAGCTGGAGCGCGCCGCCGAGCGGATCCGCACCGACCAGGGGCGCGAGGCGTGGGCGGCCGACGAGGTCGACACCGCGCCGGCACCCGCGGCCACCGACCGCACGACTCCCCTGCCGATCGACCGGGCGCCCTGAGCGGTCACCGGGCCGGCGCGGGCGCGTCCAGGTAGCGGTCCAGTGCGGCCGAGCCCGCCAGCATCGCGCGGGAACGGGCGTTCAGGGCCCGGCGGCGGTCGGCCAGGGCCCGGGTGACCTGGGCCGGGTCGCTGGTGTCGCGGAGCTCGTCCAGCAGCAGGCGGATGTCGGCGATCAGGTGGCCGGCGCGGCGCAGTTGGCCGACCAGGTGGGCGTCGCGCACGTCCTCGGCGGCATAGAGCCGGTGGCCCTGGCGGTCGCGCCGCGGTCCGAGCAGGCCGTCGGCCTCCCAGCGGCGCAGGGTCGCCGGGCGCAGGCCCAGCTGGTGGGCCAGCGGGCCGATCGGGACCGGGGGCCCGGTCCACGGCTGGACGGTGATGTCGCGCAGGGTCGTCTCGACCGAGTCGACGATGGCGCGGGCGGCGACCAGCCCGGCGTGGCCGCGGTCGACCAGGTCCAGCGCGTCGTCCACGCGGCCGGTGGTGGCCGCGACCATGATCGCCGTCGCGTGCGCGTGACCGTGGCCGGGGACCAGCGCCACGAAGGCGGCCAGCGCCAGCGCGTGGCGCTCCGAGTACACCCGGTACCCCGAGGCGGTGCGCGCGGCCAGCGGCAGCACGCCCGCGTCCTCGTAGTTGCGCACCGCCTGGGTCGACAACCCGTGCCGGCGTGCCAGGTCGATCGGTCGCATCTGATCCCCTGTTGAAGGTCGGGGTGCGGTCTCCAGCGGTTTTCGCGTCCAGGTTTAACACGTTTCATCAACGATACGGTTGACCTGGTCGACGCGCTCCCACCCCGCTCGGAAGGACTCCGCATGACCACCCCCGTTCCCCTGATCAGCGCCGGCGACCGGCAGGCGCTCGGTGCCGCCCTCGCCGACCGGCTCGACGGGCCGCCGCGGCTGCTCGGGTTCGGCGAGCCCATGCACGGCGAGGGCGAGTTCCCGCTGGTCCGCAACGCCGTGTTCGCGGCCCTGGCCGAGCGGGCGGGTTTCACCTCGATCGCGCTGGAGACCAGCGCGTGGCACGGCCGCCTGGTCGACGAGTACGTCCGGGGCGGTGCCGGCGACGAGGACGAGGTGATGGCCGCCGGCTTCACCCACGGGTCCGGCGAGTGGCCCGCCAACCGGCTGCTGGTCCGGTGGATGCGCGAGTGGAACCGCGAGCGGCCGGCCGCCGAGCGGGTCCGGTTCGCGGGCTTCGACGCGCCCGTCGAGATGAGCGGGGCACCGAGCCCGCGCGCGGCGCTGCGCCTGCTGCACGACTTCCTGCGCGCCCACGTCGGCGAGTCCGGCCTGGTGCCGTGGGACGCGGTCGACCGGCTGCTCGGCGACGACGCGCGCTGGGAGGAACCGGCGGCGGCGATGGAGCCCGCGCGGTCGGTCGGGACCGAGCCCCGGGTGGCCGAGCTGCACGCGATCACCGACGACCTGCGCTGGGTGCTGACCTGTGAACTGCCCGCTCTGCGCGACGCCGGACCGCAGGACGCGCTGCTCGCCGGGCGCACCGCGGCGGGGTTGCTGGCCTACCACGCGCGCATGGCCCGGGACAGCGACGACCGCTGGCAGCGCCTGGCCGCGATCCGCGACGCGATGATGGCCGAGAACCTCAAGGCGATCGCCGAGCACGGCCCGACCCTGGTGTTCGCGCACAACGAGCACCTGCGCCGGGGGACGGCCGAGGTGGCGTTCGGGCCCACGACGTTGCGCTGGCAGCCCGCCGGGGCCCACCTCGCCGACCGGTTCGGCGACGACTACCGGGTCATCGCGTGCGCGGTGGGGCAGGCGGCGCACCGGGACATCGGCGCACCCGCCCCGGACACCGCCGAGGGCGTCCTGCACCGGCTGCCGGCCGGGAACCACCTGGTCGACGCGGCGGCGCTACGGGCCCTGGGGTGTGCGCCGAGGACGCCGGCGTTCAACTACTTCCCGCTGGACGACGCCCTGCTCGGGCAGGTCGACCAGGTGCTGTACCTGCACACCGTCACGCCCGACGAGACCGGCTGACCGGTCTTGCGCGCGCGGCTGTGCCCCGGCTGCCTGGGACGTGGAGCCGGGGCACGGGGGCCGTGCTCACTGACCGCTGTTGCCCTTGGGCAGGCCCTCGAAGATCTTCTTGCACTCCGGGCACACCGGCGAGCCGGGCTTCGGCGACTTCGTCACCGGGAAGACCTCGCCGCAGAGGGCCACCACGTGCGTGCCCATGACCGCGCTCTCGGCGATCTTGGCCTTGCGCACGTAGTGGAACATCTTCGGGGTGTCGTCCCCGGTGTGGTCCGTGCCTTCGGGCCGGGTCTCGACGTCAGGGAGAGTCTGCGTGCTCACGGCCTCAGCTTACCTGGGATGATGGCCCCTCGTGAGTACGCCGAGCATCACCGAAGAGGTCCGCACCGCACTGGCCGAGAACCGGCCGGTGGTCGCGCTGGAGTCCACGATCCTGTCCCACGGGCTGCCGCCCGGCCGCAACCGCGAGGTCGCCGCGCGCCTGGAGCGGGTCGTGCGGGATGCGGGCGCCGTGCCCGCGACGGTCGCCGTGCTGGGCGGGGTGGCCAAGGTCGGGCTGACCGACGCCGAACTGGACCACGTGTGCGACCCGGCCAACGCGCTGGTGAAGCTCTCCCGGCGGGACCTGGGCGCGGCGTTCGCCCTGGGCCTGGACGGCGCGACGACCGTGGCCTCCACCTCCGCGCTGGCGCACGCCGCCGGGGTCGGGGTGTTCGCCACCGGCGGCCTGGGCGGGGTGCACCGGGGCGCGCGGGAGACCTGGGACGTGTCCGCCGACCTCGACGTGCTGGCCACCACGCCGGTGCTGGTGGTGTGCTCCGGGGTGAAGTCGATCCTCGACATCGGTGCCACGCTGGAGCTGCTGGAGACCCGGTCGGTGCCGGTGCTGGGGTTCGGCACGTCGTCGTTCCCGGCGTTCTACCGGCGCTCGTCCGGGTTCGACGTGCCGTGGCGGGTCGAGACGGCCGCGCAGGCGGCGGCCGTGGTCGCCGCGCACCGCGGGTCCGTGCCGGGCACGTCCGGCGTGCTGCTGGCCAACCCGATCCCGGTCGAGTTCGAGATGGACCTCGACCTGCACGACCGGCTGCTGGCCGAGGGGCTGGCGGCGACCCGGGACGTGCACGGCAAGGACGTGACGCCGGCCCTGCTGGAGCACTTCCACACCGCGAGCGGCGGGGTGAGCATCGACGCCAACGAGGCGCTGGTGCTGTCCAACGCGCTGCTGGCGTCCCAGGTCGCCGTGGAGCTGTGCGGGTGACCGGGATCATCGTGGTCGGGGACGCCGGGCTGGACGTGGTCGCCCGGCACTCCGGTCCGATCGTGCACGGCGGCGACTCGCGGGCCGCGGTGACCATCGAGCCCGGCGGCGCGGGGGCCAACACGGCGGTCTGGCTGGCCGCCGTCGGTGCCGCACCGACGCTGGTGGCACGGGTCGGCGCGGACTCCGCCGGCCGCCAGGTGCACGCCGAGCTCACGGCGGCGGGCGTGCGGTGCGCGTTCGCCGTCGACCCGGAGAAGGCGACCTGCTGCGTGGTCGTGCTGGTGGACGACAGCGGGCAGCGGAGCATGCTGCCCGACCGGGGCGCGAACGCCCGGTTCTCGCCGGCCGACCTCGACCCGGGGATCCTCGACGGCGCGCGCCACCTGCACCTGTCCGGCTACGTGCTGCTGGACGCCACGTCGCGGCCCGCCGGGTTGGCGGTGTTGCGGGCGGCCCGGGAGGCCGGGCTCACCACGTCGGTCGACCCGCAGTCGGCGGCGTTGATCTACGACGGGTTCCTGGACGACGTGCGGGGCGTGGACCTGCTGCTGCCCAACACCGAGGAGCTGGTGGCGCTCACCGGCTCGGCCGAGCCCGCGTCGGCGTCGGCGCTGCTGGACGTGGTGGGCGCGGTCGCGTTGACGTCGGGCGCGGCCGGGGCCAGCTGGGTCGACCGGGACGGGGTCCTGTCGGTCGACGCCCTGCCGGTGCCGTGCGTGGACTCGACGGGGGCCGGGGACGCGTTCGACGCCGGTCTGCTGGCCACCTGGCTGGCCGGGGGCTCGCGACCGGCCGCCCTGGCCGGCGGGGTCGCGGCGGCCGCGCGGGCGGTCTCGGTCGTCGGGGCCCAGCCCTCGGGTGCCCAGCCTTCAGGTACCCAGCCCTCAGGTACCCGGCCTTCGCCGGCTCCGCCTTCGGGGGTCCGGTCTTCGGGGGCCGGGTCCGCGGCGGTCTAGCCGTCGATGACCTGGTGGGTCTTCGCTTCGAGGGCGCGGTGCTCCTTGACGTAGCGGTTCGCCTCCTCCGCCTTGCGGGGCGGGCGGTCATTCGCGATGAGCACCGCCATCCACGGCAGCGGCACCGACAGCGCGATGAAAGCCAGCGCCAGCCACCACGTCTGGTAGAAGACCATCGCCAGGACGAGGCACGGGATCCGCGCGCCCATCATGATCGCGTACTTGCGCTTGCGCGCGGCGTGCTGCTCTTCGTAGGACAGAGCCGCATCGGTGATGAGCACCGGTGTGCCGTCGCGCTCGTGGTCCACCATGCCTCCATCGTCCCACTACCGGGTTTTCCGCGACACCTGCCGGGCGTTGTATTCCGGTCGGAGTGATGGGTGACACGGGCGAGCGGGCTTGCGGATCCGCCGGAGGTGTCGGGCCGAGTCGGCCGCGTCGACGGCCGGCGGACCGTACTATCCGTTCGTGGTGGCCCTTGATCGCCTCGTGGACGTGCTCGGCAGCCTGGGCACGCACCTGAGCTGCGCGCCGCGAGGGCGGGACGTCGAGCTGCGCGGGGTCGCGCTGCACGACCCGACCGAGCACACCGCCGCGGCACCGGACGACGTGCTGCTGGGGCTCGGCGTGCCCTCCCCCGCCGCCGCGGCCCGGCTGGTCTCGGCCACCAACGCCGCCGCCGTCGTCCTGCACGGCGCTCCGCCGCTGGACGAACGCGTGGTGGCGGCGGCCCGGCGGTCCGGGGCGGCGGTGCTGCTGGTCGACCCGTCCGTGCCGTGGGGGCAGCTGGCGAACGTGGCGCAGACCGTCGTGCTGGGCGGTCAGCGCAAGGGGTCCGGCGACCTGTTCGCGGTGGCCGACGCCATCGCGGCGGTGGTCGGCGGGCCGGTGACCATCGAGGACCAGCAGTCCCGGGTGCTGGCCTACTCCTACCGGCAGCAGGGCGTGGACCCGGTCCGGGTGCAGACGATCCTGGGCCGCCGGGTGCCCGACTCGGCGCGCCAGGCGCTCGACGAGTACGGCGTGTTCACCCACCTGGCCCGCTCCGACGAGCCGATGTTCGTGCCCAAGCTGACCGACCAGCTCGGCGGGCGGCTCGTGGTCGCCGTGCGGGCCGGGCGCGAGCTGCTCGGCTCGGTGTGGGTGGAGGTGGACACCGACGTCGACACCGACCGGCACGCCGCGTTGCAGGACGGGGCCCGCACGGCGGCGCTGCACATGCTGCGGGCGCGGGCCAGCGCCGACCTGGAGCGGCAGGCCGAGGCCGACCTGGTGATCACCGTGCTGGACGACGGGGTGCCCGCGCACCTGGCCCGGCTCGGGCTGCCCGCCGCCGACCTGCGGGTGATCGCCGTGCAGGCGCACGCCGGCGAGGGCGAGCACGGGGCCGCGCTGCTCGCGTTCGAACGGGCCACGGCGGGTTTCGGCTGGTCGCGGCCGGGCCGCAGCGCGTTGTTCGGCAACGTCCTGTACACGGTGCTGCCGTGCGGGGACGACCCCGCCAACGCCGTGGAGTGGGTCCGCGCGCTGACCCGGGAGATGCCCGCCGAAGCGGTGGTGGAGGCCGGGATCGGCGGTCGCGCGGACGCCGGGCAGCTCCCCGCGTCGCGCAACGAGGCCGACGAGTGCCTGGCGCTGTCCTCGGGCGAGCCGGTGGTCTACGACGCGGCGTGGGCGAAGGTCCTGCTGCGGCGGTTGGCGACGGTCGCCGAGACCGGACGGCTGCCCGCGCGCGGACCGGTGGCCGACCTGGTGCGCCACGACCAGGACTTCGGCACCCAGTACGCGACGACGTTGCAGGCGTGGCTGGCGGCCCAGGGCGACGCCCGCGAGGCGGCGCGCGCTCTCTCGGTGCACCCGAACACGTTGCGGTACCGGATGCAGAAGATGGCCGAGGTGACCGCGCTCCCGCTGGACGACCCGGACCAACGGCTGGCGATGGCCATCGCCCTAGCCGTCGGCCGCTACCGCGACTAGCCCGCACCCCGCCGCCGACGCCGTGCCGGGGGTGCGCTGCGGGCCGAGAGCGGTGACCACGGCCGGCGCGACGGCGGCGGACCGGTGCGGGAGGATTCGGCGGTGCTTCCTGATCTCTCCACTGAGCTGACCGCGCGGTTGCGCGGGGCATTCCTGAAGGCCGGGTACGACGCCGACGGGGTCCTGGACGTCCTCGGCCCGCAGGCGCACGCCGCACTGGGTCGCGGCGAGCCGGAGGCCGCGCGGCGGGTGAGCCGGGACGCGGGCGAACTCGGCACGCTGATCCGGCTGTTCCTGCTCGGTGACGCCGAGGAGCCCGCCGCCGTCGCCAAGGCCCTGGGCGGCCTCGACGTCGCGGACGCGGTCGGGGCCGGGCTGCTGACCTCGTCGCACGACCGGGTGCGGGCCGGGCTGGACGTGCGGCCCTACGGCGACGACACCGGCTCGTGGTGGGTCGTCGCCGACCTCGACTCCGACCAGCGCGGCGGCCCGGTGCCCGCCGACCACGTGCTGGGGGTCGGCCACGCGTCGATCAGCCTGGCGCGGGCCACCTCGCGGCGGCCGGTAAACACCTTGCTCGACCTCGGCACCGGGTGCGGTGTGCAGGCGCTGCACGCCTCACGGCACGCGAAGCGGATCACCGCGACCGACCTGTCCGAGCGCGCGCTGCGGCTCGCGCAGGGCACGTTCCGGCTCAACGGGCTGGACGTGGAACTCCGGCAGGGCGAGTGGTTCGCGCCGCTGCGCAACCGCACGTTCGACCAGGTCGTGTGCAACCCGCCGTTCGTGGTGGGGCCGCCCCGGGTCGACTACGTGTACCGCGACTCCGGGCTGGCCGGCGACGACGCGAGCGCGCTCGTCGTCCGGCAGCTCCCGGCGTTCCTCAACGACGGCGGCGTGGGCCAGCTGTTGGCGTCCTGGGTGCACCGGCGGGGCGAGGACTGGGCCGACCGGGTCGCCGGGTGGCTGCCCAAGCACGTCGACGCCTGGTTCGTGCAGCGCGACGTCGCCGACCCGGCGCTCTACGTCGGCACGTGGCTGCGCGACGCGGGCGTGGACCCCCGGTCCGACGAGGGCCGGGCCAAGGCGAACGCGTGGCTGGACTGGTTCGCCGAGAACGAGGTGGAGGGCGTCGGGTTCGGGTTCGTCACGTTGCGGCGCACCGACGCCGCGCACCCCGAGGTGGTGTGCGAAGACCTGCGCCACGCCTACGACGACCCGCTGGGTCCGGAGTCGGCGGCGTGGCTGGACCGCGTCGCGTGGCTGCGGCGGCACTCGAACGACGAGCTGCTGCGGACCCGGTTCACCGTGCCCGAGAC
The DNA here is from genome assembly GCF_000328705.1 of Saccharothrix espanaensis DSM 44229. NCBI lineage: Bacteria > Bacillati > Actinomycetota > Actinomycetes > Pseudonocardiales > Pseudonocardiaceae > Saccharothrix > Saccharothrix espanaensis. The sequence continues at coordinate 1,833,195 of NC_019673.1, read as the reverse complement.
GGTGGTCCTGGAGGAGGTGTCCGCGCCGGCCGAGGACGGCTGGGACACGGTGGTGCGCCGGCTGCACCGCACCGACGGCCCCGGCTGGCAGCACGAGCTGGACGAGGTCGCGGCGCGGCTGCTGGCCGGGTTCCGGGGCGCGCTGGCGCTGGAGGACCTCGTCACGCTGCTGGCCTACGCGCAGGACGTCGACGCCGACGCGCTCGCCGAGGCGGCGCTGCCGGTGGTCCGCGAACTGGTCCGGCACGGCATGGTGGTCCCGGTATGAACTCCGGTGTGTTTTACGTCACTGGGCGCCGCGCGTGAGGGCGGTCGTGGCGCGCGTCACCGAGGCCGAGGTGACTGTGGACGGACAGCGCGTCGGCGTGATCGAGGAGCCCGGTCTGCTGGTACTGCTGGGCATCCACGTCGACGACACGGCGGAGAAGGCCCCGCTGATGGCCCGCAAGCTGCACGAGCTGCGCGTGCTGCGGGACGAGGAGTCGTGCGCCACGACCGGAGCGCCCCTGCTGGTGGTGAGCCAGTTCACGCTCTACGGCGAGACGAGGAAGGGCAGGCGTCCATCGTGGACGGCCGCGGCCCGCCCGGAGCACGCCGAACCGTTGGTCGACGCGGTGGTGCGGGAACTGCGCCAGAAGGGCGCTCGCGTGGAAACCGGGCGGTTCGGCGCGATGATGTCGGTGCGCAGTGCCAACGACGGTCCGTTCACCGTGTTGGTGGAACTCTAGATCCTTCTCAGCCAATCCTCAGGATTGGCCGCGCAACCGCTGTGACGGCAGTGACGTCTTCCTGATCGGGGACACGGGAACCATTCCGCTCCGGTCGACGTTTCCCCCAGTGACAGGGGCCGAAAGGCAACACCGCGCAGCGCAGCGCGGGTCACGTGACCGCACTGCCAGCCCGCGAAGGGGGAGGGAGCTTCCATGACCGTCCCGAGGGTCCTCGACCGCGAGGTCGGGAACGACACGATCACCACGAGCGCCGAGTTGGACCTCGACGCCCAGGGACCGGCCGCCGACCTGGTTCGGGTCTACCTGAACGGCATCGGCAAGACAGCGCTGCTGACCGCGGCCGAGGAAGTGGAACTCGCCAAGCGGATCGAAGCGGGGGTCTTCGCTCAGCACATGCTGGAGACGGGTTCCGGCCCGGCCTCCACGCGCCGCGAGGAACTGCGCGCACTGGTGCGTGACGGCCACGTGGCAAAGAACCACCTCCTCGAAGCGAATCTGCGGTTGGTCGTTTCGCTGGCGAAGCGATACACCGGCCGTGGAATGCCGCTGTTGGACCTCATCCAGGAAGGGAACCTGGGTCTGATCCGCGCGGTCGAGAAGTTCGACTACACCAAGGGTTTCAAGTTCTCCACCTATGCGACGTGGTGGATCCGGCAGGCGATCACCCGGGGAATGGCCGACCAGGGCCGCACCATCCGGCTCCCGGTCCACCTGGTGGAGCAGGTCAACAAGCTGGCGCGGATCAAGCGCGACCTGCACCAGCAGCTGGGCCGCGAGGCGACCACGGACGAGCTGGCCAAGGAGTCCGGGCTGACCCCGGCGAAGGTCTCCGACCTGCTCGACCACGCGCGCGACCCGGTGAGCCTGGACATGCCGGTCGGCGCCGAGGAGGACGCCCCGCTGGGCGACTTCATCGAGGACTCGGACGCCACCGACGCGGAGAGCGCGGTCATCTCCGGCCTGCTCCAGGACGACCTGCGCCGCGTGCTGGCCACGCTGGACCAGCGGGAGCAGTCGGTGATCCGGCTGCGCTACGGCCTGGAGGACGGCCAGCCGCGCACCCTGGACCAGATCGGCAAGCTGTTCGGCCTGTCCCGCGAGCGGGTCCGCCAGATCGAGCGCGAGGTCATGTCGAAGCTGCGGCAGGGCGAGCGGGCGGCGAAACTGCGGGCCTACGCGAGCTGAGCGGACGCATCACCCGTTCAGCCGGGTTGACTTGTGACGCCAGTCACGGCACGGTCGCGAGTTACAACGAGCCTTGCGACGCCTCCACCCCATTTCGTGGAGGCTGTCGCACGCTGAGGAAGGTCGGGGCGGTCGGGGGCCGGCCCGGCCTTCCGCGTTTCCGCCCCCGGTCTCCCAGCGCGCGACTCCGGCCCGCTCCTCTCCGGCCCGCACTCCGCGCCACACGACTCACGCCCACACGACTCCGGGCCGCACTTCCGGGCCCCACTCCGGGCCCCACTCCGGGCCCCACTCCGGGCCCCACTCCGGGCCCCACTCCGGGCCCCACTCCGGGCCCCACTCCGGGCCGCACGACTCCGGGCGGTGGCACACCGGCCCGCGGCACGACGGTCGCCGGCGGGCCTGCGGGTTCTCCGGGCGGCACGACGCGAATCACACCGACGCGGCGGTACCGCGGTGCGGCGCGCGGTATAGGTTCGGCGGAACCCGAAGCGCGCAAGGGAGCCCGCGACGTGCCCGCAGTGCCCACCACCACGTTCCAGCACACCGACGTCCTGCCGCTGGCCAAGGACAACCACACGGACTACCGCCTGGTCACCCAGGACGGCGTGACCGTGGTGGAGGCCGCCGGACGCCGGTTCCTCCAGATCGAGCCCGCGGTGCTCACCCGGCTGGCCAAGGAGGCCATCCGGGACATCCAGCACCTGCTCCGCCCGTCGCACCTGACCCAGCTGCGCGCGATCGTCGACGACCCCGAGGCCAGCGGCAACGACCGGTTCGTCGCGATGGACCTGCTGCGCAACGCCTGCATCTCGGCCGGCGGCATCCTGCCGATGTGCCAGGACACCGGCACGGCGATCGTGATGGGCAAGCGCACCGAGTCCGTGCTGACCGGCGGCACCGACGAGGAAGCCTTGTCGCGCGGCATCTTCGAGGCCTACCAGGAGCTCAACCTCCGGTACTCGCAGATGGCACCGGTGACGTTCTGGGACGAGAAGAACACCGGCAGCAACCTGCCCGCGCAGATCGAGCTGTTCAACGCCCCCGGCACCGAGCCCCAGTACGAGTTCCTGTTCATGGCCAAGGGCGGCGGCTCGGCCAACAAGACGTTCCTCTACCAGGAGACCAAGGCGCTGCTGAACCCGGCGCGGCTGGCCCGGTTCCTGGACGAGAAGCTGCGCTCGCTGGGCACCGCCGCGTGCCCGCCGTACCACCTGGCCGTGGTCGTCGGCGGGCTGTCCGCGGAGCAGAACCTCAAGGTCGCCAAGCTCGCGTCGGCCCGCTACCTCGACGGCCTGCCCACCGAGGGGTCGGCGCTGGGCCACGCGTTCCGGGACGTCGACCTGGAGCAGCAGGTCCTGGAGCTGACCCGGAACTTCGGCATCGGCGCGCAGTTCGGCGGCAAGTACTTCTGCCACGACGTGCGGGTGGTCCGGCTGCCCCGGCACGGCGCGTCCTGCCCGGTCGGCATCGCCGTGTCGTGCTCGGCGGACCGCCAGGCCAAGGCGAAGATCACGCCCGAGGGCGTGTTCCTGGAGCAGTTGGAGCGCGACCCGGCGCGGTTCCTGCCCGAGGTGCGGGACGAGGACCTCTCCGACGAGGTGGTCCGGATCGACCTGACCCGGCCGATGGCCGAGATCCGCGCGACGCTGTCGGCGCTGCCGGTCAAGACCCGGGTCTCGCTGACCGGCCCGCTGGTGGTGGCCCGCGACATCGCGCACGCCAAGATCAAGGACCTGCTGGACGCGGGCGGCGAGATGCCGCAGTACCTCAAGGACCACCCGGTGTACTACGCCGGCCCGGCCAAGACGCCCGAGGGCTACGCGTCGGGCTCGTTCGGCCCGACCACGGCCGGCCGGATGGACTCCTACGTGGAGCAGTTCCAGGCCGCCGGCGGCTCGATGGTGATGCTGGCCAAGGGCAACCGGTCGGCGCAGGTCACCAACGCCTGCCGGACGCACGGCGGGTTCTACCTGGGTTCGATCGGCGGCCCGGCGGCCCGGCTGGCGCAGGACTGCATCCGCAAGGTCGAGGTGCTGGAGTACCCGGAACTGGGCATGGAAGCGGTGTGGCGGATCGAGGTGGAGGACTTCCCGGCGTTCGTCGTGGTCGACGACAAGGGCAACGACTTCTTCGCCGAGACCTCCACGCCGACGCTCCAGATCAGCTTCCGCAAGTAGCTCCCACCGAGGCCCCGCCGTCGTCGCGCGGGGCCTCGGTGGTGTTCACCTCACGCCCACCAGTGGCGGGCGTCGGTCGTGGCCTCGGGCAGCAGCGAGCCGCGCGGCGCCCCGGTCACCAGTTCCAGCACCCAGGCCGTTTCGGCGGGGTGCACCGGGTCGGTGAGCGCGCGCAGCACGATCCGGTTGGCGCACCCGGCGGCCTTCAACGCCCGCGCGACCTCGGCCGCGTTGCCCGGGGTGGTGTCCGCTGGGAGCGCGGCGGCCCAGGCCGGGTCGACCGCCGCGGCCAGGGTGCGTTCGGCGTGGTCGAGCAGTGAGCGCCACAACTCCCAGGGGAACGCCGACTCGGCGGCGGACGTGCGGGTGCTGTAGAGGTCGGGCCCGTCGTGGTCCTCGTCCTGGTCGACGCGCTGGTCACCGGCCTCGTCACGGCTCCAAACCACGCCGTCGTCGCGGAAGTCGACCGGGCCGACGCCGTGTTCCTCCGCGTCCGGCCAGAAACCCTCGGTGTCCGGGCCGCGCAGGCCGGTGAACGCCCCGTGCACGGCGGCGCGGACCACGTCCACGTCGTCGGGGTCGGTGATCGCCAGGAACCGGGTCAGCAGCGCGACGCCCGGACCGGGGTGGCGCAGCTCCGGCTCGGTCAGCGCGGCGGCCCGGCACACCAGGTCCAGCTCGTCCCAGCGCAGCACGTGCGGGTGCGGGTGGGCCTGGTCGTCCCACGCCACGCTGATCGCCTCGTCCCGGTCGGCCGGGCGGATCCCGAGGTCGAAGTAGCCGTCGCTGACCGACAGGTCCAGCGCGTGCCCGCCGCCGACCTCGAACCGGGCGACGTGCTCGTCCTGGTCGAAGTACTCGTCGTCGGACTCGAAGCAGTACATGGCCCAGAAGTCCGGGTCCACGAGGCTCTGGCGCAGCTCTGGCGGCAACGACATGCGCCTGAGGCTAGATCATCCGGGCGGGCCACCCGGGGTGGACTACCCGGTCTGCTCGCGCGCTTCCAGCACCACCCGGCGCTCGCCCAGCGGTGCGGTCAGCACCACGTCCACCGGCACGCTGTAGAGCTCCTCCGTGCACACCCCGTCGTTGGGCGGGTAGTAGGTGGTGACCAGCGCGACCTGCACCTGGTCCGCGCCCTGGGCGACCACCTCGGCGGAGGCCCGCTTGCAGCCGCCGGCGAGGCTGAACACCTGAAGCGTGCGGCCGTCGGCGGACACCCACGCCTCGCGCCGGTAGGCGTCGGACAGGGTGCTCGCGTCCACCCGCTCGACGGGGACCTGGCTCGCCGCGCCGGGCAGCGGCGGCGCGCTGGACTGGGGCGGTGGGGTGCCGCCGGCGGACGTCGTGCCCGGCGTGGTGGCGGGTGACGACGTCGTCGGCAGCGAGGTCGGCGGCGGGGTGGACGTGGTGGAGGACGGGCCGCCCGCCGGGCCGCCGCCGGTGCAGCCGGTCAGGGCGAGCGCCGCGAGGGCCACGGCGATCTTGACGTTCCTCATGGCGGTAGGACGGTGTCGGAGGGCCGGTGGGTTGCACGCGGCGGCGCCCGGCCGGGGCACGGCCGGGCGCCTTTTCTCCGGGAGGGCTACTTCTGGTCCTGCCGCGTGCTGAGCACCACCGAGCGCTCGCCCAACGGGGCTTCCAGCTTCGCGGTGAGCGGCGGGTGGCGGATGTCCATCGTGCAGACCTCCGCGTCCTTCGGCGTGGTCTCCACCAGGACGACCTTCACCGCCTGCGCGGTCTGCTCGGCGATCTCCACGCTCGCCTTGCCGCAGCCGCCTTCCTGCCCGATCAGGCCCAGGGTGCTGCCGTCGCCCTCGGTCCACACCGTCTGCGGCGTCCCCTCGGGCACGGCCGAGGCGTCGAGCTTCGCCTTCGGCACCTCCTTGCCGCCGGGTGGCACCGGGCTCTGGAACTCCGGGTCCTCCGACGACGAGGGCGGGTTGGACGGCGACGTGGTCAGCGTCGGACCGCCGCCGTTGCCCGCGTCGAGCGCGGGCTGGTTCGATGCGCAGCCGACGAGCACGAGCAGCAGCGCGCCGGCACCGATCGCGGTTCCCAGGCTTCTCATGTGCAGAGGACGGAACAACTCGGACACCGGGTTGCCCGCGCCTTTTGACAGTTACCCGTTCAGGTGATCCCGGAGCCCCGCGCACGTCCCGACGCAGGGCCTCCAACCGCACGTCAGTGCACGGGCCCTCCGCGCCCTTCGCGCTCACCCTCGTACGTGGCCGCTCATTCATGTCTGTGAATCGGAGTCGTCGTCGTGAACGTCGTGTGCGGACTGGAAGAATCGCCATAGCGACGTGTCGAGAGCGTGTTGCCGGACCGCTTCTGTGGAGGACGGATGACTGGACCCGGGTCACCCGCTCGGCCGAACGCGGTTAAGTCGGCGGACCGGACGGTGGAACTGCTCGAAGTGCTGTCGGCGTCGGAGCGCCCGCTGACGCTGACCGAGCTGCACCGCGAGCTGAGCTACCCGAAGTCGAGCCTCTACATGCTGTTGCAGACGCTCGTGGCCCGGGGCTGGGTCGAGCTCGACCCGACCCGCGGCACCTACGGCATCGGTGTGCGCGCCCTGCTCGTCGGCACCTCCTACCTCGACCACGACCCGGTCGTGCGGGTCGCGATCCGGGTCATGGAGCAGGTCCGCCGGGAGATCGACGAGACGGTGCACCTGGCCCGGCTGGACGGCTCGGACGTGGTCTACCTGGCCGGCCGCGAGTCCGAGCACCACCTGCGAGTGGTGTCGCGGGTCGGCCGCCGGCTGCCCGCGCACGCCACGTCGCCGGGCAAGGCGCTGCTCGCGGCGCGCGGCCCGCAGGAGGTGGACGCGATCCTGCCCACCCGGCTCGCGCCGCTCACCCCGAACACCGTGGTGGACCGCGCCGCGCTGCACGCCCAACTGGCCGGGTTCCGCGCGGCCGGCTACGCGCAGGAACGCGAGGAGAACACCCCGGGGCTGGGCTGCTTCGCGGTCGCCCTGCCCTACCGCACGCCCGTGCTGGACGCGATGAGCTGCTCGGTCCCGCTGGGCCGCCTCGACCCGGAGCACGAGCGCCAGGTCGTGACGGCCCTGCTGCACGGCGCGCACACCATCACCGAACTGCTCCGCCAGTTCGGCCGCTGACACCCCCGCTCCGCCTGGCCGAGCCCGACCGTGTCCGGCGGCTGCTGGACGTCGCCGAGCAGCCGCCGGCCGCCGAGGGTGGAGCCGTCGCGCGCCTCGGGGACCGACCCGACGCGGTGCTGGAGGGCAGCTACGGCGAGGCGGTGCTGGACACCGCCGACCCGGGCACCGTGCCGCCGCGCCCGGTGCCGCGCCTGCCCGGCACCGTGCACGCCGAGGCCGACGAGCACGAGGCCGACGAGCACGAGGCGGCCGGGCAGTGGCCGGCGTGCTGGGCGTGCACTGACCCGCTTGGCGGGGCCGGCCGGCACTCGACCGCTCGGCGGAGCCGGACCCGCTGGGTGGGGTCGTGCCCCCTGATGCGGGTGGCGGCGACCTGGGACACCCTGGGGGTTACGCCCCGGACGGGCGACTGCTTTTTGCATACCGAAGTCCGTATGTTGAAAGCCGGGCCCGCCGCACCTGCCGTCGAAGGAGGGCTCGTGAGCCAGCCCAGGTCACCGTCGCTCGGCGCGGGAGCCGCCGCGCGGCGAACCGCCCGTGATGCCCTCAGCGGTGCCGCGGCCCGCCGGGTGGCGCGGCCCGCACCGCTGCGGGAGGCCGTCTACGACGCCCTGCTGGACCTCATCGTGAACCGCACCCTCCAGCCGGGGCAACACCTGGTGGAGATCGACCTGGCCGAGCACCTCGGGGTGAGCCGGCAGCCGGTCCGCGAGGCGCTGCAACGCCTCCAGACCGAGGGCTGGGTCGACCTGCGCCCGGCGCAGGGCGCGTTCGTCCACACGCCGACCGACGAGGAAGCCGACCAGCTGCTCAGCGTCCGGGGCGTGCTGGAGACGCACTCGGCCAAGCTCGCCGCCGAACGCGCCACCGCCCAGGACGTCGCCGGGCTGGCCGAGATCCAGCAGGCGGGCCTGCGGGCGCTGGCCGCCGAGGACGTGGCGGGCGTGGTGGCGGCCAACGCGGCGCTGCACGCGGCCATCAGCGGCCTGTCCGGCAACACCGTGCTGGCCGACCTGATCGCCACCGTCGACCGCCGCGTCCGCTGGTACTACGCGCCGCTGGCGCTGACCTTCCGCCAGGACGCGTGGACCGAGCACGCCGACCTGATCGAGGCGATCGGCGCCCACGACCCGGACACCGCCGGCCGCATCATGGCCCTGCACACCGAACGCACCCGCCAGGCCTACCGGGCGACCCGGACCGACTAGCCGCCGGTCACGCGTCCGGGTCGGCGACCTCCGTCTTGGTCCGGGCCGACGTCATCAGGCTCGCCACGGTCGTGACCAGCAGGACGCCCAGGATGACGCCGAGCGAGAGCAGGATCGGGATCTCCGGCGCCCAGTCGACGCCGTGGTGGTGCAACGCCTCCAGGATGAGCTTGACCCCGATGAAGGCCAGGATCACCGCGAGGCCCTTGGCCAGGTGGATTAGCCGGTCCAGCAGCCCGCCGATCAGGAAGAACAGCTGGCGCAACCCCATCAGGGCGAACGCGTTGGCGGTCAGCACCAGGTAGGTCTCGCGGGTCAGGCCGAAGATCGCCGGGATCGAGTCGACCGCGAACAGCAGGTCCGTGGTGCCGACCGCGACCATCACGATGAGCATCGGCGTCACCACCCGGCGGCCGTTCGACACCGTGGTCAGCCGCGCGCCGTCGTAGCCCGGCGCGGTCGGCACCACCCGCTTGAACGCGCGCAGCACCCGGTTCTCCTGGAACTCCGGCTCGTCCGAGTCGTCCTGCCGCAGCAGCTTCCACGCGGTGAACACCAGGAACGCGCCGAAGACGTAGAACAGCCAGTCGAACCGGGAGATCGCCTGCGCGCCGGCCGCGATGAACGCCGCCCGCAGCACCAGCGCGATCACCACGCCGACCAGCAGCACCTTCTGCCGGTACTCCTTCGGCACCGCGAACCTGCTCATGATCAGCAGGAACACGAACAGGTTGTCGACGCTGAGCGAGTACTCGGTGATCCACCCGGCGAAGAACTGCCCGCCGTAGTCCGGCCCGGCGAACACCGTCACGCCGAGCCCGAACAGCACCGCGAGGCCGACGTACACCGAGACCGCCACCAGGGATTCGCGGAACGACGGGTCCCGCGGGTCGCGCGCGACCAGGTAGAAGTCGAGCGCGATCACCAGCGCGATCGCCCCCAAGGTCGCCAACCACACCCAGGTGGGTAGCTGCATCACGGCCCCTCCGCTAGTCACCGGCGCGCCGACCGCGGCCCCGCGCGTGCTCGGCGTACCGCACGAACCAGCGCTGTGCCAACGGGTTGCGCGCACGCATCCGCCCCAGCCAGTGCGGGGCGATGCCCTCATGCAACCACACGCCCCCACCGGACCACGCCGGACTCACGGCTTCTTGATCGACGGGGGCCCGGCCCGACGCCCGGACCGGGACCCCCGCGGATCTGCGGCGCGGGGACCTACGGAGTCGCCAGTGCCTCCGCTGGGGGCAGTCGGCTCGCCCGGATCGCCGGGAGCAGCCCGGCCAGCACGCCGATCAGCGCGGTCGCGGGCACGCCGCCGGCGGTCGCCCACAGCGGCACCACCACCGGCCAGCCCTGGGCGGTCGCGTAGCCGGCGGTCACCAGGACGCCGAGCACCGCGCCGCCCACCCCGCCCAGGCCCGACAGCAGCAGCGACTCGGTCAGGAACTGGACCCGCACCTGGCCGCCGGTCGCGCCCAGCGACCGGCGCAACCCGATCTCCGCACGCCGTTCCAGCACCGAGATCACCATCGTGTTGGCCACGCCGACCCCGCCGACCAGCAGCGCCACCGCGCCCAGGCCGAGCAGCAGGGCGTTGAGCGTGGCGTCGGCGACCTGCTTGGCGGCCAACGCGTCCGACGGCCGCGACACCCGCACCGCGTCCGGCTGCTCCGGGTTCGCGGTCGCCGCGAGAGCGCCCTGCACGGCCCGCACGGCGTCCTCCCGGGCCCGCGCGTACACGGTGGTCGGGTGGCCGTCGAAGCCCAGTTCCCGTTCCGCCACCGGCCACCCGACCAGGGCGGCGGTGTCCAGTTCGGGGGTGAGCGGCGCGGGACCCAGGACGCCGACCACGGTGAACCAGTCGCCGCCCAGGTGCACGGCCTCGCCCGGGGCGGCCACGCCGAGCCGTTCGGCGGCCTTCCCGCCGAGCACCACGGCCGGGTACCGCGCGGTGGCCTCGTTCAGGAACTCGCCGCGCGCCACCGGCACGCCGACCGTGGCGAGCAGGTCGGTGCGGGTGGCGAGCACCCCGATGCCGCCGGACTGGGCAGCCGGGACGTGGTCGTTGCGGTAGACCTTCGCGTCGACCTTGCCGGTCGCGGTGGTCGAGGTGACCGGGTCGAGCCGGCCGACCATGCCGACCGACTCGACCGGCAGCCGGGCCGGTTCGCCGAACAGGGTCTGGCCGGGGCCGACCGAGAGCAGGTTGGTGCCCAGCGCGGCCAGCCGCCGGTCCAGGTCCGCCCGGCTGGACGCGGACACGCCCACCACGGCCACCATCGCCGCGATGCCGATGGCGATGCCCAGCGCGGACAGCGCGACCCGGCCCGGCCGGGCGCGCAGCCCGAACCCGCCGACCCGCAGCACGTCGGCGAACCGCAGCCGGGCGGGGCGCGGCTCAGCCATCGCCGACCACCCGCCCGTCGCGCACGTCGACCCGGCGCGGCAGGCCCGCCGCCAGTTCGCGGTCGTGGGTGACGACCACGACGGTCGTGCCGGCCTCGTGCAACGACCGGAGCAGCGCCAGCACGCCCGCGCCCGACGCGGAGTCCAGGTTGCCGGTGGGCTCGTCGGCCAGCAGCAGCGCGGGCCGCCCGACGACGGCCCGCGCGACGGCGACCCGCTGGCGCTCGCCGCCGGAGAGCTCGTGCGGGCGGTGCGCCAGCCGGTGGCCGAGCCCGACCGACTCCAGCGCCGCCGCCGCGCGCCGGCGGCGTTCCCGGACCGGGACGCCCCGGTAGAGCAGGCCGGCGGCCACGTTGTCCACTGTGGACACGCCGCCGGCGAGGTGGAACTGCTGGAACACGAACCCGACCACGCCCGCCCGCAACGCCGACAGCCGCCGGTCGGACAGCGCGCCGACGTCGTGCCCGGCGACGCGGACCGTGCCGGCGGTGGGCCGGTCCAGCGTGCCGACGAGGTTGAGCAGCGTCGACTTGCCCGACCCGGACGGCCCGACCACCGCCAGCAACTCGCCGCGGCCGATGCTCAGCGTCACGTCCCGCAGCGCGCGGACCCCGTGGTACTCGCGGGAAGCGCCGTGCAACTCGACCAGGCTCACCGCGGCACCCCCACGTCCAGCCCGGCGGTGACGCCCCCGCCGCTCACCTCGACCTTCCCGTCGGCGAACAGCCCGGTGTCCACCGGCACGTACCGGGTCGTGCCGCCGTCGACGACCTGCACGCCGTACCGGCCCTCGCCGAGGAACACCAGCGCGCCGACCGGGACCGCCAGGACGTCCTCCTTGCGGGTGGAGACCAGCCGGACCTCCACCGGGGCGGCGTCCAACGAGCCGAGCGCCGCCTGGTCGGCGACCGCGACGACCACGTCGACCGTGGTCTCGGTGTCCGTGCCGGGCTGCGCGGACGCGACCGTGCCGACCGACTCGACCACGCCCGGCACGGTCCGGCCGTCCGGCAGGGTCACCGTCGCCGTCACCCCGGGCGCGACCAGGTGCTGCTTGGCGACCTCCAGCGGCACGGTCACCACCCTGGTCGTGCCGGTGTGGGTCAGCACCGGGCCGCCGGCCTCGCCGCCCAGCGGGACCTTCAGCTCGGCGACCCGGACCTCGCCCGGCGCGAACACCACCTCCGCCGCCGGCACGGTCCCGGTTTCCAGGCGCCCGGTGTCGCGCTGCCACGCCCGGACCGCGTCGGCGGTGCCTGCGGTGAACGTGGTGTCGACGGTGAAACCGGTGTACCCCAACGCTTCCAAGTTCTCCTCGAACTGCCGCACGTCCTCGCCCGCCACCCCGGAGGACAGCGTCCGCCACGCGGGCGTCGCGCCGAACAGCAGCGGCACCGGGCGGTCGTCCACCCGGTAGACCGGCTGCCCCCGGCCGATCACCGCGCCCGGCGCGGGCAGCCACGTGACGGTGCCCGGCGGTCCGGGCGGCACCGCCGTCGCCGGCCCGCGTCCCAGCGCGCCGGTCACCCGCTCGGTGCCGGTCAGCGTCGTGACGACGACCTTCGCGGTCGCCGGCGGCAGGTTCGCGGCGGTGGCGGGCGGCGGTTCGCCCCCGCCGAACCCGACCGCCGCCACGCCGCCGGCGGCCAGCGCCACCACCGCACCGGCCCCGAGCAGGACCCGTCGGCGCGGACTTCCGCTGGTCGGGTTCACCGCACCAGCTCCGGCAGCTTGTCCTGGCAGGCTTCGAACGCGGCTTGGAACGCGGGCCCCGTCCGGTCGACGCCGCTGAGATCGGGCTTGCCGCCGTTCGGGTCGGGGTCGGGCATCTCGACCCCGTGCTCCCTCATGCACCCGGCGAACGCGCGCAGCTTGTCGAGCTGTGCGGGGTCCAGACTGGACAGATCCCCGCCGCCCGGCAGGTGTTGCTTGCACGCGGCCATGGCCGGCGTGAACGCCGGGTCGTCGCGGTCGACGCCGGCCAACCCGCCGAGCTTGCCCGCGTCCGGCCCCGGATCGGGCACGTCGACCCCGTTGTCCCTCATGCACTGCGCGAACCGCACGCCCTGGTCGGCCGCCGTGCTGCTCGGCGCGGCCTGTTCGGCGGTGTCCGGCGCGCACGCCCCCAGCAGCAGCGCGCACGCCACCACCGCCATCACCCTTCTCATGTTCCCCTCCTGGGATCGGATGGGAGCAGTCCAGCAGCGGGGGGATAACCGGGGCGTGGCCGTGCCGGCTTATGCCGGCGTTATGGGTGCCCGGCGGATCATGGTGGCCATGCGGATCCTGGTGGTGGAGGACGAGGAGGCGCTGGCGGGCGCGATCGCCGAGTGGCTTCGGCGTGAGCCGTTCGCGGTGGACGTCGTGCACGACGGCGAAGCCGCGCTGGAACGCCTGGCGACCAACGACTACGACGTGCTGGTGCTCGACCGCGACATCCCGTACGTGCACGGTGACGAGGTGTGCCGGACCGTCGTGGAGCGCGGCGACACGCGGGTGCTCATGCTGACCGCGGCGGCCGGCGTGCGGGACCGGGTGGCCGGGCTGGCGCTGGGCGCGGACGACTACCTGCCCAAGCCGTTCGCGTTCGTGGAGCTCTCCGCGCGGGTGCACGCGCTGCTGCGGCGGTCCCGGCCGGCGGTGCCGCCGGTGCTGCGCCGCGCGGGTTTGGACCTCGACCCGGCGCGCCGGCTGGCGTCCCGGGACGGCGCGCCGCTCCCGTTGGCCAACAGGGAGTTCGCGGTGCTGGCCGAGCTGCTCCGGGCGCAGGGCGCGGTGGTGCCGGCCGAGGTGCTGCTGGAGAAGGTCTGGGACGAGCACATCGACCCGTTCACCAACGTGCTGCGGGTGACGGTGATGAAGCTGCGCCGCAAGCTGGGCGAGCCGCCGGTGGTCGAGACCGTGCCCGGCGTCGGGTACCGGATCCCGTGACCGGCCGCTGGGGTGTCCGGGCCCGGCTCACCGCGCTGTACGGGGGCCTGTTCGCGCTGGCCGGCGCGGTGCTGCTGGCCGTGACCTACCTGCTGGTGCGGCAGAGCCTCGACGGCGGCGGCACGACGGCGGTGCCGGACCTGCTCGCGCTGCGCAAGCTCGGCGGCGCCCCGCTGGACGAGGTGGTCGAGTCGTTCCGGGCGGCCGAGGAGCGCTACCGCGACGGCGTGCTGGACTCGCTGGTCGCCTGGGGGGCGCTCGCGCTGCTGTGCGTCGGGCTGGTCGCGGTGGGGGTCGGCTGGCTGGTGGCGCGCCGCGCGCTGGACCCGGTGCACCGGATCACCGAGACGGCCCGCCGGATCACCGCCGGGCAGGGCCTGCACGAGCGGATCCCGGCCCAGGGGGCGCGCGACGAGGTGGCCGAGCTCGCCGGGACGTTCAACGCGATGCTGGACCGGCTGGACCGGGCGTTCGACGGGCAGCGCCGGTTCGTCGCGGACGCCTCGCACGAGATGCGCACGCCGCTCGCGGTCAAGCGCGCCCTGATCGAGGTGGCGATCACCCGACCGGGTGCCTCGGCGGACGCGCGCCGGCTGGGCGCGGAGCTGCTGGAGGTCAACGCCCGGCACGAGCGGCTCATCGACGGGCTGCTGGCGCTGGCCGACGCGGAGACCGAGCCCGCCGAGCGGACGCCGACCGACCTGGCCGGGATCGCCGAGCACGTGCTCCGCCAGTCCGGGGCCGCCGACGTGGGCGTGGAGGTCCTGCGGGACCTCGGGCCCGCCTCGGTCGACGGCGACCCGGTGCTGCTGGAACGGCTGGTGCGCAACCTCGTCGACAACGCTGTCAAGCACAACCACGCGGGCGGCCGGCTCGAGGTCGTGTCGCGGGACGGGGTGCTGGTGGTCGCCAACACCGGTCCGGAGATCCAGCCCTACGAGGTGGAGGGGTTGTTCCGCCCGTTCCGCCGGCTGGACCGGGCTCGGACGACCACCGGGGAACGCGGGCTGGGCCTCGGACTGTCCATAGTGCGCGCCATAGCCGCCGCCCACGGCGGCACGGTGACCGCGGCACCGAGGGCGGACGGCGGGTTGGAGGTGACGGTCAGGTTTGGCGGAGGAGGGTGAGGAACGCCCGGAATGGACGGTCCGCGAAGGTCAGTTCTGGGCCTGGACGCTTGCTGTCACGAACAACGGTGGCCGCGCGGCCGACGGCCAGCTCCACGCAGTTGTTCCCCGCGCCTGAATGCGAGCTTCTACGCCACGTCTTCTTCGTGTTCATGTTTCCTTCAGTGCGGTTGCCAGTTTCCTGATCAGCGCAGCCGACTCCTTGGGCGACAGGGCGACCTGCGCTGCCATGTCCTCGAAGTGAAGCAGGTACTTCTCGACATCGGCCGGATTGTCCACCCACTTGCCTCCACCCGCGTACTCCAGGTACACGGAGGAGGGATCGCCGGCGTCGAACCGGAGCGCGGTGGCGCCGCCGCCCGACATGGTCCCGTAGGCCCCCGCGCCGAACGGGATCACCTGGATGGTGATGTCCGGCTGCCGGGCCATCTCCAGCAGCTGCGACAGCTGCGCGTGCATGACGTCGGGTCCACCCACGACCCGGTGCAGCGCGGCTTCGTCGATCACCGCGTGCAGGCGGAGTCCGGGCAGCCGGCGCTGGCGGCTCGCCAACGCCGCCACCGCCTGGTCCACCGGCACTGACGGGTCCAGGAAACGCTGTCCCGCCAAGCGCACCGCGGAGGCGTACGCGGCGGTCTGGAGCAGGCCGGGGATCACGATCATCTCGATGGTGCGCACTTCCGTCGCGTCCGCCTCCTGCCGCGCGTACGTCCGCGCCTCGGGGGTGTACGCGGCGGCGTTGGCCAACCGGGTGCTGTCCTGTTTGGCGTCCTCCCACAGGGCTTCCGCTTCGCGCCGCTCGGCGTCGGTCGCGCCGTACAACCCGAGCAGTGCGCCCAACTCGGTCCAACTGGGACTGATGTAGCCGTTCTCCATCCGCGACAGCGTCGACTGGGTCTTGCGGGTCAACGCGTGGTAGTCGACCTCGGTCTTGCCGGCGCGCTTGCGCAGGGCGTTCAGGAACTGCCCGAGCTTGCGCTTGCGTCGGGTTTGGACGGCTGCCATTCGGATCGCTCCTCGCTGAAAAGAACTGCGAACACCCTAGTCGGCGCGCACGCCGATTTCAGTTCACTCGTTCGAGCGTTTTAAGGTGCATACGCACCCATTAACATGAACCCCGTCGGTGGGGTCGCGCGGTCGCGGGTCGGGCGGCCCGCGGCGCACGCCACGCAGCGCGGCCCCACCGGCCCGGCGAAGCCCATGATCACCACCCCTTCCCCACTGCAGTCGGCCGCATGTACATCTCGCCGGTCCGGCTGCGGAACATCAAGGGGTTTCACGGCGCCCGCGAGGTCGACCTGCATCTCACCGCACCGGGCTGGACGGTCATCGCCGGGCGCGACGGTTCCGGCAAGACCTCCCTGCCGCACGCCGTCGCGCTCGCCCCCAGCGGCCCCGCGGTGGCCCGCAACCTGGTCTCGGACTTCGAGAACTGGGCCACCGCCGGCCGGCGGTGAGGCCGTCGCCCAGGTCCGGTTCACCCTGGACGAGCACGCCGAGCGGTGGTCCGGCAAGGACCGCCGGCCCTCCGGCGCGCTGTGGGCCGGCCTGGTGTGGACGATGCCCGACGGCGACCGGGGCGTGCAGCCGTCGCTGAGGGAGAAGCTGGAGGGCAGCAAGACCGCGGCGACCCGAGGCCCTGGCAGGACAAACTACCGGGTGGTTCTGCGCAGCGTACGGGCCGTTCCGGCGGATGGTCGGCGCGACCGACGACGCCCAGCGGCTGATGTCGAACTCCGGCCCGGTGTCCCGGCTCGCCACCTGTTCCACGAGGACGCCTCGCCGGCCGAGGGCGTCGGCCGGCTGATCGAGCAGCACCTGCGGTCGCTGGAGCGGCGGCCCGGAGCGGAGGAGTCGAAGGCGGTCGCGCCGGCGATCCTGTCCGACGGCCTGCTGCCCGACGACTACCGGATCGAGGGAATCGACCCGGGCGGCCTCACAGCCCGTACCTGTGCCAGGCGGCAGACCCGGGCGGCCTGATCCGGCTGCCGGGCCCCGACCAGGCGGAGCCGCCGCGGGTGGTGGACCAGCGCCTGTACGAGCGGATCGTGTACGGCAGCGGCGACGACGCGGTGCTCTCCGAGCTGTTCGGGCTGGAGGTCGCGGTGATCGCCGGCACGGACGGCGAGCGGGGCGCCGCTACGAGCAGCTCAAGCGGATGCTGACCAGCTCACCGGTGGTGCGGGCGCGCGAGGTGCCGGCCCGCATGGAGCTGGAATCGGACCGCGCGGAGTCGGAACGGGGATGATCCGGATCGCGCGCGCCGCGCTGCCCGTCGAGCTCGCCGGCTGCCGGCGCTGGCCGCGGGGCCGCGGAGATCTCCGCCGCGCCGGACCGGGTGCGCACCGCGCGGGCGGCCTGCAAGCGGTCGGCCGTGCGGCGGTCCGTGCACGCGCCGCTGCGCCGGCTGCTGGAGGAGATGGCACCGGGCCACCAGCGGTGCAGGTACCGCGGCGACAGCCAGGGCACCGACAGCGACCACTTCGAGCCGTTGTCCCGCAACCCGTTGCGGACCTTCGACTGGCTCAACCACCTGCCGGCCTGCTCGACCTGCGACAGCAACCTCAAGCGGGACCGGTACCCGCTGGACGACGCGGGCCGGCCGCTGCTGGTGGACCGGGTGGTGGTGATGAGCCTGCCGCGGTGGTCCGCCGGGCGGGCGCGCGGGGCCGGGCACGAGGTGCGCGAGGCGGTGCTCACCGTCCAGGGGCAGCCGTTCGCCGACGTCTGCCAGGCGATGCCGCGGCTGTCCTCGACGCCGGGCGCGGCGCGGGTGCTGGACGGACCGGTCCTCGCGGTACTGCGGGATCCCGAACTGCGCGCCCGGCTGCCGGCCTGGTTCAGAGGTCGCGCATCATCCAGGTGGACGCCTCGGGCACGAACCCGTGCCGCCCGTAGAACCGCCGCGCCGCGTCGTTGGGCGCCTCGGTCTCCAGGATCATCCGGCGCGCGCCGGCCTCCCGGCAGGCCTGGGCCAGGTCCTCGATGACCTTCCCGCCGACGCCGCCGCCCCGGTTGCGGACGAAGAACTCGTCCAGCAGCGCGTCCCGCCCGCCCGACTCCAGCGAGTAGCCCCAGGTGAGCACCGCGTAGCCGGTGTCGAACAGCCAGACCTGGCCGAAAGCGTCGTCGGCCAGCAACGGCCCGAGCGCGGCGGTCAGCACCGCTTCGTCGTAGTCGTGCCCGTCCACCTCGTAGAACTCGCGCAGCAGAGGCAGGACGGTCGGGAGGTCCGATGTGGAGGCTCGGCGGATCAACACGCCACGCAGCGCACACCGCTTCCGCGCCGGCCGCAACTTCGCCGGCGGGCTTGGGCCGCCCGAGGGACTCGCCGGGCCCCGGATCGTCACGAAAAGCCGCAGGTCGGGGTGACCATTCGACTAACAGGGTGAAATTCGCGGCGAAATTGTCGGTGCGCGGGTCCATCATGGCCCCCATGGCAGACGCAATCGTGGCCGAGGGGCTGGTCAAACGCTACGGGTCGGTCGTCGCCCTGGACGGGTTGGACCTCGTGGTGCCGGAAGGCACCGTCATGGGCCTGCTGGGCCCCAACGGCGCGGGCAAGACGACGACCGTGCGGGTGCTCACCACGCTGCTGGAGCAGGACGCGGGGCGGGCGACCGTGCTCGGGCTCGACGTCGTGTCCCAGGCCAAGGAGCTGCGCCGCAGGATCGGCCTGTCCGGGCAGTACGCGGCGGTGGACGAGAACCTGACCGGGTTCGAGAACCTGGACATGGTGGGCCGGCTCTACCACCTGGGCAAGAAACCCAGCCGGGAGCGGGCCCGGGAGCTGCTCGACCGGTTCGACCTGGTCGAGGCGGGCGACCGGCCGGTGAAGGGCTACTCCGGGGGGATGCGCCGCCGGCTCGACCTGGCCGGCGCGCTGGTCGCCAAGCCCGACGTGCTGTTCCTCGACGAGCCGACCACGGGCCTGGACCCGCGCAGCCGGCTGGGCATGTGGGACGTCATCGGCGAACTCGTGGCGGGCGGCACCACGCTGCTGCTGACCACGCAGTACCTGGAGGAGGCCGACCGGCTGGCCGACAAGATCGCGGTCATCGACCACGGCAAGGTGATCGCGCTGGGCACCGCCGACGAGCTCAAGGCGCAGGTCGGCGGCGAGCGGCTGGAGCTGACCGTGGGCACCGCGCAGGACGTGGCCACCGCCCGGGAGGTGCTGGGGCCGCTGGCCATCGGCGAGGTCGTGGTGGACGAGCGGGCGCACCGGCTGACCGTGCCGGTGTCCGGCGGGTCCGAGGTGCTGGTCGACGGCATCCGCCGGCTGGACGCCGAATCGGTGAAGGTGCTCGACGTCGGCCTGCGCAGGCCGACGCTGGACGACGTGTTCCTCACGCTGACCGGACACGCGGCCGAGGACAAGCAGGGGGAGCAGGGGGCATGAGCGCAGTCACGCAGGCGCTGGCGGACGGCGCGGTCGTCGCCAAGCGCAATCTCATCAAGATCAAGCGGGTACCGGACCTGCTGGTGTTCTCCACCTTGCAGCCGATCATGTTCGTGCTGCTGTTCGCGTACGTGTTCGGCGGGTCGATCGACATCCCGGGCATGGACTACCGCGAGTTCCTGATGGCGGGCATCTTCACCCAGACCGTGGTGTTCGGCGCGACCATCACCGGCTCGGGCCTGGCCGACGACATGCAGAAAGGCGTGATCGACCGGTTCCGGTCGCTGCCCATGGCGCGGTCGGCGGTGCTGATCGGGCGGACCACGTCGGACCTGCTCAACAACGTCATCGTCGTGGTGGTGATGTCGCTGACCGGCCTGGTGGTCGGCTGGCGGATCAACTCGTCGTTCTTCGAGGCGCTGGCCGGGTTCGCGATCCTGCTGCTGTTCGCCTACTCGCTGTCGTGGGGGATGGCGATCGTCGGGCTCATGGTGCGCAGCCCGGAGGTGTTCAACAACGCGAGCTTCATCGTGATCTTCCCGCTGACGTTCATCGCGAACACCTTCGTGCAGGAGAGCAAGCTGCCCGGCGTGCTCAAGACGTTCGCCGAGTGGAACCCCGTCTCGGCGGTCACGGCGGCGGCCCGCGAGCTGTTCGGGAACACGAACCCCGCCTTCCCGCCGGCGGACGTGTGGTCGTTGCGGCACCCGGTGCTGACGACGCTGATCTGGGTGGTGGTCTTCCTCGCGGTGTTCGTCCCGCTGGCCACCCGCCAGTACCGCAAGGCGGTCAGCCGGTAGCACTTCCGGCACCGAAACCGGGTCGGCGCACCGCCGGCCCGGTTTTCCTTTTCTCCCGGGGAAATCCGACCGGTCGCGGCGGAAATCCGATCGCCGCCGGCGGAACCCCCGCTTAGGCTGGGCCGCATGACCGCCACCACCCTCTCCGGCGCACGCGTCGACATCCGGCTCTGGGCCGACCCGGCCGAGGTCGAGGAGCAGGCGCTGCGCCAGTTGCGCAACATCGCCTCGCTGCCGTGGGCGGTCAAGCACGTGGCCGTCATGCCGGACGTGCACTACGGGCTCGGCGCCACGGTCGGCTCGGTCATCGCGCTCAAGGACGCGGTGTCCCCGGCGGCCGTCGGCGTCGACATCGGGTGCGGCATGACGGCGGTGAGGACATCGTTGTCGGCGAACGATCTGCCGGCCAGCCTCGGGCCGCTGCGCTCGGCGTTGGAGGCCGCGGTGCCGGTCGGGTTCGCGATGCACCGGGAGCCGGTGGTCGGGCGGGACGGTTTCTGGGACGCGTTCGACCGGCTGACCCCGGCCCTCGACCTGGACCGCGCGGTGCGCCAGGTCGGCACGCTGGGCGGCGGCAACCACTTCCTCGAGGTCTGCCTGGACACCGACGACCGGGTGTGGGTGATGCTGCACTCCGGGTCCCGGGGCGTCGGCAACCAGCTGGCACAGCACCACATCGCGGTCGCGCGGACGTTGGCGCACAACGAGGTGCTGCCCGACCCGGACCTGGCGGTGTTCCTCGCCGGCACGCCGGAGATGGCCGCCTACCGGCACGACCTGTACTGGGCGCAGGAGTACGCGCGGCGCAACCGGGCGACCATGCTCGGGCTGGTGTGCGACGTGCTGCGGCGCTCGTTCCCGGCGGTGTCGTTCGACGAGCCGATCAGCGCGCACCACAACTACGTGTCCGAGGAGCACCACTTCGGCGAGGACGTCCTGGTGACCCGCAAGGGCGCGATCCGGGCCCGCAAGGGCGAGCTGGGGATCATCCCGGGTTCCATGGGCACCGGTTCGTACATCGTGCGCGGGCTGGGCAACCCGGACTCGTTCGAGTCCGCGTCGCACGGCGCGGGGCGCCGGATGTCGCGGACCAAGGCGCGCAAGACGTTCACCGAGGCCGACCTGGCGGCGCAGACGGCGGGTGTCGAGTGCCGCAAGGACGCGGGCGTGGTGGACGAGATCCCGGGCGCCTACAAGGATCTCGACGCGGTCATCGCGCGGCAGAGCGACCTCGTGGAGGTCGTCACCCGGCTCAAGCAGGTGGTGTGCGTCAAGGGCTAGTGCCGGCAAGAGGTGGTGACGGCAAGGAGTGGTGACGGCCGCACACGGGGCGTGACAGGTTTGTCGCGCCCTCGCAACGGCAACCCGGTGGACATCCAAGCCCCCTAGGAGGCACAGATGTCCACCGGCACCATCATCGGCGTGATCGTCGTCGTGCTGGTTGTCGCGGCGGCCGCCGTGCTGCTGCGGTACTTCCTGCAACGCAAGAGGTTGCAGGAGAAGTTCGGTCCGGAGTACGAGCGGACCGTGGCGCAGAGCGACAACCGGATGGCCGCGGAGCGCGCCCTCGTGGAGCGCGAGCGCGAGCACTCCCGGCTCGAGCTGCGCCCCCTGGCCCCCGGGACCCGCGACACCTACGCCCGCAACTGGACGCGGATCCAGGAGCAGTTCGTCGACGCGCCGGACGGCGCTGTCGCCCAGGCGGACCGTCTGGTCACCGACCTGATGGCCGAACGCGGTTACCCCACCGAGGGGTACGAGAGCCAGGCGTCGCTGCTGTCGGTCGAGCACGCCCGCACGCTGGACAACTACCGCGAGGCGCACACGATCTCCGAGCGGCACGACCGCGGCGAGGCGTCGACCGAGGACCTGCGCACCGCGATGGTGCACTACCGCACGCTGTTCGAGGACCTGTTGGCCAACGGCGCGGACCGTGACGGCGACCGCCGTGACCGCGCGGAAGGGGCGCGCTGATGACCGACCGCCTGACCACCGACGACTTCGTCCCGCCGGAGAAGCGGGGCACCCACCACGACGACGACGTGCTGCGGGACGGACACCCCGACACCCGCACCGACGACGTCCACCCCGATGCCCACCCCAATGCCCACACCGACGCCCACACCGGCGTCCACGGGGAGAACACCCACACCGACGACCGGGTCGTTGAAAACGACAGCGACGCGGTCTACGACGAACCGGCCGACTTCGACAGAGAACCCGCGGCGGACACCGCCCTCGGCCACAACCCCGACATCGTCCCGGTCACCGCTCCGGCCGCCGAGCCCGCCACGGCGGAGCAGGGCGCGCGCAGCGACGACGAGCCGCTGTTCGGCGACACCGAGGCCGAGGAGCTGCGCACCGAGTGGCGGGGCCTGCAGGCCGACTTCGTGGACGACCCCCAGGACGCCGTGCAGCGCGCGGACGAGCTGGTGGCGCAGGTGATCGGAAGCCTGGCGAACACGTTCGCCGAGCACCGCCGCTCGCTGGAGGAGCAGTGGAAGCAGGAAGGCCACGCGGACACCGAGGAGCTGCGGGTCGCGCTGCGGCGCTACCGCACGTTCTTCGACCGGCTGCTGTCGGTCTGAGTCCGATCCTGAGCAGCACCGGAACAGCACTCCCCGTTGTGCGCCCGGCGACCCGGACGCACAACGGGTGTTTCGGTTCTCCGGTCCGGTGCGCGGGGGTTCAGCCCGGCAACTCCCGGATCTCCATCTCCAGCACGTCGATCTCGTCGCTGATGGCCTCGTCCAGCATCCGGTCCAGCAGCGTCGAGCAGTCCTTGATCGCGACCCCGAACCGGGGCACCTGCTCCCACCACACCGCCGGGTTGTTCCAGAACGACCCCGATCCCTGGTCCACCCCCTCCAGGCACCGCAACCGCTGGTCGTCCGCCGGCAACTGCCGCACGTAGTCCACGAACCGCGCCAGCGCGCCGGGATCGCACACCGGCACCGCGCCGTAGCCGCGCAGGCAGTCCTCCAGTTCCGCCAGGAACTCCTCTTTGAACGTCACCGCACAACCCCCCGCTTCCCCCGCGCCGTTGCGGGTGAGGAGGACTCACTTCCCTGGCACCAACGGTACCTCCGCGAAGGCACCCGGAAACGCCTGCCAATGGGCGGTAAAAGGGCACGACTCGCTAACGTTCGGCGGTATCGCGGGCTAACGTTCGGCGGCGCGCGGGCGAACCGCGCCCAACGCGACGAGACCGGCCAGGGTCACCGCCAGCAGCAGCACGGTGGACGCGGACGCGGCGAAGACCTGGCCCCGGTCGGTCAGCGCGAACACGCTGACCGGCAACGTGCGCCAGTCCGGCGGGTAGAGCATGATCGTCGCGCCCACCTCGCCCATCGACAGGGCGAGCCCCAGCGACGCGGACGCCGACATCGCGGGCAGCAGCACCGGCACCCGGACCCGCCACAGCACCCGCCACGCCGACCCGCCCAGGCTCGCCGCGACCGCCGCGAGCTGCGGGTCCACCCGGCGCTGCGCCGCGGACACCACGCTGAACGTGAACGGCAGCAGGATCACCAGGTGGGCCGCCAGCACGATCCACCGGGTGCCGTTGAGCAGCAGCGGCGGCCGGCTGAACGCCACCAGCAGCCCGAGCCCGACCACCACGGACGGCACCGCCAGCGGCAGGTGCGCGGCGGCGTCGAGGACCCGGCGGACCGGGCGGGGAGCACGTTCCGCGCCCAGCGCGAGCCACGTCCCGAGCACCACGGCCGTCAACGCGGCGATGACGGCCGTCTGCGCGCTGACGACCGCACTGGCGACGGAGTCCCCGGCGACGGCGTCGGCCAGGTGGTCGGTGGTGAGGTCGGCGGGCAGCACCCCGTTCCACGACCCCGCCACGGACGCCAGCACGATCATCGCCAGCGGCGCGACCACGACGACCGTGAACAGCACCGCGAACAGCGCGATGACGATCGCCCGACTACGCCGCGTCCACAGCAGCACGGCCCGCTCCCTTCGCGAACACCCAGCGGTGCAGTGCGTACAGCGCACCGGAGAACACCACGTTGACCACGGCCACCACGCACGCCGCCGGGTAGTCGAACGTCACGATCGCCTTGGTGTAGACCAACATCGGCAACGTGATGACGTCCTTCGCCCCGACGAACAGCACGATCCCGAACTCGTTCATGCACAGCAACAAGGTCAGGCAGGCCCCGGACGCCAACGCGGGCAGCGCGTCCGGCAGCACGACCTGCCGCAGCACCCGCCACGGCGACGCGCCCAGGCTCGCCGCCACGTCGAGCTGGGCCCCCGGGAGCTGGCTGAACGCCGCGAGCGCGGGCCGCATCACGAACGGCGTGTAGAACGCGATCTCGGCGAGCAGCACCCCCCACGGGGAATACAGGAAGTCGACGGACCCGCTGCCCAGCACGGCGTTGAGCACGCCCGCGCTGCCGTAGAGGAACGTGAACGCCAGCGCGATCAGGAACGACGGGAACGCCAGCACCACGTCGACCAGCCGGGACACCGCCCGTGCGCCGGGGAACGGCGCGAACGCGATCACCAGCGCCAGGAAGACGCCCAGGACCAGGCAGCCGGCGGTGGCGGCGACGGCGAGCAGCGCCGTGCGCCCCAAGGCGCGCTGGAACTCCGCCGACACCAGCACGTCGTGCCAGTTCGCCAACCCCACCGAGCCGTCGTCGGCGACGAACGACTGGTGCAGCACCAGCGCCAGCGGGTACCCGAAGAACACCACCAGCACGGCGACCGGCGGCAACAGCCAGAGCAACCGCCGCATCACGCCACCCGCACCAGCGGACAACCGTCCGGAATGGACACCTCGACCCGTGTCCCGACGGTGAGCCCGTCGACGTCGGGGACCTCCGCGCGCAGCCGGTGCCCCAGGTCCAGTTCGAGGTCCAGCCGGTACCCGGTGCCGCGCCACTGCACGGCCAGCAGCCGGGCCGCCAGCCCCGAATCGGTCGGCCCAGAATCAGTTGGCGCAGAACCAGTCTGCCCGGAACCAGCGGTCATCGGGCCGGGAACCGCGCGCACGCCCACCCGGTGCGGGCGCACGCCCAGCGCCACGGCCCCGCCCGCCGGCAGCCCGGCCGACGACGCCGCCAGCCGCAGGTGGCCCAGCCGCACGGTGTCGGCGTCCACGACCTCCACCGGCAGCAGGTTCGACGCGCCCAGGAACGAGGCGGTGAACGACTCGGCCGGCCGGTGGTAGAGCTCCGGTGTCGCGCCGACCTCGACCAGCCGGGCGTCGCGCATCACCGCGATCCGGTCGGCCAGCGCGAGCGCCTCGCCCTGGTCGTGGGTCACGTAGACCACGGCCGTGTCGGGCAGTTCGGCGCGCAGCCGCAGCAGTTCGGCCACCATCTCCTCGCGCAGCGCGGCGTCCAGCGCCGAGAGCGGCTCGTCGAGCAGCAGCACCGGTGGCCGGATGGCCAGCGCCCGCGCGATGGCGACCCGCTGCTGCTGGCCGCCGGAGAGCTGGCGCGGGTAGCGGTCGCCGAACCCGGTCATGCCGACCAGCGCCAGCACCTCGGCCACCCGCTCGGCGACCGCGCGGCGCGGCACCCGCCGGGCGCGCAGCCCGAACGCCACGTTGTCGACCACCTTCATGTGCGGGAACAGCGCGTAGCTCTGCACCACGACGCCGAGCCCGCGCCGGTTCGGCGGCTCGTCGGTCACGTCCCGACCGCCCAGCAGCACCCGCCCGGAGGTGGGCCGCAGGAACCCGGCCACCGCCTTGAGCGCGGTGGACTTGCCCGAGCCGGACGGGCCGAGCAGCGCCAGGGTCTCCCCCGGCGCCACCGACAGGTCCAGCCCGCGCAGCGCGACGGTCCGTCCGAAGTGGACGGACACGTCGCGCAGCTCGACGGCGGGTGTCAACGCCCGACCGCCTTGGTGTACGCGGCGACGTCGGCGTCCAGCGTGGCGACCACGGCGGTCCAGTCCGGCTGCCAGACCCGCACACCCTCGAGCAGCTCGGAGATCGCGCCCTCGGCGGGCACGTCGGAGCGGGTGGCCTGGCCCAGCGCGTCGGTCGCGATGGTCTTCTGCACGTCGGCGGAGAGCAGGAAGTCGAGGAACTTCCTGCCGTTGTCGGCGTGCGGCGCACCGGTGGCGAGCCCGGCGTAGTACGGGATGGCGAACGTGGAGCGCACGCCCTGGTCGTCGGCGGGGAAGAACACCTCGAACTCGGACTTGTCGTCGCGGATCGACGCCAGGTTCATCTGCAGGTCGCCGTTGGCCACCAGGATCTCGCCCTTGGACACCTTCGGCTGGAGCTTGCCGGTGGACGAGGACGGGCCGACGTTGTTGGCCTCCAGGCGGGCCAGGTAGTCCAGCGCGCCCTGGTCCCCCATGACGTGCTTGAGCTGCAACAGCACGGCGGTGCCGTCACCGGCCTGGCCGGGCGTGGAGTACTGGAGCTTGCCCTCGAAGCGCGGGTCGAGCAGGTCCTGCCAGGAGGCCGGCGCGGGCTGGGCGAGCTTCGGGTTGTAGATGAAGTTCAGGTAGTTGTTGACCACCGGGGTGTACTTGGCGGTGTGGTCGGCGACCTTGTCGGCGCCGGCGGGCGCGTAGTCGGCGAGCAGCCCGGCCTTGTCGGCGCGCTGGATGAACGGCGGCAGCGTCACCAGGACGTCGGCCCGCGGGTTGGCCTTCTCCCGCTCGGCGCGGGTGACCACCTCGCCGGAGCCGCTCTCCACAAGCTGGACGGTGATCCCGGTCTTGGCCTTGAACTCCTCGGCGCGCTTGGCGTACCAGTTCGCCAGTCCGTCGACGGTGTACACGGTCACCGTCTGGTCGCCCTCGGCGCTGCCGCCAGCGGTGCCGCCGCAGGCGGCGGTGAGCATCAGCAGTCCGACAGCCAGAACCTTGCGCAGCATGGTCTCTACAGCCCTTCGAGTACGGCGGGGAGGTCGCGGATCGAGTCGAGGACGTGCGTCGCGCCGGCGTCGGCCAGCGCCGTGCGGGAGCCGGCCCCGGTCAGCACGCCCGCGACCACGCGGGCGCCCGAGCGCAGGCCGGACCGGACGTCGGACGGGGTGTCGCCGACGACCGCGACGTCGCGGACGTCGGCCAGCCCGAGCCCGAGCACGGCGGCCAGCACCATGTCCGGGTAGGGCCGGCCCCGGCCGGCTTCGGCCGGGGTTGTCGTGAAGTCCGCCAGGTCGGTCCAGCCGAGGGCGGACAGGATGAGGTGCTGGGTGACGCGCGAGAAGCCGGTGCTGAACGCGACCTTGACGCCGTTCGCGCGCAGCCCGGTGATCACCTCGTACGCACCGGGCACGGGCGCGCAGTGGCCTTCCGCGACCAGCGCGGCGTAAGACTCCTCGAACGCGGTGTTGGCGCGCTGCGCGGCGGTCTCGTCGCGCAGCATCTCCCGGAACACCACGATCTTGGACTGGCCCATGGTGTCGCGGACGTGCTGCACCATCGCGGGCGTCGCGTCCGGCAGCGCGCGCAAGAAGGCGCGCTCCACCAACCCGTCGTCCAGCACGGTCGTGCCGGCCATGTCGAACACCACCAACGCGGTCACAGGCCGATCTCCTCTGCGGTGTCGAAGCCGATCGCGGGCGAGCACGTCATGCCGCGCCCGCCGGGGCCGGTCACCAGCCACACGCCAGGCTCGACCTGGTCGCGGTGCACGACTCGGGACGTGTCGGCGCACTGCGCGTACACACCGGCCCAACGGCGGGCGATGCGCGGCAGCGGCCCTCCGAGCACGCTCTCCGCGACCTCCACGAGGTGGTCGTAAGGCGCGTCCTGGGTGTCGAACGGGAACGGCTCGTCGTAGCCGTGGGTGTCGCCGATGGTCAGGCCGCCGTCGAGGCGCCGCACCACGAGCAACTGCATCGCGTGCGCACGGGCCACCTCGGGCTGGGGCTGCTCGCGGTTGAGCGCGTCCAGCGCCGCGCCCCGGTAGGCCGGGTAGTAGCGCAGGCTGTCGCCGTCCGCGACGGACGTGGTCAACGGCTCGTCCAGCGGCTCGGTCTGCATCATCTGCAACCGGACCCGCCGCACCGGCACGACGCCGGCGATCTCGCGCACCAGCCCGCCCAGCGCCGCCCCGGTGCACAGCACCACAACGTCGCCACGGTGTTCCACGCCCTGGTCGTCGCGCACGACGCCCTGACCGACCGTGCGCACCTCGCGTCCGGGCAGGAAGGTGTACCGGCCGGTCGCCTCCAGCGCGGCCCGCAGTGCCGGTTGGGCGACGCGCGGCTCGACGGCGGCGTCCCGCGCGCACCACAGCGCACCGAGCAGGTCGCCGCGCAACGCCGGGTTCAGCGCGCGCGCCTCGGCCGGGTCGAGCAGCGCCAGGCCGCGTTCGGCCGCGTCGGAGCGGGCGGCGGTCTCCTCGCCGACGGCCAGTTCCAGCGGGGTGCGCAGCACGGTCAGCGACCCGTTCGCCCGGAACCCGAGCCCCGGCACCCGCTGCCCGATCCGCTCCCACAGTTCGCGGGCGCGCAGCGCGGTGCCGAGTTCCGCACCGGCCGCCCGGCCGCCGACCCACACCAGGCCGAAGTTGCGCACCGAGGCCCCTCGCGCCTCGGGTTCCCGTTCCAGTTGGACCACTTCGTGGCCGCGTTCCACGGCCTGCCAGGCGTGCATGGTCCCCAGCACGCCACCACCAACGATGAGCACTCGCACGGCGGGAACGGTGCGTGGCCGGGACGAACCGGTCGTGTCCCCTCGGCGTCGTCCGGGTGAACTCGAGATGTGGACTAGATGGGTTACCGTCCTGTTACCCGATGCCGCCTATCGCGACACCGCGCTGAGCCGAACGGCGCAGGCTAGACGTCCGCCCGGAGCCGTGCCACGAAGCTGAACCGGTCACCCCGGTACAGCGAGCGCACGCGCTCGATCGGCACGCCGTCGTCGTCGTAGGAGATCCGGTGCAGCAGCAGCATCGGCAGCGCCGGGTTCGTGCCGATCAGCAGCGCCTCGCGCGGCGTGGCCAGCACGGTCTCCACCCGCTCCTCCGCCTCGGCGAAGACCACGCCCAGCCGGTCGGTCAGGCACGCGTACAGCGAGGTGGTCGGGTCGAACACCTCCAGCAGCGTCGGGAACCGGGCCGAGGGCAGGTAGGTCGACTCCAGCCCCACCCGCTCGTCGTCGGCGAGCAGCACCCGCTCCAGGTGGATCACCGTCGCGCCGCGCTCGATGCGCAGGTCGCGCGAGAGCACCTCGTCGGCCGGCAGGTGCTCGACGGTGATCACGCTGCGCGCCGGGTCCACACCCTGCCGCCGCATCCCCTCGGTGTAGGACACCAGGGACAGCGGCTGCACGAGCTTCGGCGGCGCGACGTAGGTGCCGCTGCCCTGCCGGCGCTGGAGCTTGCCCTCCAGCACCAGCTCGCCCACCGCCTGCCGCAGCGTCACCCGCGACACCGAGAACCGCTCGGCGAGTTCGCGCTCCGACGGCAGCGCCGTCCCCTCCCCCAGCGACTCGACGAGCCAGAGCAGCTCGGTCTTGACCGCGTAGTAGCGCGGGATCCGACCGTGCTCGGGGATACCGGCGCGGACCGGTCCGTCCGCGCGGTACTGGGGAGCGAAGTGAGAGGCGGGCACCGACCGAGCCTACGACCTCGAACCCGCCGGTCAGACCGCTATCGGGGTGGGTCGCACGTCACGGGACGATCTTGGGCGGCTCGGGGATCCGGTAGCCCGACTGGCCCACGTTCTGCTCCAGTGACTTGCGCCACTCGCCGGAGTCCATCATCTTCTGGACGGCGGCGGTCACCTTCGCCTGTCCGGCGGCGTCGTCGCGCCGGATCCCGATCCCGTACTCCTCCTTGCTGAACGGCTTGCCGACGACCCGCAGCAGCTCCGGGTTCTGCGCCGCGTAGCCGGCGAGGATCACGTCGTCGGTGGTCATCGCGTCCACCTGCTCGGCGAGCAGAGCAGTGACGCAGTCGCTGAAGTTCGGGTAATTCACCAGTTCCACGGCTTGGGCGAACTGGTCCTTGACGTACTGCGCCGAGGTGGTGTTCTCCACCGAGCACAGCTTGCTCCCCGGGCCGAGCGACTCGGGGCCGCTGATCCGCGTGTCGGACAGCCGGACCAGCAGGTCCTGGCCCGCCACGAAGTACGGCCCGACGAAGCCGATGACCTCCTTGCGCTTGGCGGTGATCGAGTAGGTGGAGACCACCAGGTCGGCCTTGCCCTCGGTAAGCAGCTTCTCCCGCTGCGACGGGGTCGCCTCGATGAAGTCCGGGTTGTCGTCGCCCAGCTCCCGCGCCACGTAGCGCGCCACGTCGATGTCGAAGCCCTTGTACACGCCGTCGAGCCGGCGCACCCCGAGCCCCGGCTGGTCGTAGCCGACGGCGATCACCAGCTTGCCCGCCCCCGCCCGCCCCTGGACGGTCGAGTCGTCGGCGGAGGAGCACGAGGCAAGGACCAGCGCGGCGGCGCACGCCGACACGAGGGCGCGCAGCGATGCCAATGCCATTCTTCCCCTTTTCGGGTCCTCTTGAGATGCCGGAAACGTAAGCGGCACCCAGGTTTGCGTCCATAGCCAACGGCAGAATAGGGTCGACGGAATCGATAAAGAATGACGGTTGCGCAACGACCGGCGGCCGGGGCTAACGCACTGCGCCTAGCGCGGTGCGCCCGGTGATCGCAACCGGCGCGGACCGCTGTCGTGCTTGGACGGCGGCGGGCCCAGCGTCACCCGGGCGTTGCTGACGTACGCGCCCGCGGCGCTCGCCAGCACCGGCTCCAGCGCGAGTTCGCGCACCTCCGGCAGGTCCTCGGCGAGCGCGGCCAGCCGCAGCACCAGGTCCTCCAGCGCGGGCAGGTCGGCCGACTCGCCACCCCGATAACCCGCCAGCAGCGGCGCGGCTTTCGGCGCGCGCACCAACGCCTTCGCGTCCGTCTCGGTCAGCGGGACAGCGCGGTACGCACGGTCACCGAGCAGATCACTGACCACACCGGACAAGCCGAACGACACCAGCGTGCCGAACGACGGATCATCCTGAAGTCCCACCACGCACGAAATTCCCTTGGGGGCCATGCGCTGCACGTACACGTCGGGCTGCTCGGACACCTCGGCGAGCATCTCGTACGCGGCCCGCACGGCGTCCTCGCCGACCAGGTCCAGCCGCACGCCCACCAGGTCCGTGCGGTGCCGCAACCGCTCGTCGGTCGCCTTCACCGCCACCGGGTAGCCCAGTTCGGCGGCCGCCGCCACCGCGTCGTCGGCGGAGGAGACCACCCGGAACGGCACGATCTCCACGCCGTAGCAGGCCAGCAGCCGCACGGCGGTGTCGTCGTCCAGCCGGCACTCGCCGGTCTCGTCCAGCCGCAGCGAGTCGACCAGCTCGTGCGCGGTGGCCGGGTCGATCCCGTCCGGTCGGGTGAAGCGGCCCTGCGGCGCGGACCTCCAGCGGGCGTAGCGGGTCGCGCGGGCCAGCGCGAGCACGGCCCGTTCCGGGCTCGGGTAGGACGGCACCGAACCCCGGCCCGGCGCGCCGTCCGGCCCGGCCACCGCCAGCTCGTCCGGCACGCCCTCCACGGCCAGGAACGTCGACACGATCGGCTTGGTGCCCGCGACCTCCCGCAACGCCCGCGCGAACGCCGTGCCCGGCACCGCCAGCGGCGGCACGAACACCACCACCAGTGCGTCGGTGTCCGGGTTGCGCAGCGCGTCCTGCACCGCCTTGGCGAACACCTCGGGGTCGGCCTGCGCGCCGATGTCCACCGGGTCACCCGCCAGTTCCAGGCCCTGCGCCAGCGCGGTGTCGGCGGCCAGCAGCCCGATCGCCGTCGAGTTGCCTACCACCGCGACCCTCGGCCCGGCCGGCAGCGGTTGGTGCGCCAGCAGCAGCGCGGTGTCGAACAGCTGCGCCAGCGACTCCACCCGGATGACGCCCGCCTGCTCGAACAGCGCCTGCACGCTCGACTCGTCCACCGACACCGACGTGGCCGCCAGCGCGGGCGTCACCGCGTGCCGGCCCGACTTGACCGCCACGATCGGCTTGGTGCGCCCCAGCCGCCGGGCCAGCCGGGCGAACTTGCGCGGGTTGCCGAACGACTCCAGGTACAGCAGCACGACGTCGGTCGCCGGGTCGGTCTCCCAGTACTGCAACAGGTCGTTGCCCGACACGTCCGCCCGGTTGCCCGCCGAGACGAACGTCGACAGGCCCAGCCCGCGCGACGCCGCCGTGGCCAGGATCGCCGTGCCCAGCGCGCCGGACTGGCAGAAGAACCCGGTCCGGCCGCGCACCGGCAGCCTCGGCGCGAGCGTCGCGTTCAACCGCACCGCCGGGTCGGTGTTCAGCACGCCCAGCGCGTTCGGCCCGACCACCCGCATCCCGTGCGCCCGCGCCTCGGCGGCCAGCCGGCGCTCGGCCAGCGACCCGTCCGGCCCGGTCTCGCCGAACCCGGAGGTCACCACGACCAGCGCCTTGACCCCCTTGGCCAGGCAGGCGTCCATCACCTCGTCGACGCTCGCCGCCGGCACCGCGACCACCGCCAGGTCCACGTCGTCCGGGATCTCCAGGACCGACGGGTAGGCGCGCACCCCGCGCACCGACCGGTGCTCGGCGTTGACCGGGTACACCGGGCCGTGGAAGTCGCCCTCCAGCAGGTTCGTCAGCACCGCGTGGCCGATCTTGGTGCGGTCGGTCGACGCGCCGATCACCGCCACGGACTTCGGGTTGAGCAGGTTGTGCACGCTGCGCGCCTCAGCCGCCTGCTCACGGGCGCGCGCCACCGCCACCGACTCCTCGGTCGGGTCGATGTCGAACTCCAGGTGCAGCACGCCCTCCTCGAACGCCCGGCTCACGCTGTACCCGGCGTCCCGGAACACCCGCACCATCTGGCCGTTCTCGGCCAGCACCTCGGCGGTGAACCGGCTCAGCCCGCGCTCCCGGGCCGCCGCCGCCAGGTGCTCCAGCAGGATCGAGCCCAGCCCGCGCCCCTGGTGCCCGTCCTCCACCACGAACGCCACCTCGGCGCTCCCGCCGCCGCCCAGCCGGTCGTAGCGGCCCACCGCGACGATGTCGTCGCCGAGCAGCGCGGTGAACGCCACCCGGTCGGAGTGGTCGACGGTGCTGAACCGCTCCACGTCCCGCTTCGGCATCCGCGGGTAGGGGCCGAAGTAGCGGAAGTAGCGGGTGCGCTCGGACAGCCGGCCGTGGAAGGCCAGCAGCTTCTCCGCGTCGTCGGGCGTGATCGGCCGCAGGTGGACCGTGCCGCCGTCGCTGAGCACGACGTCGGCCTCCCAGTGCCGGGGGTAGTCGTAGGGGTCCACCGCTAGTCCCTCGGGTCGTCGGGGTCCAGGCCGTGCAGCGGGAACACCGCGCGGCGGGTCTCGCGCACGGCGGCGTCCAGCGGCGTCTGCGCGTCGCCGCCCCACGGTTCGAACGCCACGTCCGCGTCGTCGGACATGGTGGCGGGCAGCGGCCAGTCCGGCGCACGGCCGGCGGCGTGGGCCACCCAGTCGGCGGGCAGCCGGGTGGCGGGGTCGACGTCGCGGTCCAGCACGGTCGCCAGCAGGTGCGTCCACGACCGCGGCACCACGCGCACCAGCTCGTACCCGCCGCCGCCCAGCGCCAGCCACCGCCCGCCGGACACCTCCTCGGCCAGCGAGCGCAACGTCCGGTAGATCTCGCGGTGGCCGTCCACGGTCAGCGCGAGGTCCGCGAGCGGGTCCTCCCGGTGGGTGTCCACACCGCACTGGGTGACCAGGACCTGCGGCCGGAACGAGCGCAGCAGCGAAGGCACCACCGCGTGGAAGGCGCGCAGCCAGCCCGGATCGGACGTGCCCGGCGGCAGCGCGACGTTCACCGCCGTGCCCTCCGCACCCCGACCGCCCAGTTCGGACGGACGCCCGGTGCCCGGCCACAGGCTCAACGGGTTCTGGTGCAGCGAGACGGTGAGCACCCTCGGGTCGTCGTAGAACGCGTCCTGCACGCCGTCGCCGTGGTGCACGTCGGAGTCGATGTAGGCGATCCGGTCGAAACCGTTGTCCAGCAGCCAGGAGATGGCCACCGAGCAGTCGTTGTAGACGCAGAAGCCGGCGGCGTGGTCGCGCATCGCGTGGTGCAGCCCGCCGGCGATGTTCACCGCCCGCCTGGCCTCGCCCGAGGCGATCTTCCGCGCGGCCGCCAGCGACCCGCCGACGGCCAGCGCGGAGGCCTCGTGCATTCGGGCGAACACGGGGTTGTCGGCGGTGCCCAGCCCGTGCCCGACGTCCCAGCCGGCCATCGGCGCGGCCTGCACGGCGGAGAGGTAGGCGGGTTCGTGCACCCGCTCGATCTCGGCGTCGGTGGCCGGGTCGGGCTTGACCAGGTCGACCCCGTCCAGCACGCCCAACGCGGTCGCCAACCGGACGGCGAGGTCCAGCCGGACCGGGTTGAGCGGGTGGTCCCCGCCCAGGTCGTAGGCGAGGAAGGACTCGTCCCACACGACAGCGGCTCGATCACCCACGTCGGCACCCATGCCCGGCAACCTAACCCACACCCCGCCCGCCGGTACGCCCACGCGCTCCGCGTCACGCTCCCGACACCCGCCCTGACCTGCACCCACCCGCCGCCGGAGCACGCCGGACAAGATCGGTCGGGGACGCAGGCACGGCCCCCTCACCGGGCGCGACCAGCCAACGGCGGCGTCATGCGGGATCGGGCCGTGGCGGCGTCGTGCGGCGGGCTGGATCGGGCCGTGGCGACGTCGCGCGGCGGCTGGATCGGGCCGTGGCGGCTTCGGGGCGGGCTGCCGGCGACCGTGCCTGCGGGGACCGGGCGATCGTCGGAGCCCCGGGCAGCGGAGGGCTGTGCGCGCCTTCACAGGGGTCTGACCTGCGGTGTGATCACAGCTTGGTGGATACGCGGGTGAGTCCCTCCCGGCAGGACTTAGAGTCTGGCGGGACGAGACGGGCCAGGATTGCGGCCATCGAGGATGGAACCCCGCTCGTCGGAACGGGGTCAGACAGACATGCACCTGCGACGAGGCTCCTCCCTGACGGCCGTGCTGGTCCTGGCGCTGACACTCGGTCTCACCGGGTGCGCGACCACGGTCATCGGCTCCGCGAAGCCGGCCGCCGGCGCCGCGAACAGCGAGAAGACGACGTCGGGCAAGCCGTCCTCGACCAGGACGTCGACCAGCGGCAAGAAGGAGACCACCGGCACCGGCTCGCCCACCTCCGGCACCAAGCCCGCGGGCAAGGCCAAGATCGGCACCAAGAAGAAGACCGAGGGCTACGAGGACTGCGACATCCTCACCCCGGAGGACGTGGCCACCGCCATCGGCGCGAAGAAGGCCGGTGAGAAGGGCTGCGTGCAGAGCACCGAGGAGCCCTTCGCGGTGGTGCTGTTCATGGTGACCTTCGCCGAGTACGAGGGCGAGGCCAAGGAGATCGAGGTCGGCGGCAACACCGCCTACGAGGTCAAGGAGGGCGGCGGCGACTGCTCGGTGCTCGTCATGCTCACCGACGACCCGAAGGAGATCACGCCCGCGTTCCTGGCCAGCGTGACGCCGATCGACTCGTTCGACCCGTGCCAGGTGGCGCTCAAGCTCGCCACGAAGGCGTTCGAGAAGATCCCCAACGCCTGATCATTTCCGTGGAAAAGGGGGGCGTCGACATTTCGACGTCCCCCTTTCGCGCTAGAACCAGACCCCTACCTTCGGGTCACCCCCACGGCACTAGGGGTGAGGTCCAGTGGTGACTTCACGCGCCGGGTCGACGCACCAGTGCGACCACGACCCGGCGTAGAGCCCGGCGGGCCGCTCGGCGCTGGTGACACCGGCCACCTCCAGGGCCAGGACCACCGACGACGCCGTCACCCCCGACCCGCAGTACGCGCCCACGGCGGCGTCCGGCCGCACCCCGATCGCCCGGAACCGCTCGGCCAGCGCGTCCGCGCCCAGCCAGCGGCCGGCCCCGTCCACGTGCTCCGCCGACGGCGCGTTGAGCGCACCCGGGATGTGCCCGGCGCGGGGGTCCACCGGCTCGGTCTCGCCCCGGTACCGCTGCGCGGCGCGCGCGTCCAGCAACACCCCGTCACGGGCCAGCGCGGCCGCCTCGTCGGCGTCGAGGACGGGCATCCCACCAGGTCGGACCACCACGTCACCGGGCTCGGGCCGGTGCTGCTCGGCGCTGACCGGGCGCCCGCCGGCCACCCACGCGGCGAAGCCGCCGTCGAGCACCGCGACCTCCTCGTGGCCGGCCCACCGCAACAGCCACCACAGCCGGGCGGCGACCGACCCGTCACCCCCGTCGTACGCCACGACCGGGTGACCTTCGCGGACCCCGGCGGAGCGCAGCACGCGCTGGAGATCGCCTGGTTCGGGCAGCGGGTGCCGCCCGCCCGCGCCCGGGGCCGCGGAAAGATCGCCGTCCAAGTCGAGGTAGAAAGCACCTGGAACGTGCCCGACCTCGTAGTCTTGACGTCCTGGGGGTCCGCCCAGGCGCCAGCGGACGTCCACCACGACCGGGGGAGAGGCGCCGGCGAGCGCGGCAGCCAGGTCTTCGGTGCTGATCAATGGATGCACGGCACCATCCTGCACCCGTCAGCGGGCGACTAGCATTGGCACCATACGAAGGGGAGCGGGTGTGAACGACCTCATCGACACCACGGAGATGTACCTCCGCACTATCTACGAGCTCGAAGAAGAGGGCGTCGTGCCTTTGCGCGCCCGCATCGCCGAGCGACTCGGCCAGAGCGGCCCCACGGTGAGCCAGACCGTGGGCCGGATGGAGCGCGACGGCCTGGTGGTCGTCGCCGACGACCGGCACCTGGAGCTCACCGAGGAGGGCCGCGGTCTGGCGATCGCGGTCATGCGCAAGCACCGGCTCGCCGAACGGCTCCTGGTCGACATCATCGGCCTGGAGTGGGAGCAGGTGCACAGCGAGGCGTGCCGCTGGGAGCACGTCATGAGCGAGGCCGTCGAGCGCAAGCTCGTCAAGCTGCTCGGCAACCCCACCACCTCCCCCTACGGCAACCCCATCCCCGGCCTGGACAAGCTGGGCGACGGGGAGCCCGCGCCGCCCGCCGAAGCCGACCTGGTCCGGGTGGACGAGGTGGCCCGCCGGGGCGGTGGCCGGGTGGAGGTGCGGCGGATCGCCGAGCACGTCCAGCTCGACCCCGCGCTGATGGCCGAGCTCAAGGCGGCGGGCGTGGTGCCGGGCGGCACCGTCGACGTCGACTCGATGGGCGGGGCCAAGGTCGTGCAGGTGCGCGGCAACGGCACCACCGCGGAGCTCGACCCGTCGGTCGCGCACGCCGTGCTGGTGCAGGCGAGGTGACCCAAGGGCAGCGCGCCGCCCTCGCGTTCGGTGAGTTGCACGGAACCGCGCCCCAGGGCGTGTGGTCCGCCCCCGGTCGGGTGAACCTGATCGGGGAGCACACCGACTACAACGACGGTTTCGTGCTGCCCTTCGCACTCCCCCACCGCACCGCGGTGGCCGCGTCGCCGCGCGGCGACGGCAAGCTGGCCGTGTCGACGCTGGGCGACGACGGCGTGCTCCGGCACGCCGCGCCGGTCGCCGTCGCCGACCTCGAACCCGGCCGGGTCACCGGCTGGGCGGCCTACCCGGCCGGCGTGGCCTGGGCGCTGCGCGACCTGGGCGTGACCGGCGGCGCGGACCTGGTGATCGCCGGCGACGTGCCGGCGGGCGCCGGGCTGTCCTCGTCGCACGCCCTGGAGTGCGCGGTCGCCCTGGCCCTGCTGGGCCTCGCGGGCGTGCCCGAGGACCGGCCGGAGATCGCCCGCCGCGTGCAGCGGGCCGAGAACGACTTCGTGGGCGCGCCGACCGGCCTGCTCGACCAGACCGCGTCGCTGCTGTGCACCGAGGCGCACGTGCTGTTCCTGGACGTGCGCTCGGGCGAGGCCGAGCAGGTCCCGTTCGACGCCGCCGCGTCCGGCCTGGAAGTCCTGGTGGTCGACACCAGGGCACACCACTCGAACACCGACGGCGGCTACGCCTCGCGCCGGGCCGGCTGCGAGCGCGCCGCGGCGCTGCTGGGCGTGCCCGCGCTGCGCGACGTGGAGTTCGACCGGCTCGACCAGGCGCTGGCCCGGCTGCCCGAGGACCTGCGGCCGCTGGTGCGGCACGTGGTGACGGAGGACGAGCGGGTGCTGCGCGCGGTCGACGCGCTGCGTGCCGGCGCGCTCGCCGACCTCGGGCCGCTGCTGACCGCGTCGCACGAGAGCCTGCGCGACGACTACCGGGTGTCGGTGCCGGAACTGGACGTGGCGGTCGGCTCGGCGCTGGCCGAGGGCGCACTGGGCGCCCGGATGGTCGGCGGCGGGTTCGGCGGGTCGGCGATCGCGCTGGTGCCCGTCGAACGGCACGACGCGGTGGTGCGGCGGGTGCTCGCCGCCTACGCGGAACGCGATTGGGCGACACCAAGGACCTTCCCGGCGGTGCCCTCGGCGGGCGCGGGCCGGGAGCATTGACGGCACTACAGGAAGCGGGGATCACGGTGAAGCTGCTCGTCACGGGCGGTGCGGGGTACGTCGGCAGCGTGTGCGCGGCTCGACTGGTCGAGACCGGACACGAGGTGGTCGTGCTCGACGACCTGTCCACCGGGCACGCGGACGCGGTCCCCGAGGGCGCCCGGCTGATCGCGGAGGACATCGACGACGTGATCGGCCCGGTGCTCGCCGAGGGCTTCGACGGCGTGCTGCACTTCGCCGCCAAGTCGCTGGTCGGCGAGTCCCAGCAGGCGCCCGCGAAGTACTGGCAGGGCAACGTGGTCACGTCGCTGCGGCTGCTGGACGCGATGCGCGAGCACGGCACGCCGCGCCTGGTGTTCTCGTCCACGGCGGCCACGTACGGAGAGCCGGACCAGGTCCCGATCGTGGAGACCGCGCCGACCCGGCCGACCAACACCTACGGCGCGACGAAGCTCGCCATCGACCACGCGATCACCGGCTACGCGACCGCCCACGGGCTGGCCGCGGTGTCGCTGCGGTACTTCAACGTGGCGGGCGCGTACGGGCGCTACGGCGAGCGGCACGCCGTGGAGACCCACTTGATCCCCATCGTGCTCCAGGTGGCGTCCGGCACGCGGGAGAAGGTCGCCATGTACGGCGACGACTACCCGACCGACGACGGCACCTGCGTGCGCGACTACATCCACGTGGTGGACCTGGCCGACGCGCACCTGAAGGCACTGGCGAACGCCACCGGCGGCGAGCACCGGATCTACAACCTGGGCAACGGTTTCGGCTTCTCGGTGAAGCAGGTGATCGAGGCGTGCCGCGAGGTCACCGGCCACCCGGTCCCGGCCGAGGTGTCACCGCGCCGCTCGGGCGACCCGGCGGTGCTGGTGGCGTCCGCGGAGCGGGCCCGGACCGAGCTCGGCTGGAAGCCGGAGCGGGTCGACCTGGCCGGCATCGTGCGCGACGCGTGGGAGTTCACCCAGTCCCGGTCTCAGGAGGCCTGATGAGCGGCACAATCCAGGCGGGCGACTTCGCGGACGTGTCGGCGTTCGCGGCGCTGCCCCGGCTCGCGTCGCTGGCGCTGTCCCCGGACGGCACACGCCTGGTCACGGTCGTCGCGGAGCTGTCGCCGGACGGCAAGACGTGGCAGGGCGCGCTGTGGGAGGTCGACCCGGTGGGCGAGCGCCCGGCGCGCCGGCTGACCAGGGGCGCGAAGGGCGAGTCGAACCCGGTGTTCACGCCGGACGGCGCGCTGCTGTTCCTGTCCTCGCGGCCGGACCAGCAGGGCAGGCCCGCCGAGGGCAAGGCGAAGGACAAGACCGCCCTGTGGCTGCTGCCCGAGGTCGGCGAGGCCCGCGAGCTGCTGCGCCCGGTCGGCGGCGTCGACCGGGTCGAGGTGGCGGCCGAAGCGGGCACGCTGCTGCTGACCGCGGGCGCGCACCCCGCCGCGGACTTCGGCGACTCGGACGAGGCGCACCGCAAGGCCCGCGAGGACGCGGGCGTGACCGCGGTCCTGTACGAGTCGTACCCGGTGCGGTACTGGGACTCCGACCTCGGCCCCGCCTACCCGAGGCTGCTCACCGGCCGGCTGACCGGCGACCGGCTCACCGCCGCCGACCTGACCGACCTCACGCCCGACGCCGACGCGCGCCTGGACGACGTGGCGGTGATCAGCCCGGACGGCCGGTGGGTCGTGCACACCGAGCGGGTCGACGTCAGCGCCGCCTACGGCCCGCGGGTGCGCCTGCGGCTGAGCCCGGCGGACGGCTCACCGGGCCGCGTGCTGGCGGACCTGGCGGACCACTCGTTCGCCCAGGCCACGTTCCTGCCGGACTCGTCGGGCGTGATCGCGGTGCGGGTGTTCGACTCGACGCCGGACCAGCCGTGGCGCAACGCCCTGGTCCGGATCGACCTGGACGGCACGATCACCGAGCTGGCACCGGACTTCGCCGAGGAGGCCGAGCACCCGGTGGTCGCCCCGGACGGCACGGCGGTGTACTTCACCAGCGCGCTGCGCGGCCACCAACCCATCTGGCGGCTCGACCTGGCCAGTGGCGAGCTGATCCGGCTCACCGCGACCGGGTCGTACGCGGACGTGCGGGTCGGCGCGCAGCACGTGTACGCGCTGCGCAACGCCGTCGACCAGCCCGCCCAGCCGGTGCGCCTGGACCTGGCCACCCCGGAGCAGGAGCCCGTCGTCCTGCCCGCTCCCGGCCGGGTCGAGTCACTGCCCGGGACGCTGACCGAGATCGAGACGGTCGTCGAGGACGGCCGCACGGTCCGCGCGTGGCTGGTCCTGCCCACCGGCTGCTCCGCCGACCAGCCCGCGCCGCTGCTGCTGTGGGTGCACGGCGGCCCGGTGATGAGCTGGAACGGCTGGAGCTGGCGCTGGAACCCGTGGCTGATGGCCGCCAAGGGCTACGCGGTCCTGCTCCCCGACCCGGCCCTGTCGACCGGCTACGGCCCGGAGTTCATCGCCGCCGGCTGGGGCAGCTGGGGCGCGAAGCCGTACACGGACCTGATGGCGATCACCGACGTGGCCGTCCACCGCGACGACATCGACGACAGCCGCACGGCCGCCATGGGCGGGTCGTTCGGCGGGTACATGGCGAACTGGATCGCCACCCAGACCGACCGGTTCCGGGCGATCGTGACGCACGCGTCGCTGTGGCACCTGGACGCGTTCACCGGGACCACGGACGACTCGTACTACTGGATCCGCGAGATGGGCGACCCGCTGCGCCAGCAGGAGCGGGTGCGGGCGAACTCGCCGCACCTGCGGGCCGCGGACATCAAGACCCCGGTACTGGTGATCCACGGCGACAAGGACTACCGGGTCCCGATCGGCGAGGGGCAGCGCCTGTACTTCGACCTGGTGCGCCACGGCGTGCAGGCGAAGTTCCTGTACTACCCGACCGAGAACCACTGGGTCCTGACCCCCGGCAACGCCAAGGTCTGGTACGAGACCATCTACTCCTTCCTGGCCGAACACGTCCTGGACGAGCCCTGGCGACGCCCGGAGCTCCTGTAACACCCATCACCCGACCGGTGTCGGCCCCGCCCACAGCGGGGCCGACACCGCCGCCGCCCGCACGCGAGGCCGCCCGGACCCGGCGCCCGCGCCCCGCGCCCCGCGCCCCGCAAACGATTGCGACGAAGGCGGCACCCCCGTGGCACCCGTATGGCACCCCCGACGACGACCGCCCGTCGCCACCGCGACCGTCGCCACCGTCGCAACGGCCCTCGGCGTGGCCCTGCTGATCGGCGGCTACGCGGCACTCACCCGCGCCGACCACCCCGATCCCCCAAGCCGTGCCGAAGCCGAAGCCGTGCTGGACGACGTGGTGCACCAAGTCCGGACCGGCAGCCACGCCGCCCTGTGCGAGTCCGCCGCCGCAATGCCGGGCATCTGCCGGAACCTCCTCCTAGGAGCCACCCAAGCCGGCCAGTTCCCCGGCCAAGACCGCCCCGAGGTCATCGGAACCCGTCAGGCGGGGAACAGCACCACCGTGCTCCACCTGCGCGGCACCCGAGCCGACGGCAGCGGGTTCACCGCCGACTTCGACGTCCTGCGCGACCACCGAGGACTGCGCACCGGCACCACGATCTACTGGTCCGGCGTCACCATCGGCCACTGACCACCGCCGCGCCCACGACCCCGGCCACGGTGGAATGCGTTCTGCACCCGGTACCACACCTATCGACTGATTGATCAAGGTCCTGGCCTGGCTGTCGTGCGGAGTCGCCCGCCGGAATGCCGATTGCCGGCGGCGAACCGGCGCGGTCGGTCACCTTTCCGTCCGGACCGAGACAGCGCCCAGGATTGTCCGGGACCGAGCGACTCCGCCCCGGGACGCGGAAC
Source organism: Saccharothrix espanaensis DSM 44229 (assembly GCF_000328705.1). Taxonomy (NCBI): domain Bacteria; kingdom Bacillati; phylum Actinomycetota; class Actinomycetes; order Pseudonocardiales; family Pseudonocardiaceae; genus Saccharothrix; species Saccharothrix espanaensis. The sequence continues at coordinate 1,790,862 of NC_019673.1, read as the reverse complement.
GACGGTCGAATTCCGGTGGTTGGGTCTGAACGGTGCGTCGACGGGAATTGCGATGTGGGCCCGCCGTGGGTGGACGAGGAATCGCGGAGCGAAATGACGTGGGTGCGCGGGCGGCTGGTGAGCGGGTGGGCAAATTTAGGGGGTTGGCGGGTCTGGGGTGTCGGGGTGAGGGGTTGCCAGGGGTGGGTCTGGGTCGGGTTTGGGGATCCAGTCGGCGGCTGCGGCTCGTTCGGCCAGGCCTTTGACGGTGGAGGGTGGCATTCCGTTTTCCAGGGCGGTGCGGAGCAGGACCGTCAGGCGGTGGCCGGGCATCGCTTCTTCGGCGCGGTCCATCGCCATCAGGGCCAGGGCTCCGTCGCCCCGGATGTAGGCCGAGAACGCCAGCAGTGCGGCGGGCTCGGCTCGTTCCGGCGTGGGGCTGGCCCTGGTCAGTTCTATCCACAGGCGTTCGGCCGCCTCGGCATGGTCGCTGATCGCGTCGGCGAGGCTGGCGTCGCGCACCCACGGGTCGGACAGCGCGTAGGCCAGGTCGGCGACCTCCTGGTCGGTCAGCGGATTCGTCCGGGACCGGGCCCGTGCCACCTCGGCCTTCACCAAGGTCCGGTGCCGGACCATGGTCGCGGAGTCCTCGGTCTCGCCGATCTCGGCCTCCGCCGCCGCCTTGTCCAGCAGCGCGGAGCGGCGGGACAGGGCTTCCGGCGGGTCCGGGGTGAGGGTGGCGGCCAGGGTTTCCCGGTCCCGGTGGGTGACCAGGCCCTGCGCCACCGCCCTGGCGGCGATGGTGGTCGTCGCCGGGTCCGGGACCACGCCTTGGTCGCCCAGGTCGTGGTAGCTGAGCCAGGGCGAGCCCTTCGCGGTGGCCGGCGACCATGCGGCGCACGTGACGCGGACGCCCACGTAGCCCAGGGACGCCGTCAGCTCCTCCACGAGGTGCTCACGCGGCAGCAGCTCGGGTGGGTCGCCGCGGCCACCGCCGACGACCACGGCCACGGCGTGCGTGTGTGGGCGACCTCGTAAGGACAGGGCCAGCTCGTCGGCGACCCTGCGGTCGTTCCGGGTGGCGGGCAGGTCGAGGCGCAGGGTCTGCGCGATCGAGCCGCCCTCCAGGACCAGCAGGACCAGGGAATCGGCCGGGTGGAAGCCGAGCAGGTAGGGCAGGGCGGCGATCACGTCGCCCGGGGTGCGGAGGTGACTGGGCTTGGTGGGGGTTGTCATGGCATTGATTTTGTCGGAGGAATCGGGGGTTGGCCACCATTGCAACCCGATCGAATGACGCTTGGCGCAATTGGCCAATTCGGCGCGGTGCCCTAAAGCATAAAAAACTCCCCCTCACGCCACGGAGTGCGTAAGGGGAAGCGAAGAATGATGGATAAAGAGCGTCAGCAGCTGGGCGCGACCTGACCATCGGAGCCCGTGTACACGTAAGCGTCCGAGATGTACCCGGAACCGATCTGGTCCCACCACACCGTGGTGCCGTACTTGCCGGTGATCGACTCGCCCTTGGCCTGGCACCGGATCGTCACCGAGGCACCGCTCGCCACCGAGCCGACCGCCGCATAACCCGTCCCCGGACCGGAGCGGATGGTCACCGCGGCACCGCTGGTGGTCCCGACGGTCCCGTCGACGCCGCTGCACGAGTTGCGGCTCGTGTAGCTGCGCGAGCCCCAGTAGTACGCCAGGGTCCCGTTGAACTTCGCCTTCTGGTCCACACCGTTGAGCCTCTGCTCGTAGTGCAGGTGCGGCCCGGTCGATCCCCCGGTGGTCCCGACGTTGCCGATCGACTGCCCGAGCCGGACCGACTGCCCCACGGTCACCCGCTGGGCGGACAGGTGCGCGTACCGGGTCCGCCAGCCGCCGCCGTGGTCGATCTCGACCCACCGGCCGTAGCTGGTGCTGCCCTCGTTCGCGACCCTGGTCACGGTGCCCGCGGCGGACGCGACGACCGGGTCACCGTCGTCGTTCGCACGGTTGAAGTCGACCGAGTTCGCGGGACTGTGGTTGGTGCGGGTCTGACCCTCCCACACCTGGTTGCACGGAAACGGGAGCTGGAAGTTCGGGGCCGCCGCGGCCTGGCCCGGCGTGAGGGCGAGACCGATCAGCGGCGCGACGAGAACCGTTGCGAGCACACGGCGCATCAGCCAACCTCCTTGACGACTGGGTGTGGCGATCCGACCACGCCCAGCCGCCAAAGTGGAAGACTCACCAGGTAGCCCCCTGGTGAATTACTTGCTAACCGACTGAACGACGCAGTGCCGCAGGCCCGCCGACCACGGGGAGTTCCACGGTCGTGGACGTGAGATCGATGGACAACCCCGCGCCCGGCTTGGGCCGCAACGTGTAGTCGTAGTCGCTGGAGACCAGCACGAACTCCACCGTGTGCCCGGCGGGCACGATGTAGTCCTGCGGCTGCAACTCCACGTCGATCCGGTACGTGCGCCCCGGCGTGATGGGCTTCGACTTGGACTGCCCGTTGCGGTTCTGCGGGTCGGTCCACCCACGCGTGATCACGTGGCTGGTCCCGTCCGGCGCGCGGTCGATCAACAGCGCGGTCACGTTGGCCGCGGGCTGGTCGAACGACACGGACAGCTCCACGCGAGGCGTGCCGGACAGCCGCAGCGGCGTGGCCGACGCACGGGTCGCGTAAGAGAGCCGGTTACCGGAGCTGGGCAGGTCGACCAAGTCCTCGGCGAGCTTGGACGAGTCGTCCCGCAGCGACTCCACGACGGGCCTGCCGGGCACCGACGACGACTTCAGCGCACCCTTGGCGGAACCTCCGGCCCACGGGTACAGCTTTGCCTTGGACGTGCCCGGGGCGGGCCAGTCGGCCTCGTCGGTCCACGTCTTGCGGTCCTCGCGCTGGATGGTCGACTTCGGCTCCTTCTCGATGCCGTTGTCGAGCCCGTACAGGTAGTGGCTGAACCACTTGTTGATCGTCCGCCGCCACTCCACCGACCGCAGCGTGTCGGGGTCGGTGTGACCGGACTGGTGCAGCCAGATCTTGTGGTCGACGCCGTTGCGCCGCAGCGCCTCGTACCACTGCGCGACGTGCTTGGTCTTGACGTTCCAGTCGCTCAGGCCGTGCACGGCGAGCACCGCCGCACGGACCTTGTGGGCGTCCTTGACGTAGTTCCGCTCGTCCCAGAACGCGCTGTAGTCGCCGGTGACCCGGTCCTGCTTCTTCGCGACCTCGGCGATGATCGGCTTGCAGATCTCGCGGTCTTCACGCGTGTAGACGTACTCCGCGAGCACGTCCAGGTCCTCGCCCTGGTACGTGCCCGGCGCGACCACGGCACCGTCGGCGCGGTAGTAGTCGTACCAGCTGGAGATGGCCGCGATCGGCACGATGGCCTCCAGGCCGCGCACGCCCGTGGACGCCACGGCGTTGGGCAGCGTGCCGTTGTACGACACGCCCATCATGCCGACCTTGCCCGTGGTCCACGTGGCCTTGACCTTCTTGCCCGCCGCGTCACGCGCGGTCGTGCGGCCGTTGAGCCAGTCGATGACGGACTTGGACCCGATGGTCTCGTTGCGCCCGCCGGAGGTGGGGCAGCCGCTGGACTTGCCGGTGCCCAACGACTCGGCGTACACCATGGCGAACCCGCGCGTGATGAAGTACGACTCGTAGCGCGCGGAGGTGATGGGGCCGGCGTTGGGACCCACGGCCGCGTTGATCCGCTCGTCGGCCTGCGCCTTGAGCTGCGACCCGTCGCGCCTGTCGTAGCCACCGTGCCGGTTGGGCACGTACAGCTCCACGTCGACGTTGTGGTTGGCCACGTCGTTGCCGTCGGAGAAGTACGGGCTGTTGAAGAACACCACGGGCACCTTGAGGCCGCGGTTCGTGGCCCCTTGGCGCACCACTTCGGCGTAGACCTCGTCGTCCCGGCCGTCGCGGTCGCTGTCGACCGGCGCGCGGACCCAGACGCTCTCCTTCACCACGTCGGTGGCGCTGAAGACGGGCTGTGCCTCGCCGTCCTTGAACACCGGGCCTTCCGGCGCGGCCGAGGCCACCGCGGGCAGCAGGCCCAGCGGCAGCGTTGCCAGAGCCGCGAGCACCGCGGCTCTCCGAACACCCTTCACAGCTGTTCCCCCATCATGCGCAGGACAGGTCGGTGCAGACCTTCCCCCCACCCCGCGAGACGTGTCAAGGGCCACCTGAGTCCACTGTGGACGATAGATCAAGACCCGCCGATCGGCCCTTGACCAGCACGGACTCCGTGTGCAGACTCGTCCGCCGGGCTGATGCGGGCACCGGCGCGCGGACCGACCCGGCCGGCCGCCAACGCGACGCCGAGCGCGCCCAGGGCCATCAGCGCGGCCACCCAGTTCGGCGCCGTGTAGCCGAATCCGGCGTCGATCGCGACGCCGCCGAGCCACGCGCCCGCCGCGTTGCCGAGGTTGAACGCGGCGATGTTGGCCGCCGAAGCGAGCGCGGGAGCGCCTTCGGCCTGTTGCAGCACCCGGGTTTGCAGCGGTGCCACGGTCGCGAAACCGACCACGCCGAGCAGCGCGATCGTCACGGCGCCCAACAGTTGGGACTGCGCGGTGAACACGAACGCCACTAGGACGACGACCAGCAGCGCCAGGATCGCGTAGAGGCTCGGCATCAGACTGCGGTCCGCGGCACGTCCGCCCAGCACGTTCCCGACACACAGGCCCGCCCCGAACAGCACGAGCAACCACGTCACCGCACCCGGTGAGAACCCGGCCACCTCGGTCATCATCGGCGCGATGTAGGTGAACGACGCGAACACCGCGCCGAAGCCCAGCGCCGTAGTGCCCAGCGCGAGCCACAGGCCCGGTCGGCGGAACACCTCCAGTTCGCCGCGCAAGCCGTCCGACGCGGGCTGCGGCGGCACCAGCGCGATGATCCCGATCAGGCCGAGGACCCCCAGCGCCGTCACGGCCCAGAACGTCGAACGCCAGCCGAACGACTGCCCGAGCGCGGTGCCCATCGGCACGCCGAGCACGTTCGCCACGGTAAGACCGGTGAACATCAGCGCGATAGCGCGCGCCCGCCGGTCCGGCGCGACCAGGCCGGACGCCACCACCGCGCCGACGCCGAAGAACGCGCCGTGGCACAGCGCGGCCACCACGCGGCCGATCATCAGCAGGGTGTAGTTGTCGGCCACCGCGCACAGGAGGTTGCCGAGGATGAACAGGGCCATCAGCCCGACGAGCAGCTTCTTGCGCGGCAACCGGGAGCCGCCGGCGGTGATCAGCGGCGCGCCGACCACGACGCTGAGCGCGTAGCCGGACACCAGCAGCCCGGCGGACGGGATCGACACGCCAAGATCGGCGGCGACCTGCGGCAACAGGCCGACGATCACGAACTCCGTGGTGCCGATGCCGAACGCGCCGATCGCCAGCGCGACGAGTGCGAGCGGCATCAGAGCTCTCCCAACCAGGTCGTGAGCTCGCCGAGCAAGATGCGCGGCTCGTCCACCAGCGCGTCCATCAGCACGAACGCGTGGACAGCGCCGTCGAAGTGCCTTACGTGCACCGGGACGCCCGCTGCGGCGAGCTTGTCGGCGTAACGCTCGCCGTCCGACCGCACGGGGTCGTGTTCGGCGAGCGCCACGAACGCGGGCGGCAGGTCGTGCAGCTCAGCCCGCAGCGGCGCGGCGAGCGCACACGGCTCCCTGTCGCCCAGGTACTGCGTCCAGAACCACCTCATGCCGTCGCGCTCCAGGCCGTACCCGGTCGCGTTGTCGACGTAAGACGGCGTGTCGAAGTCGGTGTCCAACGGCGGGTAGACCAACACTTGGAACGCGAGGCGCAGGCCGTTCTCACGGGCCTTGAGCGTCACGGCGGCGGCGAGGGTGCCGCCCGCGCTGTCACCGGCGACGCCGATCCGCGCGGGGTCCACGCCGAGTTCGCGGGCGTGGTCGAACAGCCAGGACGTGGCCGCGTAGCAGTCGTCCAACGGGATCGGGAACGGGTGTTCAGGCGCTTTCTGGTAGTTCACCGCGAGCACCACGTGCCCGGTCGTGGTGGCCAGCGCGCGCAGGAACACGTCGTACACGTCGAGGTTGCCGACCACGAACCCGCTGCCGTGCAGGAACACGATCGCGGGGAACGGGCCATCGCCGAACGGACCTTGGTCGGACGGGCTGTCGCCGAGGGGCCGGTAGACGCGGCCGGGCAGGTCGGCGGTGGGGCCGGGCACGTACAGGTGCTCGACCAGGGCCGGCGTCGGCTCGCTTTGGAAAGCCTTCATACCCAGGAAGGTTCGCCGCGCGTCGTGGACGGTCGGCTCCTCCGCGGACGGCGCTCCGGCGGTCTTCTCCAGAGCGACGCGGGCTTGGTCGTTCAATGCCATGGACCGATCATCCGACGGGTGACACCCATAAGTCCAAGGCATGTTCTCTACCTTTGCCATAAACTCATGTCATGACGCTGCGGCAGTTCGAGTACCTGGTCACCGTCGTGGACGAAGGGTCCTTCACCCGCGCCGCTGAACTGTTGCACGTCACGCAACCCGCGCTCTCGCACCAGATCCGGGCGCTGGAGCGATCCGTGGGCACTCCCCTGCTCGACCGGCTGCCGCGTGCCGTGCGGCTCACCCCGGCAGGACGTGCGTGGCTGCCGTTCGCACGCTCGGCCCTCGCCGACGCGGAACGCGCTGCGACCGCCGCCCGGCGCGTAGGCGGCCTGGAGTGCGGCGAACTCGCCGTGGCGACGGTGTACTCGTTGACGCTCGGCGCGCTGCCGCCCGTGCTGCGCAAGTGGCGCGCGCTGCACCCGGACGTGCGCATCCGGCTGTTCGAGCACCGGCACGCCGACGAGCTGCGCGAGGCCATGACGCGAGGCCAGGCGGACGTGGCGGTCGGGCCGAGGCCGGTGGAGTGGTCCGGGTACTGCCACTACCTGGGCGGGGAGGAGTTCGTGCTGGTCCTGCCGCCGGGAACGGCCCACGACGGGCCGGTGGACCTGCGGTCGTTCGCCGACCAGGGCTGGGTGCTGCCCGCGCCGGGCAACGGGCTGGCGGACTTCGTGGACGCGGCGTGCCGGGAGCGCGGGTTCCAGCCGTGGGCGGCGGTGCGGACCGAGCAGACCGCGTCCGTGCCGGTGCTGGCGGCGGCGGGGCTGGGGCCCGCGCTGGTGCCGCGCAACGTGCTGCCGGAGACGTTCGACGGGGTCGTGGTGCGGCCGGACCCGCCGGTGCGGCGCGAACTGGCCGCGTTCGGCCCCAAAGAGCCCGATCCGCTGACGTCGGCCTTCATCGGGCTGCTGGAACAGGCAGGATGGGACGCATGAGGCTGGTCATCCTGGGCGGCGGCGGGTTCCGCGTGCCGCTGGTGCACCGGGCGCTGGTCGCCGCCGGGTGGGTCGACGAACTCGTCCTGCACGACGTCGACGCGACCCGCCTGGCGCGCATCCGGGCCGTGCTGGACGGCGGGCCGCGCACCACCGCCACCACCGACCTGGACGAGGCGTTGCGCGGCGCGGACTTCGTGTTCTCCGCGATCCGCGTCGGCGGGCTCGCCGGACGGGCCACCGACGAGGAGGTGGCGCACGCGCACGGCGTGCTGGGCCAGGAGACCGTCGGCGCGGGCGGCGTCGCGTACGGGCTGCGCACGGTCCCGGTGGCGCGCGACATCGCGCGCCGGATCGCCCGGCTGGCCCCCGAGGCGTGGGTGATCAACTTCACCAACCCCGCCGGTCTGATCACCGAGGCGATGGCGGAGCACCTCGGGCCGAGGGTGATCGGCATCTGCGACTCACCGGTCGGGCTGTGCCGGCGGGTCGCCCACGCACTCGGCGTCACGGGCGACGGTGTCACGGGTGACGGCGTGACGGGTGACGGCGTGACGGGTGAGGGCGTGACGTTCGACTACGCCGGGTTGAACCACCTCGGCTGGCTGCAAGGGGTTCGGCGGGGCGGCGAGGACCTGCTGCCGGGGTTGTTGGCCGACTCCGAGGCGTTGCTGTCGTTCGAAGAAGGCCGGTTGTTCGGCGTGGAGTTTCTGCAGGCGTTGGGTGTCGTGCCCAACGAGTACCTGCACTACTACTACGACACGCGGGACGCCTTGGGCGACGACCGCGGCGGGTTCCTGCTGCGCCAGCAGAAGCGGTTCTACCAGGGCGAAGTCGACTGGGAGACCACCCGGCTGGAGCGCGAGGCGACCTACATGAAGCAGGAGCGCGACTCGCTGGAGGGCGGCGGGTACGAGCACGTGGCGCTGGACCTCATGCAAGCCATCGCGTCGAAGGAGACCGCCCGGCTGATCCTCAACGTCCGCAACGGTTCCACCCTGTCCACTGTGGATTCCGATGCGGTGGTGGAGGTGCCGTGCGAGGTCGACGCCGGCGGCGCGCGCCCGCTGCCGGTCAGCCCGCTGCCCGACCACGCCGCCGGGCTGGTCACGTCGGTGAAAGCCGTCGACCGGCTGGTGCTGGAGGGCACCAGGGCGGCCGCGCTGAAGGCGTTCGCCCTGCACCCCCTGGTCGACTCGGTCGGCACCGCGAAAAGCCTGCTGGACACCTACATCCAGCGGCACCCGGGGTTGGCCTACCTGAGCTGAGCACGCCCCAGCGCGTCCGAACGGCGAGTCGTCTCCGGCAGTCGCACGACGCACAGGCGCAGCACCTCCGCACACGCGCGGTCCAGGTCGATCTTGTGCCCCACCGACACGAACACCGGCTTGACCCCCTCACGGGTGCGCAGCGCGCGCCCGACGACCTCGCCGTCCTCCACCAGGTCGGTGACCGAGCCACGTTCCTCGGACGGCTGCTCGAACCGGCCCATCGGCGTCTTCGCCACCCCGACGCTCGGCAGGTCGGTCACCACGCCCAGGTGGCACGCCAGACCGAACCGCCGGGGGTGCGCCAGTCCCTGCCCGTCGCACACCAGCAGGTCCGGTGTGACGGACAGCTTCTCCAGCGCGCGGACCAGCGGCGGCAGCTCGCGGAACGCGAACAGCCCCGGCAGGTAGGGGAAGTCGGCGGTGCCCAGGACGACGGCCGTGTCGACCGTGTACAGCGTCTCGACGTCCAGCACGACCACCGCGCCGGCCAGCCGGTCGTCGTCGGCGTAGGACACGTCGAGCCCGGCGACGTACCTGACGTTCAGGTCCGGATCGGCCCACGGCCGCACCAGCGGGCGCAACCGCTCCTGCTCGGCGATCGCCTCCTCGGGGGTCACCGGTGTCTCACCGCGCTGCGGTGCGCGGCGATCAGGTCCTCGCCGAAATCACCCGATCGCCTGCGCCACACGGAATGCGCGTGGTTGGCGTCGTTCGCGGTGTTGTCGTACTCGATCAGCAACTCCGGCCCCTGGATGCGGTAGTAGTGGCCCTCGCCCCGGCGCGCCGAACCCTGCCACGAGAAGTGCAGCCGGTCGAGGTCGAGCTGGTCGAACTCGTCGTCGGCGAGGTCGCTGTGCAGGCGGTCCAGGTAGCAGCGGACCAGGCCGACCAGCAGGCCCCGGGACGCGCGGTCGAGCTGCGCGGGCGTCACGCCCTGCGGCTCGATGTCGCCGACCGCCGGCTGGTTGCCGGTCAGCAGGTCCGGCGGCGGTCGGTCACCGACCACGGCCAGACCGCGCGCCGTGCGCCCCATCCGGTCCAGCAGCTCCCGTGCCAGCTCCTCCTCCAGGCGCAACGGCTGCACGACCGTCCGGCACCGGTAGGTGACGCGCGCGGGGTTCGCGCCGAGGAAGAACGGGGTCGCCGCGATGCGGCCGTCGACCACCACCACGCTGATCGACAGGTGGTGGCCCTCGAACCGCCAGCCCCACGGGTCGTCGCCGGGCTCGCCGAGCAGGACGGTGCAGTAGTCGCCCTGGTGGCGGTCGCGCCGGCCGCCCTCCCGGTCGTCCAGCACGTCTTCCAACGCCATCACGGACGCCACCTGCGCGTACGTGTGCGGGCTGAGCACGCACGACAGCAGGCGGTGCACGGCCTTGCGCTGGTCGCGGCGGAGGTCGCCGAGCACGACACCGGGACGTGGACCGGGCGTGTACGCCCAACTCCGGCGGAGCTCGTCGTCGGTGGCGGCACGGAACGCGGCCACGCGCTGGCGTTCGTCCAGCAGGTCGATCACGCCGCGCGTGGCCTCGATGATCTCGTGCAGCATCACTCGAACTTATATGCCTTCAGGTTGCGCAGCAGCAGGTAGCAGTTCTGGAGCGCGCCGGAGGTGTCGCCGAGTGACCGGTAGATGCCCCACTTCGGGCGCAGGCGGTCGCCCAGCCACGTGTCGACGCCCGATTTCGCCTGGTCGAGGACGGTCTTGCCGTCGTTGCGGAGGATCCAGCGGACGCGACCGGCGGTGCCGTCGCCGATCTTGATCTCGACCTCGGTGTCGAGCCACCGGTTGTGCAGCGGGGCCAGGTCGGTCGCGCCGACCAGGACGTTGCCCTCGACCACCTTGAACTCGATGCGCTGGGTGCCACCCGTGCGGCGCAACGACATGACCGTGACCGGCAGCGAGCCCAGACCGGGCATCTTGGTCTGCATGACGTGGGTGAACGTGGTGGTCGCCTTGAGGCTGGACGGGATGAACATCGAGTAGGTGAACCGCCACGTCTCGCCCTCGCGCAGGACGACGTTGCCGCCGTCGGACCGCATGCCGGCGACCTCGTTGCGCTGCCGGTCGGTCGACGTGTCGCGGTCGCGGGTGTGCATGTCGAACCGGTAGTCCGATCCGCGCACGGTGATGTGCTCGACGCCGGGGTGTGAGCCGGCGCGGTCGTCCTCGACGTTCTCGAACGCGTCGAGGCCCTGGTCGGACGCCTGCGGACTCCAGCGCAGACGCCACGCGGCGGCAGCGGACACGCCACCTCCGGCCACTATCAGCGGCACGGCGGCCGCGCCCGCCAAGACCGTGCGACGGGACAGATCCCTGCCACGCGTCGACTCCGGTGGGCGGTTGGCAGGTGCTGGGTTGGTACGGGCCAGTTCCACGTTCGCGCTCCTAACGTGTCGCGAGAGGTCTCGCGTCCGGGGCACGGCGGCGGATTCGGCAAGAGCTTTACCAATCGAATGACACCATTCCCGCCCGTGGGCTGTCAACGCCGGGGGATCATCACCCATGTGATGTTCGCTCGGTTCTGGACGGCCGACGCCGTGTCGATGCTCGGCACGCACGTGACGACCCTGGCGCTCGGCATCCTGGCCATGGACCAGCTCGGGGCCGGCGCCGCCGACCTCGGCGTGCTCAGCGCCGCGCAGTGGCTGCCGTACCTGCTGTTCGGCCTGCTGGCCGGGGTGCTCGCGGACCGCCGGCGGCGGCGGCCGATCCTGATCGGCGCGGACGTGGCGCGGGCCGCGGTGCTGGCGCTGATCCCGACGTTGCACGCGCTGGGCGCGCTCACGCTGCCCGTCCTGACCGGGCTGGTCGCGGTGTTCGGGACGCTGTCACTGCTGTACGACGCCGCGCACCAGTCGTTCCTGCCCCGACTCGTCCCGCCCGAACGCCTGATCACCGCGAACGCCCGGATGGAGCAGACCCGCGCGGTCACCCAGACCGCCGGTCCGCTGGTCGCGGGCTGGCTGGTCAAGGCGGTCGGCGCGCCCTTCGCGATCGTCCTGGACGCGGTGTCGTACGTGGTGTCGGCGCTGGTCCTGGCGACCATCCGAGTCCCGGAAACCGTGCCCACCCCCGAAACCCGCAACCTCAAGCGCGAAATCCGCGACGGCCTGACGTGGGTCTACCGCCACCCCGTCCTGGCGCCGCTCGCGCTCACGTCACACGTGTGGTTCCTGTTCAACAGCATGGTCACCCCGGTGTTCGCGTTCTTCGTGCACAAGGAACTCGGCTTCGACGAGTTCGAACTCAGCCTCACCTTCGCCGCCGCCGGCGTGGGCACGGTCCTCGGCGCGTCGCTCTCCACCACCGGCACCACCCGCCTGGGCGCCGGCCCGGTCATCGTCCTCGGCCGCTGGCTGACCCCGGCCGCGTTCGCCCTGATCCCGTTCGCCGACGCGACCCCCACCGGCCTGGCGATCCTGGCCGCCGCCCAGTTCACGTGGGGCTTCGGCGTGGGCATCGACAGCCCACCCGAGATGGGCTACCGCCAAGCCATCACCCCGGACCACCTGCAAGGCCGGATGAACTCCACGATCCGCTCCCTGAACCGCGGCATGATCGTGATCGGGGCCCCCGTGGGCGGCCTCATCGCCCACCACGCGGGCCCGCGCACGGCCGTCTGGGTCGGCGTCACGGGCCTGGTGGTCCAAGCGGTGGCCGTGACCTGCTCACCGGTCCGCCGGGCACGCATACCCCAGTAGCTCCGCGCTCGCCGCGCACCCCGCGACACTCGCCGCCGTGCCTCCTTCCTCATTCCTCGGCAACGAAATTACTGGCCGGTATGTGCCCGTTCAGCAGGCGTTTCACTACCAGGAGTGACGTTTGAACGGGACGGCGAACTTGTGACAACCGGTGGCCGTGGTGGTCGCATGGGATTTGAGTGGCACCGGGCGTGTGGGTGGAGGAGCGGTGGATGTGTTGCGGACCGGGCCGCGGACTACGGGTGAGGTGGTCAAGGCGTTGACGGTGGATCGGCACGTGGTGGTGCAGCACCTCCGCGTCCTGCGTGATGCCGAGCTGGTGCTGGTCGAACCGCGCGGCCGGCAGCGGGTCAACCACCTCAACCGCGTGCCCATCCAGCAGATCCACCGGCGGTGGGTCGCGGAGTTCGAGCAGCCCTGAGCGGCCGCTCTCGTGGGGCTCAAGGACACCGTCGAACGTGCTCACGAGAAGAAGGAGGACGTTGGCTGGACGGGAGCTCCTGCACAGCGTCGTGATCGCCGCGCCCATCGGCGCGGTCTGGGCCGAGTTGACCAAGCTCGACGGCAAGCAGCGCGCCATGATGGATGCCGTGCTCGACTCCGACCTCCGGGCCGGCGCGCCGCTCTACTACCGGCCCGCGGACGGGACGCGGGTGTTCGTCGTCGGGCGGGTGGTGGAGGTCGACCCACCTCGGCCGTTGTCGCACACCCAGCGCCGCACCATGCGCGACGACCCGTGGACGCTGGTCACGTGGGAGCTCAGCGAGGTCGCCGGCGGCACGCGGGTGACGGCACGTAGAAGGCGGTCCTGGCCGCGCTCAAGCAGGTCCTGGAAACCGGTGACGTCGGCACCGCGCTCAAGGTCCAGTACGCGCTGATGCGCGCGTTCAGGTGGGCGATGCCCGCCGGCACCAAGGCCGAGAACGTCCCGGAGCCGCCCGCGGTCGCGACCGGGTGACATGCTGGAGCGGTGTGGAACGGTGAACTCCTCGACCTCGACGCCTACCTGACGCGCGTCGGCTTCCGGCCCGACCCGGACGCCGACGCGATCACCACCCTGCGCGGCCTGCACCGCGCGCACCTCCGGTCGATCTCCTTCGAGAACGCGGACATCGTCCTGGGGGTGCCGATCACGCTGGACGTGCCGTCGCTCCAGGAAAAGATGGTGCGCCACCGCCGCGGCGGCTACTGCTACGAGCAGAACCTGCTGTTCGCGGCGGTGCTGGAACGGTTCGGGTTCGAGGTCACGGCGCTGGCCGCGCGTGTGCTGCTGGGCCGTGAGGGCGACCTTCCGCGCACGCACGCGTTGCTGCGGGTGGACCGCAAGTGGTTGGTGGACGTGGGTTTCGGCAACGGCGGTCTGTTGACGCCGCTGCCGCTGTTGCAGGACGCGTTCGAGCAGCAGGGCGACTGGGCGTTCCGGCTCGACCTGGATGACGCGCTCTGGACGTTGAGCTCGTACCAGGGCGGCGAGTGGCTCGCGTTGTACGACTTCACCGAGGACCCACGCACGCGTGCGGATTTCGAGATCCTCAGCTACTACCTGTCGACGCACCCGTCGAGCGCGTTCGTCGGCCGGCTGCTGGTGCAACGCACCGACGAGCACGCCCGTTACGCGATCGCCGACCACCGGCTGACGGTGGCCACTCCGGCGGAGGGGTCGCGCAAGCGCGTCCTGACGCCGGAGGAGCGGGCCACCGTGTTGCGGGATGATTTCGGGCTGGAGTTGCCTGCCGAGGTCGAGCGGCCTACGGCCACGGGTTGAGTTCGGGCGGTTCGCCGGTGAGCGCGTTCTTCGGTTCGCGGCCGGCGAGCCAGGTGATCAGGTCGTCGGGGTTTCCTTGCAGAGTCGAGGTTTCACCTGACCTAATGGTCCATTTGCGACTGTCTACTGTGGATACGAGTGTCAGCTGCACGCCGTCGGGCACGCGTGCGGACAGGAAGTCCACGGCGTGGTCGTGGAAGGCCGGTGACCATGCGATCGGTGCCAGGTCGAGGTCGGCGGTGTGGATCTCGACTTCCCGCCAGAGCGCGAAGGCCGTGTCGAGGAGAACGCCGTCGCGGTAGGCGACGGGCGTGTTCCAGTCGCGGACGCCGGCCCACGCGTCGGCCAGGCGTGCCTCGGCGGCCTTGATCGCCGCACGGTGCTCGGCGGCGGAATTCTTCGCTGCGGCTTCGATGGCGGCGTCACGCCCTGGTCGACCTCCGACGTACGGCTCGATCTTCGTGCCCTCGTTCTCGGCTTGGCGGGCCATGGCCTCGGTGACGTGCGCGAGGTGCGCCAGGACGTGCCCGCGCGTCCAGCCGGGCAGCACGGACGGCTCGGCGACCTGCGCGTCGGTCACCCCCTCTACGAGTGCGCCGAGGCGGCGGTGCGCGTCCAGTGCGGCGTCGACCACGGCGGCGGGCACGGTGTTGCTGTTCGCCACATCTCCCCCTAATGGGCTGCGGGACTTGAGCCGTTAGGAACTTAGCGGGAAGGGGGCCAGAAGTCCATTAGAATGAGGCCATGAGCCGGGCGTTGGAGTTCGCGAGCACGATCCGCCACAACGGCCACGGCGGACTCACCGACGAACTCGCGACCGTCGCCGACCTCGCGGCGTGGGCCGGCTTGGAGACGGCCACCGAGGAGCTGCGGCTGCGGGTGGTCGAGCTGCGCTGGGCGGTGCGCTCGCTGTTCGCGCACGCCGCGACCGCCGGCGAGCGGCTGGACACCCCGCACCTGATGCCGCTCGACGACGCGTTGCACCTGGTCAACAGCGCGTCGGCGCAGGTGCCCCGGGCGGCGTGGCTGGAGTGGGAGCCGCCGCGACTGCGCTACGTCGACCGCGCGACCGACGGTGAGCGGCTGCTGGCCGAGCTGGCGACGGCGGCGATCGAGTTCCTCGCCGGCGGCGAGCGCACGGACCTGCGCGCCTGCCCCGCGCCCCGGTGCATCCGGTACTTCGTGAAGGCGCACCCGCAGCAGCAGTGGTGCAAACCTTCGTGCGGCAACCGGGCCAGGGTCAGCCGGCACTACCACAAGGCGCGGGACTGACGGGGCACCCGGCGGGGCACCCCGTCAGTTCGGCTCAGCCCTGGGCGATGTAGGCGGTCAGCTGGTCCTGACCCTCTTCGAGCTGGCTGATCCGGCTCTTGACCACGTCTCCGATGCTGACGATGCCGACCAGGTCGCCGTCCGCGACGACCGGCACGTGCCGGATCCGGTGCTCGGTCATCAGCACGGTGAGGCTGTCCACCGAGTCCTTCGGCGAACAGGTGAACACCTCGGCGGTCATGATGTCGGCCACCGCCGCGGCCAGCAGGTCCGCGCCCCGGTCGTGCAGGCGGCGGACGACGTCGCGCTCGGACACGATCCCGGCGATGCCGGAGTCGGCCACGACGACCATCGCACCCACGTTGTGCTCCGCCAGCGCGGCTACCAGCTCCGCCACCGAGGCGTCCGCTCTGACCGTGGCGACGGCCGAGCCCTTGTTCCGCAACACGTCAGCGATCCTCATGTGGCGCCTCCCTGATCTCGACCAGATCCGGTGCTACCCAGGTCAGGCTAGTTCGCGGAAGCCCACAGCGGCAGGCCACCGGTCCGAATCGACCACATTTGCGCAGTTGACGCCCCCACGTCCGGAGCCCTGCGGCCGCGACCACGCACGGGGAGGGAGCGGGCGGACCCGAATGGCGCAACGCCTGCCACGTCCGGGGCGGAACCCGGGAACGACGAATGGCCGCCGGCGTCCCGGGGAACGGGACGCCGGCGGCACAGGGGAAAGCCGGCCGCGAGCGCGGGGAATTCGCGCACACCGGTGCCGCGTGATGTCACGGCAGCGGATTCGCGACGGGGTTCAGCCGCCGGTGCGGCGGAACACCCTGCGCCCGACGAAACTCGCCTGGTGCGGCCGGCCGGGCACCTTGTTCACGCCGCCGTTCTTGTCGGCGCGACCGCGACGTGCCGCGCGGTTCTGGGCGACGGGCTGCTCCGACTCGGACTGCTCCGGCTCGGGCAGTTCCGACTGGGACTGCCCGGACTGGGACTGCTCCGACTGGGACTGCTCGGCCTGGAGCTGCTCGTCGGCACCGGGGGTGTTCTTCTGGTCGCTCATCGCAAAGCCTCCTGAGTGTGGCGAAACCGCTGGTCAGCGACGTCGCTGGGCGTAGTGGCGCGGGGTGACGACGACGCGTCCGCCGCCGTGGCGGGGCTGCGTGGCGCCGTGGCCACGGCGAGCCCGCCGGTTGGTGGGCTGACCGTCGTCGGGTTGTCCAGTGCGCATGGTGGGCATACGACCGCCTCCTTGGTGCATTCGAGGCGTGCAAAGGCATACGACCCCGCTCCACGAACGAAAAGGGGTCGTCAAAGAGCCGCTAGGGCCACCAGGAGAAGAGCGCTCGGCACCGGCTCAACGGCCTGGTGCGGCGCGAAGGAGGAAAGGTCCTCAGGAGTAGATCTGGAAGAACATGACGCAGACGTTAGCGGGTCCGACCCGGAACTGCCAAGGTTTTTCTCCGGCGATCAAGGACACAGTCGAGTGAAGTGTCCTCTGTGGACAGCCGACCTCAGGCGGGCACGAGGTGCGCGGCGGTGCGCTGCGCCCAGCGGACGGCGGGCCCCATCGCCAGCGCGGCGGCGAGGAACAGCGCCCCGAGCACCAGCCACCCCGCCACTCCCCCGCCGAGCACCAGCGTGGTGAGCAGCAGCGGTCCGACGGTCCGCGCGACGGCCGTGCCCGTGCCGTAGAAGCCCTGGTACTGCCCTTGCCGGTCGGCCGGGGCGAGCCCGAAGCCGATCTCCCACGAGCCCGCGCCGTGCAGCATCTCGCCCACCACCTGCACCGCCGCCCCGGCGAGCAGCACGGCAACGGCGGGCCACGGCCCGGCGTCCGCCGACAGCGCGAACACCCCGCAGCTCGCCAGCAGCAGCACGCCGCCGCGCCGGACCGAGCGGACCGCCGTGGGCAGGTCGATCACCCCGCGCGCCAGCCGGACCTGGCCGAGCACCACGGCCCCGGTGTTGACCACGAACAGCAGCCCGACGACCCAGGTGGGCGCTCCGGTGCGCTCGACTATCCACAGTGGAACGACCAGGCTCAGCATCGGCATGTACAGCAGCAGCACCGCGTTCAGCAGTGCGACGAGCGCGTACGGCCGGTCCCGCAGCACGCCGGAGCGCTTCGGCCCGCCGACGACCGCCGCGGGCTCCGGCAGCCCTCGCAACACGACCGCCGCCACCAGGTACCCGATCGCGTCGACGGTGAACACCACGAGGTACGCCACGGGGGTGTCGAGGTGCAGGGCCACGCCGCCCAACCCCGCGCCGACGGCAAGACCGGCGTTGAGCACCGACTGGAGGACCGCGCGCACCTTCGTCCGCCGCGCGGGCTCGACCAGCCCGGCGAGCAGCGCCTGCCGCGCCGCCTGCAACCCGCTCTGCCCGCACGCGTACACGGCGGCCGCCGCCAGGAACGCCGGCAGCGACCGCACCACCAGGAAAGACGCCAGCGCGCTCGCGGTGACCACGGCCAGCGCCACCGCGAGCCGGCGCGGCCCGAACCGGTCCGCCAGGTGTCCCAGCGGCACCCCGGCCACCGCGCCGACCGCCCACGCGAGGGTCAGCGCGAGCCCGACCTGGGTGGGCGACAGTCCGACGACCCGGGTGAAGTACAGCGCGGACGCGACGTAGAACGCGCCGTCGCCCACCGAGTTGGCGGCCTGGGCGACCGCGAGCCGTGTCGTCGTTGCCACGGCGAGGACGCTACGAGCGCGATTGGCCCACCAGAAGGTCCAAGAGCGGGCCGGAAGTTCGGGCCAATCAGCCTTCGGCGTCGTACCGGACCTCGCCCACGATCTCGCCCTCCAGCACGTCGGGCTCGACCACGCGCCCGTCCACGACCTGTGGCCGGCCGGGCGGGGTGGCGAAGAAGCGGCGGGCGAAGCCGCCGACGGCCCGGGTCGTCACCGCGTCGAACGAGCCGCCGATCACGCCGCCGACCAGCGGCACGCTCTTGGCCAGCGTGATGCCGGCCTTGGCGGTGCCGTACTTGGCGACCAGGGTGAAGCCGACCCGCTTGTTGATCTCCCGGATGAGCTGCGCCGGGATGCGCTCGATCAGGTTCATGGTGAGCTTCGAGCCCGCCTGGATGCCCATCTTCTTGAGCACCTCGGTGCCGGCGTTGCCGAGCAGGCACACCAGGATCGCGGTGCGCACCTCGTCGCTCTCCAGGTCGTGCCCCTGGACGGCGGCGATGGACGCGATCAGGTGGGTCTGCACCAGGTACGCGGCGGCGACGTTCGCGGGCAGCGTCACCGGCAGGGTGATCAGGCCGCCGAGGTTGGTCGCGAAGCCCTGGATGCCCGCCGCGGTGACGTGCGTGCGGATCAGGCCGCGGATCGCCTCGTCCCGCGTCAGGCCCTGTTCGAGCAGGTCGGACGCCATCTGCTGGGCGCCCTTGAACGGGCCGAAGCCGTCGATGCCGACCCGCAGCAGGTGGTCGACCGCGCCTTGCTGCGCCTTCACCAGCGCGCCGGGTTCCTCCGCCATACCCGCGAGATTACGTGCCGCGCGGCGTCGGGGCGCGAAAAGGGGGGAGCCGGATCGGCTCCCCCTCTCCCCGTTCGGGTGCTACGCGTCGGCCCGGACGAGCGGTTCGGCGTCCTGGGCCGGCTTCACGGCCTTCTTGTTGCGCCGGTTGCGCTTCTCCAGCCACGACGCCAACCACGTGAGCAGCAGGCACATCGTGATGTACATGGCGCCGACGAACAGCGTCATCGGCACCAGCGGCCGGCCGAACTGGCCCTGCGCGCCGAGGTACTTCACGTAGTCCAGCAGCTCCTGGTAGGTGATGATGAAGCCGAGCGCGGTGTCCTTGAGCAGCACGACGAGCTGGCTGACGATGGTCGGCAGCATGACCCGCAGCGCCTGCGGCAGCAGCACGAACACCATCACCTGGGTCTTGCGCATCCCCAGCGCGTACGCGGCTTCGGCCTGCCCCTTCGGCAGCGACCGCACGCCGGCGCGGAAGATCTCGGCCAGCACCGAGCCGTTGTACAGCGTCAGGCCCGCCACCACGGCCATGAACGGCGTGGGCTTGAAGCCGAACGACGCCGCGCCGTAGTAGAACATGAAGATCAGGATCAGCAGCGGGATGGCGCGGAAGATCTCGACCAGGAACGTGGCCGGCACCCGCCAGACCGCGTGGTCCGACAGCCGCCCGGCCGCCAGGACCGCGCCGAGCAGCAGGGCCAGCACCGCGCCCGCGCCGAACGCCGAGAGCGTGTTGCCCAGCCGCTTGAGCAGCTCCAGCTGGACGTTCTCGTACTGGAGCCACTCCCACAGCCGCGGCTCGAACTGGCCGCTGTCGTAGAAGCGGTACGCGATGAAGGCGATCAGGGCGGCCACGCCGAGCACGCCCACCACGGCGAGGAGCCGGTGCCGCACCCGGGCCCGGGGGCCGGGGACGTCGAACAGGACGGAGCTCATCGGGCCACGCTCCAACGCTTCTCCAGTGCGCGCTGCACCAGGGTCAACGGGATCACCAGCAGGACGAAGAAGAACGCCACCCAGGACAGCCCGAGCAGCATGTCCTCGCCGTTCTCGGCCAGCACGTAGCTGATCGAGCCCGCGTCGCCCACCGAGAAGCCCGCGGCGATGGTGGTGTTCTTCAGCAACGCGATCAGGGTGCTCACCAGCGGCGGCACCACCGAGCGCATGGCCTGCGGCAGCACCACGCTGAACAGCATCTGGCCGAACGTCAGCCCCAGCGCGCGCGAGGCCTCCGCCTGCCCGACCGGCACCGTGTTGATGCCCGAGCGGATCACCTCGCAGATGAACGCCGAGGTGTACAGGGTCAGTGCCACGACCGCGCCCTGGAACGGGTCCAGCTTCACGATCTTGAGCAGCGGGAAGGCGAACACGAAGAAGAAGAACACCAGGGTCAGCGGGGTGTTGCGGACCAGGGTCACGTAGGTGGTGCCGGTCCAGCGGAACACCGGGACGGGGCTGACCCGCAGCATCGCCAGGACCGTGCCCAGCACCAGCGACCCGACCGCCGCGTACAGGAAGAGCTGGATGGTCGTGCCGAACGCCCGGAGGAACAGGTCGGAGTAGGTGGACAGGATGTTCATCGGACTTCCTCGCCGGAGGACGAAACGGGGGTGGCCGGCGACCCGCGCGGTCGCCGGCCACCGTCAGTGCTGATCAGTGGCGCCTGCTGCGGATCAGTAGCGCTCGATCACCGGCTTGGTCGCCGGGGAACCCGACTTGCCCAGCGTCGCGGCGTAGATCTTGTCCCAGTCGCCGCCGGTGAGCGCCTCTTCGAGGATGTCGTTCACCTTGTCGCGCAGCGGCTTGTCGTCCTTGGCCAGGCCGACGCCGTAGGGCTCGGTGGAGAACGGCTTGCCGACGACCTTGAACTTGTCGGTCTCCTCGGCCGCGTAGCCCTTGAGGATCGCGTCGTCGGTGGTCACCGCGTCGATCGAGCCCTCGGCGAGCTTGGCCACGCACTGGGAGTAGTTCTGGTACTCGGAGATGTTCTCCGGCTCCGTGTACCCCTTCTCCTTGACGTTCTTGATCGGGGTGGAGCCGGTGACCGAGCAGACCTTCTTGCCCTTGAGCGTCTCCGGACCGGTGATCGAGTTGTCGTCCTTGCGGACGAGCAGGTCCTGGCCCGCGGTGAAGTACGGGCCGGCGAAGCCGACCTTCTCCTTGCGGCCGGCGTTGATCGTGTACGTGCCGACGTAGTAGTCCACGTCGCCGTTGATCAGCGCCTGCTCACGCCCGGCGGACGCGATCGCCTTGTAGTCGATCTTGTCCTCGCCGTAGCCCAGCTTGGAGGCGATCAGCTTCGCGATCTCGATGTCGAAACCGCTGTACTTGTTCGTCGTGGCGTCCTTGAGGCCCAGGCCGGGCTGGTCCTCCTTGACGCCGATGACCACCTTGCCGCGCTTGGTGATGTTGTCGAACGTCTTCGAGCCCTCGACCTTGACGTCGGTGGCGACCTTCTGCGAGGGGGCCGGGGTCGACGCGCCGGGGCTCCCCTCCTTGCCGCAAGCGGTCAGGGCGAGGCCGCCTGCCAGCAGCACCACCGCAAGGGTGCGAACCCTCATCGTCTATCTCCTGCTCTTCTTCGGGGTCTGGCGGCGCCAGGCTCAGCGCCGCGGTCACGGGACTTCAGTGGGTCAGGATCTTGCCAAGGAAGTCCTTCGCGCGGTTCGACTTCGGCGCGGAGAAGAAGTCCTCCGGCGTCGAGTCCTCGACGATCTCGCCGTCGGCCATGAACACCACGCGGTCGGCGGCCTTGCGGGCGAAGCCCATCTCGTGGGTCACCACGAGCATGGTCATGCCCTCCTTGGCCAGCGTGGTCATCACGTCCAGCACCTCCTGGACCATCTCCGGGTCCAGTGCGGAGGTCGGCTCGTCGAACAGCATCACCTTGGGGCGCATCGCCAGGGCGCGGGCGATCGCCGCCCGCTGCTGCTGCCCGCCCGACAGCTGGGCCGGGTACTTCTCCGCCTGGTTGGCGATGCCGACCCGCTCCAGCAGCTCCATGGCCGTCTTGCGGGCGTCGGCCGCCGGGGTCTTGCGGACCTTCAGCGGAGCGAGCATCACGTTGTCGACGATGCTCTTGTGGGCGAACAGGTTGAACGACTGGAAGACCATCCCCACGTCCGCGCGCAGCCGGGCCAGGTCCTTGCCCTCGGCGGGCAGCGGCTGGCCGTCGACCTCGATGGTGCCCTTGTCGACGGGCTCCAGGCGGTTGATCGTGCGGCAGAGGGTGGACTTGCCCGAGCCCGACGGCCCGAGCACGACGACGACCTGGCCCTTCGGCACCTCCAGCGCGACGTCCTTGAGGACGTGCAGAGGCCCGAAGAACTTGTCCACGCCCGCCATCCGGATCATCGGCGGGGCAGGTGTGGGGGCGGTCATCAGATCCTCCAACAGGGTTCTCCAGCGATGGCGGAAACCTAGGTGTGCGTCACCACACCAGTCCAGGCGGTTGAGCAAGACTTAGGGTCTCAACTCTGTCACAGGCAGGCGACAATAACTCGGGAGGACGCCGGTGCGCGTGCTGTTGGTCGAAGACGACGACCGCGTCGCGGAAGCGCTGGTCCCGGCGCTGACGCGACGTGGTTTCACAGTAGACCGCCAAGCCACCGGTCGGGGGACGCTCGACCGGTTGGCGGGGGTCGACGTGGTGTTGCTGGACCTCGGTCTGCCGGACATGGACGGCGTCACCCTCTGCCGCAACATCCGGGCCGCCAGCGACGTCGCGATCATCGTCGTGTCGGCGCGCGGCGAGATCGACGACCGGATCCTCGGCCTGCACGCCGGCGCGGACGACTACCTGGTCAAGCCGTACGACGTCGGCGAGCTGGTGGCGCGGGTGCACGCGGTGCGGCGGCGGCGCGGCGACCCGGTCGGGGTCGGGGTCACCGGCACCGAGGTGTTCGAGGCGGCGGACGTGCGGGTCGACCTGGCCCGGCACGAGGTCACCGTCGCGGGTGAACCGGTGGCGCTGTCGCGCAAGGAGTTCCAGGTCCTCGCCCTGGTGATGGCCGCCGGTGGCGCGGTGTGCACCCGGGAGCGGATCCTGGCGGAGGTGTGGGGTCGCACGTGGGCCGGCGCGAACCGGACGCTGGACGTGCACGTGGCCACCCTGCGCACCAAACTGGGCCGGCCCGCGCTGCTGGAGACGGTGCGCGGGGTCGGCTACCGGCTGAGTTCGATCGGGGGCTAGGTGCGGTCACGGCTGCTGGGCATCGTGCTGACCCTCGTGGTCGTGGTGCTGGTCGGCATGGGCGTGCCGCTCGGGCGCGGGGTCGCGGCCACCGAGCAGCAGGAGATGTTCCTCGACCGGCTGACCGACACCGCGCGGTTCGCGTCGGTGGCGCAGCGGCCGCTGACCGACGACCAGCCGGCCGTGCTGGACCGCGAGCTGGCCCGCTACCAGGACCTCTACGGCATCCGGGTGGCGCTGCTGGACCGGTCCGGGAAGGTCGTGGCGGCGTCCGGGTCGGGCATCGACGTGACGTCGGAGCCGGTGTCGGACCAGGTCCGGGGCGCGCTCGCCGGGCGGCAGCCGGTCGCGCCCGCACTGCTCATGCCGTGGGACCGGGAGGACCTGGTGCTGGCCGAGCCGGTGCTGGTCGACGGTGAGGTGCGCGGCGCGGTCGTCACGTTCTCCCCGACGGTCAAGACCCGGACCGAGGTGATGTGGTGGTGGGTGCTGCTGCTCGTGGCGAGCCTGCTGGTGCTCGCGCTCGCGGTGCTGGCCGCGCTGCCGCTGGTGCGGTGGACGCTGCGGCCGGTGCGCCGGCTGGACGACGCGACCGGCGCGCTGCTGGGCGCGGTGGTGTCCGGCAAGCCGGTGCAGCCGGTCGGGTCGTCCTCCGGGCCGCCGGAGCTGCGGCAGCTGTCCCGCTCGTTCGACCAGATGGCGGCCAACGTCGGTGACGTGCTGGCCGCGCAGCGGGCGTTCGTCGCGGACGCGTCGCACCAGCTGCGCAACCCGCTGACCGCGCTCAAGCTGCGACTGTCCAACCTGGACGGTCACGTGACCGGGGACGGCGAGGTGCACCAGACCGCGGCGCTGGACGAGGCCGACCGGCTCAACCGCATCCTCGACGAGCTGCTGGCCATGGCGCGGGCCGGCTCGCCGTCGGTGGACCCGGTCGAGGTGGACGTGGACCGGGCGGTCGCCGGGCGGCTGTCGGCGTGGCAGCCGGCCGCCGCGGCGCGCTCGGTGCACCTGGTGCTCGACGGCGAGCCCGGCGGCCGGGTGCTGACCCCGCCGCGCGGGGTGGAGGCCGTGCTGGACGCGCTGCTGGACAACGCGCTGAAGTTCGCCCCGGAGGACACGCTGGTGCGGGTCGACGTGCGGCGGCGCGACGGCGTGGTGCTGCTGACGGTCGGCGACGAGGGGCCCGGGTTGTCGCCCGACGAGCTGGACCGGGCCACCGACCGGTTCTGGCGCTCCCCCGCCCACCAGAACATCCAGGGCTCCGGGCTGGGGCTGGCGATCGTGCGGCAGATCGTGGAGCGGGTGGCCGGCGAGGTGCGGCTGTCGCTGCCCGAGGGCGGCGGGCTGCGGGTCGCGGTGACCTTCCCCGCGGCGGGCTAGACCTTCACGTCCCGGTAGTAGCTCTTCGCGCCGGGGTGCAGCGGCAGCGGTGTGGTCTCGATCGCCGATCTGACCTCTATCGAGCGGGCCACCGGGCTGACCGCGACGAGTTCCGGTTGCGCCTGGAACAGCCCGCGCAGCAGCGCCGCCGCCACGTCCTCCGGCATCGCGTCGGTGACCAGCAGGAAGTTGCGCACGACCAGGGTGGTGATCGGCTTGGTCACCGGGCCGCCGGGCAGCTCGTAGGCCGAGGCGGGCAGCGTCGCCGAGCCGTACACCGGGTAGAGCCGGCGCAGGTTGGGCAGCACGTCGTCCAGGTCGAGCATCCGCAGCTTCACGGTGGTCGCGAGGGTCGTGACGCCGGTCGTGGGCACGCCGCCGGACCAGAAGAACGCGTCCAGCGCGCCGTCGCGCATCGCGTCCGTGGTCGCGTTCAGGTCGAGGTAGCGCGGTTGCAGGTCCTCGGTCGGCGAGATGTCGGCCGAGCGCAGCAGGCGTTCGGCGATCAGCTTCACGCCGGAGTCGCGCGCGCCCAGCGAGACCCGCTTGCCCTTGAGGTCGGCGAGCTTGGTCGCCGGGACGTCGTCGCGCACCGCCAGCTGGAGGTAGTCGTCGTGCATCCGGGCCAGCGCGTACAGGCGGTGGCCGGACGTGTCGGCCTGCGCCTCCTCCGCCGCGTCGGCGGCCGAGAACCCCACCTGGGCCTGGCCGGTGCGCAGCCGTTCGAGGTTGTCCACCGAACCCGCCGTCGCCACGACCTGGGGGCGCGGGATGCCCGGGTTGCGCGTCCAGGCGTCCGCCAGGGCGGTGCTCAGCTTGTAGTAGACGCCCGTGTCGCTGCCCGCCACCATCGTGAGCTTGACCTGGTCGAAGTCGTCACCGCACGCCGTCACCGACAGTGCGGCCAAAGCCAGCACGGCCCCGGCGGCGTGCACCCTGAACAGCGTTCCCGACACCGTCGCATCGTCGCACGTCCACCCGGCACGGCGGACCCGACCGAAGGATCGGGCCCGGTCAGGCGTGGTGCCCGCGGCGGTGGGCGAGGCGGTGTGAACGCAGCGCCTACCATGCTCGGTGGACACCAGAGCGTCATCCACGCACGGCGTGCGGCCGTCGGACCACCGCGCACCACGGAGTGACCTACCCAGTGGGCAGCAGCGATGACCTCATGGCGACCGTGGTCTCAACCGGCCACTGACCAGGGGATATGGTGACTACGTGAGCACGTTGCAGGTTCCGAGGACCTTCCAGATCCGCACGTTCGGGTGTCAGATGAACGTGCACGACTCCGAGCGCCTCGCCGGGATGCTCGAAGACGCGGGCTACACGCCCGTGGAAGGCGACGCGGCTCCCGACGTGGTGGTGTTCAACACCTGCGCGGTGCGGGAGAACGCGGACAACAAGCTGTACGGCACGCTCGGGCACCTCGCGCCGGCCAAGACCGCGAACCCGGACATACAGATCGCGGTGGGCGGCTGCCTCGCCCAGAAGGACCAGGGCGAGATCGTCAAGCGCGCGCCGTGGGTCGACGTCGTGTTCGGCACGCACAACATCGGGTCGCTGCCGGTGCTGCTGGAGCGCGCCCGGCACAACCGGGAAGCCCAGGTCGAGATCCTCGACGCGCTGGAGACGTTCCCGTCCACGCTGCCCGCGCGCCGCGACTCCGCCTACTCCGGGTGGGTGTCGGTGTCGGTCGGCTGCAACAACACCTGCACGTTCTGCATCGTGCCGTCGCTGCGCGGCAAGGAGAAGGACCGGCGGCCGGGCGAGGTGCTCGCCGAGGTCCAGGCGCTGGTGGACGAGGGCGTGCTGGAGGTGACGCTGCTCGGGCAGAACGTCAACTCCTACGGCGTCGAGTTCGGCGACCGCTTCGCGTTCGGCAAGCTGCTGCGCGCGGCCGGCGCGATCGACGGCCTGGAGCGGATCCGGTTCACCTCGCCGCACCCGAAGGACTTCACCGACGACGTGATCGCCGCGATGGCCGAGACGCCGAGCGTGTGCCACCAGCTGCACATGCCGCTGCAGTCCGGCTCGGACCGGCTGCTCAAGCAGATGCGCCGGTCCTACCGGTCGGCGAAGTACCTGTCGATCCTCGACAACGTGCGGCGCGCGATGCCCGACGCGGCCATCACCACCGACATCATCGTCGGCTTCCCCGGCGAGACCGAGGAGGACTTCCAGGCCACGCTCGACGTGGTGCGGGAGTCGAGGTTCTCCAGCGCGTTCACCTTCCAGTACTCCAAGCGCCCCGGCACGCCGGCCGCGGAGCTGCCCGACCAGCTGCCCAAGCAGGTCGTGCAGGAGCGCTACGACCGGCTGGTCACGCTGGTCAACGAACTCGCGTGGGAGCAGAACAAGCTCCAGGTCGGCCGGAAGGTCGAACTGCTGGTCGCGCACGGCGAGGGCCGCAAGGACGCCGAGACGCACCGGATGTCCGGCCGGGCCCGGGACGGCAGGCTGGTCCACTTCACGCCCGGCGGGGCGCGGATCCGCCCGGGTGACGTCGTGGAGACCGTGGTGACCTACGCCGCGCCGCACAACCTGATCGCAGACGGGGACGTCCTGTCCCACCGCCGCACCAAGGCGGGCGACCGCTCGGAGGCAGGTATCAAACCCAAGACGCCCGGGGTCACCCTCGGGCTCCCGAAGTTCGGCACCCCGGACCCCCTGCCGGCCGCGGTCGGCGGGTGCTCGGTCGGATGATGAGCGACGAGCGCGACGACATGGCCGGGCTGCGCGACGAGATCGACCAGGTGGGCCGCACGGCCGCCAAGCGCTTCGACCCGGGCCGGGGTGCGCTGACCATCGCGGTCGCGGTGCCGGCGATCCTGGTGTCGATGGTCCTGCCGTGGACCGGCGGCCACACCGGCCTGGACGTCCTGCTGGGCGAGGGGCGGGCGATCCCGAAGATCTTCTCCTGCGGGGCGCTGTTCGCGGGCGTGCTGCTGTCGGCGACGACCCTGGCCGTGCGCCGGTGGACGCTGGCGTGGATCACCTCGCTGGCCCTGTTCGCGGCCTCGATCAGCGGCGTCCTGTCGATCTGGATGACCCAGACCACCACCGGCCACAAGCCGGGCGAGGGCCCTGGAGTGGGCCTGGTCGTGGCCGTGATCGCCACCGTCCTGCTCTTGGTCAAGTGGCTCCAGATCGCCGCGTCACGGCCGCCGATCAACTGAAGAGCACAGCGAACAGCCCGGCCCCGCACCGCTCCAGGGGCCGGGCTGTTCCGGTCTAGCGGGAGGCCACGGCCTGTTCGGCCGCCGCGAGCCACTCACGCCACTGCTTGGCCTGGGCTTCGGCCTGTTCCGCGCGGCGCTTGTCGCCGGCCGAGCGGGCCTTCTCCGCCTGGGCCTCGAACTGCTCCACGCGCTCGCGGAACTGGGCCACCCGGGCCTCCGCCTCGGGGTCGGAGCGACGCCACTGGGCGTCGACCGCGCCGCGCACCCGCTCCTCGATGGAGCGCAGCTTGCCCTCCAGCTCGCGGACGCGCTCGCGCGGGACCTTGCCGATCGCGTCCCAGCGCTCCTGGATCTTGTAGAGCTGCTGGCGGGCGGTTTCCAGGTCGTGCGACGGGTCGATGTGCTCGGCCTCGGCGAGCAGTTCCTCCTTGAGCTTCGCGTTCGAGGAGAACTCCGCGTCGCGCTCCGAGAACGCCTCCGAGCGCTTGGCGAAGAACGCGTCCTGCGCGGCCCGGAAGCGCTGCCACAGGGCGTCGTCGGCCTCCTTGGGCGCCCGCCCGGCGGCCTTCCACTCGACCATCAGGTCCTTGTAGCGGCCGGCCGTGGGGCCCCAGTCGTCGGACTCGACGAGCTTCTCGGCCTCTTCCACCAGCTCCTGCTTGCGGCTCTTGGCGACGCCGCGCTGGCGGTCGAGGTCGGCGAAGTGCGAGCCCCGCCGCCGGTTGAACGCGTCGCGCGCCTTGGAGAACCGGCGCCAGAGCTGCTCGTCGGTCTTGCGGTCGACGCCCCGGATGGTCTTCCACTCGTCCAGGATCGTCCGCAGCCGGTCGCCCGCCGCCTTCCACTGGGTGGACTCGTTGGCCAGGACCTCGGCCTCCTCCACCAGCTGCAGCTTGCGCGCCCCGGCCTGCGCCCGCGCCTCGTCCTTGGCCGCCTTCGCCGCCTCCAGGCCCTCCTCGGCCTTGGCCAGCACGTGCTCGACCCGGGCGGCCAGCGCCGCCAGGTCACCGACCACGGCGGCCTCGGCCAGGCTCTCCTGGACGTGCTTCGCGCTGGTCAGCGCGTGCTTCGGGTCGCCGGCCCCGGACGAGAGCCGGGTGACCAGCAGCTCGACCTCGGTGCGCAGGTCGTCGAACCGGCGCGCGAAGTGCGCCAGTCCCTCGGCGGGCTCGCCCGCCTGCCAGGAACCGACGACCCGCTCCCCGTCGGCCGTCTTGACGTAGACGGTGCCGTCCGCGTCCACGCGCCCCCAGCGGTCAGGGTGGTCCGACGCCACGGGGACCGGCGGAGCCGTGCTGCTCTCCGCCCGGGTCTCCTCGACCACCGCCCCTGTACCACTGTCGCCAGTGGCTTCCGGTGTCGTCTCGTGCTCCGTCATCGCCGGCTTCCTCCTCGCCTGCCCACTTCGTGGTGCCCGTGCCGACCACGGGCGCCCCGCCGATGGCGGGGCCCAGCACCCGGGTACCGCGACTGTTCAGGCAGTGCCCAGTACCCCGCGCGCATTCAAACAGGTCAAGGCTCACATCGGTACTGGTGGTGGCCGATGAGTAGCGTGGGTTGCCATGATCTCGCGTGTCGCCGTGGTGCCGCACCCTCCCCTCCTCGTGCCGGAACTGGTCGCCGGAGCCGTCCCCGAAACCGCCTCCGTGCGGGCCGCGAGCCTTGCCGCGGCACGGGATCTCGCCGACCGCGACCGGGACTGGACGGCGGTCGCGGTCGACCCGTCCGGGCCCCGGACCTTGACCGACAGCGCCGGATCGTTCCGGGGATTCGGCGTGGACGTGCCGGTCTCGCTGTCCGCGCGGCCGTCCTCTGTGGATCCCTCGCTGCCGCTGCCCGCCCTGGTCGCGGGATGGCTGCGGGAACACGCCGGCGCGCGCTCGGTGCGCGTGCACCTCGTGCCGCCGGACCTGCCCTTGGCCGATTGCATCTCATTCGGGTCACAGTTGACGGGCAACGCGCTGCTCGTGCTCGGCGACGGGTCCCACCGGCACGGCGAACGGGCCGTGGGCCGCCCGGACGACCGCGCCGGGCCGTTCGACGAGGACGTGCGCGCGGCGCTCGCCGCGGCCGACGTGGCGGCGCTCAAAGCCCTCGACGCGGGCCTGGCGGACGAGCTGGGCGCGTCGGGGCGGGCGGCGTGGCAGGTGCTGGCGGGCGTGCCCGGCCCGTGGCGGTGCACCCGGTCGGAGTTCCTGGCCCCCTTCGGCGTCGGCTACCACGTGGCCGTCTGGGAGGCTTGACGCCGTGAACGCCCCTGTCGCCGTCGTCGGCCCCACCGCCACCGGCAAGTCGGACCTGGCCGTCCGGCTCGCCGTCGAACTGGGCGGCGAGGTGGTCAACGCCGACTCGATGCAGTTCTACCGGGGCATGGACATCGGCACCGCGAAGGTGACCGCCGAACAGCGGCAGGGCGTGCCGCACCACCTGCTCGACGTGCTGGAGGTCACCGAGCCCGCCTCGGTGGCCGTCTACCAGCGCGAAGCCCGCGCGGTGGTCGAGTCGCTGCTCGCCGCCGGGAAGGTCCCGGTGCTGGTCGGGGGCTCCGGCCTGTACGTGCAGGCGGTGCTGGACGACCTGGTGTTCCCCGGCACCGACGACCGGATCCGGGGGCAGCTGGAGAACGAGCTGGCGGTGTTCGGCGCGGAGACCCTGCACGGCAGGCTCGCCCAGCTCGACCCGGCCGCCGCGCTGGCCATCCTGCCCACCAACGGCCGGCGCGTGGTGCGGGCGCTGGAGGTCATCGAGCTGACCGGGCAGCCGTTCTCGGCGACCCTGCCCAAGCCCGGCCCGGCCCGCTACGGCACCGTGCTGGTGGGGCTCGACCGCGAGGTCACCGAGCTGGACGAGCGGGTCGACCGGCGGGTGGACCGGATGTTCGCCGACGGCCTGGTCGAGGAGGTGCGCGCGCTGGAGTCGGTCGGGCTGCGCGAGGGCCGCACGGCCTCCCGCGCGCTGGGCTACCAGCAGGTGCTGGCCGCGTTCGACGGCGAGCACGACCTGGCCACCGCCGCCGCCGAGACCGCGCAGGCCACCCGCCGGTACGTCCGCCGGCAGCGGTCCTGGTTCCGCCGCGACCGCCGGGTCACCTGGTTCGACGCCGGCTCCGAAGAGCTGGTCGCCGACGTGCTCGCGCTGGTCGCGAAGTAGCCTGGTCGGCGTGGGAGTCGAGTTTCTGAAGGGTCACGGCACCGAGAACGACTTCGTGCTGCTGCCCGACCCGGACGGCCTGCTGGACCTGACCGAGTCGCGCGTGCGGGCGCTGTGCGACCGGCAGCGCGGGCTGGGCGCGGACGGGGTGCTGCGGGTCGTGCGGCCGGACTTCGGCCCTTGGTTCATGGACTACCGCAACGCGGACGGGTCCATCGCCGAGATGTGCGGCAACGGCGTGCGCGTGTTCGCCCGCTACCTGGTCGAGGCCGGTCTGGTGCCGCTCGGCGAGTTCGCCGTGGGCACCCGGGCCGGTCAGCGCGGGATCACCGCGCACGAGGACGGCACGGTGACCGCGGACATGGGTCCCGCGCGGGTCACCGGGACGTCGTCGGCGCGGGTCGGCGGCGTGGAGTTCGCCGGGGTCGCGGTCAACGTCGGCAACCCGCACCTGGCCTGCCTGACCGAGACGCCCGTCGCGTCGCTGGACCTGCGCGACCAGCCCGCCCACGACCCCGCGGTGTTCCCGCAGGGCGTGAACGTGGAGTTCGTCAACGTGCTGGGCGACGGGGCGCTGCGGATGCGCGTCCACGAGCGCGGGGTCGGCGAGACCAGGTCGTGCGGCACGGGCACGGTCGCGACCGTGGCGGCGTGGCTGCACAGCACCGGTCAGCGCACCGGCAAGGCCACTGTGGACGTCCTCGGTGGACAGGTGACGGTCGTGGTCGAGGAGGAGTCGTCCACCCTGACCGGCCCGGCCGTGCTGCTCGCCCGCGGCGAGCTCGACCAGGCCTGGTGGGACGCCCTCTAGAGGTCGAAGACCTCCAGCCTGCCCAGCCGGTCGGCGCTGACCACCTCGGGCTGCGAGGTGGGGGCGGTGCAGCACACGAGCCGGTCGCCCACCACCGCGACGGCGAAGCAGATCTGGCTGGTCTCGACGCGGTGGGTGATCTCGCCGCCCTCCACCACACGGAACGCGTAAGGCTGCAACGCGGGCGCCACCCACACGCCGCCCTTGCCGTCGACCGCGATGCCGTCCGGTGCGATGAAGTGCTCCCGCAGCGCGGCCCACACGCGCCGGTTGGACAACGTGCCGTCCGACGCCACGTCGAACGCCGTCAACCCGAACGCCAACGTCTCGGCCACGATCAGGCTGCCGTCCAGCAGGCCCATGCCGTTGGGGAACTTCAGGTCGTCGGCCGCGACCGAGACCGTCCCGTCGGGCTGGACCAGCGCCAACGGCGTCCCGGGCGCGACCCAGTCGGGTTCGAGCAGCGGGGCTTCGCCGCCCGCCGCGATCGCCGCGTGCAGGTCGAACCCGAAGTTGCCCACGTACGCGCGGCCGTGGGCGTCGACCAGCATGTCGTTGGCGTGGAACGTGGCGATGTCGTTCAGGTCGGCGTGCACGACCAGGTCGTCACCGTCGAGCCGGCGGACCGTGCGTTCCTTCATGGACACCACGAGCAGGCGTCCGTCAGGCAGCCAGCCCAGCCCCGACGGCTGGCCGGGGACCGTGCAGACCACCTGCTCGGCGCCCGTGTCGAGGTCGAGTGCCCGCACCTCGTGGTCGTAGAAGTCGGAGTAGTAGAGCCGGCCGTCCGGTCCGTGCCGGGGTCCCTCGCCGAAACGCAGGCCGTCGCGCACCACGGTTGTGTCAACCATGGGCAGCGAGGCTAGTGATCACCCGTGCGTCCCGCATCGGCCGCAGCGGTGACGGTGTCCTGTGCGGTGCGCAACGGCGAGAACACGACCCATGCGGGTGACAGCGCGCGCCCGACCACGGCGACCCACAACGTGGCCACGATCCCGATCTGCGACCCCAGCACACCGCCGACCAGGCCGCCCAGCGGCAGCGCGCCCCACACCACGAACCGGATCGAGGCGTTCATCCGGCCGAGCAGGTGGTCCGGGCAGATCGCCTGCCGGTAGCTGACCTGGGCGATGTTGTAGACGATCGCCCCGTAGGCCAGCAGCAGGTCCGCGACCAGCACGAACACCAGCCGCCAGTCCGCTTCGGCCAGCGGCAGCAGCAGCCCGAACGGCTGGGTGACCAGCATCGACAGCCAGATCACCCGCAGCTGGCCGAACCGCTTGTTCCACCGGTTCGCGGTCAGCGCGCCGAGCACCCCGCCCGCGCCCGCCGAGCTGAGCAGCAGCCCGATCACACCGTCGGACAGGCCCAGCCCGCGGGCCAGGAACAGCACGAGCACGGCCATCGCCACGCCGTCGAAGAAGTTCGCGGTGCCGGTCGTGCCGACGACCGCGCGCAACGACCGGTTGCCGAACACGAACCGCAGGCCCTCGGCGACCTCGTGGACCAGGCCCGGCCGGTCCGGGACGCGCGGAGCGGGCTCCTCGGTGCGGATCCGCCGCAGGAACAGCGCCGAGCACAGGTAGCCCACCCCGGTGGCGAGGATCCCGTTGGCCGCGCCGAGGACCTGCGCCACGCCGCCCGCGACGGCCGGTCCGGACACCTCGGCCACGGACTGGCTGGCGGTGAGCTTCGAGTTGCCCTCCACCAGCTGGTCCCGCCCGACCAGCGCGGGCAGGTAGGACTGGTAGGCGATGTCGAACATCACCGTGGCCGCGCCGACCAGCAGGGCGACCACCACGAGGTGGACGAAGCCCAACGTGCCCAGCCACCAGGCGACCGGGATGGACAGCATCAGCGCCGCCCGCACGAAGTCCGCGGTGAGCATCACCGGGCGGCGGCGCATCCGGTCCACCCACACCCCGGCCGGCAGGCCGATGAGCAGGAACGCGGCGGTGTTGGCCGCGGTCAGCAGGCCCATCTCGAACGGGGTGGCGGCCAGCGCGCCGGCCGCGAGCAGCGGCAGGACGGTCCGGCCGATGGTCGAGCCGAACTGGCTGATGGTGTCGCCCACCCACAGCAGGCGGAAGTCGCGGTGATGCCAGAGGGACACGGCGGGCAGTGTCGCCGAAGTGATTGGAAAGTGTCAATCACTTACGCTGGGGCGCATGCACCGACGTCCGGCCACCGAGGCGGAGGCCGCCGCACTCTCCTCCGCCGTGCGGCTGCGCATCATCCGGCTGACCTACGACCGCGCGCTGACCAACAAGGAGATCGCCCACCGGCTCGGTAAGGACCCCGCGACCACCCTCCACCACGTGCGCAAACTCGTCGCCACGGGGTTCTTGGAGGCGCAGCCGGCCCGGACCGGCAACCGGGGCGCGCGGGAGATCCCCTACCGGTCCACCGGCCTGTCCTGGAAGCTCGCCGGCGGCCCGCACCCGGACACCGGCCGGGCGATGCTGGAGGCGTACCTGGCCGAGGTCGCCGAACTGCCGCCCGACCGGCTCGACCAGACCCGCCTCGTGGTCCGGGTGGACCCGGCGGAACTAAACCGGCGCCTCCGTACGTTGTTGGATGAGCTGGAAGCCGAGCCGGACGACCCCTCGGGCGAACGCGTGGCGCTCTACCTCGCGGTCTACCCGGGTGATTAACCACTCGGCGGCCACGGCCGGACATGCGACGATGAGAGGCAAATGACGGAAAACACGCACAACAGCAACGACTGGCTCGACCACGACGCCGAGCTGTCCACCGGCGAGCTCGCCCTCGCCGACCGAGCCGCGCTGCGCCGCGTCTCGGGCCTGTCCACCGAGCTCCAGGACGTCACCGAGGTCGAGTACCGGCAGCTCCGCCTGGAGCGCGTCGTGCTGGTCGGCGTGTGGACCGAGGGCACCGCAGCCGACTCCGAGGCCTCGCTGGCCGAGCTGGCGCTGCTCGCCGAGACGGCGGGCTCCGAGGTGCTCGAAGGGCTCGTCCAGCGGCGCGACCGACCCGACCCGGCGACCTACATCGGCTCCGGCAAGGTCTCCGAGCTGCGCGACGTCGTGATCTCGACCGGCGCGGACACGGTGATCTGCGACGGCGAGCTCTCCCCCGGCCAGCTCCGGCAGCTGGAGGAGAAGCTCAAGGTCAAGGTCGTCGACCGCACGGCGCTGATCCTCGACATCTTCGCCCAGCACGCCTCGTCCAAGGAGGGCAAGGCGCAGGTCGAGCTCGCGCAGCTGCAGTACCTGCTGCCGCGCCTGCGCGGCTGGGGCGAGTCGCTGTCCCGGCAGGCCGGTGGCCGGGCCGGTGGCGGCAACGGCGGCGTGGGCCTGCGCGGCCCCGGTGAGACCAAGCTCGAAACCGACCGCCGGCGCATCCGCGCCAAGATCTCGAAGCTGCGCCGGCAGATCGCGGGCATGAGCGTCATCCGGGACACCAAGCGCGGTGCCCGGATCGCCAACGCGGTGCCCAACGTGGCCATCGCCGGCTACACCAACGCGGGCAAGTCCAGCCTGCTCAACGCCCTGACCGGGGCGGGGGTGCTGGTGGAGGACGCGCTGTTCGCCACCCTCGACCCGACCACCAGGCGCAGCCAGACCCCGGAGGGCCTGCCGTACACGCTGACCGACACGGTCGGCTTCGTCCGGCACCTGCCGCACCAGCTGGTGGAGGCGTTCCGGTCGACGCTGGAGGAGGTCGCGGACGCCGACCTGCTGGTGCACGTCGTCGACGGCTCGGACGCGATGCCGGAGAAGCAGGTCACGGCCGTGCGCGAGGTGATCTCCGAGATCAGCGAGCGCCGTGACGACCCGATGCCGGCCGAACTGCTGGTGGTCAACAAGGTCGACGCGGTCGGCGAGCTGGGCCTGGCCCGCCTGCGCCACCTGTTCCCCACCGCCGTCCTGGTGTCCGCGCACACCGGCGAGGGCATCCAGGAGCTGCGGGAGCGCATCGCGACCCTCATCCCGCGACCCGAGGTCGTGGTGGAGGCGATGGTGCCGTACGCGCGCGGCGAACTGGTCGCCCGGATCCACCGCGAGGGCGAGATCCTCAAGGAGCGGCACACCGAGGAGGGCACCGAGCTCAGCGCCCGGGTCCGCCCGGACCTGGCCGGCGTGCTGGAGCAGTTCGCCGTGAACGGAAGCCGCGCCTGACCCGTTGCTCAACGCCCTCCTGACCATCGCCCTGACGGCCGGCTTCGCGACAGCGCAGCCGGCCGTCGGCGACGTCTGCGAGATCACCGACCAGCGCCTGGAAGAGCTCTCCGGCCTCGCCTCGGACGGCGACCGGTGGTTCGCCGTCAACGACAGCGACAACGGCGCCATCGAGGTCCACGTCCTGGACCGCACCTGCGAGATCACCGACACGATCACCGCGGCGACCAACCCGTACGACGTCGAAGACCTCGCACTGGCCTCCGACGGCACCCTCTGGCTGGCCGACACGGGCGACAACAACAAGAGCCGCGAGACCGTCGCCCTGCACGCCGTGGGCCAGGACGGCTCCACGCGGATCCACCGCCTGACCTACCCGGACGGCAAGCACGACGCCGAAGCGCTGCTGCTGGACGGGAACGGCACCCCGTACATCGTCACCAAGGAGCCGTTGGGCTCGGCCTTGGTCTACCGCCCCACGACAGCGCTGAGCGACACCGCCCCCACACCCCTCGAACAGGTCGCCAGGGTCTCCATCAGCGGCACCGACACGCCGGGCGGCCCGCTCCAGAGCTCGGTCATGACCAGGGTCGTCACCGGTGCCGCGATGTCGAAGGACGGCAAGGTGGCCGCGCTCCGCACGTACACCGACGCCTACCTGTTCCCCGTCCCGGACGGCGACCTGGCCAAGGCCCTGGAAATCGACCCGGTCCGCATCCCCCTGCCCAACGAACCACAGGGCGAATCGATCACCTTCGACCCGGACGACACCCTGCTGTCAGCGTCGGAGTTCGGCACCCAGGGCGCAACCCGCTCGACCATCCGAGCAGTCCCCCAAGCCACAACCCTGGCCGCCCCAACCACCACCACACCGCCACCACCACAAGCCGACACGGCCACAGCGAGCGACCACCCCGCCACCCCCGAAGACCGCCCCCTGTGGCCCGCACTAGGCGCAGGAGCAGCAGCCCTGGCCTTGATAGCCCTGGCCCTACGCCGCTCCCGCCGCCGACGCTCCCCCTAGAGCCGCCGCAAGACCGCCACCACCTTGCCCAGGATCGACGCCTCGTCCCCGAGGATCGGCTGGTAGGCGGAGTTGTGCGGCAACAGCCACACGTGCCCGTCACGCCGCTTGAACGTCTTCACCGTCGCCTCGCCGTCGATCATGGCCGCGACCACGTCACCGTTCTCGGCGACCGGCTGCTGGCGGACCACCACCCAGTCACCGTCGGTGATGGCGGCGTCCACCATCGAGTCACCCACGACCCGCAGCAGGAACACCTCCCCCTCGCCCACGATCTCGCGCGGCAGCGGGAAGACGTCCTCGATGGCCTCCTCGGCCAGGATCGGCCCACCGGCCGCGATCCGGCCCAACATCGGCACGTAGGCCGGCGTGGGACGGGCGGCGGGGTCGACCCCGGTCACGATCTCGGTCGGCAGCACACCCACCGCGCGCGGCCGGTTCGGGTCACGCCGCAGGAAGCCCTTGCGCTCCAGAGCGCGCAGCTGGTGCGCGACGGACGAGGTGGACGTGAGCCCGACCGCCTCGCCGATCTCCCGGACGCTGGGCGGGTAGCCGAACCGGTCCAACCAGTCCCGGATGACGTCGAGCACCTTGCGCTGCCGCAACGTGAGCCCGGCGTTGCCCGCGATGTCGGCGGGTTCGGGAGCGGAGGGCACATCGGCGGCGGTGCGCAGGTCGTCGTTGGTCTTGCGAGCCACAGTGCTTCCCTCCTCACCGGTCCCGATTGCCCAGGCCGGCTGTGCGTCGATCTTCAGTTGTCGAAGGTAGTCGCACGAGAGGTCCAGATCAAACACCTGTTCGAAGTAAGTGTCGGCGTGTCCTTCCCGTTCCGACGGTCGAAGTGGTAGACATTCGCACGGACGTTCGATCGAACACAGGTTCGATCATGATCGGATGACCTGCGTTGGAGGGCGTCATGGCGGTGGTGATTGGCACGCGGAAGGGCTTCGACCTCGTGGACGGAACCACGGCCGAAGAAGTGCGTCGCGGCGAACAACTACACCCCGGCCCGAGGGTCCTGCGCACCTTCGAGGACACCCGCCGCCCCACCACCCCCCGCCGACGCCAGGTCGCGGCGAGCACGACCCCGGACCCGGCGGCGTGCGAGGTCCGCGAGAACACCCGGCACCCGGCCGTCCAGTTCGCGATCTACGCGGCCGTGGCGATCGCGGCGGCCGTGACCCTGAGCCTGCTCTACCTGTACGGCTCGGGCGCGACGACAGTCCCCGAACGCACCAGCGTCGTACACGTCCAGGTGGGTGAAACCCTCTGGGACGTCGCCGAGCGCTCGGCCCCGAACAGCAACCCGGAAGCCGTCGTGGACCGCATCAAGTCCCTGAACAACCTCACGGACACCACGACCATCACCCCCGGCCAACCGCTGGTAGTCCCAGACGGCCGCACCACCACCACGACTTAACCCAGGCGCAACCACCACGCCCGGCGCGCGCAGCGCGCACTCCACCCACCGCGTCGTGTCATCCCCGTATGGCCCGCGCGCCAGCGAACCGCGCTTGGGCAGTGAGGGCAAGCACGCCCTTCGCTTGCCCTCACTGCCCAAGGGTGGTTGTCTCCGACCGGGCCATACGGGGATGACACGACGCCCACCGCCTTAGTCATCCTTGGCGGCTCGCCCGTCCGG
Organism: Saccharothrix espanaensis DSM 44229; assembly: GCF_000328705.1. Lineage (NCBI taxonomy): Bacteria > Bacillati > Actinomycetota > Actinomycetes > Pseudonocardiales > Pseudonocardiaceae > Saccharothrix > Saccharothrix espanaensis. The sequence goes on along the minus strand of NC_019673.1, from coordinate 1,752,574 downwards.
CGAGGACTCTTTTAGCTCGTTTCCGCAGGTCAACGCACCTTCGCGCAAACCAGGCGCGGCCGCCGCCCCCCGATCACCATTGTCCCACGCCCCACCGACAATCCAGCGATCCCAGGAGTCGGCACGGGGCCGAGCCGCTCAGCCACACCTCCCGCGTGCCTCTCCGGCCGCTCCCCACGATCCGGAGCCGCAGCAACCACCACGCCCCCGGATCCCAACGCGCCCTCAGGCACCCCCACGCGCCGCCCACCAACCCGACGCCTCACCCCCAGCGCCTCAAGCCCAGCCCCTCAAGCCCAGCGCCTCAAGCCACGCCGTCAGCCCCCAAGCAGCCCCAGGCAGCGCCCCGCGCCACCACCTCGCAGCCACTCGGTAGCCACCCGGTAGCCACCCCATCGCAGCGAGTTTCACCCGACCGTGTCTCCCGCGACACGCCGTCCACCAACTTGCACCGCGTGGGCCACAGGCATAGGTTTACCCCTACATCTAGTGGTTACACCGTCGTAGTTAGTCCACAGGTTGGGTTATTCCCCGCCGGCAGAGCTAACGCGATGAGTGCTGCGCAGGGGAGGGGTGACCAGTCGTGCGCTGTCCGTTCTGCCGGAACTCGGACTCCCGCGTGGTCGACTCGCGCGAAGTGGACGAGGGTCAGGTGATCCGCCGCCGCAGGTCGTGCTCCAGCTGTGGCCGCCGGTTCACCACCGTCGAGGAGGCGATCCTCGCCGTGGTGAAGCGGTCCGGTGTGACCGAGCCGTTCAGCAGGGACAAGGTAGTCACCGGCGTCCGCCGCGCGTGCCAGGGGAGGCCCGTGGACGAGGACGCGTTCCACCTGCTGGCGCAGAGCGTCGAGGAATCCATCCGCGCGACCGGCTGCGCCGAGATCCCCAGCCACGAGGTGGGCCTGGCCATCCTGGGCCCGCTCAGAGACCTGGACGAAGTCGCTTACCTGCGGTTCGCCAGCGTTTACCGCTCGTTCTCCTCCGTAGAGGACTTCGAGAAGGAAATCGCCGACCTGCGAACCGCACAACAGGACTGACGCCCAGCCCCACAGCCTTACCCAGCCCCACAGCCTTACTGAGCCCCACAGCCATACAGCCCCACCACCGTGCCAGCCGGCCGGCACGCAAGAGCCACAAGCACACCATCCAAGACCCACAGGCACACCACGCAAGACCCAGTGGCATACGAACATGCCCGCGACCGCCTCGGACGGGAGCCCGGACGTTGGTCGCATCAACGATTTCGACGACGCGCGGAAAGAGGACCGGGGAATGACGGAGACCGTTGGCGGCTCCAGCAAGAAGACCGCCACCCGCAACGGTGCGGGGGACAAGCGCCTCGCGGTGCAGCGCGTCTACACCACCGAGGGCGTGCACCCGTACGACGAGGTGACGTGGGAGCGCCGCGACGTCGTCATGACGAACTGGCGCGACGGCTCGATCAACTTCGAGCAGCGCGGCGTCGAGTTCCCCGACTTCTGGTCGGTCAACGCGACGAACATCGTGACCAGCAAGTACTTCCGCGGCGCGGTGGGCACGCCGCAGCGCGAGCACAGCCTGCGCCAGTTGATCGACCGCGTCGTCAAGACCTACACCGAGGCCGGCGTCAAGCACGGCTACTTCAGCACCGACCAGGACGCCGCGGTCTTCGAGCACGAGCTGACCTGGATGCTGCTGCACCAGGTGTTCAGCTTCAACTCGCCGGTGTGGTTCAACGTCGGCACCAGCTCGCCGCAGCAGGTCAGCGCCTGCTTCATCCTCGCCGTGGACGACACCATGGAGTCGATCCTCAACTGGTACCGCGAGGAGGGGCTGATCTTCAAGGGCGGTTCCGGCGCGGGCCTGAACCTGTCCCGGATCCGGTCCTCCAAGGAGCTGCTCTCCTCCGGCGGCACCGCGAGCGGCCCGGTCTCGTTCATGCGCGGCGCGGACGCGTCCGCGGGCACGATCAAGTCCGGTGGCGCGACCCGCCGGGCGGCGAAGATGGTCGTGCTCGACGTGGACCACCCCGACGTCGAGGAGTTCATCGAGACCAAGGCCCGTGAAGAGGACAAGGTCCGCGCGCTGCGCGACGCCGGGTTCGACATGGACCTGGGCGGCCGGGACATCGTGTCCGTGCAGTACCAGAACGCGAACAACTCGATCCGGGTCTCCGACGAGTTCATGCACTCGTACGAGAACGGCGGCCGGTTCGGCCTGCGCGCCCGCCAGACCGGCGAGGTGATCGAGCAGATCGACGCCAAGGGCCTGTTCCGCAAGCTGGCCAAGGCGGCGTGGGAGTGCGCCGACCCGGGCATCCAGTACGACGGCACGATCAACGACTGGCACACCACGCCGGAGTCGGGCCGGATCACCGCCTCGAACCCGTGCTCGGAGTACATGCACCTGGACAACTCCAGCTGCAACCTGGCGTCGCTGAACCTGATGAAGTTCCTCCAGGACGACGGCCAGTTCAACGCCGACCTGTTCGCCAAGTCGGTCGAGCTGGTCATCACCGCGATGGAGATCTCCATCAGCTTCGCGGACTTCCCGACCGAGCCGATCGCGGAGACCACCCGCAAGTTCCGCCAGCTGGGCATCGGCTACGCCAACCTGGGCGCGCTGCTGATGGCCACCGGTCACGCCTACGACTCCGAGGGTGGCCGGGCGCTCGCCGCCGCCATCACCTCGCTGATGCAGGCCGTGGCGTACAAGCGGTCCGCGGAGCTGGCCGGGATCGTCGGCCCGTACGAGGGTTACGCCCGCAACGCCGAGGCGCACCAGCGCGTCATCCGCAAGCACGCCGCGGCGAACGACCTGATCCGCACCTACCACGCGAACGACGTCGCGGTGCACAAGGTCGCGACGCGGGCGTGGCAGGAGGGCATCCAGGTCGGCGCGAAGAACGGCTGGCGCAACGCGCAGGCGTCCGTCCTCGCGCCCACCGGCACCATCGGCCTGATGATGGACTGCGACACCACCGGCATCGAGCCCGACCTCGCCCTGGTCAAGTTCAAGAAGCTGGTCGGCGGCGGCTCCATGCAGATCGTCAACCAGACCGTGCCGCGCGCCCTGAAGTCCCTGGGCTACCAGGACGAGCAGGTCGAGGCCATCGTCGAGTTCATCGGCGAGCACGGCCACGTCGTGGACGCCCCCGGCCTCAAGCTGGAGCACTACGAGGTGTTCGACTGCGCCATGGGCGACCGCTCCATCGCGCCGATGGGCCACGTCCGGATGATGGCCGCGGTGCAGCCGTTCATCTCCGGCGCGATCTCCAAGACGGTCAACATGCCGGAGACGGCGACCGTCGAAGAGGTCGAGGAGATCTACTACCAGGGCTGGAAGCTGGGCCTGAAGGCGCTGGCGATCTACCGCGACAACTGCAAGGTCGGCCAGCCGCTGTCGGCGGGTAAGTCCGCGAAGTCGTCCTCCGAGACGAAGACCGAGACGGTCGTGGAGTACCGCCCGGTCCGCAAGCGGCTGCCCAAGAAGCGCCCGTCGCAGACCGTCTCGTTCACGGTCGGCGGTGCCGAGGGCTACCTGCACGCCGGTTCGTACCCGGACGACGGTCTCGGCGAGATCTTCGTCAAGCTCGGCAAGCAGGGTTCGACGCTGGCCGGCGTGATGGACGCCTTCTCCATGTCCATCTCGGTCGGTCTCCAGTACGGCATCCCGCTGGAGTTCTACGTCTCGAAGTTCCAGAACCTGCGCTTCGAGCCGGCCGGCATGACCGACGACCCGGACGTCCGGATCGCGACCAGCGTGCTGGACTACCTGTTCCGCCGCCTCGCGCTGGACTACCTGCCGTTCGAGAAGCGCTCGCAGCTCGGCATCTTCACCGCCGACGAGCGCACGGCCCAGGTCAACGAGAACTACGGCAGTGGCGACGTGGACCTCGAAGGTCTGCGCACCTCCGTCGACTCGACCCCCAAGGCCGCCGTCGAGGAGAAGAAGAAGCCGCAGGACATCCAGGTCGGCAGCTCCACCGAACTGCTCGAACTGCACCTGGGCACGACCGCCGACGCCCCGCTCTGCATGACCTGCGGCACCAAGATGCGCCCCGCCGGCTCGTGCTACCTCTGCGAGGGCTGCGGCTCCACCTCCGGTTGCAGCTGATCTCAAGGCGTTTCCGCAGGTGAACCAGCCTGCCCGAGCCGGGGCGACAAATGTCGCCCCGGCTCTCCCATGCCCGCCCGAAGTGGCCCTACGCTCACCCTTCCAGCCAAGTACGTCACGTACTTGAAGTACTTACGCTCCCGAGGCAGGCTGGCGCCGACCCCTGGGAGGCCGGCATGTCCGCCGTTCACTACGACAGCTACACCGAGGCACGCGCTCACCTGAAAGACTTGCTGGACGCTGCGGAGCAGGGGCGAGTCGCCACGGTTCGACGTGACTCGGCGACGACAGCTGTCGTGGACGTCAAGCGGCTGCGCCACTTCCTCGCGTCGATCGTCCCGTCGCGCGCCCAAGTCGTCCCCGAGGCCGGCGGCTGGTCGGTGTTCATCGCGGGACTGCCGGTGTCCGCTGATGGCGCGTCGTTCGACGAAGCGATCACCGAGATGATCGATGCCCTGCGGGAGTACGCGGAAGACTGGCAGGAGCGCCTGCTCAACGCTCCCAACCACCGCGACAACTGGGGGTTGGTGCAGTTGATCAGCCTCAGCGACGACGAGCAGCTGCGCGACTGGCTTGTCGGTGCCGCGCGGTGACTTCCTTGCCGCAGCCGACCCGCAAGGATCACGAGAAGTTCTGCCAGGTCGAGGAATGGCGCCGGGTGCGCGACGTCCGCGGGCGAAGCGGAACGCATCACGTCACCTACGAACTCGATCTTGTAGACGGCAGGATTCTGCGCACCCGCGTTTCGCATCCGGTGGATCGCACCGGCTACGGACCGAGCAGCTGGAAGCACATCCTCCGCGACCAACTCGACGTGGACGAACCGACGTTCTGGTCATGCGTGCTGGACAGAGTCAGGCCCGCTCGCGGGACACCCGAGCCGCCGGCGGAGGCGCTGCCTGTCGACCTCGTGCACTTGCTGATCTCACGCGTCGGCCTGGACGAGTCCGAGATAGCCGGAATGAGCAAGAACGAGGCGGTCGCCAGGCTCCAGCGCTATTGGACCGAGGGCAGCTGACGAAGTAACGGCCGGCTGGATAGAGCACGGTACGAACATGTGCACTCCCCCGCCGTGTCACGATCAGCCGATGAACGTCGTGCGCACCACGCGGGTGCTTGGTGCGGGTCCGTTCGGTGAGGTCGGCCGGCCCCCTGTCGCCGCCGCGTCCGCCACCACGATCGCCGTGGCAGGTGATCTCGGTCCGGCGCAGTGGAACGCCTGGGACGTGCGCGTCCACCACAGTCAGATCGGCGTCTACCGCGCCGACGATCACACCTGTCTGCACCTGGTGCAGAGCCACTGGCCGGTGCACTGCCTCGCGTTCCACCCGACGCTGCCGCTGGTCGCTGCGGGCACCGGGTCGTATAACGGTGGGTACATGCACGAGGGCAAACTGCTGTTGGTGACCACGGAGTCAGGTCTTGTCGTCTCCGCTCTGCCGGACGACTCCCGCTACCGCGCCACGTCGTCCGCGACTGGACCACGGTCCGTCCACGGTCGATCGAGGTCACCGGCTCCCCCACCGACGACGTTCCGACCTCCACCCCGGCACTCACCACGATCGCCTTCCGGACACCACGTCGCAAGGTCTGGGCGGTGCACGCGCTGACCGACGGGCGGATCCTGACCGCCTCGGGAAACATCGCCTTGGACTGCTGGTCGACCGAGGCCGACGAGCGCACCGCCTACACGAACGTCCAGCCGCCCTACGGGCACCTGGAACCGGCCAGTCGGATCACGATCGTCGACCTCGCCACGGGCCGGCCCACCACCACGGTCCCCACCACCACGCGACCGTTCTGGTGAGCCGGCGCGACGGCCTGCCCGACCAGGCGGGCAACCGGATCAGGCGTGTCGAGTTCACCAGGGCTGTTGCCCGGCAACGCTTTCGTAGTCCACCGCGACTACGACACCGGTCCGGCCAACTCATCGCCTTGGACGCTAAACCCGGCACAACGGATACGTGCTCGACTGCACGGTGGAAAAGTAGCGACATGCGCGCGTGGCTCCAAGCGACGGGCCCGTCGTCCAAGGGCTGCGGCGCCAACATGCGCGCCCCCGTGGGCCTGCTCCCGGACCTGGACGACGCCCTGGCCCGCTTCGACCGCCTCTGGGACTGACCCGACCCTCGAACCTGAACGGGGCCGAGCAGGCAACCACACCCACCCGGCCCCGCCTTCAAGACCAACCCTCGAATCCAACCCTCAAGACCGACCCTCAGGCCCCGCCGTCAAGACCTGCGGAACAACTTGTCGCCCAGCCAGACGATCGGGTCGTAGCGGCGGTCCGCGACGCGTTCCTTCATCGGGATCAGGGCGTTGTCGGTGATCTTGATGTGCTCCGGGCAGACCTCCGTGCAGCACTTCGTGATGTTGCACAGCCCCAGGCCGTGCTCGGACTGCGCTTCCTGCACGCGGTCCGCTTCGTCCAGCGGGTGCATCTCCAGTTCCGCCACGCGCATCAGGAACCTCGGCCCGGAGAACGATTCCTTGTTCTCCTCGTGGTCGCGGATCACGTGGCACGTGTTCTGGCACAGGAAGCACTCGATGCACTTGCGGAACTCCTGGGACCGCTCGACATCGATCTGCGACATCCGGTAGTCGCCCGGTGCGACGCCCTTGGGCGGCCGGAACGCCGGGACCTCGCGCGCCTTCGTGTAGTTGTACGACACGTCGGTCACCAGGTCCCGGATCACCGGGAACGTGCGCATCGGCGTCACCGTGACCGTCTCGTCCTCGGCGAACACCGACATCCGGGTCATGCACAGCAGCCGCGGCTTGCCGTTGATCTCCGCCGAGCACGAGCCGCACTTGCCGGCCTTGCAGTTCCACCGCACGGCCAGGTCCGCCGCCTGGGTGGCCTGCAACCGGTGGATGACGTCGAGAACGACCTCGCCCTCGTTGACCTCCACCGTGAAGTCGTGCAGGCCGCCTCCGTCCGCATCGCCGCGCCACACCCTGAAGTGCCCCTGGTACCCCATGTCAGCCCTCCAGTTCGTCGGCGGTCAGGTACTTCTGCAGCTCGCCGGCCTCGAACAGCGCCAGCAGGTCCGGTCGGATCGGGATCTGCGCCTCCTCCACGACCGTCACCTCCGAGCCCGAGCCCGAACCAGATCCCGAACCGAGACCCGATCCAGAGCCGGATCCAGAGCCGGATCCAGGGCCCGAAACCCGGCACACCAACAGCTTCCGCCGCCAGTCCGGATCCATCCCCGGGTAGTCGTCGCGGGTGTGGCCGCCGCGCGACTCGGTACGCAGCAGCGCCGCCCGTGCCACGCATTCGCTGACCAGCAACATGTTGCGCAGGTCCAGCGCCAGGTGCCAACCGGGGTTGAACTGGCGGTGGCCTTCCACCGTCAGCGCGAGCGCGCGTTCCTTCAGGTCGTCCAGGCGCTTCAACGCCTGGTCCATCTCCTCGGCCTTCCGGATGATGCCGACCAGGTCGTTCATCGCCTGCTGCAACTCCATGTGCAGCGTGTACGGGTTCTCCCCGCCGTCACGCGAGAACGGTTCCACGGCGACGCGTTGCGCCTCGGCGATGGCGTCGTCGGAGCACACCGGGCGCTCGGTCAGCCCGGACACGTAGGTCGCCGCGCCCTCGCCCGCGCGGCGGCCGAACACCAGCAGGTCGGACAGCGAGTTGCCGCCGAGCCGGTTGGAGCCGTGCATCCCGCCGGACACCTCGCCCGCCGCGAACAGGCCCGGCACGGACGACGCGCCGGTGTCTGGTTCGACCTGCACCCCGCCCATCACGTAGTGGCAGGTCGGCCCGACCTCCATGGGCTGCGCGGTGATGTCGACGTCGGCCAGTTCCTTGAACTGGTGGTGCATCGACGGCAGCCGCCGGGTGATCTCCTCGGCGGGCAGCCGGGTCGACACGTCGAGGAACACGCCGCCGTGCTCGGAGCCCCGGCCCGCCTTGACCTCCGAGTTGATGGCGCGCGCCACCTCGTCGCGCGGCAGCAGCTCCGGTGGGCGGCGGTTGTTGTCCGGGTCGGCGTACCAGCGGTCCGCCTCGTCCTCGTTGTCGGCGTACTTGTCCTTGAACACCTCGGGGATGTAGTCGAACATGAACCGCTTGCCGTCCGAGTTGCGCAGCACGCCGCCGTCGCCGCGCACCGACTCGGTGACCAGGATCCCCTTCACCGACGGCGGCCACACCATGCCGGTCGGGTGGAACTGGATGAACTCCATGTTGATCAGCGACGCGCCGGCCCGCAGGGCGAGCGCGTGCCCGTCGCCGGTGTACTCCCAGGAGTTCGAGGTCACCTTGAACGACTTGCCGATACCGCCGGTCGCCAGCACCACCGCGGGCGCCTCGAACAGCACGAACCGCCCGGACTCGCGCCAGTAGCCGAACGCGCCGGCGATCTTCCCGTTCTCCTGCACCAGGTCGGTGACGGTGAACTCCTGGAAGACCTTGAGCCGCGACTCGTAGTCCCCGGTCGCCGCGTGGTCGTCCTGTTGCAGCGAAACGACTTTCTGCTGCAACGAGCGGATCAGCTCCAGACCGGTGCGGTCGCCGACGTGCGCCAGCCTCGGGTACTCGTGGCCGCCGAAGTTGCGCTGGCTGATCCGACCGTCCTTGGTGCGGTCGAACAGCGCGCCGTAGGTCTCCAGCTCCCACACCCGGTCCGGGGCCTCGCGCGCGTGCAACTCCGCCATCCGCCAGTTGTTCAGGAACTTCCCGCCGCGCATGGTGTCGCGGAAGTGCACCTGCCAGTTGTCGTTGGAGTTGACGTTGCCCATGGCCGCGGCGATACCGCCCTCGGCCATCACCGTGTGCGCCTTGCCGAACAACGACTTGCACAGCACCGCCGTGCGCATCCCGTGTTCCCTGGCCTCGATCGCCGCACGCAGGCCCGCGCCACCGGCGCCGATCACCAGCACGTCGAACGAATGCCGTTCCACCTCGGGCAAAACCAGCTCCTCAGTTGATGATCCGGAGGTCGGCGATCGTCCCGGAGGAGACCAGCGCGACGTAGAAGTCGGTGACGCAGACGAAGATCAGCGACGCCCACGCCAACTGCATGTGGCGGGCGTTCAGCTTGGAGATCCGCGTCCACATCCAGTACCGCACGGGGTGCTTCGAGAAGTGCTTGAGCCGCCCGCCGGCGATGTGCCGGCACGAGTGGCAGGACAGGGTGTACGCGCCGAGCAGGCCGACGTTCACCAGCAACACGATGTTGCCCAGGCCGAGACCGGTGGTCAGCGAGTAGATCGCGTCGTAGATGTTGATCAGCAGCAGGATCGACGCCGCGTAGAAGAAGTAGCGGTGCAGGTTCTGCGCGATCAACGGGAACCGGGTCTCACCGGTGTACTTGGCGTGCGGCTCGGCGACCGCGCACGCGGGCGGGGACAGCCACGCCGCGCGGTAGTACGCCTTGCGGTAGTAGTAGCAGGTCACCCGGAAGCCCAGCAGGAACGGGATGATCACCACCGGGGGTGTCAGGAACCCCGGCAGCTCCGGCAGCGGGCGTCCGAAGTGCGCCGCCGCTTCCACGCACTCCTGGCTCAGGCAGGGCGAGTACATGGGCGTCAGGTACCGGTACTCGTCGACCCAGTAGTAGTCGCCCATGAAGGTGCGCACCGCCGCGTAGATCGAGATCAGCAGCAGACCCGCGACGGTGACCAGGGGCGGTAGCCACCACCGGTCAGTGCGCAACGTGCGCTGGGCGATCTGCGCCCTCATACCTCACCTCGGTTCCACTTCGTTGTGGTGGGGACGGTCGGACCGGTCCGGTCGAGCTCGGGTCGGACCGATCCGGTGGAGCTCGGGTCGAATCGGTGGAGCCCCTCCCGGGGGACGGGGCTCCGGAAAACCGAAACCGGCCCCCGCGTGGTGTCGCGGGGGCCGGCCTGCGGTCGTTCAGGTGTGGCGGTATCCGCCGAGACCCTCGTCGTCGGCGTCGTGCCAGAGCTTCGGGTCGTAGGGCGTGTCGGGCACGACGACCACTTCACGCTCCACCCTGGGCGCCTCGCGTTGTCGGGGTGTGCTGTCCAGGTCGATGAGCTCGGTCGCGTCGATGTCCATCCGCTCGACGTCGTTCGCCAGCCGTTGCACCGCGGCCACGTCGCCGTAGCGCGTGCGCAGGGAGCCGACGCAATGGCGAAGCTGGCCGAGGGCCCGACGCAGCTCCACGATCTCCGAGGACGTCATGGCAGCACCTCCCTTGGGGTCCGGGTGCCGACTCTGCCCGTTCGGAGGCCCTGTGACAAGCACCACAGGTCACCGCGTCGTGTCTCAGTGTCTGAATCGTTTTTGTGGCGATCAGGCGTCGTGACATAGTGTGGGTGCTGTCACGTCCGTCCGTGCGACGCCAGCGCTGTCGTCCCACCGGGCCCACCACGGCCCGTGATCACCACCGGAGACAGCGAACCATGAGCGTGCATCCCGTCGTCACCGAGGTGACGGCTCGCATCGCCGCCCGCAGCGCCGCCAGCCGGTCCGCCTACCTGCAACGACTCACCGAATCCCACTCCGAGGGACCGGTCCGCCGGGACCTCGCGTGCAGCAACTTCGCGCACGGCTTCGCCGGGATCACCGGCGGTGACAAGGAGGCGCTGCGCGCCCTCCGTCGCCCGAACGTGGCGATCGTGTCCGCGTACAACGACATGCTGTCCGCCCACCAGCCGATGGACGAGTACCCGGCGTGGATCAAGGACGCGGCCCGCGCGGTCGGCGGCGTGGCGCAGTTCGCGGGCGGCGTGCCCGCGATGTGCGACGGCATCACCCAGGGCCGCGCGGGCATGGAGCTGTCGCTGTTCAGCCGGGACGTGATCGCGATGTCGACCGCGGTCGCCCTGTCGCACGATATGTTCGACTCGACGCTGCTGCTCGGCGTGTGCGACAAGATCGTGCCCGGCCTGCTCATCGGGGCCCTGTCCTTCGGGCACCTGCCGGCCATCCTGGTGCCCGCGGGCCCGATGCACTCGGGCCTGCCGAACTCGGAGAAGGCCCGCGTGCGGCAGCTGTTCGCCGAGGGCAAGGCGTCCCGGGAGAACCTGCTGGAAGCCGAAGCGGCCTCGTACCACAGCCCCGGCACCTGCACGTTCTACGGCACCGCCAACTCCAACCAGCTCGTGGTCGAGGTGATGGGCCTGCACCTGCCCGGCGCGAGCTTCGTGCCGCCGGGCACCAAGCTGCGGCGCGCGCTGACCGAGGAGGCCGCGCGCCGGGCCGTCGAGATCAGCCGCGGCGAGGACTACACCCCGATCGGGCACGTGGTGGACGAGAAGTCCGTGGTCAACGGCGTGATCGCGCTGCTGGCCACCGGCGGCTCGACCAACCACACCATGCACCTGGTGGCCATCGCGTCCGCCGCCGGCATCGAACTGGGCTGGGACGACTTCGCCGACCTGTCGGCGGTCGTGCCGCTGCTGACCCGGGTCTACCCGAACGGCAGCGCCGACATCAACCACTTCCAGGCCGCCGGCGGCGTCGGGTTCCTGGTCGGCACGCTGCTCGACGCCGGCCTCCTGCACGCCGACGTGCGCACCGTCGCGGGCCCCGGGCTGGACCGCTACCGGCAGGAGCCCGTCCTGGTCGAGGGCGTGCTGACCTGGCGGAACGGCCCCGGCCGGTCGCTGGACCTCGACGTGCTGCGGCCCGCGTCCGAGCCGTTCGCGGCCGACGGCGGGCTGCGGATGCTCAGCGGCAACCTGGGTCGCGCGGTGCTCAAGGTGTCCGCGGTCAAGCCCGAGCACCGGGTGGTCGAGGCCCCGGCGCGGGTGTTCACCTCGCAGGAGGCGTTCAGCGCCGCGTTCCAGGCGGGCGAGCTGGAGCACGACGTCGTGGTCGTGGTGCGGCAGCAGGGCCCGCAGGCCAACGGGATGCCCGAGCTGCACAAGCTGATCCCCGCGCTGGGCGTGCTGATGGACCGGGGCTTCCGGGTCGCGCTGGTCACCGACGGCCGGATGTCCGGCGCGTCGGGCAAGATCCCGGCCGCCATCCAGGTCACGCCCGAGGCCGCCGTCGGCGGTCCGCTGGCCCGCGTGCGCGACGGTGACGTGCTGCGCGTCGACGCGGAGACCGGCACGCTGGAGGCGCTGGTGGACCCGGCCGTGCTGGCCGACCGCGACCTGGTGGACTTCCCACCGGACGCGCAGGCGTGGACCGGCACCGGACGTGAGCTGTTCGGCGCGCTGCGCCGCTCGGTCGGACCGGCCGACCGAGGCGCGAGCGTGTTCGGCCCCATCGCGGCCTCGCACTTCGCGGGCCGCGCGAACCAGGAGGTAACCCGGTGACCACCAGCGCGGATCTGCTGGACCTGTCCCCCGTCGTCCCGGTCGTCGTGCTGGACGACGCCGAGCAGGCCGTGCCGCTGGCGCGGGCGCTGCTGCGCGGGGGCATCCGCGTCATCGAGTTGACCCTGCGCACGCCGGCCGCCTTGGCCGCGATCGAGCGGATCGCCGCCGAGGTGCCCGAGATCGTGCTGGGCGCGGGCACCGTGACCGCGCCGGAGCACGCCGAGCAGGCCGCCAAGGCCGGTGCGTCGTTCCTGGTCACGCCCGGGTCGACGGACCGGGTGCTGAACGCGGTCGAGGACACCGGGCTGCCGTTCCTGCCGGGCGCGGCGACGGTGTCCGAGGCGATGCGGCTGGCCGAACGCGGCCTGACGGCGCTGAAGTTCTTCCCGGCCGAGGCGGCGGGCGGCGTGGACCACCTGAAGTCGGTCGGCGGTCCGCTGCCCGGCCTGCGCTTCTGCCCGACCGGCGGCATCACGGTGGACAGCGCGCCCCGCTACCTGGCGCTGCCGAACGTGGGCTGCGTCGGCGGGTCGTGGCTGACGCCGAAGGACGCGCTGGCCGCCGGCGACTTCGACCGGATCGAAGCCCTCGCCAAGGCCGCGTCCGCACTCTGACCCCCGCGTCCTGGCGCGAGGCGCGCCTCGCGCCAGGACCCGGCTCAGGGGTGGTCAGGCGAGCAGGGCCAGGGCTTCCGGGATCGAGTCGACCACCGGGACACCGGTCGCCTCCAGCCGTGGGCGGTCGCCCATGCCCGTGGTGACCAGGACGGCCCGCGCGCCGACGTGCCGGGCCGCTTCCGCGTCGTCCACCACGTCACCGATCAGCACGACGTCGGCCGGGTCGAGTGCCAGCCGGGCGAGGTGGTCGGCCAGGTGCCCGGCCTTCGACCCGCCGCCGGTGTCCCGGAGCAGACCGTCGACCCGGGTGAACAGCCCGGTCAGCCCGTGCTCGGCGACCAGCGGGACGAGTTCGTCGTGGAACCACATGGACAGCAGCGACTGCGTACCCGCCCACCCGCGCAGCAGGTCCGGGACGCCGGTTGCCAGGCCGCACGTGTCCAGCAGGGTGCGGTACTCGTCGTGGTAGAGCAGGTCGATGTGCGCCCAGTCGTCCACCGACAGCGCCCGCCCCAGCAGGCGCTCGTAGCAGGCGGGCAGCGGCCGGCTGAACATCGCCCGCCACTCGTCCAGTTCCACGGCGGCCCGGCCGTAGTGCAGGCACACCCGGTTCACCGCGCCGAGCATGGCGTGCGCGTCGTCCAGCAGCGTGCCGTTCCAGTCCCAGACCACGTGCTTCACGGCGTTCGTCACCGGCACCCCCTCCGTTCCCGGACAAGATAGCCGGCGCTCTACCGGGAGCCGCGCTAGTCCGGCAGGAAGTCGTCCAGCGGCGACTCGACTTCCGCCGCCCGCAGTTCCTCGCGCACCACCCGGTACGCCATGCCCTCGGCATACCCCTTGCGCGCCAACGCACCCACCAGCCGTCGGATCTTGGCCTGGTCGTCCACCCCGGACATCGACCGGAGCTTCTTGCGCACCAACTCCCGCGCCCGCTCCTGCTCGGCCTCGTCGTCCACGGCCGCCACGGCTTCGGCGGCCACCTCGTCGGCCACGCCCTTCTGCCGCAACTCCCGGGCCAGCGCCCGACGCCCCAGCCCCTGGTAGGCGTGCCGGGACCGGACCCAGACCTCGGCGAACGCCGCGTCGTCGATCAGGCCCGCGCGGTCGAACTTGCCGAGCACCACCTCGGCGGTCTCCTCGCGGATGCCCTTGCGCAGCAAGGCTTCCTTGAGTTCCACCCGAGTACGGGCCCGAGCCGTCAACAGCGCGTAGCAGATGTCGGTGGCCTTGCGCTGCTCCTTCACCGGGTCGACCGGCGCGGCCTCCGCGTCCGGGTCGACTTCTTTCGCCCCTCGACGCCCCGACGTCCGCCCACGACCGGACCGCCCCCGGGAACCGCCACCGGAAGCCCTCTTCGACGCGGCCCCGAACGCGCTCGCGGACTCGGCCGCGCCGTCATCCTCGGCTCCACCCGCGAAGGCACCGGGCTCGAAGGCACCGGGCCCGGCCGAAGCCGCACTCCCAGGACGTTCCCGCGCGGGAGTTTCGCGCGTGCGCGCAGGCGCGTCGAACGGATCGTCAGCCGGACGCTCGACCCGCACGGCTCCCGCCGGTGCGCGCAAGGCTTCCCCCGACGCGTTCCGCCGCCGCCCCAACTCCTCGAACGGGTCATCCGAGTCTTCGACCGCCCCGCCCGGAGGCGCGAACGGCACAGCTTCGCCGGACGCACCCCGACGCTGCCCCCACGCGTCGAACGGATCGACATGTCCCGACTCGACCTCGCCCGACCCGGCGCTCACCCCATCGGCTCGCATGGCATCGGCTCGCACGGCATCGGCACGCACCGACTCCGAACTCACCACGTCGTCCCAGGCATCGCTCGAAGCCGGCACCCCGCCGCCGCTCGGCACCGCGAGTCGTTTCGCGTCGTTCCAGGCATCGCCCGATCCCACCGGCTGCGCCGCATCGGCCCACGCATCCGCCGACACAGGCGGCACCTCCGCATCACCCCGGGCACCAGCCGACACCGCCGGCCCCGCCACACCGTTCCCGGCACCGGCCGAAGCCACCGGCGCCACACCACCCTTCGCCGCCCCAAACGGATCGGCGGACGTCGAACCAAGAACCCCCGGACCAGGAACAGCCGAGCCGGAAGCCACCACCGGATCGGGAACCGCGGAACCGGGAGTCACCGCAGGACCCGGAGCCGTCGAGCCCGGAGCCGTCGGGCCGGGAGCCGTCGAGCCGAGCGGGGTCGGAGACGAGTCGGCCGAGAGGTCGCGAGAGGTCCCGCGACCACGGCCGCCTTGCCCCGCCACCGCTAGAAGTCGACCGGCGCCGGCGCGCTGTCGTCGGCGTCGAGGGTCGCGCCGATGCCGAGCTTGTCCTTGATCCGCTTCTCGATCTCGTTCGCCACGTCCGGGTTGTCGCGCAGGAACTTGCGGGCGTTCTCCTTGCCCTGCCCGAGCTGGTCGCCCTCGTAGGTGTACCAGGCACCGGACTTGCGCAGGATCGCCTGGTCGACACCCATGTCGATGAGCGAGCCCTCACGGCTGATGCCCAGGCCGTAGAGGATGTCGAACTCGGCCTGCTTGAACGGCGGGGCGACCTTGTTCTTCACGACCTTGACGCGGGTCCGGTTGCCGACCGGCTCGCCGCCGTCCTTCAGCGTCTCGATGCGGCGCACGTCCAGGCGCACCGAGGCGTAGAACTTCAGCGCCTTGCCGCCGGTCGTGGTCTCCGGGGAGCCGAACATCACGCCGATCTTCTCGCGCAGCTGGTTGATGAAGATCGCGGTGGTGCCGGACGAGCTCAGCGCGCCGGTGATCTTGCGCAGCGCCTGGCTCATCAGTCGCGCCTGGAGGCCGACGTGGTTGTCGCCCATCTCGCCCTCGATCTCGGCCCGGGGCACCAGCGCGGCCACCGAGTCGATCACCAGGATGTCCAGCGCGCCGGAGCGGATCAGCATGTCCGCGATCTCCAGCGCCTGCTCGCCGGTGTCCGGCTGGGACACCAGCAGCGCGTCGGTGTCGACGCCGAGCTTGCGGGCGTAGTCCGGGTCGAGCGCGTGCTCCGCGTCGATGAACGCGGCGATGCCGCCGTTGCGCTGGGCGTTGGCCACGGCGTGCAGCGCGACGGTCGTCTTACCGGACGATTCCGGGCCGTAGATCTCCACCACGCGGCCACGCGGCAGCCCGCCGATGCCGAGCGCGACGTCGAGCGCGATCGCGCCGGTCGGGATCACCTCGATCGGAGCGCGGCCGTCCTCGCCGAGCCGCATGACCGAGCCCTTGCCGAACTGCTTGTCGATCTGGGCCAGGGCCAGTTCGAGGGCCTTGTCCCGGTCGGGTGCCTGTGCCATCTGGAGTCCACCTCGGTTTGTCTTCTGGGTCGCTGAGCGATGTCGGGGCCGACGTTACGGGCGGGGTACGACATTTCTCGGCGGGGACCGGGTCACCAGCGGGGTCGTGTCACCCGGACGTGCTGCGGACTATAGCCGAACAGGTGTTCGACCGCCTGGCCGACACGCCCGGTCACCGCCGGTGTTCCGGCACGTCGAACGCCTCGCACACGGCCAGCCAGATCGCCTTGGGCGGCAGGCCCGCCTCCAGCGCCTGGTCGGGGGTGCGCCCGCCGAGAGCGGACAGCACGTGGTCCCTGGCCACCATCTCCGCCCTGACCTGGCCGAACTCGTCGGACATCAGCTTGCGGAACACCGTATTGCGCATCGCGTCCAGGCTAGCGCGCCGCCTGCCAGGCCGGACTGTCGACGTAGTGGTTGTCGTAGAGGTCCTGCGACGCCCGGATCTCGGCGGGGTCGGCCTGGCCGCGCTGCACGCGGTCCAGCAGGCGGTAGTAGTCGAACCGGCCCATGCCGGGCGTGAAGACGAACAGCACGTCGGCGTCCGCGCCCTTGGCCGCGCCGAACGCGTGTGGCGTGGTCGGCGGCACGACGAGGAAGTCGCCCCGCTCCAGCGTGATCACGTCCTGGTCGAGCAGCACCTGGAGGGTGCCGTCGAGCACGAAGAACAGCTCCGACGCGCGGGTGTGGAAGTGCGGCGGCGCGCCGTTCGCGCCGTCCCGGAACGTGGAGCGGTTGCTGGTCAGCCCTTCCCGGTCGGCGAGCAGGGTGACGACGGCGGCGGGGTCGGCGGTGAGCTTCTCGGCCTGGTCGGCCCGGACAAGCAGCGTGTTCTCCATGTGGCAACGATCTCCCGGTCCGCCAGGCCCAACAACGACCGGGACCGCAACGAACGATAACCTGGGCATTATGGAACGGCGGGATATCGAGATTTTCCTGACCCTGGCCGAGGAGCTGCACTTCAGCCGCACGGCCGCCCGCCTGCACGTGTCCCAGGCCCGCGTCAGCCAGACCGTGAAGCAACTGGAACGCCGCATCGGCGCACCGCTGTTCGAACGCACCAGCAGGCGGGTCGCGCTGACCCCCATCGGCCGCCGGCTGCGGGACGACGTCGGGCCCGCGTACCAGCGGATCGTGGAAGGCGTGGAACGCGCCATCGCCGCAGGTCGCGGCACCGGCCTGCTGCGGGTGGGCTTCGAGGCCCCAGCCCTGGCCGACCTCATCCCGGACGTCCTGGCCCGCTACCGCGCCGGGCACCCCGGCAGCGAGGTCCGGGTCCGTGAAGCGCCGTTCGCGGACCCGTTCACGCTGCTCCGGGACGACGAGGTGGACGTGCTGGTGACGTTGTTCCCGGTCGATGAACCCGACCTGACGACCGGCCCCGTGGTCCACCGCGAGCCGGTGGTGCTGGCGGTGGCCGACACACACCCGTTCACCAGGCAGTCCCGGGTCACGGTGGAGGACCTGGCCCGCGACACGGTGTTCCGCGCGGCCTTCTGGCGCGACACGACACCGTCGGGCCTTCCTATCGCACGCGGACGCGCCCTTACGACGTTCCAGGAACTCATGACGGTCATCGCGAACGGCGAAGGCGTGTGCCCGATGGGCGCTCACGCGGCCGGGTACTTCGCGCGCCCCAAGATCGCGTTCCTGCCGCTGGAAGGCGCGCCTCATCTGGAGTGGGGGATGGTCTGGCGCACGGCGGGCGAGACGAGCCGTGTGCGCGAGTTCGCCGCCGCGGCCCGCTAACCTCGGACCATGGACGACTCCACGGCCTCCTGGCTGTACCAGATCGTGGTCATCGCCTGCCTGGTCTCCGCGATCGTGGTCGGCGTGCGCGCGTGGTGGTACTACAACCGCCGGAAGTGATCAGCGGGACCGCTGCAACGACGTGAACAGGCACGCCACCAGCAGCGGCAGTGCCGTGAAGCCCACGAGCAGCCCCAACGCGGCGTAAGACCACGCCGTCACCACGATCCCCGCGGCGACACCGCCGACCGCGCCGCCGATGTTCATGGACAGGTCGGACAGGCCCTGCGCGGCCGGCCGGTCGGTCGGCGACACCGACTCGGTGAGCAGCGCGGACCCCGCCACCAGCCCCGCCGACCAGCCGAAGCCGAGCAGCGTCAGACCGGCCGCGAGCTGCGGCGCGTCGTGCGCCGGGGCCATGCCCGCGACACCGGACGCGGCCACCACCAGCGCCGAGCCGATGGCCAGCACGGGCACCCGGCCCAACCGGTCGGCCATCCACCCGAACAGCGGACTGGCCGCGTACATCGCCGCCACGTGCAGGCTGATCACCACGCCCACGACCCGCAGCGACGCTCCGGCGTGGTCCATGTGCACCGGGGTCATCGACATGAGCCCCACCATCGCCGTGTGGCACAGCGTGATGCCGCCCAGCGCGAGCTTCCCGGTGGCGGGCAGCGCGCGCCACACCGCAGCGGACCCGCGTGTGTCACCCACTCCCCCGGCGCAATGCGCGGGCGTCACGGGTGCCGCGGACTGGGCCAGGGTCAGCGGATCGGGCCGCAGGAACCGCAGCACGACCAGCGCCGCCGCTCCGAACAGCACCGCCGCCGCCAGGTACGGCCCCGCCCCGACCGGCAGGCTGAGCCGTGCGGCGAACTGCCCCGCCGGGTCGGCCAGGTTGGGCCCGGCGACCGCGCCGAGCGTCGCCGCCCACACCACGATCGCCAGCGAACGGGCCCGCCGCTGCGGGTGCGCCAGGTCCGTCCCGGCGTACCGGGCGGCCAGGTTCGCGCTGCTCGCGGCCCCGAACAGGACCAGCGCGGCGACCAGCACCTGCCACGAGCCGAGCACCACCGCGCAGGCCGCGACCACCGCTCCGATCGCGCCCGCGCCGTAGCCGAGGATGAGCGCCGGACGACGACCGCGGCGTGCGGCGAGACGTGCGGCGGGCAGGGCGAACAAAGCCGCGCCGAGGGCCGCCGCGGTCTGCGCCAGGCCGCCCACCGCGTCCGAACCGGACAGCACGGCGGCGATCAGCGTGGACACCGCCAGACCGATGGTGACGCCCGCCGCGCCGAGCACCTGGGTGACCCCCAGGACCCGGAGAACCCGGCGTTGCACCACCTCGACAGCGGTCATGATCATCATCGTGCCAGGCCGAATGGCGCAGGCACAGCCTCCGCAAGGGTCAGGTGCCCGGCTGGACGGTGTTCTCGAAGAAGGTCGCGACGGTGTCCGCCGTCAGGTCGCCGCCACCGCTCTTGGTCACGATGCCGAGCAACGGCCGGTCGTCGGCCGTGAACGCGAGCAGCCCCACGCCACCGTCGGCGGCGGCCCGGTACTTGCCCTTGAGGCCGTTGCCCGCCCACTCCGCTTCGACCATGTCCGTCTTCAACGAGCGGACCACGGCGTCCGCGCCCTGCTGCGCGCCCGTGACGGTCTCGGTGAGGATGTACTGGACCGAGTAGTCGTCCTGGATCGCGCAGCTCACCACGGTGCCCTTGATGGCGCTGATGCCCGACACGCCGGCCGCGCCGCCCGCCTTGCACGTGCTCGTGTCCGGCACCTTGCCCGCAAGCTGCCGCAGGCACTGCGTGAAGCCCTGCGGGTCCTTGTCCATCTCCGTCTTGCACTCCTGCGCGGTGGGCACGCCCGAGCCGCTGAACGCGAACAAGCCGCCCACGACGGCCAGCACCACCACCACGGCCGCCCCGGCCGCGATGAGCACGTTCTTGTTGGGCTTCTTCTTCGGCGGCGGCTGCGCGCGCGTGACGCTCGGGAAGTTGAACTGCTGCGGCCCCGTCTGCGGGTAGTTCACCTGGTACGGGCCGCTGACCGCGGGATTGACCTGGTAGGGGCCGCTCATCGCCGGGTTGACCTGGTAAGGGCCGCTCACCGCCGGGTTCACCGGGTAGGCACCGCTGATCGCCGGGTTCACCGGGTAGGGGCCGCTGGCGGTCGGGTTCGGCGGGTACGGCGCGGTCGCCACCGGGTTCGGGCCGGTCACCGGCTTGGTGACCACGGTGGCCGGCTCGTTGGTCATCTTGACCGGGCGCTGGTCCGTACGCGGCGTCACGCCGTCCTTGGGCACGTGGTGCGCGCCCAGCGCGACCGCCGTCTCCGGCTGGTCCAGGCTGGTCGGCACGACCCGCACCTGCTCCGCGATCATGGTCGCCACCAGCGGGATCCGGCTGGAACCGCCCACCAGGTAGATGCCCGCGAGCTGGTTGGGCGCCATCCCGGTGGACCGGATCGTCGAGGCCAGCAGCTCCGCGCTGCGCAGCATGCTCGGCCGGACCAGCGCCTCCAGGTCGGACCGGTTGACCAGGACGTCCTCGAACGGCTCCGGCATCGGGACCTCGGTGTGCGCGTGCCGCGACAACGACTCCTTGGCCGCCTTGACGTCCTCCTGCAACGCACGCCGCGCACGGCGGTCCGCGGTCGACTCGGGGCGCAGCAGCCGCTGCCAGACCGCCGGGTCGCGGTGCGACACCTGACGTCCCACGTGCTCCAGCAGCGCCTGGTCCACGTCCAGACCACCGAGGTCCGGCAGACCGTCCTCGGCGAGGACGGTGAACCCGTTCTGGGTGGCGCCGACGATCGCCACGTCGAACGTGCCCGCGCCCAGGTCGTACACGGCCAACGCCTGACCGACCGACAACGAGGCGTAGTGCGACGCCGCCGCGACCGGCTCGGGCACGAGCACGACGTCCTTGGTCACGCCCGCCAGCCGGGCCGCCGTCACCAGCACGTTGCGCCTGGTCGGCCCCCACTGGGCGGGGTGGGTCAGCCGGATCTCGTCCAGCGACTCGCCGCCGAGCTGGCGGGTGGTCTCCTCCAGCACGCGGCGCAGCACGGCGGCCAGCGCGTCGGCGACCGGGACGACGTTGTCGCCGAGCAGCAGCGTCCCGTCGTCCACCCGGCGCTTGGGGTTGGGCTCGAACCGCGACGGGTCCAGCCGCGCCCGCCGCTCGGCGTCCCGCCCGACGACCAGCGAGCCGTCCTCTTCGCAGTACACGGCCGAGGGCATGGTGGCGGACCCGTCCACCTCGACGACCCTGGGCGGGCGCCCGTGCGCGGCGAGCACCGCAACGGTGTTGGAAGTGCCCAGGTCAACGGACAGGACGCGCACAGTCACCCCTTACACGTACGAACCGGGGAGATCCTGTCACAAGCCCCCACCACCCGAGGCCGCGTCAGTAGTTCGTGACTAATTTCTCCCCTCACCCCCGCTCCCCGCTCCCCTGTCTCTTGCTCCCCCTCAACCCCTCAACCCCTCCACCCAACTCAGCCACCGCGCGAGGCCGCGACTTCCAGGCGGCCGAGCCCGAGCCGCCGAAGGCGGCTCAAATCCCACACTGTCGTACCTCCGGTTCACACTGGTCGGCATGGATGCACTGGCAGCTTTCTCTCCCGCGACCCGGCAGTGGTTCGCCGGGGCTTTCGCCGCGCCGACGGCGGCGCAGGCGGGCGCGTGGGAGGCGGCTGCCGCCGGGGAGCACGCGCTGGTCATCGCGCCGACCGGGTCGGGCAAGACGCTGGCCGCGTTCCTCTGGGCGCTGGACCGGCTGGCGTCGGAGCCGCCGCCGGAAGAGCCGCGGCACCGCTGCCGGGTCCTCTACGTGTCGCCGCTGAAGGCCCTGGCAGTGGACGTGGAGCGCAACCTGCGCGCTCCCCTGGCCGGGATCAGGCAGGCATCGCACCGGCTGGGGCTGCCGGAACCGTCGATCTCGGTCGGGATGCGCACCGGTGACACCCCGGCCGACGAGCGCCGCGCGTTCCTCCGCAAACCGCCGGACGTGCTGGTCACGACGCCGGAGTCGCTGTTCCTCATCCTCACGTCGTCGGCGCGCGAGTCGCTGCGCGGCGTGCGGACGGTGATCGTGGACGAGGTGCACGCGGTGGCGGGCACCAAGCGCGGCGCGCACCTGGCGCTGTCGTTGGAGCGGCTGGACGCGCTGCTGGAGCGGCCGGCCCAGCGGATCGGCCTGTCCGCGACGGTCCGCCCGGTCGAGGAGGTGGGCGCGTTCCTGGCCGGCGGGCGTCCGGTGGAGGTCGTGCAGCCCGCGAGCGCGAAGACGATCGAGGTCCGGGTGGAGGTGCCGGTCGAGGACATGTCCGCGCTCGGCGAGCCGACCGGCGAGGTCAGCGGGTCGGCGTCGGGTGCCGAGCAGCGGGCGTCGATCTGGCCGGCGGTGGAGCAGCGGGTGCTGGAGCTGGTCCGCGCGCACCGGTCCACGATCGTGTTCGCCAACTCGCGCCGGCTGGCCGAACGGCTCACCGCCAAGCTCAACGAGCTGGCGGAGGAGGCCGCGCAGGAGGCCGCGCCGGATCCCGACCGGTTCCCGGCCGAGGCGATCGGCCAGTCCGGTTTCACCACCCAGGCCACGCCGGTGATCGCCCGCGCGCACCACGGCTCGATGTCGCGCGAGCAGCGGACGGTGGTGGAGGAGGAGCTGAAGTCCGGGCGGCTGCCGTGCGTGGTGGCGACCTCGTCGCTCGAACTGGGCATCGACATGGGCGCGGTCGACCTGGTGGTGCAGGTGGAGGCACCGCCGACGGTCGCGTCCGGGTTGCAGCGCGTCGGCCGGGCCGGGCACCAGGTGGGCGCGGTGTCGCGCGGGGTGATGTTCCCGAAGTTCCGGGGCGACCTGGTGTCGTGCGCGGTGGTCGCCGAGCGGATGCGGGACGGCGCGATCGAGGCTGTGCGGTACCCGCGCAACCCGCTGGACGTGCTGGCGCAGCACGTCGTGGCGATGGTGGCGATGGAGCCGTGGCCGGTGGAGGAGCTGGCCGGGCTGGTGCGGCGGGCCGCGCCGTTCGCGGCGCTGCCCGAGTCGGCGCTGCGGGCGGTGCTGGACATGCTGGCCGGCCGGTACCCGAGCGAGGACTTCGGCGAGCTGCGGCCCCGCATCACGTGGGACCGGGTGAACGGCGAGCTGCGCGGCCGGCCGGGGTCGCAGCGGCTGGCGGTGACCTCCGGCGGCACGATCCCCGACCGCGGGCTGTTCACCGTGATGACCCCGGCGGCGGAGAACGGCCCCGGCTCGCGGGTGGGCGAGCTGGACGAGGAGATGGTCTACGAGTCGCGGGTGGGCGACACGTTCCTGCTGGGCACCTCGTCGTGGCGGGTCCAGGACATCACCCACGACCGGGTGATCGTGGTGCCCGCGCCCGGTCAGCCGGCGCGGATGCCGTTCTGGAAGGGCGACGCGCCGGGGCGTCCGCTGGAGCTGGGGCGGGCGCTGGGGAAGTTCCTGCGCGAGGTGTCCACGATGGACCCGGCGAGTGCGGCGGAGCGGGCGGCCGGCGCGGGGCTGGACGGGTGGGCGACGTCGAACCTGCTGGCGTACCTGGGTGAGCAGCGCGAGGCCACCCGGCACGTGCCCGACGACCGGACCGTGCTGGTGGAGCGGTTCCGCGACGAGCTGGGCGACTGGCGGCTGGTGGTGCACTCGCCGTTCGGGGCGCAGGTGAACGCGCCGTGGGCGCTGGCCATCACGGCCCGGCTGCGCGAGCGGCGCGGGATCGAGGCGCAGGCGGCGCACTCCGACGACGGGATCGTGGTGCGGCTGCCGGACGCCGTCGACCTGGACGGCGCGCAGGTCGTGGCGGGCGCGGACGACGTGCTGCTGGACCCGGAGGAGGTCGACCAGATCGTGGTCGCCGAGGTGGGCGGCTCGGCGCTGTTCGCGGCCCGGTTCCGGGAGTGCGCGGCCCGGTCGCTGCTGCTGCCGCGGCGTGACCCGAGGCGGCGGACCCCGTTGTGGCAGCAGCGGCAGCGCTCGGCGCAGCTGCTGTCGGTGGCGGCGAAGTACGAGAGCTTCCCGGTGGTGTTGGAGGCGATGCGCGAGGTCCTCCAAGACGTGTACGACGTGCCCGGCCTGCGCGAGCTGATGACCGACGTGCGGGCCCGGCGGGTGCGCGTGGTGGAGGTGGAGACGCCCTCGCCGTCGCCGTTCGCGCGCAGCCTGCTGTTCGGGTACGTCGGGATGTTCCTCTACGACATGGACGCGCCGCTGGCGGAACGGCGCGCGGCGGCCCTCTCGCTGGACTCGGCGCTGCTCGCGGAGCTGCTGGGGTCGGAGGCGATCCGGGAGCTGCTCGACCCGGAGGTGGTCGAGGAGGTCGAGCGCACCCTGCAACGCCTCGTCCTGGACCGGCACGCGCGCGACGCCGAGGGCGCGGCCGACCTGCTGCGGTTCCTGGGCGACCTGTCCGAGGCGGAGGCGCTGGAGCGCGGTATCCGGCCGGAGTGGCTGGCCGAGCTGGTGGCGCAGCGGCGGGCGCTGCGGGTGCGGATCGCGGGCGACGAGCGGGTGATCGCGATCGAGGACGCGGGCCGGGTGCGCGACGCGCTGGGCGTGGCGCTGCCGGTGGGCGTGCCGGAGGCGTTCACCGAGCCGGTGGCGGACCCGCTGGGCGACCTGCTGTCCCGGTACGCGCGAACGCACGGGCCGTTCCCGGCGGCGGAGGCCGCGGAGCGGTTCGGGCTGGGCGTCGCGGTGGTCACCGGGGTGCTGGAGCGGATGGCGGGCGCGGGGCGGCTGGTGCGCGGCGAGCTGCGCCCCGGCGGCACCCACACCGAGTACTGCGACGCGGAGGTGCTGCGCAGGCTGCGGCGGGCGTCGCTGGCCCGGTTGCGCGCCGAGGTCGAGCCGGTGGAACCGGCCGCGCTGGGCCGGTTCCTGCCGAGCTGGCACGGCGTGGGCCGGCGGCTGCGGGCCGCGCCGACCGTGGACGACGTGTACTCGGTGGTGGAGCAGTTGGCGGGCGCGCCGCTGCCCGCGAGCGCGGTGGAGTCGCTGCTGCTGCCCGCCCGGCTGCCCGGCTACTCGCCGGCGCTGCTGGACGAGCTGACCGCGTCCGGCGAGGTGACGTGGACCGGCTGCGGCGCGCTGGCGGGCGGTGACGGCTGGATCGCCCTGGCCCCGACGGACGTGGCCGACCTGCTGCTGCCGGACCTGGTGCCCGAGGCGATCCCGGAGTCGTCCCTGCACACGGCCGTGGTCGAGGCGCTGGCCGGCGGCGCGCTGTTCTTCCGCCAGGTGGTCGACCGGGTGTCGTTGCAGGGGCCGACGACCGACGGCGAGGTGGTCGGCGCGCTGTGGGACCTGGTGTGGGCGGGCGTGGTCACCAACGACACCCTGTCGCCGCTGCGGGCGCTGGTCGCGGGCGGCGGCACCGCGCACAAGCCGCGCCGAACAGCCCCGAGGGGCCGCTACGCCCGGATGCGCGCGGGCCGGCCGGACCTGCCCAGCCGCACCGGCCCGCCCACCGTCGCCGGGCGCTGGTCGCTGGCCGTGGTGCCCGCCACCGAGCCGACCAGGCGCGCCCACGCGCGGGCCGAGGCGTTCCTGGAGCGCCACGGCGTGCTCACCAGGGGCGCGCTGGACACCGAACGGGTGACCGGCGGGTTCAGCGGCGTGTACCGGGTGCTGCGGGCGATGGAGGAGTCGGGCCAGGTGGTGCGCGGCTACGTGGTCGAGGGCCTGGGTGCGGCCCAGTTCGCGGCGAAGGGTGCGGTGGACCGCCTGCGCGCCCTGTCCCGACCACCCGGTCAGGACCACGAGGGCACCCCGCAGGCGGTCGTCCTGGCCGCCGCCGACCCGGCCCAGCCCTACGGCGCGGCGCTGCCGTGGCCGGACCAGCCGGGCGGTGCCAAGCACCGGCCGGGCCGCAAGTCCGGCGCGCTGACCGTGCTGGTGGACGGCGCGGCCACGCTGTACGTGGAGCGCGGTGGGCGTTCGCTGCTGTCGTTCACCGAGGAGGAAGCCGTCCTGCGCGCCGCCGCGCAGGCGCTGAGCCGAGCGGTGCGCGATGGCTGGCTGGGCCAGCTCGCGGTGCAACGAGCCGACGGGGAGGTGGCACTGGGCTCCCGGCTGGCCGGCATCCTCCAGGAAGCAGGCTTCCGCGCCACCCCGAAAGGCCTGCGCCTACGAGCCTGATCCCACAACCCCCGCCGCTACCACCGCACGGCCAACCACCGCACACCCCGCACCGCACGATCCCGCGCCGACAGCCGCACGGCCGACCCACGACCGACAGATTCCGGGTCCGCCGCTACCACCGCGACCTCGGGCACTGCTCGGCCGCAAGTACCGGGGATTCAGGTGCCGATGCGACCGCGAGCACGGCGGCGGGTGCCGGGGCGCCCCGGGGGCGGGGCGAGCGCGTGCCGGTGCGGCCGCCAGCACGGCGGCGGGTGCCGGTGGCGGGGCAAGTGCCGGTGCGGCCACGGGGCGAGGGGCGGATCGTAGGTCAGTGGAAGAGGGTGCTGTAGGCGTTGAGGGCGGGTTGGCCGCCCAGGTGGGCGTAGAGGACCGTGGAGTCGCGGGGGATTTCGCCCGTCGAGACCAGTTCCACCAGGCCCGCCAACGACTTCCCCTCGTACACCGGGTCGGTGATCATGCCTTCCAGGCGGGCTCCGAGCTTCATCGCCTCCACTGTGGACTCGCCCGGCACGCCGTAGATGCCTTCGTGGAAGCGTTCGTCCAGCAGCACGTCCTCGTTCCGCACCTCGACGTCGAGCAGCTTCCCGGTCGCCTTGGCGATGCGGGTGATCTGCGCGCGGGTGTCGTCCGGCTCGGCCGACGCGTCGATGCCGACGATCCGCCGGTCGCCGCCCGCGAACCCGGCGACCATCCCGGCCTGGGTGCTGCCGGTCACCGAGCACACCACGACGGTGTCGAACCGCACGCCCAGCTCGACTTCCTGCCGTCGCACCTCCGCCGCCCAGCCCGCGAAACCCAGGCCGCCCAGCGGGTGGTCCGACGCTCCCGCCGGGATCGGGTACGGGGTCCCGCCCGCCGCCCGAACGTCCTCGATCGCCTGTTCCCACGCGGGTTTCACGCCGATGCCGAAGCCCTCCCGCACCAACCGGACGTCGGCGCCCATGAGCCGGCTGAGCAGGATGTTGCCGACCCGGTCGTACACCGCGTCCGGCCAGTCCACCCAGCTCTCCTGCACCAGCACGCACTTCAGCCCGGCCCGCGCCGCCGCCGCGGCGACCTGGCGGGTGTGGTTGGACTGCACGCCGCCGATCGACACCAGCGTGTCGCAGCCGGTGGCCAGCGCGTCCGCCACGAGGTACTCCAGCTTGCGGGTCTTGTTGCCGCCGTAGGCCAACCCGGAGTTGCAGTCCTCCCGCTTCGCCCACACCGCGGCACCGCCGAGGTGCTGGGTGAGGCGTTCCAGCGGGTGCACCGGAGACGGGCCGAAGGTCAGCGGATACCGCGCGAAATCACCCAGTGCCATGGTCAGTGCTCCTCCAGCAGTTCGGCCAGCGTCGCCCAGTTCCGCTCGACCAGCCGCGCCGCGCCCTCGGCGTCCCCGGCCGCGCACGCGGCGATGATCTCGTCGTGCATCGCCACCGAGTGCCGTCCGGGCGGCGCGGCGAACCGCAGCCGCTCCAGCCGCCGCACCAGCGGGGTGTAACGCTCGATCGTGGCGATGACGGCGAAGTTCCCGCTCCCCCGCACCGCCACGTCGTGGAACTCGTCGTCCGCGGCGAGCGCGGCGGCGACGTCACCGGCGGCCAGCGCGGTCGCGAACCGGCCGTTGGCCGCACGCATCGCCGTGAGGTCCGCCGCACCCATCTTCGGCACGGCGAGCCGCGCGGCGAGGGCGTGCATGGCCTGGATGACGGCGTGCGCGTCGCGGACCGGCGCGGTGTCGAGCGGGGTGACGCGCGTGTAGCTGTGCGGCTTCGACTCGACCAGGCCTTCGTCGGTCAGCCGCGCCAGCGCTTCCCGTACCGGCGTCCGCGACAGGCCGAGCCGTTCGGCGAGTTCGACGTCCTTGACGGGCGCGCCGGGCGCGAGGTCACCGTCCAGGATCGCCGCGCGGATCGCGCTCAACGCCTGGTCCCGGTACAGCGCCCGACTAATATATTGCATACCGGACCCTAGCGCGGTTCCGCCCACCTGCACCAGCCCCACGGCCGCTCCTGCCTCAAGTCACCGCCAGCTGCCGCAAGGGCGTGTCGTACCCCGAGCGAGTGGTCTTCTGGTGTGGGCGGCGGGCAGCGGGCCAGACTCGGTCATGTGACTCGGTCGGGGGATCGGCTGCTGCGTGAACTGGCCTTGGTGGCGGGGCAGCGGGTGAGCGTGGAGGAGTTGGGCGAGGAGGTCTCGCGGGCCGTCGCCCCGGTGGTGGCCCACGACGGGGTGCGGCTCGACGGCACCGCGCCTTCGGCGGCGGAGGGCACCGTGCCCCTCGGGTTCCAGCACGGGTACGAGGCCGATTTCGCGCGGGCGTGGGCGATGCGCTGCGTCGAGGGGCACGATCCGTTGCGCTGGGCGGTGTTGGCGCGGCAGCAGGTTCCGGTGGGGGTGATCGGCGCGGGGGTGATCGGCGCGGGCGGGGGTCCGGTACTCGACCGGTCCGCGCGGCGGCTGTTCGCCGAGCACGGGGTCGGCTCCGAGTTGCGGCTGCTCCTGCGCGACGCGCACGGCGTGTGGGGAGCGCTGAGCCTGCTGCGGGTACGGGGCAGCAGGGCGTTCGACGCCGACGACGTGCGCCGGGCGGCGGACGTGGGGCCGGCGTTGATCGCCGCGCTGCGCCGCTACGTCACCGGCGGCCCGCTGACCTCGCCCGGACCGGCGCAGCCACCGGCTGTGGTCCTGGTCGGCCCCGACGACAAGGTGCGCGCGGCCACGCCCGACGCCCGCCGGTGGCAGCCGCGCGGTGACGGGCACCGGCAGAAGTGGGTCGCGGAGGTCTTCTTCGCCGCGCTCGCGGCCCAGGCGCGCCGGCACGCCCGCGACCCCCGCACGCCGGCCGCCCTGGTGCACGGGCCCGCCGCCACCTTCGGCCGGTGGGTCGCCTTCCACGCGCAGCCCATCGGGCCGGAGGGCTCGGGCGACGTCGCGGTGGTCCTCCAAGCGGCCTCCGGCACGCGCCTGCTCCCGGTCTTCTCCGACTGGTACGGCCTGACCGCCCGGGAACGCCAGGTCGTCACCGAACTCCTCGACGGGGCGGTGCCCAAGCAGATCGCCCGCCGCCTCGACGTCTCGGTGCACACCGTCAACGACCACTTCAAGTCGATCTTCCGCAAGACCGACGCCGACGGCCGCCACGAACTCGTCACCGCGCTGTCCGGCTGAGCAGGACCGACAGCTGAGCAAGACCGACCGGCCGAGCAGGACCGACCGGTGGGGGCCATCCCCAAATCCGGGGATGTCGGGTGGGCTCGCCGCTCGCGATCGTGGACGGGTGACGGGAGCGGCCGGGTCAGGGGAGTCGATCCGGAGGTCCGCGCCCGTCGCCCGTGCTGGTACTGGACGTTCATCAGGGGGTACGAGGTGGGCAGGAAACTGTGGAAGCCGGTGTTGGGGAGTCTCCTGGCGCTGGGGCTGACGGTGTCCGGCGGCGGGATCGCGTCGGCGGGGGTCGGCGAGGCGAAGGTCTCCGGGCAGGACGCGGCCCTCACGAAGGTGCGGATCACGTTCCACACGTTGGACGACGACAAGGACCACGACACGTGCCTGGACGTGAACGTCACGGACAACACCGGGCGCCAGATCGGGCACCTGGACCAGGACTTCTGCCCGGACCAGTTCCCCGACGGCGACGTCGACGGCCCGTTCACGCTGACGCTCCTGGCCGGCGCGACGTGGGAGTCCATGCGCAACGGCCAGGTGACCGTGCGGGTGTCCCCCGACGGGAACGACCACTGGAACCTCGCGTTCTACACGGTGCTGTTGTTCTCCGACGGTGACCGGCGCAACGCGAACTACACCGGGCAGGCGAGCCACATCAACCGGGAGGTGCACGCCGAGGTCGTGTGAGCCGCTCGACCACGGGCAGCAGGGGGCCGCTCGGCGATCGTGCCGAGCGGCCCCCGCGGCTCCGGTCAGCGGCGGTCGGTGTTGCCGGTCAGCCGCAGTCGGTGTTGATGGACCTGACGGGCTGCCCGTTCAACTCGGCCAGCGAGATGACGTGGAGCGGGTAGCCGTACTCCACGGTCTGGTTGTCGCCGTCGTAGTGGGGCTTGTCGAAGAGGTCGGCGATGCAGGACAGCCCCTCGGGCAGTCCGGGCAGCTTCGCGGAGCGGGGTCGGATGGACTCGGCGATGAGGTCCTCGTTGACGGTGTCGACCGTGCCCGTTTCCTCGTCGACGGTCACCGTGCGTTTGAACAGGATCTTCCCGGTCTGGTGGGGGCGTGCGTACAGGCAGAAGTCCCGCTCGCCGCACCGGGTCGCGGCCTGCGCCTGGTCGGGCGTGGACGCCCCTTCGGCGGCGGCTCGGCCGGTGGTGGCCGTGAGGCCGGTGGTCGCGAGGGTGGCGGCGACGAGGGCGGTCAGCGCCAGGGCGGCGGTGCGGAGACGAGTCGGTCCGGACACGGTTTCCTCCCAAGGATGTGACTCTCAGCATTTGGCTGAGCACCGAAGGTAACCTCGGGGTCGAGTCGCCGCGACCGGACACTCCGGGGCCGGGTCAACGGGGTGTGAGGACGCAGAACTCGTTGCCCTCCGGGTCGGCCAGCACCACCCACGGCACGACGGACTGGCCGACGTCCGCCCGCACCGCGCCGCACGCCTCCAGCCGCGCCACCTCCAGCACCAGGTCCCCGTCCGGCGGCGGCGCGACGTCGAGGTGCAGCCGGTTCTTGACGACCTTCGGCTCGGTGACCTGGACGAACTCCAGCCAGAACCCGTCCTCCCGGCGCAGCGACGCGAACCCAGGGCCCTGCCGCGTCACCGGCAGCCCGGTGGCGTGCGACCAGAACCCGGCCAGCGCGACGGGGTCCGCCGCGTTGACCACCACCGCCGCGACCGGCCCGATCCCGAGGTACTCGTCCCGGGGTTCCAGCACGCAGAACTCGTTGCCCGCCGGGTCCGCCAACACCTCCCACGGCACAGCCCCCTGCCCGATGTCCACCGGCACCGCGCCCCGCTCACGGGCCCGCGCCGGCAGCCGCTCCCGGTGCTGCGGCGACGTCGTCACCAGGTCCAGGTGCAGCCGGTTCGGCACGACCTTCGGCTCCGCGACGGGCACGAACACCAGGTTCGCCGACCCGTCCAGCGCCACCACCACCGCGTCGGCGGTCCGGTCGACCACCGGGCGCTCCAGCAACCCCGACCAGAACTCCGCCGACTCGGCCGGGTCGGCGGAGTCCACCACGACATCGGTCAACCTCGTTGTCATGGTCCGAAGGTAACGTCTGCGCCCATGGCGCAATTGGTGCTCGGTCCGGTGCTGCGGCACGTCGACGAGACGTCGGCCACGATCTGGGTGGAGACCGACGCGGCCTGCGAGGTCACCGTGGCGGGGCACCGCGCGGCGACGTTCCGGGTGGCGGAACAGCACTTCGCGCTGGTCGTCGTGGAAGGGCTCACGCCCGGCACGTCCACGCCCTACGACGTGCGGCTGGACGACCGGGTGGTCTGGCCGGAGCCGGACTACGCCTTCCCCGCGCCGAGGATCCGCACCGGGGGCGTGCGGCGGATCGTGTTCGGGTCGTGCCGCGCGGCCAAGGGCGGCGCCGAGACCGACCGGCTGGGGCCGGACGCGCTGGACGCGTTCGCCACCCGGATGAAGGACTGGCCCGAGGACCGCTGGCCGGGGGCGCTGCTGCTGCTGGGCGACCAGGTGTACGCGGACGAGCCGACGCCGCAGGTCCGGGAATGGCTGGCGCGGCGGCGGCCCGAGCCGGAGGGCGAGGTGGTGTCGTTCCGCGAGTACGCCGAGCTCTACCACGAGTCGTGGGCCGACCCGGAGATCCGCTGGCTGATGTCGGTGCTGCCGACCTCGATGATCTTCGACGACCACGACATCCGGGACGACTGGAACACCTCCGGGACGTGGCGCGCGGAGATGGCGGACAAGCCCTGGTGGCGGGAGCGGATCCGGGCCGGGCTGGCCTCGTACTGGGTGTACCAGCACATCGGCAACCTGGGGCCCGCCGAACTCGCCGACAGCGAGCTGTTCACGGCCGTGCGGGAGGCCGGCGGCGAGGACGTGCGGCAGCTGCTGGAGGACTTCGCCGAGCAGGCCGACCGCGAGGCGGAGGGCCGCAAGTCGACCCGCTGGAGCTACCGGCGGGACTTCGGCCGGGTGCGGTTGCTGGTCATCGACACCCGCAGCGGCCGGATCCTGGACGGACCGGAGCGGCTGATGGTGGGCGACGAGGAGTTCGACTGGATCGAGCGCAACGCCGAGGGTGACGTCGACCACCTGCTGATCGGCTCGTCGCTGCCGTGGCTGATGCCGCACGCGCTGAGCCACTTCCAGTCCCTCAACGAACGCCAGGCGGCCCGTCCCGGTTGGCGTGGCCGGCTCGGCGAGAAGATCCGCCAGGTGGGCGACCTGGAGCACTGGCCGGCGTTCCGGGCGTCGTTCGAGCGGCTCGCGCGGCTGCTGCACCGGCTGGGCGGCGCGGCGGACGCGCCGGGCACCATCTGCGTGCTCTCCGGCGACGTCCACCACAGCTACGCGGCGCGCGCCGAGTTCGCCGAGCCGACGAAGTCCCAGGTGCTGCAACTGGTCTGCTCGCCGGTGCACAACGACCCGCCGAAGATCTTCCGCGTGGTGTTCCGGCTGTCGTGGTCGAAGCCGCTGGCGCGGGTGCTGCGGTTCTGGGCGGACCGGGCGGGCGTGTCGCCCGACCCGGTCTCGTGGCAGCGGGTCAGCGGACCGCACTTCGGCAACTCGGTGGCGGTCCTGGAGATCATCGGCCGCAACGCCCGCTACCGCCTGGAGACCGCCACCGACGACGGCCTGGTGGAGACCGCGAACCTCACCCTCTAGTCACTTGGTCGCCAACCGCAGCAACGCCCAGAGCTGCGCGATCGCGTCGTGGTCGCCGGTGGTCTCCACGTCGCGGTCCGGGATGCGGCCCCACAGCCAGCGGTAGACCAGCGCGGGCGGGCCGGTGACGTCCGCGTCGGCCGATTCCGCCTCCTCCGGCGAGGCCTGCCACGCGGTCGCGGGCTCCGGCCCGGTGCGGGCGATCCACACCCGGCGGCCGGTGCGGATCGCGACCGTGCTCTCCCGGGTGCCGCGCACGCCCAGCACGTCCAGGCGGTGGCCCAGCCACAGCGACAGCACCTCGTCCGCGCCGTCCTCGGCGACGTCGTCGGGCACCGGGTCCAGCGGCAGGCCGGCCGCCGACTGGACGTCCAGCCGGTGCACGGTCGCCTCGTGCGCGAGCCGCCGCGCCCAGAACCCGCAGGTGCGCTCGGCGGGCCACCACGTCTCGCACGGGTCGTCGGCGGCGCGTTCGGACAACGCGTCCACCAACGGCCCGACGCCGTCCCTCAGGTAGTCCGACAGCGTCTGGCCCGGCGCCGGGTCCTGTTGCCAGGCAACGGGTTGCCGCCCTTCGCGGACCCACGCCGCGACCATCCGGAACATGCTGCCGACGTGCCGCGTGGTCTCGCCCAGGTTCAACCCCGGGCACGCGGCCACCTGGCGCTCCGGTCGCTGCCCCTGCGCCGACGCCGCCAGCAACTCGGCCTCCGCCGCCACCACGTCGATCAGCCGGCCGTAGCCGACCAGTCCCCTGCTCACAGTCTGCCCTCGTACATGATCTCGTCGACCAGCTCGGTGAACTGCGCCGCTTGGCGCACCAGGTCGTCGGCACCCCGTCGGTCTACCTGCCGGGTGATGCCCGCCTGGACGGCCGCGCGGGTCGCGGAGCAGGACGCGAAGTACGCGGCCCACTCCCGCAGTTCCGGCGCGAGCGCGGGCAGCAGCACCCACACGCTGGTCGGCCTCGCCCGGCCCCGGTGCGGTCGGCCGCGCAGGGCCAGCACGGCCGCGGCGGCGCGCATCGCACCCAGGTAGGCGGTGGCGAACCGGTCGGCGGGCTCGGTCGCGCGCTCGGCTTCCCGGGCGCAGTCACGGGCCTGCGCGAGCAGGCTGACGGCCGACGCCGGAGGCAGCGGCAGCGGCACCCGGTGGGTGCTGGGGAAGTCGGTGGAAGTCGACATCGGCGGCCTCCTCGCGGCGTCGGGACAGCGACGACCGCCGCGGGGAGACGGCGGCACTTGGTGGTGGGGCGCTTCCCCCGCCCCACCACCAAGGCATAGCTCGAACAGATGTTCGAGCAGGCTCAGCGTAACCCGTGAACCCGGCACTCCTCAACCCGGCCGCACGTGGTCTCATGAACAGGTGAGCGCACTTGACCACCCCGGCATCCGCAAGGTGGCGGCGGCTTTGGCAGAGGCCGGCCACCCCGAGGCGGCGGACGGGATCCGCGTCCTGGCCGACGCCGTCCGCACCGCGGCCGAGGCCGCGCAGGCGGTGGACGTGCCCGTCGGCGCCATCGCCAACAGCCTGCTGTTCGCCGCCGTGCGCGGTGACGAGGTCGCCCCGCTGCTGGTGCTCACCTCCGGCGCGCACCGGGCGGACACCGACCTGCTGGCCGGACTCGCGGGCGCGGACCGGATCGACCGCGCCAAGCCGGACTTCGTGCGGGAGCACACCAGCCAGGTCATCGGCGGCGTGTCACCCCTGGGCCACCCGGCTCCCATCCAGACGTTCGTCGACGTCGACCTGGAGCAGTACGCGGTGGTGTGGGCCGCCGCCGGGCACCCGCACGCGGTGTTCCCGACGACCTGTGCGGGTCTGGTCGACCTGACCGGTGGCACCCCGGCGAAGGTCGCGCGATGACCGCCGCGCCGTCGCAGCGGCTGGTGGAGCTGTCCGCCCGGGAGCTCAACTCCCGGCTCGGCGAGGCGCTGGCGCTCTACGTCAACGCGATGAACTACCCGCCGGGCACGGCCGAGCAGCGCGCGCCGATGTGGTTGGCGCACATGCTGCGCGACGGCTGGCGGTGCGTGGTGGCGCTCGGCGAGGACGACGAGCTGATCGGCATCGGCTACGGCTACCGCGGCTCGGTGGGCCAGTGGTGGCACGAGCAGGTGCGGCACGGCCTGACCCTGGTCTCCGGGCCGAACTCGGTCGAGGAGTGGATGCGCGACTACTTCGAGCTGACCGAACTGCACGTCCTGCCGACCGAGCAGGGCCGCGGCATCGGCGAGGGCCTGCTGCGCAACCTGCTGGCGGGCGTTCCGACGTCCCGCGTGCTGCTGTCCACGCCGGAAGGGCCGAGCAAGGCATGGCGGCTCTACCGCCGGCTGGGCTTCGCCGACGTGCTGCGGCACTACCAGTTCACCGGCGACCCCCGACCGTTCGCCGTGCTGGGCCGCACCCTGCCGTTGGACTGACCTCCGCCGGTGGTGCGGGTGATCGCCGGGACGGGCGGATCGGCAAGACGTCGACCGAGCACGCGCACCGCCACACCGGGGACCGCGACGTGGATCGCCGCGAAGGAACCGGACCGCATCCCTGTTGCCGGAGCTGTTGGCGTCGGTCGTGGCGGACCCGCCGACGTTCGCGGACTCGGTGCGCGCACTGCACTCCCGCGCCCTGGCCGCGTCGGGACCGACAGCCTGCTGCCGCACCACATCCCGCAGCCTGCCGACGACCGAGCCGACACCTTGCGGGCGCGGATCGACAACGGGCGGCCGTTGTGGTCGACGGCCGCCCGTGGCGTGTGGAGCGGGAGAGCTAGAACGGTGAGACGAAGCCCGAGGCTTTGAGGCCGGGGCCGGCGTTCAGGTCCGAGAGCCTGCGCCACTTCGAGTACACGACCTTGTCGCTGACGTTGCCCTCGACCGTGCGGACGTGGGTCGCCTTCTGGCCGGTGGCGTCGTAGCTGACCTCCACGACGATGCCGACGTGCGCGACCATCGACGGGTAGTTGCCGTACACGACGGCGTCGCCCATCTCCACGTCACGGTCGGCCAGGGGCTTCCAGCGGCTGTTCTGCTGGCCCCACTTCTGCCAGTACGTCGCCCAGTGGCCCTGGTCGACGCCCGGCGCGCCTTCGGCGGGGCGCATCGACGGGCGTTGTGGCACACCGGCCTTGGTCCACGCCCAGTTCACGAACACGCCGCACCACTCCACGGGACGCCGGACGTCCTGGTCCACGTCCTGGTAGCGCTGCGGGTACCCGTTGGGGCCGTTCTCCTTCGCGCCGATCTGGCTGAACGCGTAGTCCACGATCTCCAGCCGGATCCGCCACTCGTCGGGCGCGTGTTCCTGCGCCTGCGCCGGTACCGCGCCGAGCACCGCGCCCAACACCAACGCGCCCGCGGCGGCGAGCGCCGTCGCCGAACGCCTGAGACGTCTGGCCATCCGTCCCCCCTCACACTCGTGCCCGCAGCATATGCAACAGAAACCCCGGTGACGACGCCGTGAAGCGGACTCACCGGGGCCTGTTCACCGCTTGGCCGTTCACAGTTCCGCGAGGCGCTCCCGCAGCGTGTCCAGCCCCATCGCACCCATCTCCAGCGCGTCCTTGTGGAAGGTCTTGAGGTCGAACGCCGCGCCGTGCCGGGCGCGCGCGTCGTCCCGGGCCGCCAGCCACAGCCGCTCGCCGAGCTTGTAGGACGGGGCCTGGCCGGGCCAGCCCAGGTAGCGGTCGATCTCGTCGTGCACGTGCGCCGGGTCGGTGATGGTGCGGGTGAGCATGAACTCCAGGCCCAGCTCCGGGGTCCAGCGCTCGCCGTCGTGGAAGCCCGCGCCCTTCGGGATCTCCAGCTCCAGGTGCATGCCGATGTCGATGATCACCCGGGCGGCGCGGAACAGGTGCGCGTCGAGCATGCCGAGCAGGTCGCCGTCGTCCTCCAGGTAACCCAGCTCGCGCATCAGGCGCTCGGCGTAGAGGGCCCAGCCCTCGCCGTGGCCGGACACCCAGCACATCATCCGCTGGAAGTTGTTCAGCTTCTCCGCCTGGTAGACGGCGGTGGCGACCTGCAGGTGGTGGCCGGGGACGCCCTCGTGGTAGACGGTGGTGACCTCGCGCCAGGTGGAGAACTCGGTCTTGTCCGCGGGCACCGACCACCACATCCGGCCGGGGCGGGCGAAGTCCGGGGTGGGGCCGGTGTAGTACGCGCCGACGCCGCCGCCGGGCGGTGCGATCCGGCACTCCAGCTTCATCAGCTCGTCGGGCAGCTCGAAGTGCACGTCGCGGACGTCGAGCAGGGCCTTGTCGGAGAGGTCCTGCATCCACGACTGGAGGCCGGCCTGGCCGCTGACCAGGTAGCGCGGGTTCGCGTCCAGCGCGGCGGCGGCCTCGGCGAGGGTCGCGCCCGGCTTGATCCGGTTCGCGACCTGCTTCATCTCGGTCTCGATGCGGGTGAACTCGGCCCAGCCCCACTCGTAGGCCTCGGCCAGGTCCAGCCGCGCGCCGGTGAAGTAGCGCGACCACAGGCGGTAGACGTCCTCGCCGACGGCGTCCTTCTTCGGCGCCTTGGGCGCGAGGTCCCCGCGCAGGAACGCGGCCAGGTCCGCGTACGCCTCGGCGGCGGCCTTCGCGCCGGCTTCGAGGTCGGTGCGCAGGGACGTGTCGACGTCGGCCTGCTCGATCAGCGTCGCGAAGTACGACTTGCCACCGGACCGGCCCGACCAGGTGTCGCACTGCTCGGCGACCTTGGCGACCTGCCGCAGCGCGGCGACCTTGCCCTTGTCGGCGGAGTGGGCCAGGCCCGCGCGCAGGTTCGCCACCGCCTCCGGCATGGCGGTGAGCCGCTTGGCGATCGTCGCCCAGTCCTCGGCGGTCGAGGTGGGCATCAGGTCGAACACCTCGCGCAGGCTCTGCACGGGACCCGCCAGCACGTTGAGCTCGCCCTCCCACAGGCCGGCCCGGTGGATCTCCACGTCCAGCCCGACCCGCTCCAGGAAGACGGACTTGGCGGCGGCCTCGCCGGCGTCGGCGGGCTCGGCGGCGGTGATGTCGGCCAGGGCGCGGGTGGCCAGTTCTTCGCGGGCGGCGTGGCCCTCGGGCGAGTAGTCGGTCAGCCGGTCGTCGTGGCCGGGCGTGCCGATGAACGTCGCGGTCAACGGGTCGGCCGCCGCGTAATCGGCCACGAACTGGTTGCTGATGCCGTGCACGCCGGCCGGAGAGGGTGACATGTCCGGCACGTTACCCGTGGGTCATGTACCTCCAACAGGTAATTAGCCACGCTCACGACCGTGTCCGGACGGTCAACTTTTGACCCGGCCGGCAGGATGACCCGCGTGCCCCGGGCCTCAGCGCTCCTCCTGCCGGTGATCCTGCTCGCGATGTTCGCGCTGACGGGGTGCATCCGGCTGCACGCCGCGATGGCGGTGTCGCCGGACGACCGCGTCTCCGGCGAGATCGTCGCCGCCACCCCGCCCACCCAGGACAACGACCCGGGCCCGCAGCTCAGGGTGCCCGAGGAGCTGGCCGGACGGGTGACCACCAAGCCGTACAAGGTGGACAACTACACCGGGACCCAGCTGTTCTTCAGCGCCCTCACCTTCGAGGAGGTGCGGACCCTGTCGATGGCGACCAGCGCGTCGTCCAGCCGGTACCAGCTGGGGTTCCGGCGCTCCGGCGACCTGGTGACGCTGTCCGGCTCGGTGGACCTCACCCAGGTGCCGACCGACCGCGCGGACATCCAGATCAAGATCAGCTTTCCGGGTGAGGTCGTCGACACGAACGGGCGGGAAGAGGAGTCGACGACGATCGCGTGGTCGCCCAAGCCCGGCCAGGCGTCGATGCTCACCGCCACCCTCCGCTACGCCGGGGAGAACTCGCCGTCGTACTTCGGGTGGACCATGCTGGTGGCCGGCCTGACCGGCGCGGCGGCGCTGATCGTGGTGGTCCTGGCGATCGTCGCGCACCGCCGGAGCCTGGTCGCCTAGCACCCGGTCCCGGTGTGACGGGGCGTACGTCGGGCGCTGTCACACCTCGGCGGGCCGCGTCGTCCACCGGGTATGAGGATGAATCTCGCCGAAGTCGCGCCCGAGGTCTACCAGGCGCTGCTCCAGATCGACGGCTACGCCCACCAGCACCTCGACCACGGTCTGATCGAGCTGGTGAAGCTGCGGGCGTCGATGCTCAACAACTGCGCGTACTGCGTCGACATGCACTCCACCGACGCGATCAAGGCCGGGGAGAACCCGCAGCGCCTGTTCGCCGTGTCGGTGTGGCACGAGTCGCGGTTCTTCACCGAGACCGAGCGGGTCGCGCTGGAGTTCACCGACGCGGTGACCCGGCTCGGCGAGCACGGCGTGCCCGACGAGCTGTGGGCGAAGGTCACCGCGACGTTCGACCAGGCACAGGTCGCCGGGCTGCTGGCCCAGCTGATCGCGATCAACGGGTTCAACCGGGTCGCCGTGCCGCTGGACTCGGCCACCGAGCGCCGGCTGCACTGACCCCCGGCTGGCGCCGGCCCTCCGGCCGCGCCTGACCCCCGGCCGCACCGGGCCGGGGTCAGGTCCGGGCGGGCACCAGGCCCAGCCGGCCCACCACCTCGCGGGTCGCCTTGGAGCGGTTGAACGTGTAGAAGTGCAGCGCCGGCACGCCTTCGGCGAGCAGCCGCTCCCCCATCTCGGTGACCAGGTCGACCCCGGCCGACCGGAACGCCTTCGGGTCGTCGGCCAGCGGCTCCAGCCGCCGGGCCACCGACACCGGCAGCGGCGCGCCGGACAGCTCCACGCACTTGGCCAGCGTGCGCGGCGTGGTCAGCGGCATCAGGCCGGGCAGCAGGTGCGTCTCGTGGCCGAGCGCGGCGATCCGGTCGCGCAGCCGCAGGAAGTGCTCCGGCTCCAGGAACAGCTGCGCGATCGCGAAGTCGGCGCCCGCGCGCAGCTTGTTGATCAGGTGCTTGAGGTCGGTGTCCAGGTCGCCCGAGCGCGGGTGCCCGTACGGGAACGCGGACACGCCCACGCAGAAGTCGCCCAGTTCCCGGCACAGCCGGACGAGCTCCTCGGCGTAGGTCAGGCCGTCCGGGTGGGGCACCCACTCGCCGTGGGGGTCGCCGGGCGGGTCGCCGCGCACCGCGAGGATGTTGCGCACGCCGACCGCCGCGTACCAGCCGATCACGTTGCGCAGCTCGGCCACCGAGTGGCTCACGGCGGTGAGGTGCGCCATCGCCACCAGGGTCGTCTCCTGGACCACCCGGCCGGTGGTGCGGATCGTGCGGTCGCGGGACGAGCCGCCCGCGCCGTAGGTGATCGACACGAAGGCGGGGTCCAGGCCCTCCAGTTCGCGGATGGCACGCCAGAGGACCTGTTCGTCGGCGTCGTCCCGCGGTGGGAAGAACTCGACCGAGAACACCGGGGTGCCGCCGCTGAGGCGTTCGACGACCGACGTCATGCCCACCAGCCTAGTGCCCGTGCCGGCCCGTGGGAGGAACGGTTCACTGGATGGGAGCAGACCCCCGGCTGGTGGGCGCCGCGGGGCAGAGGTGACCATAGGAGGGTGTCGCCCCACCCGTTGGACCTGGAACTGCCCAAGCACGTCGACGCGGCGCTCGCAGGCTACCTCGCCGACCGCCGCGCCCTGGGCGGGCGGATGGAGGAGAACTTCACCGGTGCCGTCGACGCGCTGGCGGACTTCGTGCTCGGCGGCGGCAAGCGGATACGACCGACTTTCGCCTGGTGGGGCTGGCGGGCGGCGGGTGGCGACCCGGACGGCGAGCTGGCCGCACCGGTGCTCACCGCGGTCAGCTCGCTGGAGCTGATCCAGGCCTGCGCGCTGATCCACGACGACCTGATGGACGCTTCGGAAACCCGCCGCGGGATGCCGACCGTGCACGT
Source organism: Saccharothrix espanaensis DSM 44229 (assembly GCF_000328705.1). Classification (NCBI taxonomy): domain Bacteria; kingdom Bacillati; phylum Actinomycetota; class Actinomycetes; order Pseudonocardiales; family Pseudonocardiaceae; genus Saccharothrix; species Saccharothrix espanaensis. Next base: position 1,711,753 of record NC_019673.1, on the reverse strand, counting down.
CCGGTTCGCCCGCCGGCACCTCGCCGAGGGCTGGCTGGGCGAGCCCGAACGGTTCGGCCTGGCCGCCTCGGTGCTGATCGGCGACGTGGCGCTGGCCTGGGCGGACGACATGCTCTTCGCCGCCGGGCTGCCCAACGACGCGTTGCAGCGGCTGAGCCTGCCGTGGCGGGACATGCGCACCGAGATGCTCGCGGGCCAGTACCTCGACGTGCTCACCCAGGCGCGCGGCGACGCCTCGCCCGACGCCGCGCTGCGCATCGACCGGCTCAAGACCGCCGCCTACACCGTGGAGCGCCCGCTGCACATGGGCGCGGCGATCGGCGACGCGTCGCCGGAGCTCGTGGCGGGGCTGCGGGCGTTCGGCACCGACATCGGCGTGGCCTTCCAGCTGCGCGACGACCTGCTGGGCGTGTTCGGCGACCCGGCGGTGACCGGCAAGCCCGCGGGCGACGACCTGCGCGAGGGCAAGCGGACCCTGCTGGTCGCGCTGGGCATGGAGTTCGGCGCGGACGTGCTGCACGACGCGCTGGGCCGGCCCGACCTCGACGTGGCCGAGGTGGACGAGGTGCGGGCCCGGCTGGTCGAGGTCGGCGCGGTGGCCGCGGTCGAGGACCGGATCGCCCGGCTGACCGAGTCGGCGCTGGCCGCGCTGGCCGACGCGCCGGTCGCGGACCCCGCCGGGGACCGGCTGGCCGAACTCGCGATCAGCGCCACGAAACGGACCTACTGACCATGCGCACGGTCACCGGCCGCACCGACCACGTCGTCGTGGTCGGCGCGGGCTTGGCGGGCCTGTCCGCGGCGCTGCACCTGCTCGGCGCGGGCCGCCGGGTCACCGTCGTGGAGCGCGACGACCTGCCCGGCGGCCGGGCCGGGCGGCTGGACCTGGGCGACTACCGGTTCGACACCGGGCCGACCGTGCTGACCATGCCGGAGCTGGTGGACGAGGCCCTGGACGCGGTCGGCGAGAGCCTGGCCGACCGGCTGGACCTGGCCCCCGTCGAGCCCGCCTACCGGGCGCGGTTCGCCGACGGCGACGTGCTGGACGTGCACGCCGACGGCGACGCGATGGAGGCCGAGGTGCGGCGGTTCGCCGGTCCCGCCGAGGCGGCCGGCTACCGGGCGCTGCGGTCCTGGCTGACCGAGCTCTACCGGGTCGAGAAGGACGCGTTCATCGGCGCGAACTTCGACTCGCCGATCGGGCTGCTCACGCCCCGGCTGGCGCGGCTGGCGGCGCTGCGCGGCTTCGCCCGGCTGGGCCCGTCGGTGGCGCGGTTCCTCAAGGACGAGCGGCTCCAGCGGGTGTTCTCGTTCCAGTCGCTCTACGCGGGCGTGCCGCCGCGCAAGGCGCTCGCCGCGTACGCCGTGATCGCGTACATGGACACGATCGCGGGCGTCTACTACCCGCGTGGCGGGATGCGCGCGCTGCCCGACGCGTTGGCCGGCGCCGCCCGTGACGCGGGTGCGGACCTGCGCTACCGGACGAAGGTCGCGTGGCTGGAGCGGATCGGCGGGCGGGTCACCGCCGTGCGCACGACGCAGGGCGAGCGCATCCCGTGCGACGCCGTGGTGCTCACCCCGGACCTGCCGATGTCCTACCGGCTGCTGGGCCACCGCCCGCGCCGCCCGGTGCCGATCACGTGGTCGCCGTCGGCGGTCGTGCTGCACGCGGGCGTCGACCGGACGTGGCCGGAACTGGCCCACCACACGTTGTTCTTCGGCCGCGCGTGGGACCGCACGTTCGACGAGCTGACCCGCCGGGGCTCGCTGATGAGCGACCCGTCGCTGCTGGTCACCAGCCCGCCGGGGCGCGGCATGTTCGTGCTCGCGCCGGTCCCGAACCTGCGGGTCGGCCCGGTGGACTGGGAGCGGGTCGGCCCGGCCTACCGGGACGAGGTGGTGCAGACCCTCCAGGCCCGCGGGCTGACCGGGTTCGGCGACTCGATCGAGGTCGAGCGCCTGGTCACGCCGAAGGACTGGGCGGGCATGGGGCTGGCCGCGGGCACGCCGTTCTCGGCCGCGCACACGTTCGCCCAGACCGGTCCGTTCCGGCCGCGCAACCTGGTCCTGGACAACGCGGTGCTGGCCGGCTGCGGCACCACGCCGGGCGTGGGCGTGCCGCCGGTGCTGATCTCCGGGAGGCTGGCCGCCCAGCGGATCACCGGGGCCACCGGCGCGGCGTGGCGGCGACCGGCGGCGCGGACGCGGGCGCACAGCCCGCGGTGACCGGTGGTCGCGGACCAGAGCGCCGTCGGACGCCGACGGTGGCGTGATCGGGGGCACTCCGGACCGACGTCCGGACACCGCCCTCGGACCGGGTCGAACCGAGACGCGGGGTCGGTGCGAACAACACCGGAAAGGACGACCGGAGGCCGTCAGCGGAACTCGCCCGAACGGGTGTTCCCGCACGTCGGAATACTCCATGTGGTCACTCGCTCGGGTGAGACGCACGTGCGAGGATCCGTCGAGGTGCCACGAGCCCGCCACGCGTGCCCGCCATAGCGTGCCGACGCGCGCTCGCGTTGTGCGACGATGTTGCCGCGATGGCCGCGACCCCGTCCCCACCCCGATCGAGCGCCGCACCTGTCGAGCCGGTGCGGTCCGGTGCTACCCAGGTTCCGGACCCCGGCGGGATCCCCGTGCGGACCATCCTGCTCGGCGTCGCGGGCGTCATGCTCGTCGCGCTGGGCGGCACCGGCGCGGGGGCGACCCTCAAGCGCGACCCGCTGCTCGCCGACACCACGCTGAGCTGGATCCGGTACGGCCACGGCCAGGACCTGGCCACCGCCGTGCTCTACCTCGGCCTGGGCCTGGTGATCTGGTCGTGGATCCGGCTCGGCCGCATGGTCCGCAACGGGCACGTCGGCAGCAGCGCCGTGCTGACCGCGATCGTCGTGTGGACGCTGCCGCTGCTGTTCGCGCCGCCGCTGTTCAGCAAGGACATCTACAGCTACCTCGCCCAGGGCCAGATCGCGCTCAACGGCCTGGACCCGTACAAGGTCGGCCCGGCGGTGCTGCAGAGCCCGCTGTCGGACAACGTGAGCTGGGTCTGGCAGAACACGCCCGCGCCGTACGGCCCGGTGTTCCTGGTGCTCGCCATGAGCGTCGTGTGGGCCACCCACGCGAGCGTCATCGGCGGCGTGGTGCTGATGCGGTTCGTGCTGGCCATCGGCCTGGCGCTGCTCTGCTGGGCGCTGCCCGGCCTGGCCCGCCACCTCGGCGGCCGGCCCGCGGTCGCGCTGTGGCTGGCCGCGGCGAACCCGCTGATGCTCGTGCACCTCATCGGCGGCGCGCACAACGACCTGCTGATGGTCGGCCTGATGGCCGCCGGCTGCCTGTTCGTGCTCGACGGCCGGCACGTGCTGGGGATCGCCGTGGTGACCCTGGCGTTCGCGGTGAAGGCCACCGCCGTCGTCGCGCTGCCGTTCCTGGTGCTGGTGTGGGCGCGACGGCTGGCGGGCTCGCGGACGGTGCAGCTGGTCAAGGCCATCGCGGGCGGGCTGGCCACGTTCCTCGTGGTGTTCACCGCGACGACCCTGCTGTCCGGGCTCGACCTGGGCTGGATCCCGGCGCTGAGCTCGTCGTCCACCATCGTCAACTGGCTGTCGCTGCCCAGCGCCGTCGGTGACTTCGCCCACACCGTCGTGAACCTGGTGGTGCGGGTCGAGCCGGGCGTGTTCCTGACCGTCGCGCGCGGCCTCGGGTCGCTGCTGCTGCTGTTCATCGCCTGGCGGCAGTGGCGGGCCGCCGCCGACGGCGGGCCGGAGGCGATCCGCCGGGCGGCGATCACGTCGCTGGCCGTGGCGCTGCTCTCGCCGGCCACGCTGCCCTGGTACTTCAGCTGGGCGCTGGTGCTGGCGGCCGGCCTGGCCTGGAGCACCAAGGGGTTGCAGGCGGCGGCGTTCTTCTCCACGTTCCTGCTGCTGGTGACCTTCCCCGACGGTGACACCGCGCTCTACTCGTGGGGCTACCTGGCGCTCATCGCCGCCGTCTCGGCGCTGGCGTGCGTCTCCCTGGTCAAGCCCGACCCGCTGAAGCTGTCCAGCAGGTACCCGTGACCGGGCCGGCCCTGGCCGACGCCTACGCCCGGTGCCGTGAGCTCAACGCCCGCCACGGCCGCACGTTCTTCCTCGCCACCCGGCTGCTCCCGCCCGTGCGACGCCCCGCCGTGCACGCCCTGTACGGCTTCGCACGGTGGGCCGACGAGATCGTGGACAGCGGCACCTCCGCCGACCCGGCGGGCGAGCTGGACGTGCTGGAGCGGCAGCTGGCCGACGAACTGGCGGGACGCCCCACCGGGCACCCGGTGCTGGCGGCGCTCGCGGACACCGTGCGGCGCTACCGGATCGACCCCGCGCTGTTCGCGGACTTCCTGGCGTCGATGCGGATGGACCTGCACACCACCGAGTACGCGACGCTCGCCGAGCTGGACCGGTACATGCGCGGGTCGGCCGAGGTGATCGGGCTGCAACTGCTGCCGGTCTTCGGCACCATCGCGCCCCTGTCGCACGCCGAGCCGGGCGCGGCGGCGTTGGGGCGCGCGTTCCAGCTCACGAACTTCTTGCGGGACGTGGGAGAGGATCTCGACCGCGGTCGCGTGTACCTGCCGCAGGACGTGTTGCGCGTCTACGACGTGAACCGGGAGTTGTTGGCGTGGTCGCGACGCACGGGCAAGCCGGACGAACGCATCAGGCGCGCGGTGCGGCACCTCACCGCGGTGGCGTACGCGGCGTACCGGGAGGCGGAGACGGCCGTGCCGCTGCTGCACCCGGTCGCACGGCCGTGCGTGCGCACGGCGCTGGTGCTCTACCGGGAGATCCTGGACGGAATAGCCGTCGCCGACCACCACGTGCTGGACAAGCGCGTGGTGGTGTCGAACGCACGGCGGCTCTCGGTCGCCCTGCCGGGGCTGTCCCGGTCGGTGGCGGCCCGCGCGACGTCCGGACGGCTCCGCTGGAACCGCCCGGACGCGCCTGGTCGGAGTTAGTGGTCTGGTCGGCGCACGAGTCAGAAGCCCATGGACTGTGCCCGCCGCTTCACCTCGCGGCCGCGGTCGCCGCGCAACGCCTCGATCGGCGTGCCGGGCAGCGTGTCGTCTTCGGTGAACAGCCAGCGAAGGATCTCATCGGTCGAGTAACCGGAGTCGCGCAGCACCGTGATGGTGCCGGGCAGCCCCTTCACCACGCCTCCGGCGGCGAGGAACTGGGAGGGGACGACGAGGACACCGTTCCGGCGCTCCGCGAGCAACTGGCCGTCGCGCAGCAACTGGTGGACACGGGTGACCGGCAGGCCAAGACGCTCGCCGACCTCAGGCAGGTCAAGGACCTCCAGGTCGGGAGCCAGCACATCCGCAGCGGCAGGAATCGCACTCACGTGCGTCACGATGCCACAACGCCGGGAGCAATGCCCTGCGCCAACCGGGTGGTGGCGGTACACCCCCGGGTCGGTTCCCGGACACCCCCTGTTTCCGGGGGCTTTGACACGGATCCCACACGCCGGTCGGGATGCTCCCAGCGCACGGCTCCGGTCGGCTCCACCCCACCGTACGATCCACGGCTGTGGAAAGGTCGGCGACGAACGTGATCGGCGGGCTGCTCGAACAACGCTACCGAGTGGGCACCCTGGTGGCACGCGGGGGCATGTCCACCGTGTACCGGGGCGTCGACACGCGCTTGGAGCGCCCCGTGGCGATCAAGGTCATGGACCCCCGGTTCTCCTCGGACCCGCAGTTCGTCGCGCGGTTCGAGCGGGAAGCGCGCGCCGCGGCCGGGCTGCACCACCCCGGTGTCGTCGCGGTCCACGACCAGGGCGTGGACGAGGACCGGGTCTACCTGGTGATGGAGCTGGTCGAGGGCGGCACGCTGCGCGACCTGATCACCGCCCGGGGGAAGCTGGACGTGCCGCTGGCGCTGACGGTGCTGGAGCGGGTGCTCTCGCCGCTGGCCGCCGCGCACCGGGCCGGGCTCGTGCACCGGGACGTGAAGCCGGAGAACGTGCTCATCGGGCGCGCCGGTGTGGTGAAGGTCGCAGACTTCGGCCTGGCGCGCGCCGTGTCCACGCCGGCCATCACGAGCGACACGACGATCCTCGGCACAGTCGCGTACCTGTCACCCGAACAGGTCACCAACGGCAACGCCGACGCCCGCAGCGACGTGTACTCGGCGGGCGTGCTGCTCTACGAGATGCTGACCGGCGCGCCGCCTTACGTCGGCGACACGGCCATCTCGGTCGCCTACCGGCACGTGAACGAAGAGGTGCCGCCGGTGACCGGCGTGCCCGCCGAGGTCGCGGAGCTGGTCCGCCGGTCGACGCGCAAGGAGCCGTTCCTGCGCCCGGCGGACGCCGAGGCGTTCCTGTCCGAGGTGGAGACGGCGCGGGCGACGCTCGGCCTGGCCGCCGTGGACGTGCCGACCGTGACGGCGGCGACCGCCGACACCCCCGCGTCGGCCGAGCCGAAGACCGAGCGGGTGCAGCCGGTGGGCGTCGGGGCCGTGGCCTTCGCCGAGGCGACCGTGCCGGTGCGCCGGTTCCCGCCGCCCGGCCCGCAGGGCACCCAGGCGTTGCCGCGCGGGCTCGACCCCACCCCGTCGCCCGCCATGGGCGTTCCCGCGCCCCTGGGAGGGCAGCAGACGGCCGTGGTGCCCCGCACGCGGCCCGTGCGACCGAAGCGGCCTCCGAAGAAGAAGACGCCCGAGCAGCTCTACGAGGAGATGCGGGCCAAGAGCAAGAAGCAGTTCATCACCTGGATCAGCGTCGTCGCGGTCGCGGCGGTCGTGGTCGGCCTGGTGAGCTGGTGGCTGTCCATCGGCCGGGTCGAGTCGGTGCCCGACGTGGTCGGCAAGGAGCAGGACGCGGCGGTCGCGATCCTGGAGAGCGCGAACCTGAAGTCCGCGGTGTCCACCGAGAACAGCAACACCGTGCCCAGCGGCCAGGTGCTCAGCACCGACCCGGCCCCCGGCGCCGAGGCCACCCGCGGCGACCTGGTGCGGGTGGTGGTCTCGCGTGGCAAGCCGGTCGTGCCGCAGGTGGCGGCGGGCTCCGACCCGGCCGCCGCGGAGCGGGAGATCGCCGCGGTCGGGCTGAAGTCCAAGCTCGACCCGAACGACGACGCGTTCAGCGACCGCGTGCCCAAGGGCAAGGTCGTGACGACCAAGCCCGCGCCCGGCACGGCCGTGGAGATCGGCAGCGTCGTGACGGTCGTGCTGAGCAAGGGCGTGCAGCCCAAGCCGGTGCCGAACGTGAAGGGCAAGACGAAGGACGAGGCGTTCGCGGAGCTGGCCGCGGCCGGGTTCGACCCCGTGGAGGGCCCCGAGGAGCCCTCCGGCGAGGTCGACGGCGGCCGGGTGGTCCGGACCAACCCGGTGGCGGGCACCACGCTCGGCGCGGACAAGCGGGTCACCGTGATCGTCGCGGCGGACCGGGGCGTGACCGTGCCGAACGTCGAGGGCAAGAAGCTCAGGGAGGCCAAGGAGACCTTGGAGAAGGCGGGCTTCCAGGTCGAGGTGCAGTTCAACAACCGGGAGCGGGCGACGGTGATCAACCAGTCGATCCGGCCCGGCGAGCGGGTGCCGAAGGGCACCAAGATCACGATCATCGCGGTCTGACGGCGGGCGGCCTCGTGCTCGGCCTGGTCGAGCACGAGGCGACGTCGGAGGCCCGCTACCTCGGGCGAGGTCTTCGGCCGGCCGTTCCCCGAGCCGCTGCCCCGCTGGGACGACGAGACCGCGCGCGGCACCGACCTGTGGGCGACCGAGCACGAGACCCGCGCCGGGATCGTGGAGCGCTACCGGCGGGTGTGGGCGCACTCGGCCGCGACGGTCGACGCGTTCGACGCACCTGGTCACGTGCCGTGGTGGCCGCGCCCGGACGTGACGCTGTTCGACGTCCTGCCGCACCGGCTCACCGAGATCAACCGGCACGCCGGACAACCTGCGCGAACAGCTCGACGGCGGGACCGGCGTGGCCGTCGGCGGGCGGGACGCGGCCTTCTGGGCGGCCCGGCGCGCGGAGGTCGAGCGCGGCGGTCGACCGCACCGCCGCGAGGGCGACGCCCGCGACGACAGCGCCCGGAACGACAGCGGCCCCGGAGACGACAGCGCCCGGCGGTCCGGGACGTGGGGTCCTGGGCCGCCGGGCGCGGGTCGGGTCCGATCAGGTCAGCTGCGGAGCATCTCCGCGACCAGGAAGGCCAGCTCCAGCGACTGCTGGGTGTTCAGCCGCGGGTCGCAGGCGGTCTCGTAGCGGCCCGCCAGGTCGGTGTCCGAGATCTCCTGGGCGCCGCCCAGGCACTCGGTGACGTCCTCGCCGGTCAGCTCGATGTGGATGCCGCCGGGGTGCGTGCCCAGCCGGCGGTGCACCTCGAAGAAGCCCTGCACCTCGTCCACGATCCGGTCGAAGTGCCGGGTCTTGTAGCCGGTGGACGACTCGTGGGTGTTGCCGTGCATCGGGTCGCACTGCCAGATGACCTGGTGGCCCGACGCGGTGACCTTCTCCACGATCGCGGGCAGCACGTCGCGCACCTTGCCGTTGCCCATCCGGCTGATCAGGGTCAGCCGGCCGGCCTCGTTGCGCGGGTCGAGCCGCTCGACGTACTCGACCGCCATCTCCGGCGTGGTCGACGGGCCGATCTTGAGGCCGATCGGGTTGGCCAGCAGCTCGGCGAACGCGATGTGCGCGCCGTCGAGCTGGCGGGTGCGCTCGCCGATCCACAGGAAGTGCGAGGACAGGTTGTACAGCTTGGGCTGGTCGCTGTTGCTGTCCAGGCGCAGCAGCGCGCGCTCGTAGTCCAGCAGGAGCGCCTCGTGCGAGGCGAAGATCTCCGTGGTGTGCAGCGAGCTGTCCTGCACGCCGCACGCCGACATGAACCGCAGGCCGCGGTCGATCTCGGCGGCCAGCGCCTCGTACCGCTCGCCGGCCGGCGAGGTGCGCACGAAGTCCTTGTTCCACTCGTGCAGCCGGTGCAGGTCGGCCATGCCCGCCGTGGTCATCGCCCGCAGCAGGTTCATCGCCGCGCCCGCGTTGGCGTAGGCGCGGATCATCCGCGACGGGTCCGGGACGCGCGCCTCGGGCGTGGTGATCAGCGAGTTGACGATGTCGCCCCGGTAGGACGGCAGGCCGAGCGCGTCGATGTTCGACGAGCGCGGCTTGGCGTACTGGCCGGCGATGCGGCCGATCTTGACCACCGGCAGGCTCGCGCCGTAGGTCAGCACCACGGCCATCTGGAGCAGGGTGCGCACGTTGGCGCGGATGTGGGGCTCGGTGTTGTCCGCGAACGTCTCGGCGCAGTCACCGCCCTGGAGCAGGAACGCCTCACCGCGGGCCACCTCGGCGAGGTTGCCGCGCAGCCGGTCGATCTCGGCGGGCACGGTGATCGGCGGGACGCTTTCCAGCACCGCGCGCACCCGGCGCACCTGCTCCGCGTCCGGCCATTCGGGCTGCTGGGCCGCGGGGCGGCTCAGCGCTTCGTCCAGTCGGTTGCGGAGCTCGGGCGGGAGGGGCGGGAGCTCGGGAAGCGTGTCCACGGGCACGTCCACGGTCCAGTTCACGTGTTAAGGGTAGGCGGTCCGCGCTGAGGGACGGGCACTGGATCGCCTCATCATGATGCGCGTCATGCCCACCACCCGCCCGGGGGGCGAATCGCCGGGCGACGTGGGGTCGCAACGCCCGTCGCGGACCTGTTCCCGCAGCGCGCGCCGCACCCGGTGGCCAAGGCTCGTCCGACCGCGTGCGGGCACCGGTCCGGGCCGGTCCGGCGTGGTCGTACCCGACGCGGCGGGGCGTCGAAGCGGTTCGGGAGATCTCCGGCCGGCGCGCGCCGGAAGGTGCTGCGGGAACCCGTACCGGCGGCCCCGCACGGCTCCCGTCCCGGCCGGGTCGCGCGGGGAACGGGCGGTCGGCCGTTCCCCGGCCCGGCTGCCGGCAGCAGGCGGGAAGACGGCAACGGGCGCTTCCGGGCGGGTCGAGGGTCCGTCCGGAAGCGCCCGAAGGTCGTGCTGCCTAGCCGAAGAAGACCTCGGCCTCGGCGTAGCGCTCCAGCGGCACGGTCTTGAGCTCGGCCGTCGCCTCGGAGAGCTTCACCCGCACGATGTCGGTGCCGCGCAGCGCCACCATCACGCCGAAGTCGCCCTCGGCGACCGCGTCCACCGCGTGCAGGCCGAACCTGGTCGCCAGCACCCGGTCGTACGCGGTCGGGATGCCGCCGCGCTGGGTGTGCCCGAGCACGACCGCGCGGGACTCCTGGCCGGTGCGCTCGGCGATCTCCTCGGCCAGCCAGGTGCCGACCCCGCCCAGCCGGACGTGGCCGAACGCGTCCTTCTCACCGGAGTGCAGCACCTCGGCGCCGCCCTCGGGCACCGCGCCCTCGGCGACGACGATGATCGGCGCGTACTGCCGCTCGAACCGCCGCTCCACCCACTCGACGACCTTCTCCACGCTGAACGGCCGCTCCGGCACCAGGATCACGTTCGCGCCGCCCGCGAGGCCGGAGTGCAGCGCGATCCAGCCCGCGTGCCGGCCCATGACCTCGACCACGAGCGCCCGGTGGTGGGACTCGGCGGTGGTGCGCAGCCGGTCGATGGACTCGGTGGCGATGTGCACGGCGGTGTCGAAGCCGAACGTGTAGTCCGTCGCGCCCAGGTCGTTGTCGATGGTCTTCGGCACGCCGACCACGCCGATGCCGTCGTCGGTCAGCCGCTTCGCGACACCCAGGGTGTCCTCGCCGCCGATCGCGATCAGCGCGTCGACGCCCTCGGCGGCGAGCACCTCGCGGATCCGGTCGACACCGCCCTCGATCTTGTACGGGTTGGTGCGCGACGAGCCCAGGATCGTGCCGCCCCGGGTGAGGATGTCCTCGACGTCGCCGAGCCCGATCGGCTTGGTGAGCCCTTCGACCGGGCCCTGCCAGCCGTTGCGGAAGCCCACGATCTCCCAGCCGTGGCCCTCGACGCCCTTGCGGACCACGGCGCGGATGACCGCGTTGAGGCCGGGGCAGTCACCACCGCCGGTGAGCACACCAATACGCATCTGCTTAGCCAATCTCTTCGTGGCGTGGGTCACCCAAGACTGTCACGAGCTGGATCGGTGCAGCAAGGCCGGGTCCCACCTAGCGGACGGCGAACCCGCGGCGGCGGCGCTCGGCCTCGATCACCTGCCAGCGGGCCAGGTTGTGGCGGGCGTCGGCGAGCGCGTCGTGCGCGTCGGCGGGCGGCGCGGGCAGCTTGGGCTTGCCGACGTCCTCCCAGCGCTGCCGCAGGTCGCGGGTGAACCGGGGCAGGCAGCGCGGCAGCGCGGGCATCGGGCCCCACAGCTGCGCCAGCGCCACGTGGTCGTAGGCGGCGAACCACGCCCACAGCTCGATGTCGTCCCGGTTGGTCTTGGCCCCGCCGAGGAACTCCAGCAGGTCGCGGCGGATCCGCTCGCGACCGCGCCAGGCCTGGTCGGCGGGGGACGGGAGCTGGTTGAGCACGTTCGCCCGCACCCACGGACCGGCCTTCTCCGGGTCGAACTCGGTCGACACGGCGTAGAACTCGCGGCCTTCCTCGTCGACCACCCCGATGGAGACGAGGTCGATCGTCAGCCCGTCCTCGATGAACTCACAGTCGTAGAAGAACCGCACCGCGCCCACCTTAAGGTGCGGTTCACCCGGCCTTGGTGCCGGGCAGCCGGTCGGCGTCCCCAGGAGCACCGGAGCCCTGTCCCTCGGGCTTCTTCCGGGAGTCCTTCTCAGGCTTCTTCTGGGGCTCTTCCTTGGCCTTGGCCGCGTAGACGTCGACGTACTCCTGGCCGGAGAGCTCCATCAGGGCGTACATGATCTCGTCGGTGATCGACCGCAGCACGAACCGGTCGCCGGACAGGCCCTCGTAGCGGGAGAAGTCCAGCGGCTTGCCGATCTTGATCCGGATCGGGTGCGGCCGCCACATCTTCGAGCCGATGGGGTTCGCCTTGTCGGTGCCGAACATGGCGATCGGGATGACCGGCGCGCCGGACTCCAGGGCGATCCACGCGACGCCGACCTTGCCCTTGTAGAGCCGCCCGTCGGGCGAGCGGGTGCCCTCCGGGTAGATGCCGAGCAGCTTGCCCTCGCGGACGATGCGCACGCCGGTGTCCAGCGCGCCCTGCGCCGCCGACGCCGAGGACCGGTCGATCGGCACCTGGCCGACGCCGGAGAAGAACCAGCGCTGGAACGCGCCCTTGAGGCCCTTGCCGGTGAAGTACTCGATCTTCGCCGGGAAGGTGACCCGCCGGGACAGCTTCAGCGGCAGGAAGAACGAGTCGGAGACCGCGAGGTGGTTGGACGCCAGGATCGCGCCGCCCTCCTTCGGGATGTTCTCCGCGCCCTCGATGATCTTGGGGCGGAAGAACAGCTTCAGGAGCGGCCCGAGCAGGATGTGTTTCATCAGCCAGTAGAGCACTGCCGGCAGCGCCTCCTCGACGTGCTTGGTCCCCGCGGGCCAGCCTACGGAGCCAACCGCACCAGGCACAACGAACGGCCCGGTGCGGCCGGTACGGTCGCAAGTCCCACCGACCGCCGTAATCCGCAACACAACGGCCTCGTGGGACGATGAAGTCTGGCAGAGGATTCGCCTTCACGACCGGAGGGTTGGGGCACGCCGATGAACTCCCGACGCGACTCGACGGACGGCCCGGAGGACGTGGACGCGACCTTCGCCGAGATCGTGGCCGGCCTGGAACGCGAAGGCGTCGGCAGGACCTGGCCCGATGCGGACGACGCCGCCGCCGACGCCGCCGCCGACGCAGCGGACGACGCCGCGGACGAGGAAGCCGAGCCCGCGAAGCCCGCCCGCTCGGAGGGCCGGCCCGCCGTGGCCACCGCCGACGCCGACCCGGACGACGAGCCGGACGACGACCCGGACGACCACTTCGTCCCGCCGGACCCGCCCCCGCTGCCCGCCCTGCGCGCGGGCACCGTCGCGGCCCTGCTGCTGATCCTGCTCGGCGTGGTCCTGCTGCTGTTCCCGAGCCTGTTCGGGCTGACCCCGACGATCGGCACCCCGGTGGCGCTGGTCGTGCTGTGCTCGGGCGCGGGCTGGCTGGTCCTGCGCATCCGCAACGGCCCACCGCCGGACTCCGGCTGGGACGACGGCGCGGTCCTCTAGTTGTACTGACTCGTGGTGTCGTTGAGGTCCAGGCGGTCGGTCGGGTGGTTGGTCGGCCGTCGACGGCGCTGTGAGCTCGGTAGTGGTTGTGATCGTGGATCGAGCCGGGCAGGGTGCCAGGCGGTGGTCGTTGCCCGGTCCGGGCCGGAGGTCCACCCGTCTTCAACCCGACACGCCGCCAACAACCCGACCAGTCACTGCGGCTAGCGGCGACCGTTGTGGGCTGGGCGGGTGGTGGTCAGGTCGCGGGCCAGGGTGGCCACGCCGACGATGCCCGCGTCGTCGCCCAGTTGCGCGGTGCGGATGCGGGCCAGTGGGCGGTGGCCCGCGCCGGTGACGACGGCCGCGTAGCGCTCGCGGGCCTCGTCCAGGAACAGCGGCGCGGACTCCGACACGCCGCCGCCGATCACCACGACCTCCGGGTCGTACACGTCGGCCACCAGCGCCAGGCCCTCCCCCAGCCACCGGGCCAGGTCGATCATCGCGCGCTTGGCCAGCGGGTCGCCGTCGCGGGCCGCGGCGGCGATCCGGCGGCCGGTCACCGCCCGCGAGTCGCCCAGCGCCTCGCGCGCCAGTGACGTCGACACGCCGGGGTGGCGGGCCAGCAGTTCCACCGCGGTGGTCGTCAACGCGGTCCCGCTGCAGTACCGCTCCCAGCAGCCGTTCTTGCCGCACGGGCACGGCCGCCCGTCCGGCACCAGCCGCAGGTGGCCGAGTTCCGGCGCGACGCCGTGCGCCCCGCGGAACACCTTGCCGTCGATCAGCAGCGCGCCTCCTATCCCGGTGCCGATCGCCACCAGGACCGCGATCCCGGCACCACGGGCCGCGCCGAACCGGTGCTCGGCCAGCGCCGCCGCGTTGGCGTCGTGCTCCAGCACCACGGGCAGCCCGACGCGCTCGGCGATCCGGTCGGCGACCGGGGCCTGCCGCCACGCCAGGTGCGGCGCGAACAGGACGGTCCGCCGGTCCGACGCGACGAACCCGGCCACGGCCAGGCCGACCGCGGCCACCCGGTGCCGGGAGGCGACCTCGGCCACGGCCGCGCCGATCGCCTCCTCCAGCGCCCCCTCCCCGGACGGGGTGGCGGCGCGGGCGGTGTCCAGGACGGCCCCGTCGGCGTCCACCACGCCGACGCGCACGCTGGTGCCGCCGACGTCGACGCCGACGGTCAGCACTGCGTCCGCCGCCGCACCACGGGGATGTGCTGCACGCGGGGTTCGCGCTCCTCCTCGGCGTCGGAAGGGTCGGCGGGCCCGGCGGCAGCGGGCTCGGCGAGCGCCGCGCGCAGCACCGCGATGAGCCCGGCGACGTGCTCGGCGGCCCGGGTGGCCAGTTCCGAGCGGTCGCCGCGGACCAGCGCCACCGCGTTGCACAGCGGGCACCAGCCACAGGTGCGCTCGCCGTGCTCGCCGTGCTCGCCGTCGGCGAGCTTGTTCAGCCACGGCTGCGCGCGCTCGGCGGCGGCGTCGAGCAGCAGCCGGAGTTCCTCGGCGAGTTTCGCGTCCACGTGCCTCACCGCATCCAGAGGTCGGGGTCGGGGCGGAAGCGCACGGCCACCCCGTCGTCGTCCAGTTCCGCGCCGACCACCACGCACCGCCGCAGCAGCGACGGCAGGGCGATCAGCCTGCGCCGGCCGTCCACGGTCACCGCCAGGTCGTCGCCCACGCGGGCCAGCTCCAGCTCCGAGTCGCCGACCCGCAGCGCCAGCCGCAGCTCGTACTCGTCGTCCACCCGCACCACGTCGACCAGCGGCCCGGCCGCACCGGACCCGGCCAGCGGGTCCGCTCCCGCGTAGAGGGCCTCGGCGACCTCCAGCAGCGCGGCCAGGCCGACTGGTTCGCGGGCGTGGTGCTCGACGGTGCGCACCGGGCCCAGGTCCAGCGAGGCCAGCACGGCGTCCTGCTCGGCGCGCCGGGTGCGCAGCCAGGTCGCGGCCGGGCCGCGGCCGGCACCGGGGTGCGGCACGAGCCGGTTGGCGATCACGCCGTCGACCCGGATGCCCTGCAACGCGAGCGCGGTGACCGTGCGGCGGGTCTCGGCGGCGACCACCCGTTCGGGGGTGAGCACCAGCCGGACGGCGGTGGTGTCGGCGGTCAGCAGGCCGCGCAGCTGCTCCAGGTTCTCGGCGAGCCGGCCCAGCGCGTCGGCGGTGGCGTCCCACCGCTCCACCGGGGCCGCGGTGCCGGCCAGCCCGGCGAGCAGGCCGCGCACCACCCGGCGGTGGGTGGGGAACAGCCGTTCCAGGTAGCCGGCGACGGCCTCGGGCAGCGCGAGCAGCCGCAGCGTCTCGGCGGTCGGGCCGCAGTCGACCACGACCACGTCCCACGGACCGGTGCGGGTCAGCCGCGCGACCTCGGCCAGCGCGAGCAGCTCCTCGACGCCGGGCAGGACGGTCAGCTCCTCGGCGTCGAGCTCGTCCACGCCCGCGCCCGCCAGCACGGTCCGCAGGTGCCCGCGCAGCTCCCGCCACGTGCCGTCGACCAGCGTCCGGGGGTCGACCTGGGCCGCGTGCAGCCCGGCGTCCACCTCGGTGGGCGCGGAGCCCAGCGGCACGCCGAACGCGTCACCCAGCGAGTGCGCGGGATCGGTGGACACGACCAGGGCCTTGCGCCCGCCCGCGGCCAGCGCGGCGGAGGTGGCGGCGGCGAGGGTCGTCTTGCCGACCCCGCCCTTGCCGGTGAACAGCAGCAGACGCGCGCTCATCCAGCGTTTTCCACCCGGCGCTTGAGCTCCTTGAGCGCGGTGTCCATGATCATCTTCTCGGCCTTGCGCCGGAACAGGCCAATCATCGGCACCACGAGCTGCACCGACAGCGTGTAGGTCACCTCGGTCGAGCCGCCGCGCTCGGTGAACGCGTAGCTGCCCTCCTGGGACTTCTGCATCTGCCCCTTGACCAGGTGCCACGAGATCCGCGAGGTCGACCACTCGTCGTAGGCGAGCACGTACTCGTCCTTGATCGGACCCTGGTCGATGTTGAACCTGACCTGCGCCGCGTAGTCGTCCGCACCGGTCTCCAGCACCTCGGTGCGCTTCACCCCGTTGGCCCATTGCGGGTACGCGGCGAAGTCGGCGATCACCGCGACGATCTCGGCGGGAGCCGCGTCGATGACGATGGACTGGGTGGACTCGTCGGCCATGCCGGGGAGGCTACCCGGTGGTTCGGCTCACCATCGCAACACGTGGGGCGTGCCGCTGCGCTGGAAGTGGCCCACGTTCACGCACTCGGTCCACCCCACCCGGACGCGCCGCGCCATCGGCTGGTGCACGTGCCCGAACACCGACCACCGGGGCCGGTCCCGGCGGATGGTGTCCAGCAGCGCCGCGGACCCCCACTCGGGCCGCCGCGCCACCACGTCGTAGGTCAGCTCCGCCACCGCCGGCGGGATGTGGGTGCACAGCACGTCCACCGGGCCCAGCCCGGCCAGCGCCGCGTCGAACTCGTCCTCGGTGCGCAGGTACGGGTACCAGGGCGCGCCCGGCCGCCGCACGAACCCGGGCGCGATCAGCGCCCCGCCGACGAAGCCGAACCTCAGGCCGCCGATCTCGGCCGACTCGCCGTCGAGCACGTGCACCCCGTCGCGCACGAACCGCGGCCACAGCTCGGGGCTGTCCACGTTGCCCGGCGTCGCGTAGGTCGGCGCGCTCATCGCCGCGAACAGCTCGGTGTACTGCTCCAGCACGGCTTCGCGGACGACCTCCGCCGCGTCGTCCAGGCTGTCCCACAGCGACCGGATGTAGCGCACGGTCTCCGCGCTCATCCGCTCGCGCCGCAGCCGGGCGAACACCTCGACCTTCTCCGCGCCGAACACCCGACCGAGGATGCCCTTGCCGTGGTCGTAGTAGTCGACGAAGTCGACCAAGTCCCCCAGGACCACCAGTGCGTCGGCCCCGTCGCCCGCGCGGGCGAGGGCCTCGGCGTTGCCGTGGACATCCGAGACGACGTGAACCCGCACCCCCGCGAATCTACGGCAGGGCGGGCGGCACGCCCGGTTCGCGCCCGGCTTCCAAGGTCGTCTTCAGCCCCAGGGACACCTGTTTGGCTGCCAGCTGGCGGCGGCGCAGCTCCTGCCGCACCCGCTTGGGGGTCGTCTCGCCGCGCGGGTCGGCGCGCAGGAAGTAGTGCAGCAGCGTGCCGTCGAGCACCGGCTCCAGCCACACCTCCATGGTGCCCACCAGCGCCCCGCCCACGGTCCAGCGCAGGCCCTGCGCACCCCGGTCGAGGTAGACGTCCAGGATGAGGTCGGGCCAGTACCGCGCCCACGACTCGGGCGCGGCGAAAGCGGCGGCCACCACCTCGGGGGGGACTGCGAGAAATGTCTCGTCGACGACGTCCACGCTCGGCACGGGTGGGAAGAGTGCCACGACACGGTCACGGAACGGACCACCGGCCTGGTGTATTGCCGGAATCACAGGCTAGGTTTCCCCACCGGTAACAAACAATCGTCCGGAGGTTGACGTGCGCGAGTTCAGCGTCCCCGCCACCGCCACTGTGGCTGCCGAGGAGAACCTCACCGACATGGTGCGGGCGAACGCGGAGCGCTTCGGCAACGCCGTCAGCTTCCGCCGCCGCGTCGACGGCACCTGGGTCGACGTCACGGCCCGCGACTTCGCCGCCCAGGTGCTCGCGGTCGCCAAGGGCCTGATCGCCTCCGGCCTGCGCGCCGGCGACCGGGTCGGCCTGATGTCCAAGACCCGCTACGAGTGGACCCTGCTCGACTTCGCGATCTGGCACGCGGGCGGCGTCGTGGTGCCGATCTACGAGACCTCGGCGGCCGAGCAGGTCGAGTGGATCCTGTCCGACTCGCAGGCCAAGGCCGTGTTCATCGAGACCGCCGAGCACAAGGCCACGCTGGACACCGTCGTGTCGGAGCTGCCCGAGCTGCGCAGCGTGTTCCAGATCGACGGTCCGGGCGCGGACGCGGCCGGCGCGATCGACGAGCTGACCGCGCTCGGCGCGGGCGTGTCCGACGACGACGCGCGGGCCCGGCGCGAGGAGGTCGGCGCGGACGACACCGCGACGATCGTCTACACCTCGGGCACCACCGGCCGGCCCAAGGGCTGCGAGCTGACGCACTACAACCTGCTGTCCGAGGTGCGCTCGGACGTGGCGGCGTTCCCGCAGCTGATGCAGGCGGGCAACTCGCTGCTGGTGTTCCTGCCGCTGGCGCACATCCTGGCCCGCGCGATCGCCCTGTGCGGCGTCTACACCCGGGTCACGCTGGGCCACACGCCCGACGTGCGCAACCTGGTGGAAGACCTCCAGTCGTTCCGGCCGACGTTCGTGGTGGCCGTGCCGAGGGTGTTCGAGAAGGTCTACAACGGCGCGAAGCAGAAGGCGCACGCGGCGGGCAAGGGCAAGATCTTCGACGCCGCCGAGGCGACCGCGGTGGCCTACAGCCAGGCGCTGGACGGCGGCGGCGCGGGCCTCGGGCTCAAGGTCAAGCACGCGGTGTTCTCGAAGCTGGTCTACTCCAAGCTCCAGGCGGCGCTGGGCGGCCGGTGCATCGCGGCGGTGTCCGGCGGCGCTCCGCTGGGCGCGCGGCTGGCGCACTTCTTCCGCGGCGTGGGCGTGCCGGTGCTGGAGGGCTACGGCCTGACCGAGACCAGCGCGGCGGCGTGCGTGAACACCGAGACCGCGTTCCGGGTGGGCACGGTCGGCCGGCCGATCGCGGGCACCGCGGTGCGCATCGCCGAGGACGGCGAGATCCTGATCAAGGGCGACGTGGTGTTCCGGTCCTACTGGAACAACCCGACGGCGACCGCGGAGGCGCTGGAGGACGGCTGGTTCCACAGCGGCGACCTGGGCGAGCTGGACGACGACGGCTTCCTGCGGATCACCGGCCGCAAGAAGGAGATCATCGTGACGGCGGGCGGCAAGAACGTCTCGCCGGCCGTGCTGGAGGACCGGCTGCGGTCGCACCCGCTGATCAGCCAGTGCATGGTCGTGGGCGACGCGCAGCCGTTCATCGGCGCGCTGATCACCATCGACCCGGAGTTCTTCCCGGCGTGGAAGGAGCAGAACGGCAAGCCGGCGTCGGCGTCGGTGGCCGACCTGATCGCCGACGAGACGCTGCTGGGCACCATCCAGGCCGCGGTCGACGAGGCCAACCACGCGGTGTCCAAGGCCGAGGCGATCAAGAGGTTCCGCGTCCTGCCGGTGGACTTCACCGAGGCGGGCGGCGAGATGACGCCCAGCCTGAAGCTGAAGCGCTCGGTGGTGGCGACCACCTACAAGCAGGACATCGAGGCGATCTACGCGAAATAAGACGAGTGGCCCGCACCCAGCAGGTGCGGGCCACCCGACCCCCAGTGATCGTTATCCGCTGTCGCGGACTCGAGGAGCTTGTGTTGTCCCGGTCCCCCAACCGGGACGTCCTGAAGACTGCCGGACCTCGCTGTCGTATCGCTGACGCGGCGGTGACTCGGGCCGTCAGCGGCACCCCTAGGCTGGTGCCCGCGGGACGTTCAGCCGAGGGGATCGACGATGGGATCGGGGCCGCTGTTCGGTCTGCTCGGCCCGCTGGAGGTGCGCCTGGACGGCCGGCCGGTGCCGGTCCGGGCGGGCAAGCACCGGGCGCTGCTGGCCGCGCTGGCGCTGCGCGCCGGCCGGGTGGTGCCGGTGCACGAGCTGGTCGCGTTCCTGTGGGGTGACGACCCGCCCGCCCGCACCAGGGGCACCTTGCAGACCTACGTGATGCGCCTGCGCCAGCTCCTCGGCGACCCCGGGCTGATCCACACCACCCCGGAGGGCTACCGGCTGGTGGCCGGGCCCGAGCAGGTCGACGCGCACCGGTTCGCGGCGGCCGCCGGGCTGGCCCGCGAGGCCGTGCGGCGGGGCGACCCCGAGCACGCCGCCGAGCTCTACGCCGAGGCGCTGGGCCTGTGGCGCGGGCCGGCGCTGGCGGACGTGCCGTCCGAGGCGCTGCGCGACGACGAGGTGCCCCGGCTGGCCGAGCGGCTGCTCGTGGTGCACGAGGAGCACAACGACGTCGAGCTCGACCTGGGCCACCACGAGCGGCTGGTGCCGGTGCTGCGCGGGCTGACCGCCGACCACCCGCTGCGCGAGAAGTTCTGGGCGCAGCTCATCCTCGCCCTGTACCGGGGCAGCCGGCAGGCCGAGGCGCTGGCGGCGTTCCGCCGGGTGGACCGGGTGCTGGCCGGGCAGCTGGGCGTCGAGCCCGGCCCGGAGCTGCGCCGGCTGCACCAGGCGATCCTGGTCGGCGACCCGGCGCTGGCCGCGCCCGCCGGGCGGGCCGAGCCGGACGTGCCCGACCAGGTGCCGCCGGACGTGCCGGGGTTCGTCGGGCGCACCGCCGTGCTGGAGCAGGTCACCCGGCTGGTCGCGCCGGACGGCGAGGCCGGCACGGCGGTGCCGGTCGTGGTGCTCACCGGCGTGCCCGGGGTGGGCAAGACGGCGCTCGCGGTGCGGCTCGCGCACCGGCTGCGGCACCGCTTCCCGGACGGCCGGCTCTACGCGGACCTGCGCGGGCACGGCCGGGGGCCGGCGCCGCGCGCGGAGGAGGTGCTGACCGGCTTCCTGCGGGCGCTGGGCGTGCCGCCCGAGCAGATCCCGGTCGACCAGGACGAGCAGGGCTCGCTGTTCCGCTCGCTGCTCGCGGGCCGCCGGATGCTGCTGGTGCTCGACGACGCCGCCGCGCCCGACCAGGTGCGCCCGCTGCTGCCCGGCACCTCGGGCTGCCCGGTGCTGGTGACCAGCCGGGACGACCTGCGCGGCCTGATCGCCGTCGACGGCGCGCGCCGGGTCGGGCTGGACGTGCCGACCACGCCGGAGGCGCTGGCCCTGCTGGGCCGCTCCGGCCCGGCCGCCGAGGAGCTGGCGCGGCGCTGCGGCCGGCTGCCGCTGGCCCTGGTCGTCGCCGCCGCGTCGGTGGGCGGCGGCTCGGTGCCGCGCTACCTGGAGCGGCTGGGCGACCGCCGGCCGCAGGACCTCGCGCACGCCGCCCTCACCCCCGCCGCACGTCGGCTGTTCGCGCTGCTCAGCGTCATCCCGGGGGCGGACTTCACGGCCGAGGCGGCGGCCGCGGCGGCGGACCTGCCGGTGGCGACGGCGGCGGCGCTGCTGGCCGGGATCGCGGGCGCGGGGCTGCTCCGGAGCCGGGGCGGGCGGTACTCGTTCCACGACGAGCTGGCCCGGTTCGCCGAACAGCTGGCCGAGGTGTCCGGCGAGGACACCGCGCGGGCCCGGCTGCGGGTGCTGAAGTTCTCCGTGCGGGCCGTCGACCACTGCGCCGAGCTGCTCTACCCGGACATGACGCGGCTGCCCGCGACCGACCCCGACCCGGTCGCCCCGCCGCGGGTGGAGACCGCCGCGCAGGCCAGGTCGTGGCTGGACGCGGAACGCCCGAACCTCATCGCGGCGATCCGGTCGGCCGCCGAGCACGGCCCGGCGGAGGTCTCCTGGCGGCTCGCGGACGGCCTGCGCGGGTACCTGTGGATCGGCAAGCACGTCGCCGAGTGGGCGACCACCGCCCGGTACGGCCTGGACGCCGCGCACGAGCAGCGCGACCGGGTGGGCGAGGCGGCGATGCGGCAGAACCTGGGCACCCTGCACTGGCGGATGGGCGACTTCGAGGCGTCGGTCGCGCACTACCTGCGGGCCGTCGAGCTGCACCGGGCGGCGGGCGACGTGGCCGCCGAGGCGGGCGTGCGCGGCGCGCTGGGCCTGGCCCGGCTGGACGCGGGCGACCTGGCCGGGGCGCGCGAGGACCTGGAGACGTGCCTGGCGCTCAAGCGCGGGTCCGGCGAGCCCCGCTCCGGCGAGACCGGGGCGCTGACCGGGTTGGGCCTGCTGGCCATCGACACCGGCGACCTGACCCGGGCGCGGGACCTGCTCGACGAGGCGCTGGCGGTGAGCACCGCGAACGGGCAGCGGACCGGCCGGATCAACGCCCGGGTGCTGCTCGGGATGACCGCGCAGCTGCTCGGCGAGCCGGAGCGGGCGCTGGAGCACCTGGCCGAGGCGCTGCGGCTCAGCCGCGAGGCGGGCCTGCGGGCGTCCACCGCGCGCGCCCTGGAGGCGACCGCGACCGTGCGGCTGGACCTGGGCGAGCCGCTGACCGCGCTGGCCCTGGCCGACCAGGCGCTGGCCGAGCTGCGGGAGGACGGCGACCAGCGGGTCACCACGAGCGTGCTGGCGGTGATGGCGGCGGCGAACCGCGACCTGGGCGACCTGGCCGCCGCCGACGAGCAGTTCCAGCAGGCGCTCACCAAGGGCCGCCGGATCGGGTTCCGGTTCGGCGAGGCCAAGGCCCTGGTGGGCCTGGCGGCCGTGCGCCGGCTGCGCGGCGAGCCGGCCGAGGCCCGCGCGCTCGCCGGCCAAGCCGTCACCCTGACCACCACCCACGGCCTGCGCATCCTGGAAGGCTCGGCCCGCGCCGAACTGGCCGCCGCCCACCTGGCGCTGGGCGACCACCCGGCGGCCACCACCGAGTCCGCCCGCGCGCAGGCCCTGCACACCCGCACCGGACACCGCCCGACGACCGCACCATGACGCCCCGCCACCCAGGCTTCACACCGGCGTGGCCTCATCCCGCTAGCCGTCGACCAGGCACGCCAGGCGGGCCGCCAAATCGTCCCAGCGCCAGTCGCGGGCCACCCACTCCCGGCCCGCCAGGCCCATCTTCACGGCCAGGTCGCGGTCCTCCAGCAGGCGGACGACCTCGGTCGCCACCTCGCCCACCGCGCGGCCGTCGACCACCGTGCCGGTCACGCCGTCGCGCACGGTCTCCGGCGCGCCGCCCGAGCGGCCGGCCACCACCGGCAGGCCGGTCGCCGACGCCTCCAGGTAGACGATCCCGAGCCCCTCCACGTCCAGCCCGCGCCCGCGCGTCCGGCACGGCATCGCGAACACGTCACCCGCGTTGTAGTGGGCCGGCAGCTCCGACCACGGCACGGACCCGGTCAGCACCACGTGCTCCGCGACGCCCACCGACGCCGCCAACCGCGTCAGCACGTCCGCGTAAGGCCCGCCGCCGACCAGCAGCAGCGCCGCGCCGGGCACCTGCCGCCGGATCTCCGGCAGCGCCCGCACCAGCACGTCCTGCCCCTTGCGCGGCACCAGCCGCGACACGCACACCACCACCGGCCGGTCGCCCAGCCGGTACCGCGCGCGGATCCGCGACCGCCCCACCGGGTCGGGGGCGAACACCTCGGTGTCCACTCCGGACGGCAGGTGCTCCAGCGCCGCCATCGGGCCGAACGCGGCGGCGAACCGGGACCGGGTGTAGCGGCTCACGAACGTCACCACGTCGACCGCGGAACCGATGGCGCGCAACGACTGCCGCGCGCCCGGCAGCATCGACCAGCCGACCTCGTGCCCGTGCGTGCAGGCCACCACCCGGTGCGCGCCGGCGGCCCGCAGCCGGGCCGTGAGCAGCGCCAGCGGGGCCGCCGCGCCGAACCACACCGCCTCGCACCGGTGGGACCGGACGATCTCCGCCGCCCGCCGCGCCACGTCCGGGGTGGGCAGCATCAGCGTGCCGGGGTGCCGGACCACCTCGAACGGCTGGGCGGCGTCGAACTCGGGGTGCGAACCGGACGGCGACTCCCACGACGGCGCGTAGACCACCAGGTCGGGCAGCCGGACGGCCAGCGCGTGCAGGTACTGCTGGATCCCGCCGGGCCGTGGCGGGAAGTCATTGGTCACCAGCAGGGTCCGACGCACCGGCATCACGTTACGCCGAACGCGGACCTCAGGAACTCCCGCCAACCCCGCACCAACTCGGCCTGGTCCAGCCCGGTGGCCTCCAGCACCAGGGCCGCCGTCCGCTCGTCGCCCACCCGCCCCGCGCCGGCCAGCCGCCGGTAGGCCCGCACCAGCGCCGGCTCGCCGATCCGCTGCGCCAGGTACAGGTTCAGCGACCACGACTCCTGGTAGGCCAGCTCCATCCCGTCGCCCCGGAACCGCGCGTCGGTGGGCAGCGCGGCCGGCAGCGCCGTGCGCACCTGAGCGGCCAGCGCGGGGGCGGCCTTGCGCGGCGCCACGTCGCTGCCCCGGTAGCCCACGTAGTCCGCGAACCCCTCCAGCAGCCACATCGGCGCGCCGTCCACGGTCTCGCCGCGCGCGGCGATGTGGGTGATCTCGTGCCGCAACAGCACCCGCAGCGCCAGCGGCGACAACGCGGCCGCGCCGGCCGGGCTCAGCACCACCCGCTGCCCCTGCGCGGTCCGGGTCACCGGGTCGACCCGGTCGGCCACCGCGATGCCCGCGATGGTGCCGTCCCCGAACCCCGGCCCGACCAGCGCCTGGAGCTCGCGCGCGTCGGCCGGGACCAGCACCGCCACCTGGCGCGCCCACGCCGGGCCCCACACCTCGGTCACCGCGGCCACGGCGCCGTCCAGTTCGGCCAGCACCCGCGCGGCCAGCGGTTCGCCGCCGGGGTGGCTGACCACGAACCCGCCCGCGCCGGTCAGCACGTGGCACGGCCCGAAGTCCCACGGCCCGCGCCAGGTGCGCTTGCCGACCGGCTCCAGCGCGGTGTCCGAGTTGAGGTACCAGCGATCACCCCGCCGGGTGAACAGGTAGGCCATGCCCTGGGTGCTGGGCACCGCGTCCACGCCGCGCAGCCGGTAGGCCAGCCGCACGTCCGGGGCCCACGCCTCGTCGGCGGCGGGCAGCGCGACGGCGGCCAGGTTCGTCTCGCCCTCCAGCCGGTAGGCCCAGTCGCCCAGCGGCACGGCGGCGAGGTTGCGGAACAGGTCGTGCTGCGCCTGCCGGAAGGCCGGGTCGGCGGCCGGGTCGAGGTCGGCGGTGAACGCGGCCTCGTCGCGGTCGAGCACCGCGCGGGCCCGCCGGTCCAGCAGGTCGTGCACGGCGCGCTCGCGCGGGTGGTCGACCGACGCGCCGGACACCGGCGGGGCGGTCGGCGGCACGGCCAGCGCCAGCCCGCACAGGAACGTGGCCGCCACGACGGCGGCCAGCAGGACCCGGAAGCGGCTCACGGGTCCCCAAACTAGTCGGCAGGGCCGCCCCGTGCGGGACGGCCCTGCCGACGAGGTGCTGCGGTCGACTACCCGATGCGGCGCATCGCGTAGATCGAGCCGGGTGCGTCCAGCGACACGATCTTCACCGGCACGCCGTCGGTGGAGGCGTGCACGACCCTGCCGTTGTCCACCGCCATGCCGACGTGGTTGCCGCCGTTGTAGATGATCAGGTCGCCCGGACCGACCTCACCGCGGGAGATCGCGCGCCCGGCACCGGCCTGTCCACCGCTGGTGCGCGGGATGGTCACCCCGGCCGAGGCGTACGCCTTCGAGGTGAGACCCGAGCAGTCCCACAGGTCCGGCCCGGTCGCGCCGTACCGGTACATGTCACCGATCTGCTCGAGGGCGAACCCCAGCGCCGCGCCCGCGGCACCGGAGGGCACCGCGATGTTCGGCTTTTCGCCGGGGTCGGCCAGCTTGGTCCGCTCGGGGGTGCTGAGCCGGTTGAGCTGGGTCTTGACCTCGTCGATCTGGCCGTTGAGGTCGTTCTGGCGCTTCTTGATGTCGTCGGCGATCTTGGCCGACTCGTCGGTCGCCTGCTGCGCGCGGCCCTGCGCGTCGGAGGCCGCCGTCTTGGCCGACTCGGCCGCGTTGACCGCGCCCGCCAGCTTGTCCAGCGCCTCGCCGTTGTCCGCGGCGAGCACGCCCAGCGCCGACATCCGGTTGAGGAAGTCCTGCTGGGAGTCGCTCACCAGCAGCGCCGAGAGCTGGTTGAACCGGGCGCCCTCGAACGACGCCTCGGTCAGCTTGTCGACCTGGACCCGGAAGGTCTCCTCGTCGGTCTTCGCCTGGTCGCCCGCCTGGGACGCCTGCGCGAGGTCCGAGTTGGCCTGGTCGAGCAGCTTCTGGTTGTTGTCGCGCTGCTCCTCGGCCCGGAGGAGTTCCTCGTTGAGCTTGGTGGCCTGCTCGGCCAGTTCGTTGTACTTCTTCAGCGCGTCCGAAGCCGTGTCCGGCTGAGCCCCGGCGGGAACGGGCATGACGCCCACCGCCGCGGCGGCCACCGCCGTGGCCGCGATCGCCCCGCGCACACCGCGCTTGAGTCGTTGCGACGCCACAGTCGCGTGTCACTCCTAACGTATGAACCGCCTGCCGGCCGGGCGTGCGTGTCCGCACCTGCCCGACTGATCTGGCTTCCTCAAGCTCCGGCTCGGCACCCCGACAGTCCGATTCGGCGGTGAACCCGCGTCGCCGTCCAGGATGGACGGCTGCCCGCCGCGAGATCTCGGCCAGGTTACGAAAGGTGAGGCCCGGAGTCCACCCGCAGCGCCCCGAAAACCTTTCAGGTTGACAACGATCCCCGAACGGCCGACCTGTGACCTCGAATTGTCACCGAAGGTGTTGTGAAAAACACGACGCGTGTCACACCCGCCCCAACCGGGCGAGCAGCACGGCGGACGGCACGGGGTGCGCACCCCGCCGTCGGACGGAGTCCGCGACCGCCCGATCGGAGGTCACCACGACCACCGGACGACCCTCCGGCTCGGCCGTCACCAACGCCCGGATCACGTCGTCGGCCAGCACGCCCGGGTCGCTGAACAGCACGCGGACCCCGCGCGGCGCGCTGGTCGGCACGGCCACCACGCCCGCGCCGTCGAACACCAGCGTCACCTCCGCGCCGGTCCGCGCGGCGAGCACCGCGAGCTGGTGCACCAACCGGTCGCGCTGGTCGGACAGCGACAGCTCCGGGTAACCCGTCTTGGTGACGTTGTAGCCGTCCACGATCAGGTGGACGGCGGGCAGCGCCAGCAGCCGGTCCAGCGCCGCCGGGTCCTCGACCCGGCCCACCGCGGTCTGCGCGGCGCTCGCACCGCGGACCAGGTCCGCCGGCCGCGGCCCGGCACCGCCGAGCGCGAGTTCCCGGCGCAACCCGTTCACCGCGCCGTCCAACGTGTCCACCAGCAGCGCCAACCGCACCTCGTCGGCCTGCCGGGCCTCCTTCGCGGACTGCCGGGCCACCTCGGCGTCGGCCTCCGCGCGCTGCGCCTTGCCCCGCTCGGTCTCGGCGCGCTCGCGCTCCCGGTCCCGCTCGGCGGTGATCCGCCGGACCTCGGCCTCGGCCTCCGCCCGGGTCCGCTCGGCCGCCAGCAGCGCCGCCTCGGCCCGGTCCTTGGCCTCCCGCAGCCGCACCCCCTGCTCGCGCAACCGCTTGCGCAGCCGCTCCAGCTCGACCTCGGCCTCCTGCCGGATCTTGTCGGTGACCGTGGTCGACTCGGCCCGCTCGGCCTTGAGCCGCTCCAGCTCCTGCTCCAGCCGGTCCGCCTTGTGCACCGCCGAGTCCCGCTCGACCCGCAGCGCCGCCTCGCTGCCCCGCCGCGCCACCAGCTCGACCAGGTGCGCCGCGACCTCCTCGCCCTGGAGGATCGCCGCCGCACCGGCCGCCACCGGATCCGGCGAGGTCACCTCCAGCGACCCGGGCCGGTTGCGCTGGAGCCACTCCACCACCGCCGCCCGGAAGGTCGCCGAAGTGCGCAAACCCCCGACCAAGGGCCCACTGCCCAACCGCGCCCGCTTGGTCGGCGCGAACCGCGCGACAGCCCGCAACGACTGCGGCACGTCCACTTTCGCCAGATCGCCCAACGCGTCGGCGGACAGCTCCGCCAACCGGGCGCGCAGCGGCTCCGGCAGCGCCCCCCAGTCCACAGTGGACTCGACGGGCGGCGCGTCCGGCTCTCCGGTCACGGGCGCGTCATCAGGGGCGGCGGCTATCGGGTCTTGCACCCGTACAGGCTACGGCAGGTACGCAGCACCACCCCTCCGTCGCCATTCGCGTCGGAAATGTCGTACCTGGTCGTTACCGTGCTCCGCGATGAGTACCGCCCCTGCCGCCCAGCTCTCCTTCGACGAGCTCGGCACCCCGTTGCGCGACACCACGTTCGTCGTGTTCGACCTGGAGACCACCGGCGGCAGCGCCAACGCCGACACGATCACCGAGATCGGCGCGGTCAAGGTGCGCGGCGGCCGGGTGCTCGGCACGTTCTCCACCCTGGTCGACCCCGAGCGCGGCATCCCGCCGCAGATCGTCGCGCTGACCGGGATCACCCAGCTCATGGTCACCGGGGCGCCCCGGCTGGCGACCGTGCTGCCCGCGTTCCTGGAGTTCGCCGCCGGGTCGGTGCTGGTCGCGCACAACTCCGGCTTCGACGTCGGCTTCGTCAAGGCCGCCTGCGAGCGGCACGGCTACCACTGGCCCAAGCCGAGCGTCGTGTGCACGGTCAAGCTGGCCCGCCGGGTGCTGACCCGCGACGAGGCCCCCAGCTGCCGGCTGTCCGCGCTGGCCCAGCTGTTCCGGATCGGCACCACCCCCAACCACCGGGCGCTGGTCGACGCGCAGGCCACCGTCGAGGTGCTGCACCACCTGCTGGAGCGGGTCGGGTCGGTCGGCGTGCACTCGCTCGAAGAGCTGCTGGCCTACCTCCCCGAGGTGACGCCCGCGCAGCGCCGCAAGCGCGAACTGGCCACGCACCTGCCGTCCACGCCGGGCGTGTACCTGTTCCGCGGCCCGTCCGAGGAGGTCCTGTACGTGGGCACCGCTTCGGACCTCCGCAGGCGGGTGCGGCAGTACTTCACCGCGTCGGAGGGGCGCAAGCGGCTGCGCGAGATGGTCTCGCTGGCCGTGCGGGTGGACGCGGTCGAGTGCGCGCACCCGCTGGAGGCCGAGGTCCGCGAGCTCCGGCTGCTCACCGCGCACAAACCCGCCTACAACCGCCGTTCCAAGAACCAGGGCGGCTGGTGGTGGCTCACCCTCACCGACGAGCCGTTCCCGCGCCTCTCCCTGGTCCGCACGCCGCGCGCGGGTGCCATCGGCCCGTTCCGGTCCCGGCGGCAGGCCGAGGCCGCCCAGGACGCCCTGCAGGACGCCGTGCCGGTGCGGGCGTGCGCGCAACGGATCCCGGCGCGCAACCCGACCGGCACGCCGTGCGCCCTGTTCGAACTCGGCCGCTGCAAGGCGCCGTGCGCGGGCAGGCAGTCCGTCGAGGAGTACCGGCCCGCCGTGACGGCGCTGCGCGACCTGGTCGCCGGCCGCGACGCCACCCCGTTCCGCGGCATGGCCGCCCATCTGGAGGACCTGTCCGGCGCACACCGCTTCGAGGACGCCGCCACCCACCGCGACCGGCTCTCCGGCCTGGTCCGGGCGCTGGACCGGGGCCAGCGCCTGGCCGGCCTCGCGGCGCTGCCCGAGCTCGTCGCCGCCCGCCCCGACGGCGAACGCGGCTGGGAGTTCGCCGTGGTCCGGCACGGCCGGCTGGCGTCGGCCGGGGTGGCCCGCCGGGGCGTGCCCCCGATGCCGGTCGTGGCGAACCTGGTCGCCGCCGCCGAAACGGTCCTGCCCGACGACGGCCCGCTGCGCGGCGCGCCGCCGGAGGAGACGGCGGTGGTCCTGCGCTGGCTGGACCGGCCGGGCACCCGGCTGGTGCACTGCGACCAGCCGTGGACCTCACCCGCGGCGTCGGCCGGGGCGTGGCGGGGCTGGGTGCAGCGCGCCGAGGCCGGCCGCGACCAGTACCGGATCACGGGCCACTAGCATGTGGGCACCCCGACCTTGACGAGGAGGACGCTGTGATCACCGCGATCGTGTTGATCCAGGCCGCCGCCGAAACCATCCCGGACGCGGCGCAGGCGATCGCCGACATCGAAGGCGTCACCGAGGTCTACTCGTGCGCGGGCGATGTGGACCTGATCGCCCTGGTGAAGGTGGCCCGGCACGAGGAGCTGGCCGAGCTGGTGCCCGGCCACATCTCCAAGGTGCCCGGCGTGCTCAACACCGACACCCACATCTCGTTCCGCTCGTACTCCAAGCGCGACACCGAAGCCGCCTTCTCCGTCGGCCTGGACGACAACTGACGACCACCGACTGAGCGCGCGAGAACGGCCCCCGCACCCTTCCGGGTACGGGGGCCGCTTTCGCGTGCCGGTCAGTCCTCGGGCTGGGCGGGCTTGCCCGCCAGTTCGTCCGAGGGCTTGTTCTCGCCGGTCAGCGCCGTCTTCGGGTGACCGGCGTCGTGGCGCGCCCGCGCCAGTGCCGCGGTCTCCTCCGGGGCGTCCGGCGTCAGGAAGCTGCCGGGCACGGGGTGGCCCGCCGACCCGAGCTTGTTCATCTTCTTCGGCACCGGAGCGCCCTGGTAGGCCAGCGGCAGCGGGTGGCCGTGGTCGTCCACCGGGCCGAGCGGCTGGTGCAGCTCGATGAACTCGCCGTGCGGCAGGCGCTTGATGATGCCCGTCTCCACGCCGTGCTCCAGCACCTCGCGGTCGGCCCGCTGCAGGCCGATGCAGATCCGGTAGGTGAGGAAGTACGCCACCGGCGGGATGACCAGCATGCCGATGCGGCCCATCCACGTCGTCGCGTTCAACGAGATGTCGAACTTGTACGCGAAGATGTCGTTCGCGCCCATCACCAGCAGGACCATGAAGTACGAGATGGCCATGACGCCGAGCGACGTCCGGACCGGCACGTCACGCGGGCGCTGGAGCAGGTTGTGGTGCGCGTAGTCCTTGGTCAGCTTGCGCTCGATCCACGGGTAGACCGCCGCGATGCCGGTCAGCAGCGGCAGGCCCAGCAGGAACGGCCAGAACGGCGCCGGGATCGTGTAGTCGCCCAGGTACATCTCCCAGGCGGGCCAGACCCGGACCAGGCCGTCGGTCCAGCCCATGTACCAGTCGGGCTGCGAGCCCGCCGAGACCTGGGACGGGTTGTACGGGCCGATGTTCCAGATCGGGTTGATCTGGAAGACGCCGCCCATGATCGCGGTGACCGCGACCACGACCGCGAAGAAGCCGCCGCCCTTGGCCGCGAACACCGGCATGATGCGCACGCCGACGACGTTGGTCTCCTTGCGCCCGACACCGGGGAACTGGGTGTGCTTCTGGTACCAGACCAGACCCAGGTGGACCGCGATGAGCGCCAGGATGATGGCCGGGATGACCAGGATGTGCAGCGTGTAGAGGCGCGGGATGATCTCCGTGCCGGGGAACTCGCCGCCGAAGGCCAGCCAGTTGATCCAGGTGCCGACCACCGGGAACGAGATCAGCAGGGCCGCCATCACCCGCAGGCCGGTGCCGGAGAGCAGGTCGTCGGGCAGCGAGTAGCCGAGGAAGCCCTCGATCGCGCCCAGCATGAACAGCACGATGCCGATGACCCAGTTGATCTCCCGCGGCCGGCGGAACGCGCCGGTGAAGAAGATCCGGAACATGTGGATCACGATCGCGGCCATGAACAGCAGCGCGGCCCAGTGGTGGACCTGGCGGACGAACAGGCCGCCGCGCACGTCGAAGGAGATCTGGAGCGTCGACTCGAACGCCCGCGACATCTCCATGTTGTTCATGTTCGGGCCGCTGCCGTGGTAGACGACCTCCGCCATGGAGGGGTCGAAGAACAGCGCCAGGTACGTGCCGGACAGCAGCAGGATGATGAAGCTGTACAGCGCGATCTCGCCGAGCAGGAACGACCAGTGGGTCGGGAAGACCTTGTTGATCTGCCTGCGGATGCCACCGGCCATGTGGAACCGGTCGTCAGCCCACTTCGCGGCCCCGCCCGCCACCCTGGCGGCGGCGTTGCGCCGCTTGGTCGGCGTGGTGATGCCGCTCATGACTTACGCTCCCAGAACGCCGGACCCACAGCCTCGATGAAGTCGCTGCGGGCAATCAAGTATCCCTCTTCGTCCACCGTGATCGGTAGTTGGGGAAGGGCGCGGGTCGCCGGACCGAACCGCGGCTTGCCGTAGTGGAAGACGTCGAACTGCGACTGGTGGCACGGGCAGAGCAGGAGACCGGTCTGCTGCTCGTACAGCGAGGTCGGGCAGCCCAGGTGGGTGCAGATCTTCGAGTAGGCGTAGAAGTCGCCGTAGTTGAAGTCCTCCTGGCCGTCCCGCTTGATGACCTGCTGGCCGGGGCGCAGCCGGATCAGCATGACCGGGTTGTCGGCCCGCTTCATGGCCGCGACCAGGGCTTCTTCGTTGCCGCGCTCCGACTCGCGGAACGGGAACACCGTTTCGAAACCGCCGGCGTCCAGGTCCTCCGGGCGCACCAGCGCGATCTCGTGCATCCGGCCGGTGCTGCGGCGCAGGTAGATCTTCTCGCCGTTCTCGGGCTTCCAGCCGGTGTGCCAGAGCGAGTCCTTGGACTCGCTGTCGGCCCACGGGTTCTTGATCAGGCCGCCGAGCGGCACGGCCAGCACGCCCAGGCCGAACACGCCCGCGCCCAGGCCCGCGGTCCGCTTGATCAGCGACCGGCGGCCCAGGGTCGAGCGCTCGCCGGCGTCGGCCAGCTCCGCCAGCACGGTCGCCTTGTCGACCTCCGTCGAGCCGCCGTCGTGGCGCTGCTGGACGGCCAGCTCCTCCGGGATGAACTTCTTGGTGTAGGCCAGCGCGCCCACGCCCAGCGCCAGGATGGACAGCCCCAGCGTCGCGCCGATGATCGGCGTGTACAGGCTGTAGACGAAGTGCCCGGCGGAGTTCGAGTCCTGGTACTTCCACGGCCAGAACAGGAACGCGGCGAGGAACGCCACACCGGAGAGCGCGGCGATGAGGAACCACATCGCGACGGCGCGTTCCGCGCGCCGCTCCGCGCGGGTGCCCTTGACCGGCCACCGCTCCTCGTAGTGGACCAGCTCGACGCCGTCCAGGTCGGTACCGAGCCTGACCAGCTCGTCCCGGCTCATCCCGGCGAGTTCGGCCTCGTCGGGCACGTTGTTCGGCTTGTCGCCGCTCATGCCTTGGCTCCGATCCAGAGGGTCACGCCGATCAGGGCGGCGATACCCACGATGAACGCGATCAGACCCTCCGATACCGGCCCGAGGCCGCCGAGGGGGGCGCCGCCGGGGTTGTTGTTCCCGTCGGTCACCGACTTGATGTACGCGATGATGTCCTTCTTCTCCTCCGGCGTGAGCTGCCGGTCGGAGAACTTCGGCATGTTCTGCGGACCGGTGAGCATCGCCGTGTAGATCTGCTCCTCGGTCACGCCGTCGAGCTCGGGTGCGAACTTGCCGGACGACAGCGCCCCGCCGCGACCGGTGAAGTTGTGGCACGCCGCGCAGTTGAGCCGGAACAGCTCGCCACCGCGGGCCGGGTCCTCGCCGCGCAGCGCCTCACCGCGCTCCTCGGGGGTCTGCGGACCCGCGCCGCGGGACTGGATGAACGCGCCGAGCGCGTCGATCTCCGCCGCGGTGAACACCGGGGGCTTGCGCAGGGCCTGGGCCTCCTGGCGGGCCATCGGCATCCGGCCGGAGGAGACCTGGAAGTACACGGCCGCCTCGCCCACGCCGATCAGGCTCGGGCCGCGGTCCTCGACGCCGTCGAGGTTCTTGCCGTGGCAGGAGATGCACGTGTTGTTGTAGAGCTGCTCGCCCAGCCGCACCTGGGCCGGGTCGTCCTGCGCCTGCGCGGTCTGCGGCTGCGGCGCGAGCGCGCTGAACAGGAAGCCCGCGGACAGCAGCGCGAAGCCCAGCGCGAGGAGGCCCGAGATCCGCCTGCGCAACTTGGTGCTGCGCTTCCGGGCCCGTGTGGTGTTGGTGGTCATGTGTGCGGCAACCCTTGCTGGTGTGAGTTCGGGGTTCGTGCCGGCCGTCAGGGCACGATGTAGATGACGGCGAACAAGCCGATCCAGACGACGTCCACGAAGTGCCAGTAGTACGACACGACGATCGCCGAGGTCGCCTGAGCCGGCGTGAACTTGCTCAGCTTCGTGCGGACCAGCAGGTAGCCGAACGCGATCAGACCACCGATCACGTGCAGACCGTGGAAACCGGTCGTCAGGAAGAAGACGGTGCCGTACGCCGAGCCGGGGATCGAGGTCCCCTCCTCGACGAGGGTCACGTACTCGCCCGCCTGACCGCCGACGAAGATGGCGCCCATGATCAGCGTCACGAGGTACCACCGACGCAGACCGAAGACATCACCTCGCTCCGCGGCGAACACGCCCCACTGGCACGTGAACGACGAGGCCACGAGGATGATCGTGAAGAACAGTGCGTAGGGCACGTTCAGGTGCGTCGGTGCCGGGGGCCATGGCCCTTCGTTCTGGGCCTTCACCGTGAAGAACATGGCGAAGAGACCCGCGAAGAACATGAGCTCACTGGACAGCCAGACGATCGTGCCGACGCTGACCATGTTCGGGCGGTTCAGCGAGTGCACGCGCTGGCCGATGGAGGGCGCTGCCGTTGTCACACGACGCATTATTGCTTGCAGGTTTTCGCTCCGCCCATCGGGTCCGGAGCTGTCCGGCAGGTCATCCTGGTCACACAGGCGGTGAGGTGGTCATGGGGTTGTTGCGCCGGTTGCGCGATCGCCGGAGGCGGAGGGGTGGACCACCCCTGGCGGTCGACACGCCGGGCCTGGTGGTCGTCGCCGAGGCCTTCGACTTCGCCGAGGCCGACTCGGCGGTCCTCGCAAGATCAACAAGACTACGCCAGGACGCGCCCGCCGTCCTGCGGCACCACCTGGCACTGCCCCCTGACCAGGTAGAACGCGCGCGGGAACTGCTGGGGCCGGACGGCTGGACGCTCGCCGCCGGCGACCCGGCCCACGCCCTGCGGGTCCAGGTCCTGACCACCC
Organism: Saccharothrix espanaensis DSM 44229; assembly: GCF_000328705.1. Lineage (NCBI taxonomy): Bacteria > Bacillati > Actinomycetota > Actinomycetes > Pseudonocardiales > Pseudonocardiaceae > Saccharothrix > Saccharothrix espanaensis. The sequence goes on along the minus strand of NC_019673.1, from coordinate 1,677,090 downwards.
TGTCGTGCGCTCAGGAGCGTTCGCGGATGGCGAGCCTGGCCCAGCGGCTGGGCGGCGACTGGATCGGCTGGGACGCTCTCCAGGTCCCGCAAGGGTCCGCATAGGCGAGCCCGATAGCATCACCCAACCTGGCACCCGACCCGCCGGAGGATCACGCAGATGAGCACGCAGACGACCAGGATCCTGGTGTTCAGCCACCGCCCCGAGGTGCGTGAGACGATCATCACTGCGGTGGGCCGCAGGCCGGCCCCGGACCTGGGCCGGGTGGAGTACCTGGAGCTGGGCACGATCGCCGACGTCCTCTACGAGATGGACGGCGGCAACGTCGACCTGGCCATCCTCGACGGCGAGGCGCAGCCCACCGGTGGCATGGGCCTGTCCCGGCAGCTGAAGAACGAGATCACCGACTGTCCCCCGATCGTGGTGGCGGTCCGCCGCAAGGACGACCGGTGGCTGGCGACGTGGTCGCAGGCGGACGCCGTGCTGGTCCACCCGTTGGACCCGCTGGCCGCCGCCGAGACGGTGGCCGAGGTCCTGCGCTCGACGTCCGTGCCCGTAGTGCGGGGGTGAGCACGATGACGGAGCGCACCTGGCCGTTACTGCTCAACCAGCTCATCGACCGCGTCGACCTGTCCGAGGGCGACACGTCGTGGGCGATGGACCAGATCATGTCCGGCGCGGCCACCCCCGCCCAGGTGGGCGGCTTCGCCGTCGCCCTGAGGGCGAAGGGCGAGACGCCGGAGGAGGTCGACGGCCTGGCGAGCGCGATGCTCAAGCACGCCCGCCGGTTCACCGTCGAGGGGCGCGCGGCGGACATCGTCGGCACCGGCGGCGACAACTCGCACTCGGTGAACATCTCCACCATGGCGGCCATCGTCACGGCGGCGGCGGGTGTCCCGATCGTGAAGCACGGCAACCGCGCGGCCAGCTCCAAGTGCGGCACGGCGGACGTCCTCGAAGCGCTCGGCGTGGCGATCGACCTGCCGCCGGTGGGCGTCCAGGCGACCGTCGCGGAGCTGGGCATCGGCTTCTGCTTCGCCCCGGTCTTCCACCCGGCGTTCCGCTACACCCTGGCCCCCCGCCGCGAGCTGGGCATCCCCACCTCGTTCAACCTGCTGGGCCCCCTGACCAACCCGGCTCTGCCCGAGGTGGGCCTGATCGGCTGCGCCCGCGCCGCCGCCGCCCCCCTGATCGCGGGCGTCTTCGCCCGGCGGGGCAACACGGCGCTGGTCGTGCGCGGTGACGACGGCTTGGACGAGATCACCACCACGACCACCACGACCGTCTGGGTGACCCAGGACGGCGAGGTCCGTGAGACCACCCTCGACCCCGCCACCCTGGGCATCGCTCCCGCGCTGCCCGACGACCTGCGCGGCGGCGACGCGGCGTTCAACGCCGAGGTCGTCCGCGACCTGGTGGGCGGCAAGCCCGGAGCGGTGCGCGACGCCGTGCTGCTCAACGCCGCCGGAGCGATCGCGGCCCACACCGGCCTGAGCGAGGACCTGCACGCGGACGTCGCGGCGGCCCTGGGCCGAGCCGGCGAGGCGATCGACTCCGGCCAGGCCGCCGACCTGCTGCGCAGGTGGGCCGCCCGCTCGACCGAGCTGAAGGAAGACCTGGCCGAGGGCTGACCGGGTGACGAAGCTGCGCCACTCGGTCCGCGCGATCGTCCTGGACGAGGACGATCGCGTCCTCCTCTGCCGCCACGCCATCCCCGGGCCGGCCGGTGCGACGGTGGTATGGGCCGCTCCCGGAGGTGGCGTCGAACCCGGCGAGACGCGGCTCGCGGCCCTGCGCCGCGAGCTGCACGAGGAGGTCGGGCCCGTCGCCTCCGCCGTCGAACCGCTGCCGGTGTGGCGTCAGCAGGTCGTGGGACCGGGGTACGCGGCGGGCTACGACGGGGCGGTCAACGACTACTTCCTCCTGCGGGTCCGGTCGTTCGCACCGCGTGGCGCGATGACCGACCAGGAGTTGGCGGCCGAGCACATCGACGGCCTGCGCTGGTGGTCGTTGCCGGAGATCGCCGGCTACCGCGGCCACGACCTGTTCTCGCCCCGCGACCTGGCCACACCGCTGGCGGCACTGATCGCCGATGGCCCGCCCGCCGTCCCCCGCGCACTCGGGCCCTGACCGGCGAACCCCCGGTCCGCCCCGATCGCGGCTGAGGTTTCAGCCACCTTTTTACTGCCCGGTAACGACGAGGGTGGATGCTGTTCCCATGCTCTACACGGTGATGAAGCGGGTGGTGGCCCCCACCGCGAGACTTCTCTGGCGGCCGAAGGTCGAGGGCCTGGAGAACATCCCGGCGACCGGCCCGGTGATCCTCGCCCCGAACCACCTGTCGTTCATCGACAGCATCGTGATCCCCATGGTCGTCCCCCGCCGGGTGTCGTTCCTGGCGAAGGCCGAGTACTTCGAGGGCACCGGCGTCAAGGGAGCCCTGTCCCGGTACTTCTTCGGCTCGCTGGGCCACGTTCCGGTACGCCGGGGTATCGGGAGGGCCGCCAGGGCGTCGCTGGACACCGCGGCCGGGATCCTGGCCTCCGGCGGCGCGTTCGCGATCTACCCCGAGGGCACCCGCTCGCTGGACGGCAACCTGCACCGCGGCCGCACCGGCGTGGCCAGGATGGCGCTCGAGTCCGGTGCCCCGGTCATCCCGGTGGGCCTGATCGGCACCGACAAGGTCCAGCCGGTGGACGCGAAACTGCCTCGCATCCGCCCGGTGACCATCCGCTTCGGCACGCCGCTGGACTTCTCCCGGTACGCCGGGATGCACGAGTCCCTGCCGGTCCTGCGCTCGGTCACCGACGAGATCGTCTACCGCATCCTGGACCTGTCCGGCCAGGACTACGTGGACCGCTACCAGGCCGGCGCCGGCGACGCGGCCGCCTGACCCCGGCGGCCGCCGCACACCCCGCGAACACCGAAGAGGCCGCCTCCCCCGACCGGAGAGGCGGCCCCGCACAACCCGACGAAACCTCAGTCGTGGTTCGGCCCGGTGTGGTACTCGAACACCAGTCCACCCACCATGACCAGCAGCACCACGATGGCGATCACCAACAGCCACACGTACCAGAACGCCAGCGCCACGGCCGCCAGGGCCGCCGACGCCGCCAGTCCGATCGGCCAGTACGACCCGGGGCTGAAGAAGCCCAGCTCACCGGCACCGTCGGACACCTCGGCCTCGGCGTTGTCCTCCGGCCGGACCTCGATCCGGCGGGCGACGAACCGGAAGTACGTGCCCACGATGAGCGCCAGCCCACCGGTCAGCGCCAGGGCCACCGTCCCGGTCGGCTCCACGTGGCCGGTGTCGGCCCAGGTCCAGTAGCCGTACACCACGGCCACCAGGAACGAGAACGCCATCACCAGGTCGAAAATGCGCGCTTCGATCTTCATCGCAGGTCCCTCCTACCGACCGCCGCCGGACGACGCCTCGCGGGCGGTCCGGTCGGTGTCGAAGGGCTTGGTCGTGACGGCGTAGGGGGTGCACAGCTCGCCGCACTTCATCTCGGTCAGCGCCTCGGCCGCGGTGTGGAACTGCCCCGTCTTCGGGTTCTTCTCCTGGCGCAGCTTCATGTACCGGTCGAAGTCGCCCGGCTCCAGCACGCGGATCTCGAAGTTCATCACCGCGTGGAAGCTGCCGCACAGCTCGGCGCACCGGCCGACCAGCGACCCCGTCCGGTCGATCGGGCTGATCTCGAACGAGCTGTCCTGGTTGTTCTTCTTCGGCATCGGGAACACGTCCCGCTTGAAGTGGAACTCCGGCACGTAGAACGAGTGGATGACGTCCGTGGACTCCAGGTTGAACAGGACCCGCTTGCCCTGGGGCAGCACCATCAGCGGCACTTCACCGGACGAGCCGATGGTGCTCACGACGGGCTCTTTCCCGTCCACGGGTTCCGCGCCCGGGAGCTTGAACTCCGGGTACTTGAACTCCCAGTTCCACTGGAACGCGACCACGTCGACCGTCACGTCCGCGTCACCGGTCTTCTTCGTGACGAAGTTCTGGGTGACCGCGGTGAAGTAGAACAGGACCGCGACGATGATCGTCGGCACGACGATGAGGACGAGCTCCAGCGGCAGGTTGTAGGCCACCTGGCGGGGCAGGTCCTCGCTCTTCTTGCGGTGGAAGGCGACCGACCAGAGGATCAGGCCCCAGACGATCGCACCGACCGCGAGCGCGGCGACGACCGACCAGGTCCACAGCTCCTGCATCCGGTGAGCCTGCTCCGTCACGCCCACGGGCCAGCCGAAGCGCAACACCTCTTCCGTGGAGCAACCCGTGGCCCCGACGCCGACCAGGCCGACCAGCCCGACGACCTTCGCCAGCCGCGCTGCCCTGGTGCCCTCCTTCAGGCCCACTGCTCGCCGCCTCCTCGTTGAAAGCTCGCAGGCGAGGACGGACTTCCTGTCCTCGCCGGATCATGCGGGAGCGTAGCCCAGCCACCACGCGAGCACCCCTCGGGGGCCGCACCCGCACGGTGCAGTTTCGGTCACACAAAGGGGTCCCGGCATACTGGGTACTTCTCCACACCCCACGAAAGGTGCGACGGCGTGTGCGGCCTGGTTGGACTGGTTTGCCCTGGCGAGAACGAAGCGCACCACTCGCGCGCGGCGGTGGCGGCCGCCATGCGCTGCCAGCGCCACCGCGGCCCTGACGAGACGGGCACCTGGCAGGGCGGCGAGGTCGTCTTCGGCTTCAACCGCCTGGCCATCATCGACATCGAGCACTCGCACCAGCCGTTGCACTGGGGGCCGCCGGAACTGCCCGGCCGGTACACCATCAACTTCAACGGCGAGATCTACAACTACCTGGAGCTGCGCGCCGAGCTGACCAAGCAGTTCGGCGCGGTGTTCGCCACCGACGGCGACACCGAGACGATCGTGGCGGCCTACCACTACTGGGGGCCCGCCGCCGTCGGCAAGCTGCGAGGGATGTTCGCGTTCCTCATCTGGGACTCCGAGCACAAGGTCGTCTTCGGCGCGCGCGACCCGTTCGGCATCAAGCCGCTGTACTTCGCCTCCGGTCCCGGCGGTGTGGCGTTCTCCAGCGAGAAGAAGTCCGTGCTGGAGCTCGCGCCCACCCTCGGCATCCGCCCGGAGCTGGACCGCAAGGCCCTCCAGCACTACCTGATCCTGCAGTACGTGCCCGAGCCGGAGTCGCTGCACGGCCAGGTCCACCGGGTCGAGTCCGGCACGTCGTTCACCGTCCAGCCCGGCGGCCAGGTGGTCGCGGAGCGCTACTTCCCGGCCACCTTCCGGCCGCGCGCGGTGCACGGCGCGGCGGACGAGAACCGCCTGTACGACGAGATCACCGCCGCGCTGCGCGACTCGGTCGCCAAGCACATGCGGGCGGACGTCACCGTCGGCTCGTTCCTGTCCGGCGGCATCGACTCGACCGTGGTCGCGGCGCTGGCCAAGGAGCACAACCCGGACCTGATCACCTTCACCACCGGTTTCGAGCGCTCCGGCTACTCCGAGATCGACGTGGCGGCCGAGTCCGCCGCCGCGATCGGGGTCAAGCACGTGGTCCGGGCGGTGACCGCGCAGGAGATGATGGACGCGCTGCCGCTGATCACCTGGTACCTGGACGACCCGGTGGCCGACCCGGCGCTGGTGCCGCTGTGGTTCATCGCCCGCGAGGCACGCGAGCACGTGAAGGTCGTGCTGTCCGGCGAGGGCGCGGACGAGCTGTTCGGCGGCTACACGATCTACCGCGAGCCGCTGTCGCTGGCGCCGTTCGAGAAGGTGCCCGGCGCGCTGCGCAAGGCCATGGGCCGGGTGTCGACCAAGATCCCGCAGGGCGTGCGCGGCAAGGACCTGCTGCGGCGGGGCGCGCTGACCCTGGAGGAGCGCTACTACGGCAACGCCCGGATCTTCCTGGACGACCAGCTGCGCCAGGTCCTGCGCACCTACGACCCGAACGTGTCGCACCAGGACGTGACCGCGAAGCCGTACCGCGAGTCCCAGCAGTGGGACCCGGTGACCCGGATGCAGCACGTCGACCTGTTCACCTGGCTGCGCGGCGACATCCTGGTCAAGGCCGACAAGATGACGATGGCCAACTCGCTGGAGCTGCGGGTGCCGTTCCTGGACCCCGAGGTCTTCAAGATCGCCTCCCAGATCCCCTCGGAGCTCAAGCTCACCAAGGAGACGACCAAGCACGCCCTGCGCCGGGCGATCCGCGACATCGTCCCCGCGCACGTCCTCAACCGCCGCAAGCTGGGCTTCCCGGTGCCGATCCGGCACTGGCTGAAGGACGAGATGCACGACTGGGCGGTCGACATCGTCCGCCAGTCGCAGACCGACCAGTACATCGACAAGACCGCGGTGCTGCGCGTCATCGAGGAGCACCGCTCCGGCGTGGCCGACAACAGCCGCCGGATCTGGGCCCTGATCGTGTTCATGCTCTGGCACGGCATCTTCATCGAGGGCCGCATCCGCCCGGTCGTCCCCGAGCCGCACTACCCCGTCAAGCTCTAGTCACACCCCCGAGAGCCCCCGGCGACCCCGGGGGCTCTCGTCACCCCCCGGCGGCAACCCGGGCTTCCGCGCACGGCCCGTCATGCGCGGCACGCCTGGCTTCCATGATCAGCCCGACATCCGACACCAGCCGGGCCAGGTGGGTCTTGCTGCGCTCCAGCGACTCGATCCGCTGCTCCACCGCCGAGAGCTCGTCGCTCAGCATCTCCAGCAACGGCACGCAGCCCGCCTCGTCGTCCGGCAGTTCGATCTGCTGCCCGAAGGCGTGCGCCAGCACCAACCGCACCAACCGCACGTTCAGGCCGGACGCGATCAGGCAGCGCACGCTGCGCACACGCTCCACATCGGACTCGTCGTACACGCGGTACCGGGACTCCGTGCGCTGGGGCTGCAACAACCCGTGCTGGTCGTAGTAGCGCAGCATCCGCACAGTCGCCCCGGTCCGCTCGCTCAACTCGCCGATCAGCACCCCGGCCACCCCCGTCAACCCGTTTTATCGACGTATTCCCACGTCAGGGCAAAAGAGCCCTCGGTCACGCAATCCTTGACCCTGACGTCAGTGTCACACTTTACCGTCGTCCCGTGATCGCACTCGTGCTGATGTTGTGCGCGTTCGCCGTCGGAACCTCCGAGTTCATCGTCGTCGGCGTGCTGCCCGAGGTCGCCGCGGACCTCGACGTGACCCTGCCCACCGCGGGCCTGCTGGTCACCGCCTACGCGGTGTCCGTCGCGGTCGGCGGTCCAGTCCTCACCGTCCTGACCGGCCGCCTGCCGCGCCGGTCCCTGCTGATCGCCGTCATGGTGCTCGCGCTGCTGGCCGCCTCGGCCTGCGCCCTGGCCGGCGACTACACCACCCTGATGGCCGCCCGCATGGTCGCGGCGCTGTCCCAGGGCCTGTTCTTCGCGGTCGCCTCCCAGGTCGCGGTGGCCGCCGTGCCGCCGGAGAAGCAGACCGCCGCCATCGCCAAGGTGGTCAACGGCGTGGCGCTGTCCACCATCCTCGGCATCCCGGTCGGCACGCTCGTCGGCCAGAACTACGGCTGGCGGGCGTCGTTCGCCCTGGTCGCAGCCCTGACCCTGATCGGCCTGATCGGCGTCGCCCTGGGTGCCCCGAAGGTCGAGCACGAGCCGGACGCGGGCGTGCGCGCCAGCCTGTTCGCGTTCGGCAAGCGCACCGTCCTGCTGGGCCTGCTGACGACGATCCTGTCGTTCACCGGCATGATCACCGCGTTCACCTACGTGGCGCCCGCGCTGCGCGACGTCACGGGCTTCAGCCCGGCCTGGGTGACCGGCGTCCTGCTGGTCTACGGCCTGGGGACGATGGTCGGCAGCACGATCGCCGGCCGCGTCCGGCCGGGGTCCATCGCCAAGGTCCTGCCGATCCCGCTGATCGGCCTCACCGTGCTCCTGCTGGCCCAGGGCTTCCTGCTGGAGACCAAGGTGACGGCCGTGATCGCGGTGTTCGTGCTCGGCGCGGCGGCCTTCGCCTCGGGTCCGCTGCTGCACACGTTCCTGATGGGCCAGGCGGGTTCGGCGGCGGGCCTGGTCGCCTCGGTGAACATCTCGGCGTTCAACGTGGCGGCGGCGCTGGGCCCGATGATCGGCGGAGCCGTCATCGCCGGCGGCTTCGGCTTCCAGTGGATCGCCGCCGTCGGCGCGGTCCCGACCCTCCTGGGCGTGCTCGTGGCCCTGGTCATCTCCCGACTGGTGCGCCGGGGAGCCGCACCCGCCACCGAGCCGAACGCAACCACCTACGCACACGCGTGACCAGCGACAACCCCTACCGGGCGGCTACCGCCCGGTAGGGCTGTCCGCACGGCCGAAGTCCGCCTAACGTCGGCCGGGTGAGGAACACTGAAGCGGACACGCTGGACGAACTGATCGACGACTGCACCGCCATGCCGGCGGAACTGCGCGGCCGGGCCGACACCCTCCCCGAGCCCCGCCCCGCCACCCCGTGGCAGGTCACCGACGACTGCGTGGCCCAGGTAGCCGGTCTCGACACCTACGTCTGACCCCCGGCCCACCTCGGCAACCGCCCAGCCCCACCCCGAGCAATGCGAACGGCCCCCACCGAAGCGGGGGCCGTTCGCATGTCGAGCACTGTCACGGACCCGACGATCACACAGTCCGCAGCTGTCCGTCGCGACTCAGTGGAAGGAGTCACCGCAGGCGCACGAACCGCCCGCGTTCGGGTTGTCGATCGTGAAGCCCTGCTTCTCGATCGTGTCCACGAAGTCGATCACCGCGCCCTCGACGTACGGAGCGCTCATCCGGTCCACCGCGACCTTGAGACCGCCGAAGTCGCGCAGCGCGTCACCGTCGAGCGTGCGCTCGTCGAAGAACAGCTGGTAGCGCAGACCCGCGCAACCACCGGGCTGGACGGCGATGCGCAGGTGCATGTCGTCGCGGCCCTCCTGGTCGAGCAGCGCCTTTGCCTTCACGGCCGCCGAGTCGGTCAGCGTCACGCCGTGGGTGGGCGGTGCGTCAGGAGTCGGGGTGACTGCGTCCTGGTCCTGAGCGGTCGTCATAGCTCTCCCTCGGAGGTCCTTTGCGGGCATCTGTTCCCTGGAAACACGGGCGGCACCCGCTTTGTTCCTTACCTCATGGTCGCACAGTCGTCAGGGACGGGAGTGTGACCACTGCCTCGCCACGTCCGCGGCGAGTGCCGTCAAGGTGCCGGCCGGGTCGGCCATGGACTTCTCCACGGACCCGGCGTGCTCGGTGACCGAGTACGACTCCTGCACTCCGGCCGCACCCGCCTCACGGCGTCCCACACTCACCTGACCAGCCAGTACAACGCAGGGAATCCCGCGCTCGGCGGCCCCACCGGCCACCGCCGTGATCAACTTCCCGCGCAACGACTGCCAGTCGAAACTGCCTTCGCCCGTCACCGCGAGGTCCGCACCGTCCAACGCCGGGTCCAGCCGGGTCAGCGACCGGACCAGCCCGGCCCCCGACACCACCGAGGCCCCCAGCGCCAGCAGCGCCGCACCCAGCCCACCGGCGGCCCCCGCCCCCGGCAGGTCCCGCACCGGCTCCAGCACGTCCATCGCCGCCAGCCGGTCCTCCAACCGCGCCACCACCCACGCGGACGCCCCCTTCTGCGGCCCGAACGTCGCCGCCGCCCCGTGCGGCCCCAGCAACGGGTTCTCCACATCAGAGGCCGCAACCACACGAGCGGACACCGACGACACCACGGACAGCAATCCAGCGCCACCATCCGTGGTCGCCGATCCGCCCAACCCCACCACGATCGTGTGACACCCAAGCCCGTCCGCCGCCGCCACCAACTCCCCCACCCCACGGGTGGTGGCGGACTCCACGGACGCGGCCCGCTCGTTCACCGGGACCAGGTGCAGCCCGCAGGCCTGCGCCGACTCGACGTAGGCGGTCCCGTCGTCGGCAACGAGCCATCGGGCTTCGACGGCTTCCCCCCGTGGCCCGGACACCACCGACGAGTGCAGCACCCCGCCCAGTGCACCGTGCAGGACATCGACGAACCCAGGCCCGCCGTCGGCCAACGGCCGCAGCAGCAGTTCGTCACCGGGAGCAGCCGACCGCCACCCGCGCCCGATCGCCTCGGCGGCTTCCCGAGCGGTCAAGGTCCCACCGAAGCAGTCCGGAGCAACAACAACGCGCACCTCGCGAAGGGTACGTAACCCCCCACGACGCCCATCTCCTACTCTTGCCGGGTGAGGTTCCTGCGCCGCAACGCCGACGAAGCCGCCCCGACCGCCGAAGACACCCCGGCGGAGGTGACGCCCGTCGACCCCGCGCGCACTCCGGCGAAGGGCAAGCCGACCCCCAAACGCCGGGAGGCGGAGAGCAAGCGCCGCGGCCCGGTCCCGCCGCCGCCCCGCACGCAGCGCGAGGCGCTCAAGCGGATGCGCGGCAACAAGCAGAGCAAGGAAGAACGCCGAGCCGCCTCGGTCGAACGCCGTCAGCGCATGATGGCCGGCGAGGACAAGTACCTGCTCCCCCGCGACCGCGGGCCGGTCAAGGCGTACATCCGCGACATCGTCGACTCCCGCCGCAACCTCATGGGCCTGTTCATGCCCCTGGCGATCCTCGTCTTCGTCGCCCTCCTGGTCCCGCAGCCCCAGGTGCAGCAGTACGCGACCCTGCTCACGACCTTCATGCTCCTCGCCATGGTCGTGGAAGGCGTGGTCCTGGGCCGCATGGTCGCCAAGCGCGTCAGGGCCAAGTTCCCGGACAACACCACCCGCGGCCTCTCGATCGGCTGGTACTCGTTCATCCGAGCCAGCCAGCTACGCCGCCTGCGCGTCCCCAAGCCCCGAGTGACCTACGGCGCAAAGGTCTAAAGCCCCACACACACGCACCACCCAACCGCACCCCCCACATCCACCTGCCGCGTCGTGTCATCCCCGTATGGCCCGCGCGCCAGCGAACCGCGCTTGGGCAGTGAGGGCAAGCACGCCCTTCGCTTGCCCTCACTGCCCAAGGGTGGTTGTCTCCGACCGGGCCATACGGGGATGACACGACACCCACCGCACCACCGCCGTCATCCTTGGCGGCTCGCCCGTCCGGCGAGGACGCTTTTCAAGCTTTCCCGCACCACTGGCTCACCCACGGCTCGCAGGTCGAGGAGGACCAGGCCACCGCCTGGCGTCCGGTGGCCACGGCCTGAACACCGAGGAACGGGCGCGCCGTGCCGTCACTGGGAGAGGTCGGAGCGACGCTCCACCAGGTCGTAGACACGACCACCAGGGCACAGGCATCGCTTTCGCAGGCCGCAGACCTCGCCGCCGAAGCCGCCGACATGATCGAGATCGCCGGTGCCGGCAGTAATCAGGCAGACGTGCTGATCACCTCCGCAGCGTTCCGAGAGGTCGCATACGACGCGGACCAGGCCGTCGGCCGAGATTTGGATGCGGCGCTACAGACGGTCTACCGAATCATCAAGTCCCTTGGGGTAGTCGTCCCCGCCAAGCCCCTCTTGGAGCCGACGCCGAGTAGCACCCCCACGTCACCTCCCCTCACCGACGAAGAACGAATCGCCGAGATCCGGCGGGAATTGCCCGAACCACGGCGACCGGCCGCAGGGACGAAGACGAACGGGCGGTGGTTCACCGCGCGAGGACCGGTCAGGGCACAGGTCAGCGGGGACGGGCCAGATGCACGGATGGTCCATGACGCCCTGCGTGAAGAGGGCTACCCGCACTCGGGAGCACCGATCGTCACGACCCACGTGGAGATGAAGATTGCCGGCCAGATGCGCCGCGATGGAATCCGCGAAGCAACCCTGGTGATCGACAACGTACCCTGTGCCAAGCTACTCGGTTGTGAGAATCTCATCGGTGTCGTACTCCCCGCCGGCTATTCGCTGACGGTCCACGGCACGGGCGGGTACCGGCGCACCTTCAAAGGAGGGCAGAAGCCACCGTGGCGACGCTGAAAGCGATCTTCGATCGAGAAACCGGCGCGCGCCCGGTCCTGATCCACACCCTGGTCGAGTTGGACGCTTTTGTGGAGCGGGTGCGGACGCTCGCGGTTGCGCAGGAGTGCCCTGCCGTCGCCGAGATCTCCCACGCCGACAACCCCTGGGGTCACGCCATCCTGGAAGTCGGCATCGGGAAGGAACGCGGCTTCGTTCGGGAGAACTCGACGCCGATGCGTGCCACTGGGACCACCACCGAGGTCGCCGACCCCATCGTGTACGACGACCAGGGAACCGGGGTCGACATACCGGCTGGTCAGGAGGTGCCCCTGGACGTGGTGCGCCGGGTGCTCGCGGCGTTCCTCGCCCACGACGCCCGCATCCCGGAGGACTCCCCCGACCTGCACGTCCTTAGCTAGACGAAGGACTCCGTACTACGCTGAAGGTATGGAGTTCCGACGTCTCGGCCGCAGCGGCCTGAACATCAGTGAGATCTCGTACGGCAACTGGCTCACCCACGGCTCGCAGGTCGAGGAGGACCAGGCCACCGCCTGCGTCCGCGCCGCGCTCGACGCCGGCATCACCACCTACGACACCGCCGACGTCTACGCCAACACCAAGGCCGAAGCGGTCCTCGGCCGTGCGCTGAAGGGCGAGCGCCGCGAGTCCCTGGAGATCTTCACGAAGGTCTTCTGGCCGACCGGCCCCGGTGGCCCCAACGACAAGGGTCTGGGTCGCAAGCACATCGCCGAGTCGATCAACGGCTCCCTCCAGCGGCTCCAGACCGACTACGTCGACCTCTACCAGGCGCACCGCTTCGACCGCACGGTCCCGCTGGAAGAGACCATGCAGGCGTTCGCGGACATCGTGCGCCAGGGCAAGGCGCTCTACATCGGCGTCTCCGAGTGGAACGCCGAGCAGATCGCGCGGGGCGCCGCCCTCGCCCGTGAGCTGAACGTCCCGTTCATCTCGAACCAGCCCCAGTACTCCATGCTGTGGCGGATCATCGAGTCCCAGGTCGTCCCGACCTCGGAGCAAGAGGGCATCTCCCAGATCGTCTGGTCGCCGATCGCGCAGGGCGTGCTCACCGGCAAGTACCTGCCCGGTCAGCCCGTTCCGGCCGGCTCCCGCGCCACCGACGAGAACGGCTCGAAGTTCGTCGCGCGCTTCCTCGACGACGACGTGCTCACCAGGGTCCAGAAGCTGAAGCCGATCGCCGACGAGGCGGGCCTGAGCCTCGCCCAGCTCGCCGTCGCGTGGGTGCTCCAGAACCCGAACGTGGCGTCCGCGATCATCGGCGCGTCCCGCCCGGAGCAGGTCACCGAGAACGTCAAGGCCGCCGGCGTGAAGCTCGACGCCGAACTCCTGCAGAAGATCGACGACGTCCTCGACGGCGTCGTGGAGACCGACCCACGCCTCACCGTCACCCCGTGACGTGACCCGAAGGCCCCCGCACTCGCGGGGGCCTTCTTCAGCCTCGCCAAACACCCTGCGAAACACCTCACCGGCACCACCCGAGCCTCGCGAAACACCTACCGGCTCACTCCGCAGGGGACAGCGACATCGGGCCGTACACCTCGGACTCGCTGCGCAGCAGGGTCACCTGGGCGATCCCCGTCGAAGCCAGCGACTCCCACGAGGCGCTGAACCACTCCTCGGCCTCGCCCTGGTCCGCGAACGCCACGGCGGGCCCGTCGATCTCCCGGCCCTGCTCGTCCTGGTACCGCCAGCGGTACTCCACGACGGCCTCCCCACGATGTCCTCGGAGGCGACGTTCGTCCGCCGAACCGACGTCGTCGGCGTCGTCGCCTTCCAGATGATGTATTCCAGGTAACGTTGCCTGGTCAGGCTATGTCTTCCCAACCCGGATGGAGTGCGGTGTGACGCGTCGGACACTGGTTCTGGGCGGCGCGCGATCAGGCAAGTCGGCCCACGCCGAGGGCCTGGTCTCGGACGAGGTCGTCACGTACGTGGCCACCGCCCGCCGCTACCCCGACGACGCGGACTGGGAGCTGCGCATCGCCCAGCACGTGGCGCGCCGGCCCACGACCTGGCACACCGTCGAGGCCCCCGCCCCGAACGACCTGACCGCCCTGCTCACCGCCACCGCCGAGAGCGACCCGCCGATCCTGGTGGACGACGTGGCCACGTGGCTGGCCGGCGCGCTGGACGACGCCGGCGCGTGGGAGGGCCACGGCATCGGCGAGGTGGAGCGGCAGTGCGGCGCGCTGGTCGACGCGGTGTCCCAGACCCGGGCCCGGCTGATCCTGGTGTCGGCGGAAGTCGGGCTGGGCGTTGTGCCGAGCACGCATTCTGGCAGGCTCTTCCGCGATCACCTCGGTTCGCTCAACGCGCGGCTGGCCGAGGTCTGCGACGAGGTGCTGCTGGTCGTCGCCGGAATCCCACTGCGACTGCGCGAAGCCGGAGGTAGTCGGTGACCATCGAGTTCCCGCCCGTGGAGCCGCCGAACGAGGACGCCCGCCGCGAGGCCGTGGCCCGGCACGGGGTGCTGACCAAGCCCGCCGGGTCGCTGGGCAAGCTGGAGGAGCTGGGCGTCTGGGTGGCCGCGTGCCAGGGCGTGTGCCCGCCGCGCCCGTTCACCCGGCCCCGGGTGATCGTCTTCGCCGGCGACCACGGCGTGGCCCAGCACGGCGTGTCCGCGTACCCCAGCGAGGTCACCGGCCAGATGGTGGCGAACTTCCTGGCCGGCGGCGCGGCGGTGAACGTGCTGGCCACGGTCGCCGGCGCGACCGTCCGGGTGGTCGACGTGTCGGTCGACTCCGACACCTCCGTCGGCGACTCCAAGGTCCGCCGCGGCTCGGGTTCCATCGACCGCGAGGACGCGCTGACCCGCGCGGAGGCCGAGCAGGCGATCGAACTCGGCCGCAAGCTGGTCGACGACGAGGTCGACGGCGGCGCGGACGTCCTGATCGCGGGCGACATGGGGATCGGCAACACCACCCCGTCGGCCGTGCTGATCGCCGCCCTCACCGGGTCCGAGCCGGTGGCCGTCGTCGGCCGCGGCACGGGCGTGGACGACCGGGGCTGGATGCGCAAGACCGCCGCCATCCGGGACGCGCTGCGCCGGGCCCGCCCGGTGATCAGCGACCCCGTGCAGCTGCTCGCCACCTCCTCCGGCGCGGACATCGCCGCGATGGCGGGCTTCCTCGCGCAGGCCGCCGTCCGCCGCACCCCGGTGATCCTGGACGGCGTCGTCGTGGGTGCCGCGGCGATCGTCGCCGAGGAACTGGCCCCCGGTGCCCGCGAGTGGTGGGTGGCCGGGCACAAGTCCGCCGAGCCCGCGCACGCCTTGGCGCTCAACCACCTCAGCCTGGAGCCGCTGCTCGACTTCGACCTGCGCCTGGGCGAGGGGTCCGGCGCGGTCGCCGCGTTCCCGCTGGTCGCGATGGCGACGAAGGTGCTCGCCGAGATGGCGACCTTCGACGGCGCAGGCGTCTCCGGACCCGCCTGATACCCACCATCGCCCTCCCCTCACCCCCACACCCTTCCGGGACCGCCTGATGCGCCTGGCCCTGTCCTGGCTGACCGTGCTCCCCGTCCACGTCTCCACCGTGGACGCGCGGTCGGCCAGGCGCGCCATCACTTCCGCACCGCTCGTCGGCACGCTGCTGGGCCTGTTCACGGCTGCGGCGCTCTACGGGTTGTCCCACACCAACGCCCCACCGCTGCTGGCCGGCTTCCTCGTGGTCGGCGGGTTGGCGCTGGCGACCCGCGGCATGCACCTCGACGGCCTGGCCGACACCGCCGACGGCCTGGGCTGCTACGGCCCTCCGGAACGCGCTCTGGAAGTCATGCGACAGGGCGGCGCGGGCCCGTTCGCGGTGGTCGCTCTGATCGTCGTCCTGGGCGGTCAAGCGGCAGCTCTGCCCGCGGTCTCGTGGACCGCGGTGGTACTCGCCCTCACCACAGGCCGAGCCGCGTTCGTCCTCTGCTGCCTGCAAGGCGTCCCCGCCGCACGCCCCGAAGGGCTGGGCGCGCTGGTGGCCGGCACCCAGTCGAGGGCAGTCGCCATCACGTGGTGGCTGGTGCTCACCGCAGCGGGCTACTTCGTGCACCCGTGGCACGGCCCGGCAGCCGTCGTGCTCGCCGGCGCGCTCGTCCTCCTGCTGGTCCGGCACACCCGCCGCAGGTTCGGCGGCATCACCGGCGACGTTCTCGGCGCGGCATGCGAAACGGCGAGCCTCACCGTGCTCGCCGTCTGCTCCCTCGCTTGACCTGCCTCGCTCGGCTCTCCAGCCAAACCCAAACCCCAGCCAAACCCGAACCCAACCAAGCCCGAATCCAGCCAAACCCGAACCCGGGCGAGCCCGAATCCCCAGGCCCGCCCGACGCCCGTCGACCAGCTCAGCCCAGCGGGGTCATCCACCCGTGCGGGTCCTCGACCAGCCCCTGCTGGATCCCCGTCAGCCGCTCCCGCAGCTTCAGCGTCACCTCACCGGTGGCCCCGCCCGACACGCTGAACTCACCGCCCGCGTGCTTGACGTGCCCGACCGGCGTGATCACCGCCGCCGTGCCGCAGGCGAAGACCTCGGTCAGCTCGCCGGACTCGGCCTTCTTCTCCCACTCCTCGGTGGAGATCCGCCGCTCCTCGACCCCGTAGCCGAAGTCGGCGGCGAGCCGCAGCAGCGAGTCCCGGGTGATGCCGGGCAGCAGCGCGCCGGACAGCTCGGGCGTGACGACCCGCGCGTCGGCACCGGAGCCGAGGACGAAGAACAGGTTCATCCCGCCCATCTCCTCGACCCACCGCCGTTCCACCGCGTCGAGCCACACGACCTGGTCGCAGCCCTGCTCGGCGGCCTGGGCCTGGGCCACCAGCGACGCCGCGTAGTTGCCCGCGAACTTGGCCGCGCCGGTGCCGCCCGGCGACGCGCGCACGTACTCGGCGGACAGCCACACCGTCACCGGCTTGAGGCCGCCCGCGAAGTACGACCCGGCGGGCGAGGCGATGAGCACGTAGACGTACTCGGACGCGGGCCGCACACCGAGGCCCTTCTCCGACGAGTACATGAACGGCCGCAGGTACAGCGACTCCTCGGCGGCCGAGGGCACCCACCGGCCGTCCACGGCGAGCAGCTCGCGGACCGAGTCGAGGAACAGCTCGTCCGGCAGCTCCGGCATGGCGATCCGACGCGCGGAGGCGCGGAAGCGCTCGGCGTTCGCCTCCGGGCGGAAGGACGCGATCGATCCGTCGGGCCGGCGGTACGCCTTGAGCCCTTCGAAGATGGCCTGGCCGTAGTGCAGCACCATTGCCGCCGGGTCCAGCTCCAGCGAGTGGTAGGGCTCGACTGCGGCGTCGTGCCAGCCCTGTTCGCGGTTCCAGCGGATCGTCACCATGTGGTCGGTGAAGTGCTGCCCGAAGCCCGGCTTGGCGAGTACCTCCGCGACCCGCTCCGGGGTGGCCGGCTGGGTGTTGGGGGTCCGGGTGAAAGGCAACGCGGTCGTCATGACAGCACACTAGCTCCCGGTGCGACTTCGGAAAATCGCTGTCCCGACGCTCGGACGTCCGACTTCCCGTGGCCACTCACGTACGAGGCCACCTCACTGTTCGCCCTTCCCGGCACTCACCCGACCGAGTGACGAATCCGCCCCAACCCCAACAACCCGGTGCCGACCACCAAGCCGACCCCGGTGATCACCAACGCGTCGGCCGGCGCGCTCATCGCCAACAGCACCGACAGCCCCAAACCCAGGCACGCCGTGCGCATCGGCCACGTCCGGTCTTCTTGGAGCAGGACTCGCGCCGACGCGTTCGTGAACCCGTAATAGAAGGCCGTGCCGCACGCTCCGACCGCGAACGCCGTGGACGTCGGCAACGCCAGGAACGCCACCAGGGCCAACCCGACCGCGACGACCTCCAACGGCCACCGGGCGCGGATGTTCGGCAGGTCTCCGTTCTCCACCAACCCCACCAGCGTGCGCCGCGCGCCGGCCAGCACGAACACCAGCACCGACACCGCCGCGACCGCCGCCCCCACCGCGAGCACCGGCACCAGCGCCCGCCCGTCCGCCGCCACCAACGCGTCCCGCAGCGGAGCCGGCGACAACGCCACCCGCGCCGCCCCGAGCTGGTGGAGGACCGCCGCGCCGACACCCGCCACGACCACGAACACCACGCCGACCAGCACCGGCACGGCCACCTTCAACACCGATGCCGGGAACACCCGGTCGCCCCGCCCCGGCGCGGTGATCCGCTCGAACCCGGTGAACGCGGCGAACATCAGCCCGGCCGCGCCCATGATCCCGTCGAACCCGGGCGACCCGACCGCTCCAGCCGCCCCGACCGCTCCAGCCGCCCCGACCGCTCCAGCCGACTCGGCCGCCCCGACCGGGCTCACCGCCGGCGTCACCGAGAAGCACACCAGCACCACGACCGCCAGCACGGCGAGCACCACCAGCACGGCGGCCCAGGCGACGTACCCGGCCAGGTACCTGCCGACCACCGCCGTCACCACCAGCACGCCCAGCCCCGCGAGCACCCGATCGGAGGGGAACGCGTACGCGCCGAACGCCCCGGCCACCGCCGCCGCCAGCCCGGCCCGCCCGATCAGGTGAGCGCTCGCGCCGATCCGCCCCGGCCACGGCCCGAGCTGGTTGCGGATGTAGGCGTAGCCGCCGGCCGCGTCCGGGTAGGCCCGGTGCTGGTCGGCGGTGGAGTAGGCACAGCACAGCGCGGTCAGCGCGGCGAGCACGAGCGCGAGGAGGAACCAGGGACCCGCGACGGCGGCGGCGGGGGCGAATCCGACGAGGATTCCGGCACCCAGGGTCGCGCCGAGAGCGAGCACCACGGCCCCGGCACGGGGCGTGACTGTCACCGCTACACGGTCCCACAGAGCCCGAGCGCCAACTAACGCCCGGCCAGTTGACCCACGATCGTGTTAATTGTTACTCCCCGCTATGGAAGGTGCGGCGGCCCCGGCTGTGAACAAGACCTTTAGCATTCGTCACGATCCACCCCCGTTCCCGCCGCACGACCAGGAAGTGCCGGGAGGACCCCCGTCAAGGAGCCGCAGTGACCGCGCCCAAACTGGCCATCACCGACAGTGACCTGAGCACCACAGCCGTGGACGCGGTGGTGGTGGGCACCATCCAGGGACCCGACGGCCCCGCCCTCGCGGGTGCCGCCGAGGCGGTGAACGCCGCGTTCGACGGCGGATTGCTGGACGTCCTCACCACCCTGGGCGCGACCGGCAAGGCCGAAGAAGTCGTCGCCGTCCCCACGTTCGGCAAGCTCGCCGCGCCCCTGGTGATCGCCGTGGGCCTGGGCAAGCCGACCGGTGACGACGTGAGCGAGGAGCAGGTGCGCCGCGCGTCCGGTGCCGCCGCCCGTGCCCTCACCGGCAAGAAGCGCGCCACGTCAACGCTGTCCGCGCTGCACCTCGGTGCGGCCGTCGAGGGCACGCTGCTCGGCGCGTACCAGTTCACCGCCTACAAGTCGTCGGCCGGTGAAGCCCCGGTGGTCCGCGTCGACCTGGTCGCCCCCGCCACGGGCACGGTCAAGGCGCACCGCGCGACCGTGAAGGCGTCCACCGCGATCGCGGAGGCCGTCGCCGCGACCCGCGACCTGATCAACACCCCGCCCAACGACCTGTACCCGGCGTCCTTCGCCGAGCGGGCCACCGCGCTGGCCCAGGGCATCGACGGGCTGGAGGTCGAGGTCCTCGACGAGAAGGCGCTGCGCAAGCAGGGCTTCGGCGGCATCCTCGGCGTCGGTCTCGGCTCGTCGCGCCCGCCGCGCCTGGTCCGGGTGACCTACCGCGGCCCGAAGGCGGGCAAGAAGGTCGCCCTGGTCGGCAAGGGCATCACCTTCGACACCGGCGGCATCTCCATCAAGCCCGCGGCGGGCATGGACGAGATGACCTCGGACATGAGCGGCGCGGCGGCGGTCGTGGCGACCGTCGTGCTGGCGGCGAAGCTCAAGTACCCGCTGGAGGTCACCGCGTGGGCCCCGCTGGCGGAGAACATGCCGTCCGGCACCGCCTACCGCCCCGGTGACGTGCTCACCATGTACGGCGGCAAGACCGTCGAGGTGCTCAACACCGACGCCGAGGGCCGCCTGGTGCTGTCCGACGCGATCGCGCGGGCGTGCGAGGACGGGCCGGACTACCTGATCGAGACCTCCACCCTGACCGGCGCGCAGGTCGTGTCGCTGGGCAAGCGGACGGCCGGCGTGATGGGCTCCGACGAGTTCCGCGACCGGGTGGCCGCGCTGGGCCGTGCGGTCGGCGAGAACGCCTGGGCCATGCCGCTGCCGGACGAGCTGCGCGGCGACATCGACTCCCGCGTCGCGGACCTGGCCAACGTCGCCGGGCACCGGTTCGGCGGGATGCTCGTGGCCGGGATCTTCCTGCGCGAGTTCGTCGCCGACGGTGTGCCGTGGGCGCACGTCGACATCGCGGGCCCGTCGTTCCACAACGGCGCGCCCCACGGGTACACCACCAAGGGCGGCACCGGCGTTCCGGTCCGCACGCTCGCCGCCGTCCTCGCGGACATCGCCGCGAACGGCTGATACACCTTTTTCCCACCACGAAGGGGCCCCCGCCGCGGGCCCCTTCGTGCTTTCCCTCTTCTGCGTCACGCCGGCCCCCTGCCGGCAGGGGGCCGGCGTCCGGGAAAACCTCGTGGAAGCCGCCCGAACAGCCGTCGGCATCTACACCGAAACGTTCCCGGTCACCGCTTCGGCCTTTTCCGAGCCGACCCTGCCGGCCGCGCACAACGAACTTCTCCGACACCGCGGCGCGTGCCACTACGACGTTTTTCTGGGCTTGTCAACCACGTGGCCGGCCGACCCGCACAAAATCGTCGACGCACTCCGGTCCGACCTGCCGGGCCGACTCAGCCGTTCTGGTTCTTGCGCCGCGAGTACTCGCGCATCCGCTTCGGGTAGCCCACGATGCCCGCGTCGTAGATCGGGATGCCCAGCTTCTTCGCCAGCTTCTTCGCGCCGTCGGCACCGTCGATGCGCCGCCGCGTCCACTCGCCGTCGTGCGCGACCAGCACTACCGTGGTTTCCGTCACGGTGGTCTTGGGCTCGACGTACGCCTCGACCCCGCGCCGCTCGGCCGCCCACTGCTCCAGGTGCCCGGTGTCCGAGGACGTGGACGACCGCAGCACGCCGGGGCGCTGCTTCCTGCGAAAACGGTCGAACAGGCCCACCGGGCCACCTCCTGACGGGACTCCTGCGGACCATGGTGCCGGCGTCCGTGTGAAGGTGTGGGCAAATCCTCCCAAGAGGACACCGCGTCGCCGTCCTCCGCGAAGTAGTGACAAGATGGCAATCACCCGCGCGCACCCGCGCGATGTAAGGCAACAAGCCCTCCAGGGAGATCCCGTGACCGACACCTCCGCCGACCTTGTGATCCTCGGTGGCGGCTCGGGCGGCTACGCCTGCGCGTTCCGCGCGGCCGAGCTCGGCCTGTCCGTCGTCCTGGTCGAGAAGGACAAGCTGGGCGGCACCTGCCTGCACCGGGGCTGCATCCCGACCAAGGCGCTGCTGCACGCGGCGGAGGTCGCGGACAACGCCCGCGAAGGCGACCAGTTCGGCGTGAAGTCCTCCCTGGAGGGCATCGACATGGCCGGCGTGAACTCCTACAAGGACGGTGTGGTCAGCCGCCTGTACAAGGGGCTTCAGGGCCTGGCGAAGGCGAACAAGGTCACCCTCGTGGAGGGCGCGGGCACGTTCGTCGGCCCGAACACCGTCGAGGTGGGCGGCGACCGGTACACCGGCAAGAACGTCGTGCTGGCCACCGGTTCCTACGCGCGCAGCCTGCCCGGCCTGGAGATCGGCGGCCGGATCATCACCAGCGACCAGGCGCTGAACCTGGACTACGTGCCGGAGAAGGTCGTCGTGCTCGGCGGCGGCGTGATCGGCGTGGAGTTCGCCAGCGTGTGGGCCTCGTTCGGCGCGGACGTGACCATCGTGGAGGCGCTGCCCCGCCTGGTCCCCGCCGAGGACGAGTACGCCTCCAAGCAGCTCGAACGCGCGTTCCGCCGGCGCGGCATCAAGTTCAAGACCGGCGTCAGGTTCACCGGCGCGACCCAGACCGACACGACCGTGTCGGTGAAGCTGGAGTCCGGCGACGTGCTCGACGCCGACGTGCTGCTGGTCGCCGTCGGCCGCGGCCCGAACACCGCAGGCCACGGCTACGAGGAAGCCGGCGTCACGATCGAGCGCGGCTTCGTCATCACCGACGAGCGGCTGCGCACGAACCTGCCCGACGTGTACGCCGTCGGCGACATCGTGCCCGGCCTCCAGCTCGCGCACCGCGGCTTCCAGCAGGGGATCTTCGTCGCGGAGGAGATCGCCGGGCAGAACCCGAAGGTCATCGACGAGGCCGGCATCCCGCGGGTGACCTACTGCAAGCCCGAGGTCGCCTCGGTGGGTCTGACCGAGGCAGCGGCCAAGGAGAAGTACGGTTCGGTGGAGACGTTCGTCTACGACCTCGCGGGCAACGGCAAGTCGCAGATCCTCAAGACCGCCGGCGGCGTCAAGCTGGTCAAGGCGCCGGACGGCCCGGTGGTCGGCGTCACCATGGTCGGCGAGCGGGTCGGCGAGCTGATCGGTGAAGCCCAGCTGATCTACAGCTGGGAGGCCTACCCCGAGGACGTGGCTCCGCTGATCCACGCCCACCCGACCCAGACAGAAGCCCTCGGCGAGGCCTTCCTCGCCCTGGCCGGCAAGCCGCTGCACGTGCACGGCTGACCGTCGCACCCCAGTCAGCCGATCCCCGACCCACGCACGAGGAGTCAGCGAACGATGGCCTTCTCCGTCCAAATGCCCGCACTCGGCGAAAGCGTCACCGAGGGCACGGTCACCCGCTGGTTGAAGCAGGAGGGTGACCGCGTCGAGGTCGACGAGCCGTTGCTGGAGGTGTCCACCGACAAGGTCGACACCGAGATCCCGTCGCCGGCGGCGGGTGTGCTCCAGAAGATCGTCGCCCAGGAGGACGAGACCGTCGAGGTCGGCGCGGAGCTCGCCGTCATCGGCGACGGCGACGCGGCCCCGGCCCAGGAGTCCGCACCCGAGCCGCAGGCCGCCCCGGAGCCCGAGGCCCCGGCCGAGCAGGCCCCGGCGCAGGAGCAGGCACCCGCCCAGCAGTCCGCACCCCAGCAGTCGGGGCAGCAGGAATCCGCGCCCCAGCAGTCCGGGCAGCAGGAGTCCGGTGCCGCCGAAGGCACCCCGGTGACCATGCCGGCGCTCGGCGAGAGCGTCACCGAGGGCACCGTGACCCGCTGGCTCAAGCAGGTCGGCGACCCGGTCGAGGTCGACGAGCCGCTGCTGGAGGTGTCCACCGACAAGGTCGACACCGAGATCCCGTCGCCGGTCGCCGGCACCCTGCTGGAGATCACCGCGGGCGAGGACGAGACCGTCGAGGTCGGCGGCCAGCTCGCGGTCGTCGGCTCGGGCTCCCCCGCGCCGGCCGCCCCGAAGCACGCGCAGCAGGACCCGAAGCCCGCCGAGCAGGCACCGGCCCAGTCCGCGCCCGCCGAGGAGGCCCCCAAGCCCGCGCAGCAGGCCCCGGCCCAGCCCGCGCAGACCCAGCCGCAGCCGACGCAGGCCCAGCCGGCCAAGTCCGAGCCCGCGAAGTCCGAGCCCGCGAAGTCCGAGCCCGCCCAGGCCGAGCCCGCCGCGTCGGACGACGCCAACGGCGCGCCGTACGTGACGCCGCTGGTCCGCAAGCTGGCCTCGGAGAACGGCATCGACCTGGGGTCCCTCAAGGGCACCGGCGTCGGCGGTCGGATCCGCAAGCAGGACGTGCTGGCCGCCGTCGAGGCCGCCAAGGCCCCGGCTCCCGCGCCGGCCGCCGCGGCACCCTCGGCCCCGGCGCAGCGGGTCGCGACCGCGCCCGCGGACACCAGCGGCAAGCGCGGCACCGTGCAGAAGCTGCCCCGCCTGCGGCAGATCGTGGCGCAGCGGACCCGCGAGTCGCTCCAGGTGTCGGCGCAGCTCACCCAGGTGTTCGAGGTGGACGTCACCAAGATCGCCCGGCTGCGCAACCGCGCCAAGGCGGCGTTCGAGCAGCGCGAGGGCACCAAGCTCACGTTCCTGCCGTTCTTCGCGAAGGCCGCCGTCGAAGCGCTCAAGCAGCACCCGGTGCTCAACGCGTCGATCGACGAGGAGAAGAAGGAGGTCGTGTACCACGGTGCCGAGCACCTGGGTATCGCGATCGACACCGAGCGCGGCCTGCTCAACGCCGTGATCGCGAACGCGGGCGACCTCAACCTGGCCGGACTGTCGCACAAGATCGGCGACCTCGCCGCACGGGCGCGCAGCAACAAGCTGACCCCGGACGAGCTGACCGGCGGCACGTTCTCGCTGACCAACCTGGGCAGCAACGGCGCGCTGTTCGACACCCCGATCATCCAGCAGCCGCAGGTCGGCATCCTGGGTGTCGGCGTGGTCAAGAAGCGCGCGGTGGTGATCACCGACGAGAACGGTGACGACACCATCGCGATCCGCTCGATGGCCTACCTGGCCCTCACCTACGACCACCGCCTGGTGGACGGCGCGGACGCGGGCCGCTTCCTCACCACGGTCAAGAACCGCCTCGAAGAGGGCTCGTTCGAGGCCGACCTCGGCCTCTAGCCCCCGCCACCGAAGCCGAAGCCGAAGCCGCCCCGGGACCACCTCCAGGGGCGGCTTCGGCCATTCCACGCCCACGCTCCCCCGTCGCACGCCCTGACTCCGCCCGTCGCACGCCCAAGCTCCGGCCGTTCCACGCCCACGCTCCGCCCGCCTCAAGCCCCCGCACCGGCCGGTCCGCGTCACGGTTGCGAACCAGCCGAGGGACGCCGCCGGCCGCAGTGGTGGGCGCTACACCGGGGCCACTGTGCACCAGGCCGGTCACTGCGAGACGATCATCCCCATGCGGGTAGTCGTCGCGGGTTCGTCCGGTTTCATCGGCACCAGTCTGGTAGCCGCGTTGCGCGGCGCGGAGCACGAGGTCGTCCGGCTGGTCCGCCGCCGCCCCACCGCGCCCGACGAGCGCGGCTGGGATCCGCCCGCCGGGCACCTCGACCCCGGCGCGCTCGACGGCGCGGACGCGGTGGTCAACCTGTGCGGCGCCGGGGTGGCGGACAAGCGCTGGGACCACGCCCGCAAGCAGGTGCTGCTGGACTCCCGAACCGTGCCCACCGAGGTGCTGGCGGCGGCGGTGGTCGAGCACGGCGTGCCGACCCTGGTGAACGCGAGCGCGGTCGGCTACTACGGCGACACCGGCGACGAGGTGGTGGACGAGTCCACGCCGTCGGGCACCGGGTTCCTGGCCGACATGTGCCGGCAGTGGGAGGCGGCCACCGGGGCGGCGGCGTCCCGGCGGGTGGTGCGGCTGCGCACCGGCCTGGTGATCAGCCCGGCCGGCGGGCTGTTCGGCAAGGTCAAACCGCTGTTCCAGTTCTTCCTGGGCGGGCGGCTCGGCGACGGCCGGCAGTACATGCCGTGGATCTCGCTGGACGACGCGATCTCGGCGATCCAGTTCGTGCTGGAGCACGACACCGTCGAGGGCCCGGTGAACCTGACCGCGCCGAGCCCGGTGACCAACGCCGAGTTCACCCGCACGGTCGGTCACGCGCTGCGCCGGCCGACGCCGTGGGTGGTGCCCGGGTTCGCGCTCAAGGCGGTGCTCGGCGGGATCGCCGAGGAGGGCGTCCTGGCGGGCCAGCGCGCGGTGCCGAAGGCGTTGGAGCGCCACGGCTTCCACTTCCTGCACCCGGCGTTGGGCGCGGCGGTGGCGGCGGCCGTCGCCGGATGACCGGCAGCCCGCGCGCGGTGCTCTGCGCGATCGGCGTGGCCCTGGTGCTGGCGTCGGTCGCGCTCGGGATCGCGGTGCGCGGCGGCCCGGCGGGACCGGACGTCGCGCTGCGCGACCGGGCCCGTGAGCTGGGGCCGTTGTTCGTGCAGGCGGCGGACGTGGTCAGCTTCCTGCTCAGCCCCGGCATGGCCGTGATCACGGTGGTGTCGCTGGGGTTGCGCGCGATCCTCGCCCGCGAGCTGCTGGTGTTCAAGGCCGCGGTCTTGCTCGGCGTCGCGTGGTGCACGATCCTGCTCCGGTTCGGGTACGACCGGGTGCGGCCGGTCGTGTTCGACCTGCCGTCCTACCCGAGCGGGCACGTGACGGCGGTGACCGCGGTGGCGTTCACCGGGGTCGTGCTGTGCGCCCACCTCGCCCGCCGCCACCTGCGCAAAGCCGTGCTGCTGGCGGTCGTCGCAGTGGTCCTCACGGCGGCCAGCCGGGTGGCGCTGACGATGCACTGGTTCACCGACACGGTGGGCGCGGCGCTGGCCACGACGGGCGTCGGGCTGCTCGCGGCCCTGGTGCTCCGGCTGCTGCCCTGGCCCGGCGGCCCTCGCCCCGCGGGCCCCGCCGGCAGGCGTAGGGTCGAGCCGTGAGCAGTCCCGAACTCTCCTGCCGCACCTCGACGGATCCGATCGACGTGCGCGAGCTGGGCACCATCGACTACCTGGCCGCGTGGGACCTGCAGCGCGAGCTGAACGACGCCCGCGCGGACGGCGACATCGGCGACACGATGCTGCTGCTGGAGCACCCCGAGGTCTACACCTGCGGTCGGCGCACCGAGGACGAGGAGCGCCCGCGCGGCGGCGACATCCCGGTGATCGACGTCGACCGCGGCGGCAAGATCACCTGGCACGGCCCCGGCCAGCTGGTCGGCTACCCGATCATCGGGCTGGCCGAGCCGATGGACGTGGTGCAGTACGTGCGCCGCCTGGAGCAGGCGCTGATCCACGTGTGCGACCAGCTCGGCGTGCGCACCGGCCGGGTCGAGGGCCGCAGCGGCGTGTGGATCGCGGCGGACGACCGGGGCGTGGAGCGCAAGATCGCGGCGATCGGCATCCGGGTGCAGCGCGGCGTGACCATGCACGGCTTCGAGATCAACTGCAACGCGGACCTGGCCGGGTTCGGCGCGATCATCCCGTGCGGCATCCGGGACGCGGGCGTCGCGTCGCTGTCCGGCGAGCTGGACCGCGACGTCACGGTGGACGAGGTGCGCCCGCTGGCCCGCCAGGCGGTGATCGACGCGCTCAACGGCGACCTGCCGTTGACCGAGCGCACGCTCATCCGTGAACAACCGGTCGCCGCCGGCGTCACGTTCGCGGTGCGAACCCCCTGACAAGCCCGAATCGCCCCCTCTAGTATTCCGGAATTACGGACTACCAGAGGGGAGATCTCGTCGTGCTCCTGACTCGACGGCACCTGCTCTCCGCCTGTGGTGTGGCGGGCGGCACCCTGCTGCTGCCCGCCCTGCCCGCGGCGGCCGACCCCGGCCCCGACGACTGGCTGGGGTGGTTACGCGCGAACCGCGGTCACGTCGCCGCGGTGTTCGACGACGGCAGGGGCGGCCGGCTGGCCCACCGGCCCCACGAACCGCAACCGCTGGCGTCGGCGGTGCACGCCGTGCACCTGGCCGGCTACGACCTCGCGGTGCGGCGGGGCACGGCCGACCCGGGCGAACGCGTCCGCCTCGGCGACTGGGAGCGGTACTGCCTCGCCTCCGACGGCGGCGCGCACCAGCGCGCGCTGGCGGCGCTGAACCTGAAGTCCTCCAACGGTGTCACCGCCGACGACCCCAACGCCACCGTCGCCCTGGACGACCTGGCGGCGGTCGCGGCCCGGTACGGCGACGACGCGGCGGCCGACCACCTGCGGCACCGGCTGGGCGAGCCGACCCTGCGCACGGCCGCGATCCGGGCGGGGTGGCCGGACGCGCCGATCCCGTCGCTGCTCGGCCACCGGCTGCGGGAGGTGTTGGGCCGCGAGGTCGACGTGCGGCGGTACCTGACCGACCCGCGCCTGCAACTGGAGGTGATCGGGCGGCTGCCGGACGTGCCCCGGACCTACGGGGGACAACGGCCGTTCGCGCGCACCACGTGGCGCGGCACCGCCGCCGGCCTGCACCGGCTGCACCGCGCGCTGGACCGGTTCCCCCGCGCGCTGGAGCACCTTGAACACCAGGGACACCGGGAAGGCGGCCGGACCGCGCCGGCGGGCGTGGCCGGGATCGCGGTGCGGGGTGGTTCGCTGCCCGGCGTGCTCACCGTCGGGTGCCGCGTCCGGTGGTACGACGGTCGGGTCGCCGCGGCGGCCCTGCTGGTCGAGGAGGTGGACGAAGCCCGGTACGCGCGGGCGGCGGAACTCGTGGACCTCGTGCTCGACGCCCTGCTGGACCCCGCTGCGCTGGGGGTATTCCAGGTGAGCCTCTCGTAGGATGACCACGGTGGACCTGGTGCAGCGACTTGCCGAGCTGGAGCAGCGCGTGGCCGCCCTGGAGGGCGACGAGCGCGAGACCGTGGTGCTGCCCGAGACCGAGGACGGCGGCGGCGCGGTCGGCTACGGCGGGCGGGTGTCGCTGGGCGGCGGGCGGGTGACGTGGCAGGTCGACGTCACGCCGGAGCGCGCGCTGGCCCTGGCCGACCGGCCGCGGATCGAGGTGCTGGCCGCGTTGGCGCACCCGGTGCGGGTGGACATCGTGCGGTCCCTGCTGGCGCAGGGGCCGCAGCCGGCGGCGGCGCTCCAGGAGGCCGCCCGGCTCGGCTCGACCGGTCAGCTCTACCACCACCTCAAGGCGCTCACCGGCTCCGGCGTGGTCGAGCAGGACAAGCGCGGGAGCTACCGGCTGCGCAGCGCCGCCACCATCCCCGTGCTCGTCCTGCTCGCCGCCGCGTCCGACGTGGCGGGCCAGCTCGGCACCTGACCCGTCCCCCGACCAGCTCCCTGGCCGGCCTCCGGATCAGCCCTGTGGCCGGCTCCGGATCACACCCGGACCTGAGGCGCGACCTCGGCCGCCACCAGCTCCAGGTGGTCGAGGTCGGCCAGGTCCAGCACCTGCAGGTACACCCGGCTGATGCCGGTCTCCGCGTGCCACGTGCCCAACCGCTCGACGACCTCGGCGGGCGTGCCGGCCAGGCCGTTCTCCTTGAGCTCGGCCACCTCGCGGCCGATCGCCGCGGCCCGGCGGGCCACCTCGGCGTCGTCCCGGCCCACGCACAGCACCAGACCGGCAGACCGGGTCATCGTGGCCGGGTCGCGGCCGATCTCCCGGCAGGCCGCGTCGACCCGCTCGAACTGCTCGGCCGCGAACGCGGTGTCCACGAACGGCAGGTTGAACTCGGTGGCGTACTTCGCGGCCAGCGCCGGCGTGCGCTTGGCGCCCTTGCCACCGATGACCACGGGGACCGGGGACTGCGCGGGCTTGGGCAGCGCGGGCGCGTCGGTCAGCGCGTAGTGCTTGCCGTCGAAGGAGAACTTCTCGCCCGACGGCGTGCCCCACAGGCCGGTGATGATCGCGAGCTGCTCCTCGAACAGCTCGAACCGCTCCCCCAGCGACGGGAAGCGCAGGCCGTAGGCGGCGTGCTCCTCCTCGAACCAGCCGGACCCGAGACCGAAGTCGACCCGACCGCCGGACATCACGTCGACCTGGGCGACCGAGATCGCCAGCGGGCCGGGGTGGCGGAAGGTCGCGGCGGTGACCAGCGTGCCCAGCCGGATGGTCGTGGTCTCGCGGGCCAGGCCGGCCAGCGTGATCCACGCGTCGGTCGGGCCGGGCAGCCCGTCGCCGGGCCCCATCCGCAGGTAGTGGTCGGACCGGAAGAACGCGCCGTAGCCCGCGTCCTCGGCGGTGCGGGCGACGCGCAGCAGGTCGTCGTAGGAAGCCCCCTGCTGGGGCTCGGTGAAGATGCGAAGCTCCAGTTCCACGGCTCAACGCTAATCGCCGCCCACCGCACCCCGCGATCCGACGCCCGAAACCACGCGCCCGTGCGCCGGCCACGCCGTCCGGGGTGCGCGAAGCTCGCGGCCAACGAGTCCAGGTCGACGTGCCCGGCGTGGTCGAGCGCCGCGAAGACCGAGCACGTCATACCGGTGTCGGCCGGCGGCGTTCGGCGGGTCAGCGGCGGCGGGAGCGGGAGCGCTCAGGAATCACGCGGGGCGGCGGCTCGGTGACCCGCAGGCCCTCGACCACCCGGACGATGGTGCGCTCGACCTCGGCGCTCGCCTTGCGCGGGTCGGCCGCGCCGGCGATCGTACTCGCGCCCGCCGACAGCGCCCCGAACAGCAGCCGGGCCATCGTCTCCACCGGCAGCTGCTCCAGCTCGCCGCTGGTGATCAGCACCTCGATGGTCGAGCGCAGCAGGCCGTAGCTGAAGTGCTCCTCCGCCTCGCGCCACCGCTCCCAGCCCATCACCACCGGCGCCTCGTGGATGACGATCCGCTGGTAGGACGGCTCCAGGCAGACCCGCACGTACGCCCGCAGCCCGGCGATCGCGGTGTCCCACGGGTCCCCGGGCGCGCTGACGATCTCGCCGAGCTTGCGCATGAACGCGTTCTCGACCGAGTCGAAGGCCGCCTCGAACAACGCCTGCTTGCCGCTGAAGTGGTGGTACAGCGCGCCCTTGGTCAGCCGTGCCCGCTTGGCCACCTCGTCGAGCGACGTGCCCGCGTAGCCGCGTTTGGTGAACAGCTCCACGGCACTGTCCACGAGGGCCTGCCTCGTGGACTCGGAGTAATCGACACGCCTCGACCGCACTGTCACCACGTTCACAACCGTACGACATACCGACGGTACGTACCCGTGGTATGTTCGCCCCATCGGCCATACCGGCGGTATGCCAAAGACCTGGGGTATGACGCCGGTCACCGACCGGGCCGACCACCGAGAGGGAGGCGTGATCATGAGTTGGAACGACTTCTACCGGCGGCGCGACGCTCTGGACGCCGTGCTCCGCACCGCGGCCCCCGCGGCTCCCCTGACCTTCGACCGCGCCCTGTTCGCCACCGAGGACGAGCTCCTGCTGGCCCTGCACTACCGGTGGATGCAGCAGCTCACCGGCCGGCTCGGCGTCGCGCTGGAGAACAGCGACGACGACCGCGTGGAGATCGTCACCCGCACGTGGCGCACCCTGGCCGCCCAGCAGCCCGTGCTGCGCGCCGTGCTGGACGAGCACCTGACCGCCACCGACGCCGTCGAGCGCGAGCAGCGCCTGCTGGCGCTCACCGCGGGCCTGGCCGAGCTGTCCGAGCCGAGCGACGAGATCACCCGGGTCGGCGCGGCGTTCGCCACGCTGATCCGCACCGGCCCGGACGCGCCGGCCCAGCCGCGCAAGCTCGCCAAGAGCGCCTGACGCCGGTTAGGTGGTCACCATGAAGTGGACCGAAGCGGACATCCCCGACCAGACCGGCCGCACCGTGCTGGTGACGGGGGCGAACTCGGGGCTCGGCCTGCGCACCGCCGAGGTGCTGGCCGCCAAGGGCGCCCGGGTGCTGATGGCCTGCCGGTCCACCGAACGCGGGCAGCGCGCACTGGAGCGCGTGCTCGCGGGCGGCGGCGAGGCGGAACTGCTCACGCTGGACCTGGCCGACCTCACCTCGGTCCGCGACGCCGCCGCCGAGGTGCGCGACCGCGCCGACCGGGTGGACGTGCTGATCAACAACGCCGGCGTGATGGCGTGCCCGCAGGAGCGCACCGTCGACGGCTTCGAGCGCCAGTTCGGCACCAACCACCTCGGCCACGCCGCGCTGACCTGGCGGCTGATGCCGCTGCTGCGCGCGACGCCGGGGGCCCGCGTGGTCACCGTGTCCAGCCTCGCCCACCAGCAGGGCGCGGTGGACCTGGCCGACCCGAACTACGAGGTGCGCAAGTACTCCGCGTGGGGCGCGTACGGGCAGTCCAAGCTGGCCAACCTGCTGTTCGCCAGGGAGCTCGACCGGCGCTGCCGGGCGACGGGCGCGGACGTGACGTCCGTCGCCGCGCACCCCGGCCTGACCGTCACCGAACTCAGCTCCACGATGGCCCGCGCGCACCGCAACCCGCTGCTGACCGTGGGCGCGAAGATCACCGCGCTGATCTCCCAGAACGTCGCGATGGGCGCGTTGCCGCAGCTCTACGCCGCGACGTCGCCCGGCGTTGAGGGCGGCGGCTACTACGGCCCCGGCGGGTTCCGCGGCATGCGCGGCCACCCCGCCCGCGCCGGCTCCACCGCGGCCTCCCGGGACGAACTCGCGGCCAGCCGGTTGTGGGACCTGACCGCCGAACTCACGGGCGTCACGCCCGACCCCTCGTGACGTAGGGTTGGCAGGTGACCGTCGTACCTGAGGGTCGGAAGCTGCTGCGACTAGAAGTCCGCAACAGTCAAACGCCCATCGAGAAGAAGCCCTCGTGGATCAAGACCAAGGCGAAGATGGGCCCCGAGTACCGGGAGCTCAAGGGCCTGGTCAAACGCGAGGGCCTGCACACGGTGTGCGAAGAGGCCGGCTGTCCCAACATCTACGAGTGCTGGGAAGACCGCGAAGCCACCTTCCTGATCGGTGGCGAGCAGTGCACCCGGCGGTGTGACTTCTGCCAGATCGACACCGGCAAGCCCGCCGACCTGGACCGCGACGAGCCGCGCCGGGTGGCCGAGTCCGTGCAGGCGATGGGCCTGCGGTACTCGACGGTGACCGGCGTGGCCCGGGACGACCTGGCCGACGGCGGCGCGTGGCTCTACGCCGAGACCGTCCGGCAGATCCACGCGCTCAACCCCGGCACGGGCGTCGAGCTGCTGATCCCGGACTTCAACGCGGTGCCCGAGCAGCTGGCCGAGGTGTTCGAGTCCCGGCCCGAGGTGCTCGCGCACAACCTGGAGACCGTGCCGCGGATCTTCAAGCGCATCCGCCCGGCGTTCCGCTACGAGCGGTCGCTGGAGGTGATCACGAAGGCCCGCGAGGCCGGCCTGGTCACCAAGTCGAACCTGATCCTGGGCATGGGCGAGACCCCGGAGGAGGTCGCCGAGGCGCTGCGCGACCTGCACGAGGCGGGCTGCGAGATCATCACGATCACCCAGTACCTGCGCCCGTCGCCCCGGCACCACCCGGTCGAGCGCTGGGTGAAGCCCGAGGAGTTCGTGACCCACAAGGAGACCGCCGAGGGCATCGGCTTCTCCGGGGTGATGGCCGGGCCGCTGGTCCGCTCCTCGTACCGCGCGGGCAGGCTCTACGCGCAGGCCGTGCAGAAGCGCGGTGACGTGCTCCCGGACAACCTGCACCACCTGCTGGAGGCGGGCAGCGCGGCACAGGAGATCACCTCCCTGCTCGCCCGCTAGTCCCCACTCGTCCGACGGACGCCCGGCCTCGATCAGGCCGGGCGTTCGTGCTGTCCGGGCGACCTCCGCCGCACGACCAGGCCGCCCACCGCGACCAGCGCGCCGACCACGAGGACCGGCACCGCCCAGCCGAGCCGGCCGGCGCGCAGCCGGGCGCAGATCTCGACCAGCGCGGCGCCCTGCGCCTTGACCGCCACCGCGTCGAACCCGAGCCCGACGCCGTTGCCGCAGGCCACCGGGAACCCGGCGGGCGAACTCGTGGTCGACGGCAGGAGCAGGATCAGCAGCCCCGCCGACAGGAACGCGACCCCCACCACCACGGCGACCGTCCTGGGCGACATGGCGACAAGCTACGGGTCGGGCGTTCCTCGGCCCAGGGGATCAGACCCCTGACTCGTCTCCCCGCCGCGCCCGCGGAACGCCTCACCGAGCCCGGCCCCGTCCCGTCCCTTCCCGCCCCGTCTCGCCTCGCCTCGGCTCGTCGCACAGGCTCGTCGCGCCCTGCTGCGGTCAGCGGCGAAACGGGCGATCCAGAACCCAGGTGAAACCGATCACAACGAGGCGGTGGGAGCGGCCCGAGAATGCGCGATCGCGGTTGTCCGCGACGACGTTCACCACCCGGCCACCGCGATTTCACTACTCGGTGGTTCCGTTTGTGGTGATCGCGGTCGACTCGACTTCCGTGCTGATCAATCGGGTTCCCGCGTCCTGGACTCCCCAGAGTTCCAGCAGGCTGGCGAC
Organism: Saccharothrix espanaensis DSM 44229; assembly: GCF_000328705.1. Classification (NCBI taxonomy): domain Bacteria; kingdom Bacillati; phylum Actinomycetota; class Actinomycetes; order Pseudonocardiales; family Pseudonocardiaceae; genus Saccharothrix; species Saccharothrix espanaensis. Next base: position 1,643,356 of record NC_019673.1, on the reverse strand, counting down.
GGCTTGCCGGATGCCCTCGTAGCTCTCGGTCGGCAGGCCCGACGGGAGCTTGACGTGTAGCTCCGGCTTGTGCATGAGTCCAGCGTCCCGGCAGGCAGACGGTCACGCAATGCCCTGATAGTGGAATCCCGAATGATTGAGCAGGCGATAGCGGAATCGTTCGCAGTGACCCACCGGACGGATTACGGCCAGATTTCGATCATATTCGGGGGTTGTCTGTGAACCTGCACACAGTGGTGGGCGCGACAGGATTCGAACCTGCGACCGCTCGGGTGTAAACCGAGTGCTCTTCCGCTGAGCTACACGCCCGGGGACGCCGGCCCCGACGGGGGACGGCGCCGGAAACGCTATCAGGACTTCAGCGCGGCCACTGCCTTCTTCCAGGCCTCCTGGTCGCGCGGCTCGCCGGGCGCGTTGACCTCGGCGTAGCGCACCACACCCGCGGTGTCGATCAGGAACGTGCCGCGGTTGGCCAGGCCCGCGGTCTCGTTGAACACGCCGTACTCGGCCGCGACCGCGCCGTGCGGCCAGAAGTCCGACAGCAGCGGGAACGGGTAGCCCTGCTGCTCGGCCCACGCCTTGAGGCTGAACGGCGTGTCCACCGACACCCCGAGGACCTGCACGTTCTCGTCCTCGTACGCCGCCAGTTCGTCCCGCACCTGGCACAGCTCGCCGGTGCAGATCCCGCTGAACGCGAACGGGTAGAACACCAGCAGCACGTTGCGCTCGCCGCGGAACGACGACAGCGCCACCGGCTGCTTGTTGTAGTCGTTGAGCGTGAAGTCCGGAGCCTCCGAACCGACCTCGACCGCCATGCCACACCCTTCCGCGCACCCGCCCGACAAGACGGGCTCCACACCTGCGGAGCCCGCCGTCGAGCCTAGCGGCCGCGCGGTCGGGACGTGGTCAGCGCTTCGTCTTGGCCGACTTCGGCGACACCAGTCTGGTGGCCGTCCAGTCCGGGCTCACGGTGATGTTGGAGGTCTGGGCGAGCCCCGCGGTGGACACGCTCTCGGCGATCTCACTGGGCTCGACGTGACCCTCGCGCCCGGTCTTGGGCGTCAGGACCCAGATCACGCCCTCGTCGGCCAGCGACGTGGTGGCGCTGATCAGGGCGTCGGTCAGGTCACCGTCGTCGTCGCGCCACCACAGCACGACCACGTCCATGACCTCGTCGGAGTCCTCGTCGAGCAGCTCACCGCCGACGCGTTCTTCGATCGCGGCACGCAGGTCGTCGTCGACGTCCTCGTCCCAGCCGATCTCCTGGACCACGCTGCCCGGATCGATCCCGAGCCTGTCGGCGACACCGATCTTGCCGGCGTCTTCCGCGGCGACCACGGCTTCCACTCCTCCAAGTACACAAGAGCGGCAGCCGGGTTCGACTGCCGCGCGATGTCACTACCAGTCGCGGTTAGCGAACACTGTCGGACCTGCCAAGCGCAACCGTAACAGGCGGGACACGCCGCATCGGGTACCCCGGGATGCGTTCCACCATCCGGATGAGGCACGCTGTACATACCTCCTATTCGCGCGCGCGAGAGACACGATCCAGAACTACTCACGGGTAGCACTGCCCGGATCGGGTGCCTCGGGCGACGATGGGAGTCAGAGACCCCGGAACGAGGAGATCCCTTGAGCCCCCAGAACACTCCCGAACGGGTGCACGTCATCCGTGACGGTCTGGCAGCCCACCTCCCGGACATCGACCCGGAGGAGACCGCGGAGTGGCTGGAGTCCTTCGACGCCGCGCTCAAGGGCGGCGGGCAGCAGCGGGCCCGCTACCTGATGCTGCGGCTGCTCGAGCGGGCGAGGGAGAGCCACGTCGGTGTACCGTCGCTGACCAGCACGGACTACGTCAACACGATCGCCACCGAGCGTGAGCCGTGGTTCCCCGGCGACGAAGAGGTGGAGCGCCGCTACCGGGCGTGGATCCGGTGGAACGCGGCCATGACGGTGCACCGCGCGCAGCGGCCCGGCGTGGGCGTGGGCGGCCACATCTCGACCTACGCCTCGTCGGCGAGCCTCTACGAGGTCGGCTTCAACCACTTCTTCCGCGGCAAGGACCACCCCGGCGGCGGCGACCACGTGTTCATCCAGGGCCACGCCTCCCCCGGCGTGTACGCGCGCGCGTTCCTGGAGGGCCGGCTCTCGGCCGAGCAGCTCGACGGCTTCCGCCAGGAGTACTCGCACGCGGGCCCCGGCGGCGGCCTGCCGTCCTACCCGCACCCGCGGCTGATGCCGGACTTCTGGGAGTTCCCGACCGTCTCCATGGGTCTGGGCCCGATGAACGCGATCTACCAGGCCCGGTTCAACCGGTACCTGCGCGACCGGGGCATCAAGGACACCTCCGACCAGCACGTCTGGGCGTTCCTGGGCGACGGCGAGATGGACGAGCCGGAGTCGCGCGGCCTGCTCCAGATCGCCGCGAACGAGCAGCTGGACAACCTGACCTTCGTGGTCAACTGCAACCTGCAGCGCCTCGACGGCCCGGTCCGCGGCAACGGCAAGATCATCCAGGAGCTGGAGGCGTTCTTCCGGGGCGCCGGCTGGAACGTCATCAAGGTCATCTGGGGCCGCGAGTGGGACTCGCTGCTGCACGCGGACCGCGACGGCGCGCTGGTCAACCTGATGAACCAGACGCCGGACGGCGACTACCAGACCTACAAGGCCAACGACGGCGCGTACGTCAAGGAGCACTTCTTCGGCCGCGACCCGCGGACCAAGGAGCTGGTCGCGCCGATGACCGACGACGAGGTGTGGAACCTCAAGCGCGGCGGTCACGACTACCGCAAGGTCTACGCGGCGTACAAGGCGGCCACCGAGCACCACGGCCAGCCGACGGTCATCCTCGCCAAGACCATCAAGGGCTACGGCCTGGGCCCGCACTTCGCCGGGCGCAACGCCACGCACCAGATGAAGAAGATGACCCACGAGGACCTGAAGCTGTTCCGCGACAGCCTGCGCATCCCGATCGCGGACGCCGACCTCGACCCGTACCTGCCGCCGTACTACCACCCCGGCCAGGACTCCCCGGAGATCCAGTACCTGCTGGAGCGCCGCAAGCAGCTCGGCGGCTACGTGCCGGAGCGCCGCACCAAGGCCAAGGCGCTGGTGCTGCCCGGTGACAAGGTCTACGACGTGATCCGGCGCGGCTCGGGCAAGCAGGAGGTCGCCACCACGATGGCGTTCGTCCGGCTGGTCCGCGACCTGGCCAAGGACCCGGAGATCGGCAACCGGATCGTGCCGGTCATCCCGGACGAGGCGCGCACGTTCGGCATGGACTCGATGTTCCCGGCGCAGAAGATCTACAACCCGAACGGCCAGCTCTACACGTCCGTGGACGCGCAGCTCATGCTGGCGTACAAGGAGTCCGAGCAGGGCCAGATCCTGCACGAGGGCATCAACGAGGCCGGCTCGACGGCGTCGTTCACCGCGGCGGGCACGTCTTACGCCACGCACGGCGAGCCGATGATCCCGATCTACATCTTCTACTCGATGTTCGGGTTCCAGCGCACCGGTGACGGCCTGTGGGCGGCGGCCGACCAGATGGCGCGCGGCTTCGTGCTGGGCGCGACGGCGGGCCGCACCACGCTGACCGGCGAGGGCCTCCAGCACGCCGACGGGCACTCGCTGCTGCTCGCGCACACCAACCCGGCGGTGGTCGCCTACGACCCGGCGTGGTCGTTCGAGGTGGCGCACATCGTGCGGGACGGCCTGCGGCGGATGTACGGCGAGAACGCCGAGAACATCTTCTACTACATGACCGTGTACAACGAGCCTTACCAGCAGCCGGCCGAGCCGGCGGACTTGGACGTGGAGGGCCTGCTCAAGGGCCTGTACCGCTACCAGGTGGCGGCCGGCACGGGCCCGCGCGCGCAGGTGCTGGCCTCGGGCGTGGGGATGCCGTGGGCGCTCAAGGCGCAGCGGCTGCTGGCCGAGGAGTGGGGCGTGCAGGCCGACGTCTGGTCCGCGACGTCGTACTCCGAGCTGCGCCGCGAGGCGGTCGAGGTGGACCGGCACAACCTGCTGCACCCCGACCAGGAGCCGCGGGTGCCTTACGTGACGCAGGTGCTGGCGGAGGCGGCCGGCCCGGTGGTCGCGGTGTCCGACTGGATGACGGCCGTGCCGGACCTGATCCGGCCGTACGTGCCGACCGACATGACGACGCTGGGCACGGACGGCTTCGGCTTCTCCGACACCCGGCCGGCGGCCCGGCGGCACTTCCTGGTCGACGCGGAGTCGATCACGGTCGCCACGCTGGCGGCACTCGCCAAGCGCGGCGAGGTCCAGCAGTCGCTCGTGGTGCAGGCGGCGCGCAAGTACCGCTTGGACGACGTGAACGCGGCCGGCCCGTCCACCTCGGACGCCGGCCTGGCGTAACCGCACCCCGCGGCTGGGCGGAAGGTCGGCCCGCGGGCGGGTTGTGACGAAGGGCGTGTGGGGCTCCACCCGATCGGGTCGGGCCCCACGCGCCTTTTTGCGGGTTGGCGGGCGGTGCGCGCTCCTACGATCTGCGTCACGGATCTCAGCGGGGTGGGACCGGGCGGGGAGCGGCCGCGTGGTGCCCGTGGTGGCCCCTGGGAGGCGCTCAGGCTTCGCGAGGCGGCGGGAGTGGACCCGGGGAGGGGTCCGGACCGCCACGGGCCTCTCAGCGGCGGTCAGGTGCGCCCGGCGGGTCGGGTGGCGACCGTTCGCGTCGTTCCACCCCGCGCGACTGTGATCCGGGTCATACAATCGGGTGGGAGAGTTCCGACGAGGGGGGCAATGGGGACGCCGCGGCCCGCGGTCCACCGGACGATGCTGGCGGTGGACGTCTCGGGGTTCGGCGCGCTCGGCCTCAGCCAGCAGCGGGCGGTCCGGCACGGGCTGTACGGGGCGCTGGAGGCCGCGTTCGCCGAGTGCGGCGTGCCGTGGGGCGACGACTGGGACGGCACCTACCACGAGGACCGCGGCGACGGGCTGTTCGTGCTGGTGCCCGCCGGGGTGCCGAACAGCCGGGTGGTCAGCGCGCTGCCGCACGCCCTGGTCGGCCAGTTGCGCCGGTACAACGCGATGTTCCGGCCGCAGACCGGCATCCGGCTGCGCGCCGCGATCACCGCGGGCGAGGTGCTCAACGACGGCAACGGCGTGATGGGCGCCGGGCTGGTGCTGGCGTTCCGGCTGCTGGACTGCGCCGCGCTGCGCGAGGAGCTCAAGCGCCGGCCGGGCGAGCTGGCGCTGATCGTGTCCGACCGGTTCTACCAGGACGTGATCCGGCAGGACGCGGGCTGCGACCCGGACTCGTACCGGCGGGTCACGGTGGACGTGAAAGAGGTCCACGGCACGGCGTGGATCGGCCGGCCCGACCACCCGCGCACGCCGCAGCGGGCCCGGACCCGCCCGGCGCTGCCGCGGATCCGGTGGGCGGTGCCGGCGCTGGCGGTGCTGCTGGTCGCCCCGCTGTCCTGCGACGCGCTGCTGGGCGCGCCCGCGCCGGAGCTGCCGTGCCCGGACCCGGTGCAGCTCAACGTTCTCACGTCGGAGGAGAAGGCGGACGTGGTGCGGACGCTGGTGGCCGAGTTCGAGGACCGGTCGCGGACGTTCGACGCGTCCGGGTGCAAGCAGGTGAACGCGCACGTCGCGGTGGGCGTGTCCGAGTGGAGCGTGGCGGCGCTGGGCCGGGGGTGGCCGGACGGCGACGTGGCCGCGCTGAGCCCCGAGCCGCACGTGTGGCTGCCGGACACCCGGTGGGAGGTGGACGAGGTGCGCGGCATCCTCGCGGGCAGCGGGCGCACGGACGTGGAACTGGCCGACCGCGGGCCGGTGGCGTACTCGCCCCTGGTCCTCGGCGTCGCCCCGGACCGGGCACGGGACCGCACGTTCGAGTGGCGCGAGCTGGCCGCGTTCCGGACCCTCGCGCCGGTCGACGCGGCCACGACGGGCGCGGGCCTGGCGGCGGCGGTCGCCCTGGCGCGGGCCGAACTGGGCGGCGAGGTGCTGGACGCGACGGTGCTGGCCGGCCCGGACGTGGCCCGCCGGCTGCGGGACGTGGTGCTGCGCACGGCGGCGGAGCCCGGCGACGCGTGCCCGGCCGCCGACCTGGCCGTGCTCGGCTCGGAGAAGGCGATCCGCGACCTGACCTGCCTCCAGCCGGTCTACCCGGCTGAGGGCACCGTGCACCTGAACCACCCGTTCGTGTCGATCGGCCGGCACGACCGGCCGCGCAACGTGCGGCGGGACGCGGTGGTCGAGCGGTTCCGGGACCACCTGCTGGACCCGCCCGCCCAGGAGGCGTTCCGGCACGCCGGCTTCCGCGACCGGGACTGGACGCCCGAGACGCACGACGGCATCCGGCCCGAGCGGCAGCCGGAACTGCCGGTGCGGGTGGACGCGGCGGCGGTGCGCGCGGCGTGGCAGGCCGCCGACCGGCCGACCCGGGTGGTGCTCGCGGTCGACGGGTCGGAGCGGGCGCGACGGCTGGCCGAGCGCCTCACCGAGCGGATCGGACCGCGCGGCGAGGTGCGGCTGCTGCCGTTCGGGCCCGGCGAGCTGGCGGGCGTCGTGGAGCGCGGCGTCGCCGAACACGGGGCGGACCAGCCGATCGTGATCCTCAGCGACACCACGACGGCCGCGACGGAACGCCCGGCGGTGCTGGCCTCACCGGTGACCGTGTACGGGGTCGGGTTCGCGGCCGGGGCGTGCTCGGCGGTCAGCCAACTGGGCGTCTTCCGGGCCGCGTACCGGGGCAACTGCTTCGCCGAACAGGACGTGGACCGGGCTCTGGACCTGGTGGCGGACGGATTGTGGGGCGCGCGTGGCTAGGTGGCGGTTCGGGGAGCGCGTGGCTTCGCGGAGGTTCGGGAAGCGTGCGGCTTGGCGGGGTCTTGGGAAGCGTGCGGGCGCGTGGTGGTGGGTGGTGGTGGTCGGGGTTGTGGTGGCGGCGTGTGCCGCGCCGGTGGTGGACCCGGTGCGCAACGGCCAAGGGCGGATCACGTTCGTGGACAGCCAGGACCTGTCGAACCGGCAGATCAAGCTGCGGGTGGACCAGTGGAACGCCCAGGCCGGCCGACACCAACAGGTGACCTACCTGCCGTTGCCGTCGCCCACGGACGCCTACCGGGCCCAGCTGATGGCCCGCGCGCAAGACCTCGTCGGCGCACGGGGTGACGTGCAGGCGCAGTGCTACGACGTGATGACGCTGGACGTGGTGTGGACGGCGGAGTTCGCCGAATCGGGTTACCTGGCCCCGCTGACGCCCGACGAGTTCGGGATGGACCGGTACCTGTCGGCGGCCGTGGCCTCGACGGTGGACGAGCGCGGTCGGCTGTGGGCGGTGCCGTGGCGGGCCGACGTCGGAGTGCTCTACTACCGGTCCGACGTGCTGTCCGGCAAGGGCCTCGGATGGCCGACGACGTGGCCGGAGCTGGAGCGGATGGCCGAGCGGTTGGGCCCGGAGCACGGGCTGGCCGGGTACGTCGGGCAGCTCGACCGGTACGAGGGGCTGACGGTGAACGCCCTGGAAGCGATATGGGCGCACGGGGGCGACGCCGACGTGCGCTGGGACTCGCCGGAGGTGCGGGCCGGGATCGGCACGCTGGTCCGGGGCGTCGAGGAGGGGTGGATCCCACCGGAGGCGCTGACCTACAAGGAGTCCGACAGCCTCAAGGAGTTCATGGAGGGCCGGGCGCTGTTCCTGCGCAACTGGCCGTACGCGCGGGTGCTGCTGGAGTCGTCGCCGCTCAAGGGCAGGTTCAAGATGGCGGCGCTGCCCGGACCGGGCGCGCTGGGCGGGTGGAACGTCGCGGTGTCGCGGTGCTCGAAGCACCAGGCCACGGCGCGGAAGTTCATCCGGTTCCTGACCGACGAGGACAGCCAGCGGGCACTGCTGGAGCAGGCCGGGTACCCGCCGACGTTGCGCGCGCTGTACCGGGAACCGGAGCTGAACGCGCGCCTGCCGCACCTGGGCGTGCTCCGCACAGCGGTCGAGAACGCCCGCAACCGGCCGCGGTCGGCGCACTACGACGAGGTGACGCGGGTGGTGCAGGGGGCGGTGCACGCCAGTCTGCGCAACCCGGGCTCGCTGGAGGCGGAGCTGAGACAGCTCGCGGCCGACGTCACCCGCGCGAAGAGCGGCCGCTGACCACGCTCGTCAGCGTGGCACCGGTTCGCGGGACACCGACGCTCGCGGCTTCCGGCAAGGTCAGGCGAACACGGGGGTCAGGCGAACGAGTCGGGCGAGCGCGGGCGGTGTCGGGCGAGCGCGGGCGGTGTCGGGCGAGCGCGGGCGGTGTCGGGCGAGCGCGGGCGGTGTCGGGCGAGCGCGGGCGGTGTCGGGCGAGCGCGAGGGCAGGCGGAGCGCGGGAGGGGTCAGCGGGTTGCGGCGAGGGCGGCTCGTTTGGCTTCGCGGTTCCAGTCGATCCAGCCGCGGACCACGAGGACGGCGAACACCGAGTAGACGGCGGCGCTGAAGTACAGGCCGGCGTCGAGTTGCAGCGGGACGCCGATCGCGTCCACCACGAGCCAGACCAGCCAGAACTCCACCAGGCCAAGACCCTGGAGGGCGAACGCCAGGACGGTGCCGACGAAGATCGCCGCGTCCGGCCACGGGGCGCGCGAGGCGTCCAGCGCCGTCAGCGCCAGCGCGAACCCCGTCGTGCCGACGACGAAGACCGCCACCACGGCCAGCCGCTCCCAGAGCGTGCCCTTGCGGACGACCACGCCGAACACCGGGTCGCGCCGCCGGGTCCACGCCCACCAGCCGTACACGGTGATCAGCGCGATCACGACCTGCCGCGCGGCGGTGCCGCCGAGGTGGGCGGACATGTAGACGACGAAGAGCAGCGTGACGGAGACGAGCTGCACGGGCCACGTCCAGAGCGTCCGGCGTTGCGCCAGGTACACCACGACCAGCGCGAACACCTGACCGATGAACTCGGCGTAAGACACGAACTGGCCGAACATGGTGAAGCCGTGGTCCATCAGGGCCCGCATCGCGCTCTCCCATCGTCTCTTCGCGGGGAACACCCGGCCCCGTCATCGGATTCCCGACGTAACGCTGACCACAGCCCTCGTGGACACCTTGACTTCAGCCGGAGTACATCACCGGGGCCTACCTTCCCACCGCATGAGAACCGTCGCTTTGGCTCTGGTTGCTCTCTTTGTCGCCGCCGTCCCCGTCCCGGCGTCCGGGGCGGGAGCCGGGCCCGGGTCCGGGGCTGGGTCCGGATCGGGGGCTGGGTCCGGATCGGGGGCTGGGTCCGGATCGGGGGCTGGGTCCGGATCGGGGGCTGGGTCCGGATCGGGGGCTGGGTCCGGATCGGGGGCTGGGTCCGGATCGGGGGCTGGGTCCGGATCGGGGGCTGGGTCCGGATCGGGGGCTGGGTCCGGATCGGGGGCTGGGTCCGGATCGGGGGCTGGGTCCGGATCGGGGGCTGGGTCCGGATCGGGGGCTGGGTCCGGATCGGGGGCTGGGTCCGGATCGGGGGCTGGGTCCGGATCGGGGGCTGGGTCCGGATCGGGGGCTGGGTCCGGATGGGGGGCTGGGTCCGGATCGGGGGCTGGGTCGGGGTCGGGGAATGTGGTTGTGCCGGTGGCGCAGACCCGTGCGTTCGTGGACGACGGAGCGGGCGTGCCCGCGAACGCGGACGCGGACGACCCGGCCATCTGGGTGCACCCGCGCGTCGCCGAGCGCAGCGTGGTGCTCGGGGCGTTGAAGGAGGGCGGGCTGGCCGCGTTCGACCTGAAGGGGCGCACGCTCGGCCTCTACCCGGCACCCGCCGCACCGACGCCGGACGCCAAGCCCGGCCGGTTCAACAACGTGGACGTGCTGAGCAAGGTCCTGGTCGGCGGACGGGCCCGTGACCTGGCGTTCGTCAGCGACCGGGGTCGGGACCGGATCCGGGTGTACGAAGTGGACGGTCGCGGGTCGGCGGCCGGTGCCTCCGTGGTGCGGGACGTGACGGACCCGGCGGCGCGCCCGGTGTTCTCCGCGTCCGAGGCGGAGGTGGACGAGCAGCACACGGCGTACGGGCTGGCGTCCGGGTTCGTCGGGCGCACGCCGGTCGTGGTGACGAACCGGCGCAGCGAGACCCGGGTCGCGCTGCTGCACGTTGTCCCGGCGGCGGGCGGGTCGGTCGGCACGCGCGTCGTGTCCACTGTGGACCTGCCCCGGCAGTTTACGCTGCCGGACGGGACGACGTGGACGCCGTGCGGCGAGCCGGGCGAGGGACCACAGCCGGAGGGCATGGTCGTGGACTCCGCGCACGGCGTGCTGTACGCGGCGCAGGAGGACGTCGGCATCTGGCGGATCCCGTTGCAGGCCGACGGTTTCGGGCCACCGGTGCTGATCGACCGGGTGCGGTCCTACGGCGTGCCGCAGACGTACGACCCGGAAACCGAGGAGTGCTCGGTGTCCGGGATCGACCCTGGGTACGGCGGACGACACCTGACCGCCGACGCCGAGGGGCTGACCGTGGGCGACGGGTACCTGCTGGCGTCCAGCCAAGGTGACTCGCGGTTCGTGGCCTACGAGCGGACCGGGCGCAACCGGTACGCGGGGACGTTCACGGTGGGCGCCGGGCGGGGCAACGACTCCGTGGAGCACTCGGACGGGGCGCAGGTCGTGACGGCCGACCTGGGCGGCGAGTTCCGGCGCGGACTGCTGGTCGTGCACGACGGCGAACGACGACCGGCGTCCGGGGACCTGCCCACCACCGGGTTCTCCTACGTGAGCTGGGGTGACGTGCTGAAGACCGTGGACTGATCCGTCGATCGGACATCCGCCGGTCGCGAAGAGCGAGAGCGGGGAGTTCGGGGTCGGCCAGTCGTTGAACAAGGAGCCCCGCCCGGGATGGGCGGGGCTCCTTGTTCAACTGTTCGTGTACTTCGCGGACGGGCGGATCAGCGGTCCGTCTGCGGCATCTGGATGCCGGCGGGCGGGGTCGGCGGGTCGACCGGGCCCTGGCGGGAGGTCGGCCGGGCCGTCGCGGAGGCCGTCGGACGGGGCGGTGCCACCGGGTCCTGCGACTGGCGCGGCGCGGGGGCGTGGCCGGCCGTCTCCTGCTGCATCCGCTGGAGCCAGCCCTCCCACCGCTGCTGCATCGGCCGCACCAGGCCGCCGCCGACACCGATCACGATGACGCCGGCCACCGTGGCCAGCACGGTGATCAGCACCGGCATGGTGACCGAGACGGCGATGCCGAGCTGGTTCAGCGCGGCGATCACGCCGAGCGCGACGATGAAGCCGTAGGTGATGCCGCCGAGCGCCTTGGTGTACGGCCGGTTGCCGAGCGCGCCGGTGACCAGGCCGCGCAGCGCCTTGCCGATCGCCGCGGCGACCAGCACGAGCACCATCGCCACGACGATCCGCGGCAGGTACGCGATCACGTCGTTGAGCAGGGCGCTCACCGCGTTGCCGGTGCCGAACACGCCGAACGCGAGCTGCAGCGCGATCAGCAGCACGAAGTAGTAGACGATCTTGACGATCAGGCCGGACGCGTCGATCGGCGACTGGGCCATGGCGCCGCCCAGGCCCGACTTCTCCACCAGGCGGTCGAAGCCCACCCGCTTCAACAGGAACCCGACTCCCTTGGCGAGCGCCTTCGCGATGAGCCAGCCCACGAACAGCACCAGCAGGAAGCCGAGGAGCTTCGGTACGAACGTGGCGATCATCGCCCACGCCTGCCCGAGCCCATCGGTGATCTGGGAGCCCACGACGCCCCTCCTCAAAGTCGTTCGATGTTGCTTGACGAGATCGTTTCCCAGGCGGCATCACCCGGCAACCTGAAGCAGTGGCACGAAAGAGTGACTGACGTGGCGCGAATCGCCGGGACAGTCCAGAGTGGAATCACCGGTGGGGACCGGGGAGAGGGAAACGCCCGATGCGCTTCTAGCGCGTCGGGCGTTTCCGGTTTCGGGGCACGAGCGGCGGCGGCCCGATCCGCCACGGCGCCGCAGGGGTCGCCGGGCTTCGCGCGGCGGCTCGCTGGGCCGGCCGGAGCCCCGATCGCTTGCCTGGCGGGCGAGCCGGTGCCTTGTCTGGTGGGCGGAGCCGCTGCGTTTCCTGGCGGGCGAGGCCCGGTGCTGTGTTTGGCGGGCGGGGCCGGGTCCGATGCCTGGCGGGCGAAGCCCTGGAGGGCGAAGCCCGGTCGCCGGGATGCGGCGACCGGGCGGGCGCGCCGGGACGACGGTCAGGGGCGGGGGCGCGGCGGGCGGGGCGCGCCTGGTTTGGTCCACGCGAGCAGGCCGCGTTCGTCCAGAAAGGACTGGACGGTGGCGACCCCGGACGTGCCGGGCTTGGTTTCGTCGGGACGGGGCGAGCCGGGGCACTCGGAACTGCTGCCCGGGAGGATGCCGTCCACCAGGTAGCGGTTCACGGCGGTGTTGACGCACTTGTTGCTGCTGCCGTAGACGCCGTGCTTGCCCTCGTCCTTGACGGTGATCAGGCTGTGGCCCAGCCGGGACGCCATCGCCGGACCGCTCTCGTACTGGGTCTGCGTGTCACCCTCCGCCTGCACCACCACCCCGATCGGGTACCCGTCGCGGTGGAGCCGGACGGGCGGCTCGGGCGGGGTGAAGGAACGGTACGTGCACGTCGTGGGTGCCGCGCGGACCACCCCGTACCCGTACGGGTAACGGTCGCGGAAGATCCGCATGTCCTCGTAGTAGGTGTCGATCTCGGTCGGCCAGTCGACCTCGCAGACGACGGTGTTGAACACGCCGGAGACCAGTTCGTCCTGTGCGGCACGCGCCATCAGGGAGAGGGGCGAGGTGCCGGCGGGGGAAAGCGCGCCGTCGGTGGGCGGGGCGGGGTCCTTGAGGTCGTTGACGGCGTCGGCGAGCTCGGCCCACAGCGGGCGGTAGCGCGTGCCGACGCCGATCGCGGCGTCGAAGGTGGTGCGGGTGTCGCTGGGGGTCGGGTTGGCGGCCAGCCGGGCGGCGATCCGTTCGACGGTGGCCATCACGTCGGAGCCGGACTTGCCCAGGGAGTACCGGCGGTCGCGGGCGGCGACCCACTCGGCCCACTGGTCGACGTTGCGGCGCATGGCGATCGCCTGGGCGCGGAACTGGCCGCGCCACACCCAGTCGGGGTGGACGGCGGAGTCCAGGACGCTGCGGTCCAGCCGGCTCGGGAACAGGCTGCCGTAGACCGCGCCGAGGTAGGTGCCGTACGAGTAGCCCAGGTAGCTGAGCTTCTCCTCCCCCAGGACCGCGCGGATGACGTCCAGGTCGCGCGCGGTGTTGGCGGTGTTGATGTGCGGCCGGATCGCGCCGCCCGACCGTTGGCACGAGTCCTCCGCGGCCCGCGCCTCGGCGGCCCACTTCGGGAAGTCGGCGTCGGAAGGCCGGGTGTCGGGCGTCGCGAACTCCGGTGACGTGCGGCAGTTGAGAGCGGTCGACGCACCGACACCGCGCGGGTCGAACCCGATCAGGTCGTAGACGGCGGCGGGTGCGGACTGGGCCAGGAACGACGGCATCGTGAGCCCGGAACCACCCGGACCACCGGGGTTGAGCACGAGGATGCCGCGCCGGGCGGCCCGGTCGGTGGCCTGCCGGCGGCTGATGCGCACGGTGATGCGGTCGGTGGCGGGGTTCTTGTAGTCGAGCGGGAGGACCACGTCGGCGCATTGGAGGACGGTCTCGCAGGGGGTCCAGGTCAGTTGCTGGGTGGTGAACGGTGTCAGGTCGGGCGCGTCGGCGGTGGTGGTAGCGGCGGTGTCGGCGGTGGTGGTAGCGGCGGTGTTGGCGGCGGTGTTGGCGGCGGTGTTGGCGGCGGTGTTGGCGGCGGTGTTGGCGGATGCGGGGAGTTGGACGGACAGTGCGGTGATTAGGACCAAGCCGGCTGACACGTGCCTGCGCACGGCGAACCTCCCGGGTGATGGCGGATGGCCACCCGAAGGTAGGACGGTTGAGGGTGGGGAGTCAGGGTGTGTCACTCGTTGGAGTGGGCAGCTTGGCGACTACCGACTCGGTGCCCAGTCACACCCATGATCACCGTGCACGGTGGCGTCGCCGTCGCGGTTTGCCGTTGCGTTTCGTATTCGCCGTTCACGGTCACGGGTCGCAGGTGCGACATGTCGTCACGGACGCAGTTCGCCCGTTTCGGATGCAGTTCGCCGTTTACGGGGCTGGAGCACGGGCGTGGGGCGAAGCGCGGCGGAACGCGGCGAAGCTGGCTGAAGCGCGGGGCCGGGTGGGAGCGGGCGGGAGCGCGGGGGCGGAGAGCGGGCCAGGCGGGGACGGAGGCGGGGGCGGGGAGAGGAGAGGGTGAGTGTCGGGGTGTTGTGGGATAATGGTGTTGGGGGCCAGAGGCCGGGGTTTGGTTTTTGAAAGCGAAAAGCGACGCTCGCCGCTGGGCAGGCCGCCGGGGGAGGAAAAGCGTCGTGTTCTCCCCGTATGGCCTGGTCGGGAGACAACCACCCTTGAGCAGGTAGTGCAAGCGAAAAGCGTGCTTGCACTACCTGCTCAAGCGCGGTTCGCTGCGCGCAGGCCATACGGGGAGAACACGACGCGCTGGTGGGATTTGCGTGGTGTGGGCTTGCCTTGGGGGTGTAGGGGTTTGTGCTCGCCTGGGGTGCGGGGGTTTGTGTCGCCTGGGGTGTGGGGGTTTGTGCTCGTCGGGGGGTGTTGTAGGTGGTGGCGGGAGGGGGTGGGGTGGCTCGTGCGATCGTGGTGGGCATGAGCGGGTCTGACGGGGTGGTGCCGGAGTTGTCCCGGGGGACGTTGCGGACTTTGCAGCGGGCTTCCGGGGATCTGGCGGCGGCCAGTGTTGCCGAGATGGAGGAGCGGCTGCCCTGGTTCCGGCGGATGCCCGCCGATCAGCGGGCCGGGGTTTTGTTGCTCATCCAGAGTGGGGTGGCCGGGTTCGTTTCCTGGTTGCACGATCCCCAGCAGGCCATTCGGCTGACCGCCGAGGCGTTCCGGTCCGCGCCCAAGGATCTTTCCCGGTGGGTGAGTCTGCGGCAGACCGTCGAGTTGGTCCGGATCGCCCTGGAGTTGTTCGAGCAGTTGTTGCCGAAATTGGCCGACGGGGATGCCGAGCGGGCTTTGTTGACCGAGGGTGTGCTGCGCTACGGGCGGGAGATCGCTTTTTCCGCGGCTACGTCCTATGCGGCGGCGGCGGAGGCCCGGGGGGCTTGGGATGCCCGGCTCGAAGCCCTGGTGGTCGACGGGATCGTGCGTGGGGACGCCGAGGAGTCGTTGTTGTCCCGCGCCACGGCGTTGGGGTGGGACCCGGCCGCGGAGGCGACCGTCCTGGTCGGCAATCCGCCGTCCGACGACCCGCCGGCGGTCATCTTCGAGGTTCGCAGCCGGGCCGCCCGGATCTCCCGACCGGTGCTGTTGAGCGTGCAGGGCTCCCGGCTCGTGGTGGTGCTCGGCGGGGAGACCGAGTCCGGTGACGCGCTGGTGCGCCTGGCCGACGCGTTCGGGGCCGGGGCGGTGGTCGCCGGGCCGTCGGTGTCGAGTCTCGCGGACGCCCACCGCAGCGCCAGTGACGCGCTGTCCGGGCTGCGTGCCGTCGTCGGGTGGCCCGCCGCCCCCCGACCGGTCCGGTCCTTGGACCTGCTGCCGGAACGGGCGTTGGCGGGCGACCCGGAGGCGGAGTGGCAGCTGGTCGACCGGATCGCCCGCCCCCTGGAGGAGTCGGGCGGGGCGCTGCTGGAGACCGTGGACGCCTTCCTGGAGGTGGGGGGTGTGCTGGAGGCCTGCGCGCGGCGCCTGTTCGTGCACCCGAACACGGTTCGTTACCGGCTTCGCCGGGTGACCGAGCTCACCGGGAGGAACGCCAACGACCCCCGTGACGCTCTGGTGCTCCGCGTGGCCCTGTCCGTGGGACGCCTGGCGCGGGCTCGCGGGTTGTGGTGACCCTCGATCAGGTGTGATGGACGACGCACGTCCCATTTGGCCCCGGATGGGCCGTGCCCCACAACACGCGACGTCGTTCGACGTTCATCTTTGAGTCACGTTTGTAGAGACCCTACAAACGTTGCCCGCTCGTTTCGTCAGTGGCGGCATCCCGTGAGACCGCCGAAAACGTGTTCAGTGAGCGGGTGATCGCGCTCCTCGCCCCCGGACAGGGGTCCCAGACGCCCGGCATGTTCACCCCCTGGCTCGACGTCGAGGGGGCCGCCGAGCGTGTCGCGGCCTGGTCCGAGGCGACCGGACTGGACCTGCTGCGGCTGGGCACCACCGCGGAGGCCGACGAGATCAAGGACACCGCCGTCACCCAGCCGCTGGTCGTGGCGCTGGCACTGCTCGCGTTCGAGGAGCTGCGCCGCCGGGTTCCGCTTCCCGTCGACACGGTGGTGGGCGGGCACTCCGTCGGCGAGCTCGCGGCCGCGGCCATCGCCGGCGTGCTGAGCACCGACGACGCCGTGGCGCTGGCCGCCGTGCGGGGGGCCGAGATGGCCGCCGCCTGCGCGCTCGCGCCGACCGGCATGGCCGCCGTGCTCGGCGGCGAGCAGGACGTGGTGCTGGCCCGGCTCGACGAGCTGGGCCTGGTCGGCGCGAACCGCAACGGCGCGGGGCAGATCGTGGCCGCCGGGTCGCTGGACGCGCTGGACAAGCTGGTCGAGAACCCCCCGGAGCGGGCGAAGATCCGCAAGCTCCAGGTCGCGGGTGCGTTCCACACCGAGTACATGGCACCCGCCGAGGAGGCGCTGCGCGCCCGTGCCGCCACGATCGCGGTGGCCGACCCGGCGCTGCCGCTGCTCTCCAACGCCGACGGCGCCGTGGTGACCTCCGGCCCCGACGTGCTGAACCGACTCATCTCCCAGGTGACCCGCCCCGTGCGGTGGGACTCCTGCCAGGCGACGCTGGGCGCGCGCGCCGTGACCGCGGTGGCCGAACTGCCGCCCGCGGGCACGTTGACCGGCCTGGCGAAGCGCGAACTGAAGGGCACCCCCACGTTGGCAGTGAAGACCCCGGACCAGCTCGACGCGCTCGTGGAGCTGCTGGAGGCGTCCGCATGACCTCCCTCACCGCCCGCACCGGGCCCGCCGGCACCCGCATCCTGGGGCTGGGCAGCTACCAGCCCGAGACCATCGTCAGCAACGACGACCTCGCGCAGACCATGGACACCTCCGACGAGTGGATCCGGGACCGCGTCGGGATCGCCAACCGGCGGTTCGCCAAGCCCGACGAGCTCCTGGTCGACATGACGGTCGCGGCCGGGGCGAAGGCCATCGCGGACGCGGGCCTCGAACCCGCCGACATCGAGGCGGTGCTGGTCGCGACCTGCACCATGCCGTCGATGATCCCGAACGCGGCGGCGCAGGTCGCCTACCGGCTCGGCGTGCCGGCCGGTGCCGCGTTCGACCTCAACGCCGCGTGCGCGGGCTTCTGCTACGGCCTGGCCACGGCCTCCGACCTGGTCCGCGCCGGCACCGCGAAGCACGTGCTGGTGATCGGCGCGGAGAAGCTCACCGACTGGGTGAACCCGGTCGACCGGTCCACCGCGATCATCTTCGGCGACGGGGCGGGCGCGGCGGTCGTCGGGCCGTCCGACGAACCCGGCATCGGGCCGGTCGCGTGGGGCAGCGCCGGTGAGCACTCGGAGATGATCCAGGTGCCCGACCGGCACTCGTTCATCTTCCAGGAGGGCCAGTCGGTCTTCCGCTGGGCCACCACGCAGATCGCGCCGATCGCCCTGCGGGCCGTGGAGCTGGCCGGCATCGAGGTGTCCGAAGTGGACGTCTTCGTGCCGCACCAGGCGAACCTGCGGATCATCGAGGCCATCGCGAAGCGGTTGCGCGCCAAGGGTGCGCGTGAAGACCTCGTGGTCGCACGTGACATCGTGGACTCCGGCAACACCTCCTCCGCCTCCATCCCGCTCGCGCTGGACCACATGCGCGCGGCGGGCGAGGTGCGCAGCGGGGACGTCGCCCTGCTCGTCGGCTTCGGAGCCGGCCTGTCCTACGCGGGACAGGTCGTCCGACTGCCGTGACCCGACACCAGACTCCGGTGGGACAGCCCGGCCGGCGGAAGCAAGAAGAAGGAAGGGATTTTCAGTGAGCAACGAGGACATCCAGAAGGGGCTCGCCGACATCGTCGAGGAGGTCGCCGGTGTCGAGGCGGCCGACGTGACGGTGGACAAGTCCTTTGTGGACGACCTGGACATCGACTCGCTGTCCATGGTGGAGATCGCCGTGCAGGCCGAGGACAAGTTCGGCGTGAAGATCCCGGACGACGAGCTGGCCAACCTCAAGACCGTGGGCGATGCGGTGAACTACATCGCCAGCAACGCATGACCACTGTCAACGACGTCGTCGTCACCGGGCTGGGTGCCACCACCCCGCTCGGTGGCGACGTCGCCTCCACCTGGGATGCTCTGCTCGCCGGCCGCAGTGGCGTGAAGCCGCTGGTGACGGACTGGGTGGAGCGGTTCGAGCTGCCCGTGCGGATCGCCGCGCGGCTGGCGGTCGAACCGACCGAGATCCTGCCGCGCGTCGAGGCGCGCCGACTGGACCGCTGCGAGCAGGTCGCGGTGGTCGCCGCCCGCCAGGCGTGGGCGGACTCCGGGCTCGGTGACGACGGGGTCGAGCCCGAGCGGCTCGGCGTGGTCGTCGGCACCGGCATCGGCGGCGCGATGACGCTGCTGGACCAGGACGACCTGATCGAGGCCTCGGGGCTGCGCAAGGTGTCCCCGCTGACCGTGCCCATGCTCATGCCCAACGGCCCGGCCGCGCACGTCGGCCTGGACCTGAAGGCGCGGGCCGGGGTGCACGCCCCGGTCTCGGCGTGCGCGTCCGGCGCCGAGGCCCTGGCCTGGGCGTGGCGGATGCTGCGCGCCGGCGAGGCCGACGTGGTCGTGGCGGGCGGCGCGGAGGCGTGCATCACCACGATCACCATGGCGGGCTTCATCCAGGCCCGGACCATGAGCACCCGCAACGACGAGCCCGAGCGGGCCTCCCGCCCGTTCGACGTCAACCGGGACGGCTTCGTGCTCGGCGAGGGCGCCGGGATCCTGGTGCTGGAGCGCGGCGACTTCGCCCGCGCCCGCGGTGCCCGGGTCTACGGCACGCTCGCGGGCATCGGCACCAGCTCCGACGGCCACCACATCACGGCGGCCGACCCGGAGGGCCTGGGCCAGTCGCGGGCGATCGCGACGGCGCTGCGCAACGCGGGTGTCGACGCGTCCGACGTGGGCCACGTCAACTGCCACGCCACGTCCACCCAGGTGGGCGACGTGATCGAGCCGCTGGCCGTGCGCCGGGCGATCGGCGACCACCCGGTGCTGACCGCGCCGAAGGGCAACCACGGTCACCTGCTCGGCGCGTCCGGCGCGGTGGAGGCGATCACCACGCTGCTCTCGGTGCGCGACGGCGTCGTGCCGCCGACGCTGAACCTGGAGAACCAGGACCCGAAGGTGCAGTTGGAGGTGGTCACCGGCGAACCGCGCAAGATCGACCTGGTCGCGGCGGTGAACAACTCGTTCGGGTTCGGCGGGCACAACGTGTCCCTGGTCTTCACCAACGGCTGATCTGTCCCTGTCCACCAGCGCCCGAGCGACCTGAGGGTCGGTCGGGCGTACGGCTTTGCGGAGTTGCCGGATGGACCGGACGGGCCTGATGGGCCTGATGGTGTCGGCGATGATCCGGTCGTCTGGGAAGGTGCCGCAGGTCTGGGTGGTGGGCGTCGGGCGGGATGTCGGCTGGGTTCTTGGGGTCAGCAGGCGGTGAACTGGGAGCTGGAGCCCTCGGTGCCGAAGTCGACGCGCAGGTTGCCTGCTTCCTCTTGGACGGGGTAGACGACCCGCCAGCGGATGCAGTCGGCTTGCAGGTCGGCGGGGGCCTTGGCCAGGGCCTGGGTGCTGACGAACGTCATCAGCACGCGCACCCGGGTCGGTGACACGGTTTCCACGCGGTGCACCAGGATGGTGCCGTTGCGGGTGGTCTCGTAGTCGGACTCCCAGCGGGCGCGCGGGGTGCGGGCGACCCGTTCGGTGGTGACGGTGGTGGCCCACTGGTCGTAGTCGCGGGCGTTGATGGCGTCGAAGTAGCGCTGGAGCAGGGCTCGGACGCGTTCGCCGTCCGGGTGCAGGGCGGCGTCCGGGCTGCGCTGCACGGTGGGGCTGCCGGGCTGGTCGGCGCGCGGCACGGGGGACGAGTCGGACGGCAGGGCGATGCGGTCGCCGACCGCCTGCGCGGGGCGTTGGTAGACCTCGCGGGCCAGTGCGCCGGTGGCCGCGGTCAGCGCGGCGACCACCAGCACCGCGGGCAGCAGCAGCCGGGACGACACACCTATCAGCGTGCCATATGCGGCCGAACGCATGATTGACCACCCGATCAGCCCAGGGCGAAACCCGATCCGTGCGGTCGGGATGGGGCGCGAGTTTGGTGAACAATGGGTTAAACCCGAATTTCGGCCCCTGATCCACACCCCATCGGACGCCGACCACACCTGATAGCCGAGTAACCCCCTGATAGGCCTAGACCACCACGGCGGGTGACCGGAACCGCAAAACAGCGGAAGTTCAGCCGATTCCGCAGGCCGGCCGCACGGGGAAAGCAGAACGATTCCGTGCCGTTTAGCGGCGCTCCCCCAAGGACTCCGAATAGCCCAGCGGCAAACCTGGCAAACGGGTGGTTCGGCTGCATCCGACACAACGCAAAGTACCTGTTCGGGCCGTCTCGGGCAGCACGGACGGCCTAGTCGGCTCCCCGATCTGGCGGATTGGCCTCCAGTGCACTCACATGCGGGAATATGCCGGTCCCACAAATTACAGGGAGGCGAATTCCGGTGGATCTCCGCTATGAGGCTTACTGCTTCGCGGACCGTCTCTTCTACGACGTGCAAAGCTCCACGGAAATCGCTGCCGATGATTTTTCGCAGGTGCTCCCGGAGCTTCCGGCGGACTGGGCGCGGGCCGATCTCACGATCTGGCGCTACCTCCAGCCGGCCGGCGCGGTGCTGCCCCGCCAGGGCTGGAAGATCCACGTCTCGGCCACCGTCGGCAACGCCGGCGAGGTGCTCCTGGCCTGCTACGAGCACCTGGTCGCGCGGCGCATCCCGTTCAAGTACCTGCGCACCCGGTCGATCGTGCTGGCCCGCAACTCGAAATACGCCCCGCGCGAGGCGAGCGGCAAGCTGATCACCATCTACCCGGCCGACGAGGCGCAGTTGGAAAAGACCCTGCGCGAGCTCGACGAACTGCTCGCGGGTCAGCCCGGCGCGTACATCCTGAGCGATCTCCGGTACGCCGCGGGACCGTTGTTCGTGCGTTACGGCGGCTTTGTCGAGCAGTGGCTGGAAGTCGACGGCAGACGCGTCCTGGCGATCGAGGGCGCGACCGGCGAACTGGTTCCCGACCAGCGCAAACCGACCTTCTGGGTGCCCGACTGGATCACCCTGCCGAAGTGCCTGGAAGAACACCTCGCGGCCCGCAAGGGCGGTGACGCCGACTCGTTCCCCTACCGGGTGACGCAGTCGCTGCACTTCTCCAACGGCGGCGGCGTGTACCGGGCGACCCGCAAGTCCGACGGCGCGGACGTGGTGCTGAAGGAGGCCCGACCGCACGCCGGGCTGGACCGGGACAACGTCGACGCGGTGGCCCGGCTGCGCCGCGAGCACGACATCCTCACCCTGCTGTCCGGCGTGCCCGGGGTGCCCGCGGCCCACGAGCTGTTCAGCGCGTGGGAGCACGAGTTCTTCGCGATGCAACCGGTGCCGGGCCGGCCGATCGGCCAGTGGCTGGGCCAGCACTACCCGTTGACCCACTACGACGTCGGCGACCTGTCCGAGTACACCGCGCGGGCGCTGGCGATCGTGGCCGACGTCGAGCGGATCGTGGCCGACGTGCACGCGCGCGGCGTGGTGTTCAGCGACCTGCACCCGTTGAACGTGCTCGTGGACGACGACGACGCGGTGTCGCTGATCGACTTCGAGCTCGCGTTCCGGGTCGAGGAGGACCGCAGGCCAACGCTGGGCTCCCCCGGTTTCCAGGCCCCGCCGGACCGCTCCGGGTTCGAGATCGACGACTACGCGCTGGCCGCGCTGCGGCTGTACGTGTTCCTGCCGCTCAACGCGGTGATCGAGCTGTCCCCCGCGAAGCTGCGCCACCACGTGGAGTTCATCCGCCGGCGGTTCGGCCTGCCGGACGACTACTGCGACCGGATCGTGGAGGTGCTCACGCCGCGCGTCGACCCGCCGGTGCGGGTGTCGACGGCGCTGGACGAGCCGACGCCGGACTGGGCGGTCGTGCGCAAGTCGATCGCCGCGGCGATCCTGGCCAGCGCCACGCCGCAGCGCCACGACCGGCTGTTCCCCGGTGACGTGGAGCAGTTCGAGGTGGGCGGCGCGTGCTTCGCCTACGGGGCGGCCGGTGTGCTGCACGCGCTCGACGTCGCCGGCGAGGGCCGGTTCCCCGAGCACGAGCGGTGGCTGCTGGACTCGCTGCGCCGCGACCCGCCGAAGGAGCCCGGTTTCTACACCGGCGCGCACGGGATCGCCCACGTGCTGGAGAACTTCGGCTACCACGACGAGGCCGACGAGCTGGTCCGCGAGTACGCCGAGCTGCTGCCCGACACCAAGGACCACGGCCTCAACGCGGGCCTGTCCGGGGTCGCGCTGAACCTGCTGCACTTCGCGGTGCGCCGGGACGACGAGTCGTTCGCCGACCGGGCGCTGGACCTGGGCGACCGGCTGGTCGGGATGCTCGCCGACGCGCCGCCGCCCGGCGACAAGGCCCGCGCGGGCCTGCTGCACGGCTGGTCCGGCCCGGCGCTGCTGTTCACCCGGCTGCACGAGCTGACCGGCGAACGGCGGTGGCTCGACCACGCCGAGCGCGCGCTGGAACGCGACCTCGCCGAGTGCATGACCGCGCTGGACGGCTCGACCCAGGTCCGCGACGGCACCCTGCGCACCCTGCCCTACGTGGGCATCGGCAGCGCCGGGATCGCGCTGGCGCTCGACGAGTTCGCCCGGGTCGCGCCGGACGCCGCGTGCTCGGCCCGGCTGCCCGAACTGGTCTCCGGGCTGACCTGCGAGTTCGTCATCCAGCCCGCGTTCATGGTGGGCCGGGCGGGCCTGCTGGCCACGCTCGCCCAGGCGGGCGGGACCCGCGAGGCGGTCGACCGGCACCTGTCGGCGCTGGCCTGGCACGCCGTGCCCTACCAGGAAGGGCTGGCGTTCCCGGGCGTCCAGCTGCGCCGGCTGTCGATGGACCTCAACACCGGCGGGGCGGGCGTGCTGCTCGCGCTCGCGTCCGCCGTGGACGGCGTGCCCGCACTGCCGTTCCTCACAGCCCCGGCCCTCGCGGGCCGGTTGCAGTAACCCGTTTCCCCCACAGTTCCCCCCGACGAGCACCAAGGAGTCGACATGGAGTTCATCCTCGACCTTCAGGACATGGACACCCCCGAGGTCCAGTCCAACGCGATGGCCAGCGGCGGCAGCAGCGGCGGTGGCGGCAGCACGACCGCGTCCAGCGTCTCCCTGCTGCTCCCGTGCAGCCACTCCTCCGCGAGCCTGCTGCTCTGCTGATCTCGCCCGCGGACGAGAACGAGGTGAGCGGCGCAGGCGAAGTGCGCCGCTCACCCGGTCCCACGAGGGTCCGGCGACGGCCTCCCGGCTCACACCCGGGGTGGCCGGCGTCGGGCCCTCGCCCATGATGCGCCCCGCCCGCCTGGAGCACCGAATGCTGCTGAGAACGGTCGTCCTGCGCGATCCGCGCTGGCTGCTGCTGGCCGGCAACGCCCTGCTGGCCACCACCGCCGGGCTGCTGCTGCCGACCGCGCTCGCGGGCGCGGTGGACATGGCGCTGGGCGGGCGGCTCGACCCCGGGACCGTGCTGTGGCTGGCCGGCCTGGTGGGCGTGGAGGTGGTGGGCGACGCGATCGGCGTGGTGCTGGCGGCGGCGATCGCCGCGCGCGGCACCGCGTTCCTGCGCCGCAAGGTGATCGGCAAGCTGGTCGGGCTCGGGCACCCGGGCCGGTTCGAGGCCGGTGACGCGGTGAGCCGGCTGACCGGGGACAGCGCGATCGCCGGGAACTTCGCGGTGCTGCTGGTCAACCTGGGGATCACCGTGATGACCGCGGGCGGCGCGGTGGTGGCGTTGACGCTGCTGGACTGGCGGCTGGCGGCGGTGTTCCTGCTGAGCGTGCCGCTGGCGCTGCTGCTGGTGCGCTCGCACCTGCGGCTGACCGCCGACGACGTGGCCACCTACCAGGAGGTGTCCGGCGAGCTGTCGGCGCGGCTGCTGGACGCCGTGGGCGGGCTGCGCACGATCGCCGCGTCCGGTCGGGCCGACCAGGAGGCGGACCGCGTGCTGCGGCCGCTGCCCCGGCTCGCCGCGGCCGGGGTCGGGATGTGGCGCACCCAGGCGAAGATGATCTGGCGGGCCGGTCTGCTGCTGCCCGCCGTGGAGCTCGCGGTGCTGACCGCGGCCGGGTTCGGCGTGGTGGCCGGGCGGTTGAGCATCGGTGACGTGCTGGCCGCCATGGCCTACGCGGCCCTGGGCATGACGGTGGTCGGCCAGGCGGCCGTGCTGACCGCCGTGCAGCGGGCGCGCGCGTCGGCCGGGCGGATCGACGAGGTGCTGGCGCAGGAGCCGGTCGCGGCGGGCGCCCCCGGGTACGCGCCGCCCGGCGCGGTGGAGCTGCGCGGGGTGTGCGTGCCGGACGCCCTGCACGACGTGGACCTGCTGGTGCCCTCCGGGATGTTCCTGGCGGTGGTCGGGCGCTCCGGCTCGGGCAAGTCGGCGCTGGCGGCGGTGATCGGCGGGCTGACCGCGCCCTCGGCCGGGCGGGTCGCGCGCGGCGGGTCGGTCGGCTACGCGTTCGAACGGCCGGCGCTGCTCGGCGCGACCGTCGCGGACACCGTGGCCTACGGGACCTCGCTGGGCCGGCCGGAGGTCGAGGAGGCGTGCCGGGCGGTGCGGGTGCACGACGTGGTGGTGCGACTGCCCGACGGCTACGACACGCCGATGGCCGACACGCCGCTGTCCGGCGGTGAGGCGCAACGGCTCGGGCTGGCGCGGGCGGTGGTCCGCGACCCGCAGGTGCTGGTGCTCGACGACGCGACGGCCAGCCTGGACACGGTCACCGAGTCCGCTGTCGAGCGAGCGATCGCCTCGGCGCTGCCGGGCCGGACCCGGGTGGTTGTGACGCACCGGGCCGCGACCGCGCGCCGGGCGGACGCCGTGGTGTGGCTGGAAGACGGCCGGGTGCGCGCGATGGCCTCGCACCTGTCGCTGTGGGAGAACGCGGAGTACCGGGCGGTGTTCGGCTGATGGGTCCTTACCTGCGGGCGTTGGCCGGGCGGCGGCGCGCGGTGCTGGCGCTGCTGGGCTGGTCGGTGCTGGAGGGCGTGCCGGCGCTGCTGGGCGGCCGGCTGGTCGGGCTGGCCGTGGACCGCGGGTTCGCGGTCGGCGACGTGCGGACCGGCGTGGCGTGGCTGGTGGCGTTCGCGGTGCTGGCGGTGCTCGGCGGGTTCGGGCTGCGGCAGGTGTTCACCCGGCTCGGCGACGTGGTGGAACCGTTGCGGGACGGGCTGGTCACCGCGATCGTGCGGGGCGTCCTGCGCGACGGCCGGTCGCACCGCCGGCAGCCGGACGCGAGCGCGGTCGCCCGGATCACCCGGCACGTCGAGGTGGTGCGCGACGCGACCGCCGGACTGCTCATCCAGGCCCGCGCGCTGCTCGTGACGACCACCGCCGCGCTGGTCGGCCTGGCCACCGCGGTGTCCCCGCTGGCGTGGCTGGTGGTGCTGCCCGTGGTGGCGGCGCTGGTGCTGTTCGGCCTGCTGCTGCCGTCGCTGGCACGCGGGCAGCGGGCGCTGGTGATGGCCGACGAGGACGCGGCCGAGGCGGCCGGCACGGTGCTGCTCGGGATGCGGGACGTCGTCGCGTGCGGCGGGCGGTCCCGGGCCGCCGAGGACGTCGGGCGGCAGGTCGACCGGCAGGCGCGGGCCACCGTGCGGATGGCGTGGTCGACGGCGCTGCGCGGCATCGTGATCGCGGTCGGCGGGTTCCTGCCGCTGGTGCTGCTGCTGGTGCTCACGCCCGGCATGGTCGCCGCCGGCACGCTCACCGCCGGCGAGGTGCTGGCCGCCGTCGTCTACCTGAGCACCAGCGTGCAGCCCGCGCTGCGGCGGCTCGCGGACACCACGAGCACGGTGGTGCTGCGGCTGGCGGTGGCGCTGCGGCGGCTCGCCGAGGCCGCGCCCGAGGTGCCCGAGGAGGCCGGCGACCTGGTGCCGGGCGAGGGCGGGGTGGTGCTGCGCGGCGTCACGTTCGGGTGGGGCGAGCACGCCGAGCCCGTGGTGCGCGACCTCGACCTGGACCTGGCCCGCGGCGCGCACCTGGCCGTGGTGGGGCCCAGCGGGATCGGCAAGTCGACGCTGGCCGGGCTGGTCACCGGGCTGGTCGCCCCGCAGGCCGGGACGGTGCTGCTCGGCGGGGCCCCGGTGCGCGAGGTGCGGCCGGACGTGCGGCACGCGCGGATCGCGCTGGTGCCGCAGGAGACCTACCTGTTCACCGGGACCGTGCGGGAGAACCTGGCGCTGTTCGCGCCGACGGCCGGCGACGACGACCTGCTGGCCGCGGTGACGGCGGTGGGCGCGGCGGACGTGGTGGCGCGGTTGGGCGGGCTCGACGGGTCGGTGGGCCACGCGGGCGGCAGCCTGTCCGCGGGCGAGGCCCAGTTGCTGGCGGTGGCGCGGGTCTACGCGTGCCCGGCGGACGTGGTGGTCCTGGACGAGGCGACGTCCAACCTGGACCCGGCGGCGGAGGCCGTCGTGGAGCGGGCGTTCGCGGCGCGGGACGGCATCCTGGTGGTGATCGCGCACCGGCTGTCGTCGGCGCTGCGGGCCGGGCAGGTGCTGGTGATGGACGGCGGGCCGCCGCTGCTCGGGACGCACGAGCGGCTGATGGCGGAGTCCCCGACCTACGCGGACCTGATGGCGGCCTGGCAGCCGGCCACCGCCGCGTGACACCGCAGAAATCGGAGAACACGATTAATGGGGATTTCTTTCGGCTGACACGGCAGGCCTGACCGGGGTTTCTCCGGTGGTATCGGGAAGAAATTGTCTAACCTGTGGGCAGCCATCCCCTCCGGACACGTCGAGGCACTGCCCATGCATTCCTGGATCAAGCCCCTCGTGGTGCTCGCCGTCTGCGCCACCACGGTCACTGCCTGCGGGAAGACCGACGAGATCGGAGACGTCGCACCGCCGTTGCCCGGCGAGAACGGCCTGCCCGCCCTGCCCGGGGACTCCGAAAAGGGCGGAAAAGCCCCGATCGGCCACATCGGCTTCCAGCCGCCGATCGTGCCCATCACTTTTACGATCAACACCAAGGGCGAGATCTCGGTGGCGGTCAGCGCGGAGATCGTGACACCGTTCGGCAAGGTGAAGGTCGGCGTGAACCAGCGGCTCGACGAGGACACCGTCACCGACGAGGAGGACCGCGAGCTGCCCCCGCCGCCGGCCGACGAGCGCGAGGTGATCATCTGCCCCGCCGAGCAGACGCCGACCCGGTGCGACCGGTACACCATCCACACCGGCCGCAAGCTGCGGGTCGCCATCGACGGCAAGGTCGTCCAGCACATCGACACCCGGCGGCAGGTGCTGTTCACCGCGCCCGGCACCAGGATCAAGGTGACCGACGACGGCCCGGCCCCGGTGACCGGGACGCCCGGCCCCGCGCGGGTCGACATCGAGGAGTTCAAGTTCCACGCCACCGGGCAGGACACCGAGGTCGACCTGGAGCGCTCGCGGTCCGGGTACCGCTCGGACCTGGCCTACAACCACATCAGCGGCGAGCTGAAGGCGATCAACGGGGCGCGGATCGGGCGGATCGAGAACTACGGCGTCCGGGACCTGTGGCGCAACCTCGACGCCCAGAGCCTGCCCGGCGAGAAGGAGTGCGGCGAGACCGGCGACTGGCGCGAGTCGTTCGCCGACGGGGACTTCACCGACGACCTGACGGTGGCCTGCGTGAAGACCGCGGAGGGCGACCTCGGGTACCTGGTGCTCGGCCGGCTCGCCGACCGGCGGCCCCCGGCCTACCGGGTGTACTCGCACGTCTGGGTCCGCTGAGGACGAACCCCGGGATGCAGTGGGCCCGGCGCGTACCGGGTGGTCGAGCGCGGCGGGTTCCGGGCGCGCGGCGGCGGGCCGCGTGCCGGTACGGGCGGGACGACCCAGTCGGAAGCTGGTCGGTCGGAAGCTGGTCGGGATCCTGTCGGTCGGGAGCCGGCAGCGGGGGTTCGGCGGATCGGGACATGGTGGCTCGGGACGTGGTGGCTCGGGACGTGGTCGGCCGGGACCCGGTGGGGCGGGTCGGGTCCGACCGCGTCCGGGGTGGACGCGGTCGGGTCAGCCGACGCGGTGCAGCCAGGTGACCGGCGCGCCGTCGCCCGCCCGGCGGAACGGTTCCAGCGCGTCGTCCCAGGCCGCGCCCAGGATCTCGTCGACGCCGTGGGCGAACGACTCGCCGCCCCGGCTGCGCGCGGCCAGCGCGCGCAGCTGGTCCTCGGACACGACGATGTCGCCGTTCGCGCTGGTCCGGGCGTGCCACAGGCCCAACACGGGCGCGAAGCAGTAGCGGACGCCGTCGACTCCGGGGCTCGGGTCCTCGGTGACCTCGAACCTCACCATCGGCCACGCGCGCAGCGCGGCCACCAGCCGGGCGCCGGTACCGGCGTCCCCGTCCCAGGCGCACTCGGCGCGCAACTGGCCCGGAGCGGCGGGCTGTGCCGCCCACTTCAGGTCCGCTCGCTCACCGAGGGTGCCCGAGATGGCCCACTCGACGTGCGGACAGACCGCAGACGGCGACGAGTGGACGTAGACCACGCCACTGGTGCTGCGGGTGCTCACAGCTGACCTCCGCTACTCGACGAGGGACGTCTTCCCCTACGGCCTGTCGACGCGGACGATCCGGTGAATTCCCGACATGGTCATTCTGCCCGCTGGCGGTGCGGTCCGCCAGAAGAACCAGCACGTTCATCACCCGGGCGGGTCAGATACAGGACTTTCGACCCTAAAGTGCAACCTCAGCGCGTGCGACAGCTCCGAAGAGGTCACATTCCGAGATCACTTCGTCACGCTCGCGTGATCAACGCGGGCCCGCTCCGGTAGCACCACGACCGGCCGGTGGACCTCGGCGCGGGTCACCGCCATCGCGGTGAAGTCGAACCCCACCCGCGTCTACCGCCGATCCACGGGCACAGCCACCCCCGGCGGCGCTACCGTGTTCGACCGTGTGGAACGGTGTGATCTTGTGCGGCTGATCCGGCTCGGAGCCGAGCCGACCCAGATCGGTGTGGACGTGCGTGCCGCGCTGAGCACGTGGGGCACCGGCGACTCCGTGCTGGGCGGGGTGGCCATGCTCGGCGTGACCCCGCCGGACTGCCCGCGCACCCTCGACGCGGTGATCGTGCTGCCTCGCGGCGTGCTCGTGGTGGTCGGCGTCGACCTGCCGGACCCCGCGATGCGGCTGGAAGCGCCGCTGGCCGGCCAGTGGCGGATCGACGGCTGGCCGCTGACCCGCCCGGACGGCGCGACCAGCCCGGCCGCCGAGGCGCTGGCGGCGACCACCGCCGTGGCCCGGCGGATCCAGGACATGCGCGGCGAACCGCTGCCGGTGACGACGGTGGTCGCGGTGGGGCCTTACGTGGCGCACGTCGTGCAGCCGACCGGCGACCTCAACCGCGGCGTGCGGGTGCTGCACCCCAAGCCCACCACGCTGCTCGCGGCGGCCCGTGAACTGGCCACCAGCGACCGCCCGTGCTCCGCCGAGCACGCCGCCAAGCTGCTGGCCGTCCTCGCGCCCACCGGCATCCCGCCGGACACCCGGCAGTTGCGCGCCGAGGGGTTCCCGGACGCGGCGGCCGACCTGGCGTCGGCCAGCACCATGCTGCTGCCCAAGGTGCCGCCCGCGCCGCGCCGGCCCCGGTGGCTCCCGTACGCGGCGGCGGGCGTGGTCGCGGTGCTGCTGGTGGTGGGGCTGGTCGTGACGCTGACCTCCGGCGGGGAGTCCGCGGCGACGCAGTCCGCGAGCTCCACACCGCAGCCGACGACGGTGGTCGTGGACGGCCGGAACTTCACCCCCAAGGGCGCGGACCGGAGCGAGGACTGCGCGAAGCACGCGTTCGGCGACGTGCAGGTGTGGTTGTCCGGGCACATGTGCATGCAGCTGCGGCGGGCGCAGTACGAGACGGTGGTGGACGGCCGCAAGGTCGGCGTCGCGGTGTCGGAGCTGAACCTGCCGGACGCGGCACGGGCGGGCGAGCTGCGCCAGGTGGCGTCGGCGGCCGGCTCCGGCGGGGTGACCGCGCTGGTCAAGGACGGCCGGACGTGGCCGGGCGGCCCGGTGTCGTTCGACCGGTCGGCGATCCGGACGGCGACGAAGACCAACCAGGTCCGCATCGCCCAGGTCGTGTGGGCCGAAGGCGAGTCCGACCCCGCCGACCCGGCGTTGACCGCACTCGCCGACCAAGCGCTGCGCCTGCCCTCCACCCAGTAGCCGCTTGCGGGGTGTCGGTCACGGCGTTTCGGTTGCCGTGATCCGTGCTGGTCGCGGTAGTCCGTTGCGGTGACGGGTGCTACGCCGTTCGGGACAGGTGTCGAGCGTGGTACGGAGTGGTGCGGGGTCGGGTTGGCGGTCAGCGGCCGGTGCGGACCAGGCCGACCGCGATCAGCCCGAACGCCACGTGCAGCACGATCGCCAGGCCCGCCACCGTGCACAGCATCTCGGTGCCCGGCCGGCCGGTCAGCGCGCCGCAGGAGAACAGCCACCCCGCGACCGCCACCGCGAAACCCAGACCCAGCAACGACTTCGGCACGTGAGCCAGGCAGAGCACGGCGTTGGACCGGGCGCGGAGCAGGGTGAACAACACCACCGGGGCGACCAGGAAACCCGGCAGGTGCACCACGAACGGCGTGAACTCGGGCCCGCCGGGCGTCAACGTCGTGCCGATCAGGAACGCGCACCAGAGGACCGCCGCGGTCGCGAGGGCAACGGTTCCTCTGGTCACTTGTCTCAGTGTAATGAGGCAGACCGCGAAATTTCGGAGTTGGCACCTAATGGGGCACAAGACGTACGGCACTCGGCGTACCGCTGATCTCGGTGCGTGAGCGGCGGTCTACCGGCGGTCAGAGACCGTAGGCCTCCAGCAGCCGCAGCCACACCTCGCTGATCGTCGGGTACGCCGGGACCGCGTGCCACAGCCGGTCCACGGTCACCTCGCCGACGATCGCGATCGTCGCGGCGTGCACCAGCTCCGCGGTGTCCGGGCCGGCGAACGTGACACCGACCAGGGTGCGCCGCCGCTCGTCCACGATCATCCGCGCCTTGCCCCGGTAGCCGTCCGCGTGCAGCGACGACCCGGCCACCGCGATGTCCAGGTCCACCACCCGGATGTCCAGGCCCGCCTCGCGCGCCTGCGCCTCGGTCCACCCGACCGACGCGACCTCGGGGTCGGTGAACACCACCTGCGGCACCGCGGTGTGGTCGGCGGTGGCGACCGGCGCGGTCCACGGCTCGGGGTCGGTCGCGCCGGTGACGATGGCCGTGCCGACCGCGCGGGCGGCGTACTTCCCCTGGTGGGTCAGCAGGGCGCGGCCGGTGACGTCGCCCGCCGCGTAGAGCCAGTCGACGCCGTCGACGCGGCCGGTGTCGTCCACGGGCAGCGCGTCGCCCGCGGTGAAACCGAACCCCTCGACGCCCAGGTCGAACGTGGCGGGCTGCCGGCCGGTGGCGACCAGGAGGTGCGCGCCGGCGACCGACGTGCCGTCGGACAGCGCCAACGCGATGTCACCATCCACAGTGGACACACCGGTGGCCTTGACGCCGGTGCGCACGGTCACGCCGTCCTCGCGCAGCCCGTCGAGCACCAGGTCGCCCGCGAAGTCCTCGAACTTGGGCAGCGGGCGCGCGCCGGACACGACCAGCGTCACCGCCGAGCCGAGCCGGGCCCACGCCTGCGCCATCTCCACGCCGACCACGCCGCCGCCGAGCACCACCAGCGACGTCGGCACCTCCTGCGCGGAGGTGGCCTCCCGCGACGTCCAGTACGACACGTCCGCGAGACCGGGCAGCTTGGGGATGCGCGGCACGCTGCCGGTGCACACGACGACCGCGCGGGACGCCGTCAGCACCCGACCATCGACTTCGACCTGACGTTCGCCGACCAGCCGCCCACGACCCCGCACGACCTCCAGACCGGCACCCTCGGCCCACCCCACCTGGCCCGAGTCGTCCCAGTCCGACGTGAAACCGTTGCGCCGCTTGAGGACCGCGGCGGGATCGAGCCGTTCGCCGACGGGCACGCCGGGGACCCGACGGGCGGCGGCGAGCGCGTGACCGGGCCGGAGCAACGCCTTGCTCGGCATGCAGGCCCAGTACGAGCACTCACCACCGACCCGTTCGGCTTCCACCAACGCGGTCTTCAGGCCCCCGGCGGCGGTCCGGGCGGCGGCGTTCTCGCCCACCGGTCCGCCGCCGATCACGATCACGTCGAAGTCGCTCACCGGTCCAGCCCACACCACCCGGGCCGGCGCGGCAAGTCATGCCGGGTCGAACGCCCCCGGTCAGGCCGGGTCGGACACCCCGATCACGCCGGGTCGAGCACGCCGGTCACGCCGGGTCGAACACCCCGGACAGCATGCGGAGTATCACGCCGTCGGCGGTGCGGAGGACGACGGTGCGTTCGGCGGGTTCGACCCGTTCGGCCAGCTTGTACATCGCGTCGGCGGTCTGGGTGGCCATCCGGAACGTCAGCGCGACCGGCGCGTCCCCCCGGACGCCGAAGCGGTTGACGAACAGTTCGCGGAGCCGTTCGGCCATGAGTTCGTACTGGTCGACGCTGGCGTCGAGGTGGTGGCCGTCGAACAGGTCGCTGAACCGGACCCGCCCGAAACCGGGCAATTCGACCAGCATGCGGAGGTAGACGTCCACGACTTGCTGCACCGCTTCCCGCCAGTTCGCGGCGAGGTGCCCTTCGTTGAACAGCGTTTCGACCCGCTTGAGGTACTGCTCCATGCCGCGCAGCGCCAAGGCGTGCACAACAGAACGCTTGTCCGGGAAGTATTGGTAGAACGAGCCGATTGGCACGCCGGCGAGCTCGACGATCCGGGCTGTGGTGATGTCGTCGTAGTCGTACTCGTTCAGCAGCCGCGCGCACGCGTCGACAATGGCGGTCACCGTGGCGGCACCCCGCTGCTGGACAGGCTGACGGCGCATCACCTTGGCTAAGCGGTTTTCGGCGGGATTTTCATGCACTCGCACATCTTGATGGATACGGACCAGTAAGCCCAAACACTGGATTGGGACAGCTTCATCACGGATCGTCGCACGTACGCGCAGGACTGCGGTCACCACGTGAGCACCGCTCGCATTGGCCGCCGGGTGTCCCGAATGGACTTGGCGGATAAGCCGCAGGTCGCGCGGTAATTATCGGCAAAACGTTTGTCCGCCGGACAATCGCCGGTACTCGCGGGTAACAGCCGCTAGCCCGCGTCCTGCCCCGAACTCGCGCCGAGCGGGGCCCGCGCGGCCGGTCGCGGCGCGGGCAAAGCGTGATCGAAACTTGACTTCGCCCACAGGTCTTTCGGTTCAGAACGCGAGCGTGGTGGTCTCGTCACATAGGGTTTCAGCAATCCCGCGATCACCAACCCGGGAGCGATCAACGGCACCACCGCCGACAAGGCGACCGACGTGGCGGCGGCCCGCGCGACGTCCTTCGGGATGATCGCGATCCGGTCCACCACGAACGCCCGCCGGCCGGGAATGGACAACAACCCCAGGACCACCAGAAACACCGCGAACGTCAGCAGCGCCCGGTGCACCGCGCCATATCCCACGGACTCGGCCGCGAACATCACCGAGAGCCACCCGAACAAGGCCGACAACTGCTGCCGGGCGGTGGTCATCGCCCACAACAACCCCCCGACAACCGCCAACCACCCGGTGCGCCCCGCACACCACGAGCCGACCGAGTCGAGCCACCCCACCGGAACCCCGGCCCACCCCACCGGCCCCCGCACGACGTCCAAGGGCCCCAACCCCCCGAACCCCTGCCCCACAACCCACGCCAAGGACCACACCGACACGAACACGGCGAACCCAAGCTGCCACGGCCCCCGATCCACCACGACCCGCCCAAGCCGAACCAGCTCCCGCCGATGCTCCTTCACATTCCCAGGGTGCCGCCTCCCCCACCCACCCGCCCGACCTATCACCCACGTGCCCGCCGACTGCCGCTCACCGGGTGACCACCCCGCCCCACCCCCTCACCCGCCGTACCGCACGCCCCACAACGGCACGCCCCACACCGCACTCGCCCCCCGCCCCTCGATCTCGTGTCTCCCTCGATCTCGTGTCTCCCTCGGTCCTCCGTCTCCCTCAGCTCTGCGTCTCCCCAGTCCTGCGCCTCCCCCGGCCCCCGTCTTCCTTGCCACCGTTCTCCCTGCCGCCGTTCTCCCCGCCGCCGTCCTTCCCTGCCAGCGCCAGCTCCCTGCCAGCGCCGGCCTGGCGCGCACGGCCGACCGAGCCGCAGCGTTGCCGCTGCGCTGCCCAAGCGCTGCGGCGGCGCGCGAGCCCAGCCCGCGCTCGCGTCGGCGCGTACGGCCGGCCGGCGCGCACCGCGTCGACGCACGCGGCCCCGTGACAGTCGGCGCTTGCGCCCGGCGGCGGCCCACGCGTCAGGCCGGCGGCCGTCCGCGCGTCTGCCCTGCGGCTGTCCACGCGTGCACCAGCGGCGGTTCACGCGTCTGCCCAATGCCGGGGCCCTGTGGGGGCCGGGTACGTCCGCCGGGTGCTGCGGGGCGGGTACCGGTTGTTCGGTACGCGCGCACCACCGGGTGCTGACGTTGTCAGTCGCCTGAGTCGCCACCATGCCTATTTAGGCTCATGCTTCGAGAGGCCCGGCAGGTTGTCACGTTCCCGCTGCTTCACCTGAAGGTGTAACCGGCCGACGCGGCCGACCCATGTAGCCGTCCCGGTGTAGCCGTCCCGTGTGTAGCCGTCCGTGTGCGGCCGTAGCCAGGGCTGGGAGCCGTGTGGTCAGGGACGGCGGCGGTTGTGGGTCAGGGATTGGTAGACCTGGTAGATGCCGCTGTGGTCGTCGTCTTCGAGGCCCAGTGCGCACATCGCCGTGTACATCTGACCCACTGCCGCTGTCACCGGCAGCGGGACGTTCGAGGCTCGGCCTGCCTCCAAGGCGAAGGCCAGGTCCTTGAGCTGGTGTCGGGCTCGGCCTCCCGGGGTGTAGTCGCCGCTCACCCACTTCTCCCGCTTGGCTTCCAGCGCCGCGCCGCCCGCCAGTCCCCCGCCCAGCACGTCCAGCACGGTCTCCGGGTCCAGGCCGTTCGCCACGGCCAGTGCCAGCGCCTCCGACACGGCGTTCAGCACCGCGCCCACCACGATCTGGTTGCACGCCTTGGTCATCTGACCCGAACCCAGCGGCCCCAGGTGGCGGACCGTCGTGCCCAGGACGCTGAAGTACGGCTGGAGCCTCAGCACGTCGTCCGCGTGCCCGCCGACCATGATGCTCAACGTCCCCGCCTCGGCCCCGATGTCGCCGCCGCTCACCGGGGCGTCGACCAGGCGCACGTCGGGCAGTTCCTCGCCCAGCGCCCGGACGGCGGCCGGCGAGTGGGTGCCCATGACGACCAGCACCGGGCGTTCGACCTCGCGCCACCCGGCCAGCAGGCCGGTCGGCCCCTCCAGCACCTCGACCACGTCGGCCAGGTCGGGCAGCACCGTGAGCACCACCGGCAGGGCGGCTTCGGCCGGGGTCCGCACGGACACCGCGCCGGCGGCCCGGACTTCGCCGTCGCGGCCGGGGGTGCGGTTCCACGCGGTGACGGGGAAGCCGGCTCGGGCCAGGTTGCGGGCGATCGGGCGGCCCATCGCACCCAGGCCGAGCACGGCGATCGGGTCTTGGCGCATGGGCGTCATCCTGGTCGCCGCGTGGCCGTGCCGCCAGGCACCGCCCGGCGCCGGCAAGCCCGCCGAACCGAGGGGGCCGGCCCCATGGCGGAACAAAGGGCGGGGTTCGTGACGGAAGCGGCCGCGTGGCCAAGCCGCACATCGGCGGGAACCGGCAGAGCGACCGGCAGAACGGGGCACAGGTGGAGGCGCGCTGACGAAAGACCGTGTAGATTGAACTTTCTGCGCGCGCAGAGAGGCGTCAGGCGAAAAGCGGCACAGCCTGATAAAACACGCTATCCAGAAATGAGGCACGTTGTCAACCCCCTCCGACGACCTCCGACTCGCGGACATCGAGTCGGAGCAGGAATACGTGTCGATGCTGTACGGCAGGCTGGACGACCTCCGCGAACTGAGCTCGAAGCGGCTGGCCGGGTCACTGCGGGAAACCGGTGGCACCCACCAGATGCGCTCCGAGCGGGACACCTCGGTGGCCATGTACTCCGACCAGCTCGCCCAGTACAGCGCGGTCGAGAACGGGTTGTGCTTCGGTCGGTTGGACTTCCACACCGACGACCGCTTCTACATCGGCCGGATCGGCTTGTTCGACGAGGACAAGGAGTACGAGCCGCTGCTGATGGACTGGCGCGCGCCCGCCGCGCGGCCGTTCTACCTGGCCACGGCCGCCGCGCCGGACGGGGTGCGCCGCCGCCGGCACCTGCGCACGAAGCAGCGCCGGGTGGTGGGGTTCGACGACGAGGTGCTCGACATCAACTCGGTGGACCCGTCGCGGCACACCGAGGGCCTGACCGGCGAGGCGACGCTGCTCGCCGCGGTGAACGCGAGCCGCACCGGGCAGATGGGCGACATCGTCGCCACGATCCAGGCCGAGCAGGACCGGATCATCCGCACCGAGCTCAACGGCGTGGTGGTCGTGCAGGGCGGTCCCGGCACCGGCAAGACGGCCGTCGCGCTGCACCGCGCCGCGTACCTGCTCTACACGCACCGCCGCCAGCTGGCCAAGCGCGGCGTGCTGGTGGTCGGCCCGAACTCGACGTTCCTGCGCTACATCGGCCAGGTGCTGCCGTCGCTGGGCGAGACCGGCGTGCTGCTGTCCACGGTGGGCGAGCTGTTCCCCGGCCTGACGGCGGTGGGGCGCGAGCCGGCCGCGACGGCGGCGTTGAAGGGCCGCGTCGAGATGGCGGACGTGGTGGCGCACGCCATCAAGGACCGCCAGGAGGCCCCGGCGCTGGTGGAGGTGCCGTTCGAGCAGGACGTGCTGCGCCTGGACCGCCGGGCGATCACGGCGGCGCGCGGCCGGGCCCGGCGGACCCGCAAGCCGCACAACGAGGCGCGCCGCGCGTTCGCGCGGGAGATCATCTCGACGTTGGCCTCGCAGGCGGTGGGCCGGCTGGGGCGGCACCTGCTGGACCAGGCCGACATCGACGACATCCGGCGCGAGCTGCGCGAGGACGCCGAGGTGCGGGCGGCGATCGACCGGCTGTGGCCGACGTTGACCCCGCAGAAGCTGCTGGAGGACCTGTACTCGTCGCCGAAGCGGCTGGCGAAGGCGACGCCGAGGCTGTCCGCCGACGAGCGCGCGCTGCTGGTGCGGCCGCGCGGCGCGGCGTGGACGCCGGCGGACGTGCCGCTGCTGGACGAGGCCGCCGAGCTGCTCGGCGAGGACGACACCGAGGCGAAGGCGCGCGCGGAGCGGCAGCGCCGGCAGGCGATCGACTACGCGCAGGGCGTGCTGGACATCCTCGACCTGGAGGACGACGCGGACCCGGACATCCTGATGGCGACGGACCTGGTGGACGCCTACCGGCTGGCCGAGCGGCACGGCGCGGAGCGCTACGAGACGGCGGCCGAGCGGGCGGCGGCGGACCGGACGTGGACGTTCGGGCACGTGATCGTGGACGAGGCGCAGGAGTTGTCGCCGATGGCGTGGCGGACGCTGATGCGGCGCTGCCCGAGCAAGTCGATGACGGTGGTGGGCGACATCGCGCAGACCGGGGACATCGCGGGCGCGTCGTCGTGGCACGAGGTGCTGTCGCCGTACGTGATGGACCGCTGGAAGCTGACCGAGCTGACGGTGAACTACCGGACGCCGTCGGAGATCATGGCGGTGGCGGCGGACGTGCTGGCGAGCGTGGACCCGGAGCTGGTGCCGCCGACGTCGGTGCGCGACAGCGGGGTCGAGCCGTGGAGCGCGCGGGTGCCGGCGGTGGCGGAGGCGCTGCCGGCGCTGGTGACGGCGGAGGTGTCGGCGATCGGGGACGGCAAGCTGGCGGTGATCGTGCCGGTCGAGCGGGTGGCGGCGCTGCGGTCGGTGGTGCCGGGCGCGTCGGACGACCTGGACGCGCAGGTGGTGGTGCTGGGGGTGGCCGACGCGAAGGGTCTGGAGTTCGACTCGGTGCTGGTGGTGGACCCGGCGGGGATCCTCGCGGAGTCGCCGCGCGGGGCCAGTGACCTGTACGTGGCGCTGACCCGGGCGACGCAGCGCCTGGGCGTGGTGCACGAGGACGACCTGCCGGCGGTGCTGAGCCGGCTCAAGTCCGGGTGAGCAGGTGGCCGGCGGCGGCCGCGCCGACGCCGGCCAGGACGCTCACCGCGACGTTGGCGAACGCCTGCCGGTAGGCGCGGTCTTCCAGCAGCCGCACGGTGTCGAAGCTGAACGTGCTGTAGGTGGTGAGGCCGCCGCAGAACCCGGTGCCGACGAGGGCGGCCCAGGCGGGCGCGGCCCCGGTGAGGCAGCCGAGCAGGAACGAGCCGGCGACGTTGACGGTGAGCGTGCCCCACGGGAAGCGGTGCCGGGTCCGCAGGGCGCGGTCGGTCAGGTGGCGGGCGACCGCGCCGACGGCCGCGCCGCAGAACACCAGCAGGGCGGTCACCCGGTCACCTTCCTGGTGATCGCGAGGCCGGCGGCGGTGGCGGCGAGCGCGCCGAGCAGCGTCCCGACGAGGTAGAGGGCGCCCCAGCCGGGGCCCAGCCGCACGACGTCGAGCGCGTGGGCGGAGAACGTGGTGAACCCGCCGAGGAAGCCGATGCCGAGCAACGGCCGGGCCAGCGGGTGCAGCCGGGGCACGAGGGCCATCAGCACGCCGATCAGCGCCGAGCCCAGGACGTTGACCGCGATCGTGCCGGGGATCCCCAGGCCGGTGAAGGCGTACCGGGCGAGGCCGCCGAGGCCGCCGCCGAGCGCGATGGCGGTGAGCACTGCGGGGGTGGCCGCCCGGCGCGGGGCGGGGGTGTCAGCTGGCACGCAGGTGGTCTACCAGGTGGTCGAGGGCGGACAGGGCGCGGACCACGTCGGCGCGCTCGCCGGGGTCGAGCCGGTCGAGGGCGGAGCCGATGCGCTTCTCGTGCGCGGCCTGCCAGACGGCGAGCTGCTCGTGGCCCTGCGGGGTGACCGAGAGCCGCGCGACCCGGCGGTCGGCGGGGTCGCCGCCGCGGGCGACGAGCCCGCCCTCGATGAGCTGGCCGACCAGTCCGCTGACCGTGTTGGGGGCCAGTCGCAGCTCGGCGGCGAGGTCGCCGACCCGCATCGGCGGGCGTTCGGCGAGGGTCTGGAGCAGCTCGACCTGGGCCATCGGCAGCGAGTCCCACGGCCATTCCGACCGGATGCTGGTGCGCAGGGCGCGGCGCAGTCTGGTGACCACGTCGGTGAGCGTGCGTGCCTCGTCTGACATGGGCGAATGGTACTGAGTTCCAGGCGCGTGAGCCGCCGTGTCCGCATCGCGGGACGACCCTGCGTGACGGGTGCCGGGCGGTGCCGCGGCACCCCACCCCCTACGCCGATCGGGGGCAAGCGCGCGCGGGCACTGCCGGCGGCGAGTTCCGCTCAGTAGCCTCTGCGCGCGGGCACCGGGTCCGGTCCCCTCCGCGTGGAATCGGGAGTTGTTGGCGTGACGGAACGCTCGGGCTGGGTCCCGGACGACGTGGACACCGGTCTGCCCAGCGCGGCCCGGCTGTACGACTACCTGCTCGGCGGTGGCCACAACTTCGCGGCCGACCGGGCGCTGGCCGAGAAGTTCCTGCTGGCGCAGCCGAACGCGCGGACGATCGCGCGGCTGAACCGGGCGTTCCTGCGCCGCGCGGTGCTGCACCTGGCCGCCGGCGGGGTGCGCCAGTTCCTCGACCTCGGGTCGGGCATCCCGACGGTGGGCAACGTGCACGAGGTGGCCCGGCGGGCGGACCCGGGGGCGCGGGTGGTCTACGTCGACTTCGAGGACGTGGCGGTCGCGCACAGCAGGCTGATGCTGGAGCACGACGAGCAGGCGGCGGTCGTGCAGGAGGACCTGACCGACCCGGCCGCGGTGCTGGCCGCGGCCCGCGGCACGGGGCTGCTGGACTTCACCGAGCCGGTCGGCGTGCTCGTCGTGGGGGTGTTGCACTTCGTGCCGCCGGAGAAGGACCCGACGGCGGTGGTCGCGGCCTACCGGGACGCGGTCGCGCCGGGCAGCGGGCTGGCGGTCTCCCAGTTCACCGCGGACCTCCAGCCGGTGGAGATGGCCGGGATCGTCGAGGTGATGAAGAAGAGCATGAACCCCATGTTCCCGAGGTCGTGCGCGGAGATCACCGCGCTGTTCAGCGGGTTCGACCTGGTCGAGCCGGGTGTGGTGCCGCTGCCGCTGTGGCGTCCGGAGGAGGGCGCGGTGCAGGAGGGCGATCCGGGGCGGGCGGGCATCCTCGCCGGGGTCGGCCACAAGAGGTGAGCCGCCGTGACGCCGCCCGTTAGGCCGCGGCGGCGGGAAATCGCCCGCGAGTGGATGCGGGCGGTCTACCCGACGGCGTACGTGCCGCTGTCCCCGGCCGAGATCGAGCTGTTCCTGCTCGACCTCGTGGACGTGATCGCGGACGCGGTGCAGGCGGAGCCGTTCGCGGTGGACGCCGTCGCCGAGGTCGGCGGGCGGCTGGTGCGCGGCCACTTCACCGGCCAGGACACGCTCCGGCGCACGGTCGACGTGCTGGGCCGGGCGCTGCTGTTCGCACCGGAGTTGCGCGGCGTGCCGCGGCTCGCGGAGAAGGTCGTGGCCGTCCTGGGCGGCATCAGCGCGGGCTTCGCCGGCGCGATGCGGCTGGCCGCCTTCGACCAGCAGGAGGAGGTCAAGCGGGCGCTGCTGACCGCGAAGCGGCGGGCGGAGCGCGTGCTCGCGGTCAGCGAGGCGCGGTTCCACGAGGTGTTCGCCACGTCGGCGTTCGGCATCGTGATCACCGACTTGACGGGCGTGTGCGTGGAGGCGAACGAGGCGCTGGGCGAGATGGTCGGCGTGCCGCACGCCGAGCTGGGCGGACGTCGGCTGCTGGGCCTGTTCCACCCGGCCGACGCCGACGCGCTGGCCGCGATGTACCGGGCGGCGGGCGCGGGCCGGGTGGACCGGTTCCGCGAGCAGCGCCGGCTGGTCCGCGCGGACGGCGAACCGGTGTGGGTGCGGCTGGCCGTGTCGCTGCTGCGCGACGCCGACGGCCGGCCCGCGTTCCACGTGACGATGGCCGAGGACGTCACCGAGCTGCACCTGTTGCAGAAGAACCTGGACCACCAGCTCCTGCACGACGCGTTGACCGGCCTGTCGAACCGGCAGCACTTCGCGACCCGGTTGGAGGCGATGCACGGCGCGTCGCCGGGCGGGGTGACGCTCTACCACCTGGACCTCGACGCGTTCTCGGTGGTGAACAACGGCGTGGGCCACCCGCTCGGCGACCGGGTGCTGCGCGAGGTCGGCCGGCGGCTGGAAGCCGTGGTGGCGCGGGAGGACGCGCTGGTCGCCCGGGTCGGCGGGGACGAGTTCGCGCTGGTCGTGGCCAACCGGCCGGGCACGCCGACGGTGCCGGCCATGGTCGAGCGGATCACCGCCGCGCTGGCCGAGCCGATGACCGGCGGCACGGCGGTGTCGGCGAGCATCGGCGTGGTCGACCGGCCGACCGCGGACTGGGGTGTCGACGAGCTGCTGCGGGCCGCGAACGCGACCCTGCACCGGGCCCAGGCGCGCGGCAAGCGCCAGTGGCTGCCCTACGACCGGCACGAGGACACCCGGGCGCGGGCCTGGCTGGCGCGGGCCGCCCGGATGCCGGGCGCGCTGGCCGACGGCGAGCTGGAGGTCGAGTACCGGCCGGTGGTGGACCTGGAGTCCGACGCGCCGGTCGGGCACGTGGCGCGGCTGCGGTGGGCGGAGCTGGAGCACGAGGCGTGCGTGGACCTGGCCGAGGCCAACGGCCTGTCGCAGGCGCTGGGCCAGTGGGCGCTGGGCGAGGCGGCCGAGGCGGCGGCGGGCTGGTCGGCCGGGACCCTGCACGTCGAGCTGTCGCCGATGCAGTCCCGGGACGAGGACCTGGTCGGCACGGTGAAGCGGATCCTGGACCGGACCGGCTTACCCGGCACCGGGCTGCGGCTGTTCCTGGACACCCGGTCGATGCTCGCGCAGGACGGCGACAACGCGCAGGTGTTGCGGGACAACGGGATCGCGGTCGGGTTGGCCGGCTTCAACGGCGGCCAGGCCGAGCTGTCGCTGCTCGGGGAACTGGCCGCGGACGCGCTGCTGCTCGCGCCGTCCGCGGTGCGCCGGCTGGCCGGGCAGCGGGAGTCGTTGCCGCACCGGGCGATCGGCGCGATGGTGCGGACGATCCGGGAGTCCGGGATCGCGGTGTTCGTGCCGGACGTGCCGACCCCGGAGCTGGCCCGGTGGTGGCGCGGGGTGGGCGTGGACGGCGCGTTCGGCGCGTTCACCGGACCCGCCGTCCCCGGCTGGGAGCTCTAGACCTGCTTGACCGCGGCCAGCAGCTTGGTCAGCGAGTCCTTGGCGTCGCCGAACAGCATGGTCGTCTTCGGGTTGTAGAGCAGGCTGTTGTCGACGCCCGCGAACCCGGGCCGCATCGAGCGCTTCATGAACACCACGGCCTTGGCCCGGTCGACGTCGAAGATCGGCATCCCGTAGATGGGGCTGGTGGGCTCGTCCCGCGCGCCGGGGTTGACCACGTCGTTCG
This sequence comes from Saccharothrix espanaensis DSM 44229, assembly GCF_000328705.1. Taxonomy (NCBI): domain Bacteria; kingdom Bacillati; phylum Actinomycetota; class Actinomycetes; order Pseudonocardiales; family Pseudonocardiaceae; genus Saccharothrix; species Saccharothrix espanaensis. The sequence continues at coordinate 1,600,527 of NC_019673.1, read as the reverse complement.
CCCCGACCACGAGCACCACGTCGACGCTGCCGATGCCCGGGTTGACGTCGTCGAGCTCCTTGAGGTGCTCGTAGGGCACGTCGGCCTCGGCCAGCAGCACGTTCATGTGGCCGGGCATCCGGCCCGCCACCGGGTGGATGCCGTAGTCGACGCTGATGCCGCGCGACTCCAGCAGCTGGGCCAGTTCACGCGCCGCGTGCTGGGCCTGGGCGACGGCCAGCCCGTAGCCGGGCACGACGAGCACGGAGTGCGCGTAGCCCAGCAGGATCGCGACGTCCTCGACCGTGCCGGAGCGCACGGTCCGCTGCTCGCCGGACACCGCCGCCTGCGGCACCGCCTTGAACGCGCCGAACAGGATGTTGGCCAGCGAACGGCCCATCGCCTGCGCCATCAGCCGGGTCAGGATCGTGCCGGACGCGCCGACCAGGGTGCCCGCGACGATCAGCAGCGTGTTGCCCAGCACGTAGCCGGACGCGGCGACCGCGAGCCCGGTGAACGCGTTGAGCAGCGAGATGGCGATCGGCACGTCCGCGCCGCCGACCGGCAGCACGAACAGCACGCCCAGCGCCAACCCGGCCACCGCCAGCAGCACCAGCAGCGACGTCGACCCGGTGACCAGGGTGGCCAGCGCCAGCGCCGCGCTCAGCCCGGCCACGCCGATGCCGATCCACTGCCCGGCCGGCAGCAGCACCGGCCGGGTGGTCATGACCTCCTGGAGCTTGAGGAAGGTGACCACGCTGCCGGAGAAGCTCACCGACCCGATCAGCACGGTGAGCACCGTCGCGACCATGAACAGCGCGCCCGCGTCGCCGCTCTCCAGGAACTCGGCCAGCGCCACGATCGCCGCCGCCGCGCCGCCGACCCCGTTGAACAGGGCCACCATCTGCGGGATGGCGGTCATCTTGACCTGCCGCGCGGCCGGGACGCCGACCACCGTGCCGAGCGCCACGGCGACGAGGATCAGCACCGAGTTGGCCTCGACGGTGACGAACGCGGTGACCACGGCGAGCGCCATGCCCGCCGCGCCGACCAGGTTGCCCAGGCGGGCGTGCCGGGGCGTGCTGAGGCCCTTGAGCGCCAGGATGAAGCACAGCGCGGCGGCCAGGTAGGCGAGCTGGACCCACGTCATCGCTTGTGCCCCTTGAACATCTCCAGCATCCGGTCGGTCACCACGAAGCCGCCGACCACGTTGACCGTGGCCAGGAACACCGCGAGGAGACCGAGGACGAGGGTGAGGGCGTCGTGGGCCTGGCCGGTGATCAGGATCGCGCCGACCAGGATGACGCCGTGGATGGCGTTCGCGCCGGACATCAGCGGGGTGTGCAGGATCGTCGAGACCTTCGAGACCACCTCGAAGCCCACGAACACGGCCAGCACGAAGATCGTCAGCAGCTCGATCACAGCAGCTCCCTGGTGGGCGCGTGGCGCACGACACCCGCGTGGGTGAGGCACGCCCCGGACAGCACCTCGTCGGTCAGGTCGGGTTCGACCCGGCCGTCGGCGGTCATCAGCGCGAGCAGGTTGGCGACGTTCTTGGCGTAGAGCCGGCTGGCGTGCACGGGCATCCCGCTGGGCAGGTTGCGCGCGCCGTGGACGAGCACCTCGCCCACCCAGACGTCCTCGCCGGGCGCGGACCCGACGACGTTGCCGCCGGACTCGGCGGCCAGGTCGACCACGACCGAGCCGGGCGGCATGGCCTTGAGCATGTCGGTGGTGACCAGGACGGGGGCTTTGCGGCCCGGCACGGCGGCCGTGGAGATGACGATGTCGCTGGCGGCGACCCGTTCGGCGATCAGTGCGCGCTGGCGCTCCAGGAACGCCTCGGACTGCACGGCGGCGTACACGCCGTCCTGGGACTCCAGGTCGAGTTCGAGGAACTTGGCGCCCAGGCTGCGGACCTCCTCGGCGGCGGCCTTGCGGACGTCGTAGGCCTCCACCACGGCACCGAGCCGGCGGGCCGTGGCGATCGCCTGGAGACCGGCCACCCCGGCGCCCAGGACCAGCACCTTGGCCGGGGGCACGGTGCCCGCGGCGGTGGTGAACATGGGCAGGAAGCGCGGCAGGTGCCGGGCCGCGAGCAGGACGGCCCGGTACCCGGAGACGAGGGCCTGCGACGACAGGGCGTCCGCGCTCTGCGCGCGGGTCACCCGGGGCAGCAGGTCGAGGCTGAAGGCGGTGACCTTGCGCTCCGCGAGGACGCGGACGAGGTCGAGTTCGGTCGCTGGTTGGAGGAAGCCGACGGTGATGTCGCCCTCGCGCAGCAGCCGGGCCTGGTCCAGGTCCAGCGGCTGCACGGTCAGGACGACCTCGGTGCTGCCGGCGGGGTGGTCGGGGATGATCTCCGCTCCGGCCGTGCGGTAGGCGGCGTCCGAGGCGTGGGCGTGGAGGCCCGCCCCGGACTGCACGTCGACCGCGAGACCGGCGCCGATCAGCGAGGTCACCGTTTCCGGTAGCCCGGCCACGCGGCGCTCAGCGGGCCGCGATTCCGCGGGAATGCCCACTTTCACAAGAACGCACGGTAGTCGATCAAAGGTGATCCACACCACACCACGCCGTTGACGTTGACCGTACGGACGTACTGCGCACGGTCAGTGGATCACCGGGCACACGCCCTCGGTGTCGCCGGCGAAGAAGTTCGGCACCAGCTCCCGCTTGTCGTAGTAGCGGTGGAACACGCTGGTGATGCCCCCGGACATCGGCGGCACGATCCACGTCCAGTCCGCCGGGCAGGACCGTCCGGCCGCCTCCTCCTTCTGCAGGTGGGTGAGGAACCGGTCGGACTCGGTGTGGTGGTCGGTGATGGTGACCCCGGCCTCGGCGAACGAGTGCAGCACCGCCCGGTTGAGCTCCACCAGCACCCGGTCCTGCCACAGGGTCTGCACGCGGGAGGTGTCCAGCCCCATCCGGCGGCCGAGGTAGGGCAGCAGGTCGTAGCGGTCGACGTCGGCGAAGTTGCGGGCCCCGATCTCGGTGCCCATGTACCAGCCGTTGAACGGCGCGGCCGGGTAGTCGATCCCGCCGATCCGCAGCCGCATGTTGCTGATCGCGGGCACCGCGTGCCACTTGAGCCCGAGACCGGCCAGCCACGGCAGTTCGGGGTGGCTCATCGGGACTTCCAGCACGGCGTCGCGGGGCAGTTCCACCATCGCGGGGTCGGCGTCCTCGCGCTCCACGATCAGCGGCAGCAGGTCGAACGGCCCCCGCTCGACCGGCGGCCGCCACCCCCGGGCCAGGGCGTGATCGGTCAGCTCGGCGTTGCGGCGGTCGCCGAGCACCCCGCCGTCGCGGCCCCGGTAGCCGGCGTAGCGGACGAGCTGCTCGTTGCGGATGCGCGGACCGGGCTGACCGGGTTCGTCGGGGGCGAACACGGTGATGACGGGACGCACCTTCCCGTCGTTCGTGGCGAGCTTGAGGTGTTCGACGCACTCGTCGGCGACTTCCTTGGGATCGCGCAGGTCCCGCAGGTCCCGGACCTTGAGGCTGCGCCAGTAGAGACGCCCGATGCAGCGCGCGCTGTTGCGCCACGCGACCCGCGCGCCGAACGCCAGCTCGGCCGGCGTGTGCCGGTAGGTGCCGGTCGCGGCGACCTCGCCGTGCACCTCGGCCAACCGGTGCTCGACGGGCCCGACCTCGGGGTTCTCGGAGTGGTGGAGGTGGAGGAACTCGTCGGCCTCCGCGAGGTCGACGGTGCCGGTGCGAAGGGGGATGGCTTCAGTCGGACAGGCGGGGACGGGGGCCATGGCGGGACACCGTAGTTGGCCCACCGGGGAAACGGCACCGCCGGGACGGGCACCCGAAGCCCGGCACACCCCGCGACCGACTCCACACGGTGAGTGCTTGATCGGGCGAAAGGGTGACGAATCCAGCGAAAACGAGTGATATTGGATCGTTACCCGCCCGAATCACGGTAGTGATCCGTGATTTACGTCACTGTTCATTTTTCACCGATCGAGTGACTCCACCGGTGGCCGCCACGCGGTGAACCGCTCGGCCCCCTTCACGACCGCCCACGAGGGCATCGCGCGCAGGGCGAGATCCCGCGCCGCGACCGCCAACGGATTGCGCAATCGGAATCCCATCCGCCCCGCCACCCGGGACGCCCGCGCGACCGCCTGAGTACGCGGCCGACGCACCCGATCGTAAGCCGCAAGCGCTTGCTCGACCGACGGGAACCGATCACAAGCCGCAGCCAGCACCACCGCGTCCTCGAACGCCATGCAGGCGCCCTGCCCCAGGTAGGGCGTCATCGCGTGCGCGGCGTCCCCGAGCAACACCGCCCGCCCGGACACGTATGACGGCAACGGCGCCCCCAACTCGTAGATGTCGTGCCGCAACACGACCCCCGTCGAGTCCAACACCGAGGGAATCGGTGCGTGCCACCGCCCCACAAGCCCACGCACGACACCCAACTCGTCCGACGACACCACCCCCTCCGGGGCCTCCGTAGCCGCGTACCAGCACACCCGCCCGTCCCCCAGCGGCAAGACCCCGAACTCCACCCCGTCCCCCACGGTCTGGGAGATCGCCAGGTCCGCCGGGAAGCGCGCCTCGGTCACGCTCCGCCACGCCGTGACCCCGCCGTAGACCGGTCCGGTGACACCCGGGAAGAGCGCTTCCCGAAGTCGACTCCGAACACCGTCCGCAACCACCACGAGGTCACCGTCGAGGGATTCGACGGAGGACACGTCGACCGAGTTGACCAGACACGACGCCGGCAACGCGGCACGCAACACCCCGTGCAGATCGGCCCGGTGCACCGCCACCACCCGCCCGGCCCCCGCCACCCGCACCAACGCCCGCCCCCGGGGGTCGAGCACCCGAGCCGCCACCCGAGGCGTCCCCACCCGCCGGACCTCGTCCGCCACCCCCAGCACCGACAAGGCCCGCAACGCGTTGGGCATGACCCCGACCCCCGCCCCCACCTCCCCGAACCCGGCGGCCCGTTCCAGCACCACCACGTCCCACCCGATCCGCCGCAACCCCACAGCCGCAGCGAGCCCGCCAAGCCCGCCCCCCACCACCACAGCCCGCCGAACCGCCACGACACCCACTCCTTCTACACCTGTAGAGGTGCCTTACTCTACAGGTGTAGAAGGAGGCTGGACATGACCGACCGCGTGACCCTCATCGCCGACACCGCCATCGACCTGGTGGCCACGAGAGGAATGCGGGGACTCACCCACCGCGCAGTGGACGCGGAGGCCGGCCTCCCCCCGGGGTCCACGTCCGCCTACTACCGCACCAGAAAGGCCCTGATCGAGGCCGTGGTAGCCCGACTCGCCGCCTTGGACCTCGAAGAAGCCGCCACAGCCGACCTGCCCGGCACCCCGGACCCGGCCCTGCTCGCCCCCGCCATGGCCGCCGTCCTGGACCACTGGATGACAACGGCGAGGAACCGAACCCTGGCCCGCTACGCGTGCATGCTGGAAGCCACCCACCACCCGGAACTCCGCAGCATCCTCAACCACGGCACAGAGGCGAGAAGCCGAGCCAGGCAACTCCTGGAACGCGCGGGCATCCCCGACCCCGACCGCAAGGGCAGAGCCCTGGTCGCCTACCTGGACGGCCTCCTCTTCGACCGCCTGGTGGGCGCAGGAGCCCTGCACGCCCCACCTCCCGGCACCCCCGAAAGCCAAGAAGACCTGACCCACGCCGTACGCGCAGCCCTACAAGCCGTCTTCCAACCCCCCACCACCCCACCCGCCCCTACCACCCCACGCGCCCCCACCACGGCCACGTAACCCCAACGCTCCCCGTCGTGACGGAACTGGTCGACCGAGACGGCCCCGACCTGCTGCCTCTCCTGCAACACCGCCTACGCCACCGACCACCCGGACGTAGTCGTCTACGACATCGCCCCATTGTTCGGCGAGGATCCTCGCCGAATAATGGGGCATGCGGGCGATCCAGTTCTAGAACAGCAGCCACCCCAACCAGCGTCAAACACGAAATCGCCCACGTCGACGGCACACAGCAAGCCGCCGACGTAATCGAAGAAGCACCCCACTGACGCGCAACAACCTGTAGAGCCCCGCCTCCAGAGTGTTCTCCCCGTATGGCCTGCGCGCAGCGAACCGCGCTTGGTCAGGGAGGGCAAGCACGCTTTTCGCTTGCCCTCCCTGACCAAGGGTGGTTGTCTTCAGACCAGGCCATGCGGGGTGAACACGGCGGCCGCCCTTCTCCCCCGGCGGCCTGCCCAGCGGCGAGCGTCGCTCTTGCTCTTGCTTTCCTCCCGCCCCACTCCCGCTCTATTCCCGCTCTATTCCCACTCCGCTCCCGCTCCCACGTCGCCGAAGCCAAGCCCTACCCACACCGCAAACCAGCTCAAGCGGACTGCGACGAACTGCCCAACCGCGGAAACGGATCGGTGGAGAAGACGACCTCCACCGACACCTCGAAGTACTGCGCTATCCGCAGCGCGAGGTAGAGGCTGGGGCTGTACTCGCCGCGTTCCAGGTACCCCACGGTCTGGTAGTGGATCCCCAAAGCCTCGGACAGCTGCCGCCGCGACACCCCGCGCTCCGCACGCAGCATCGCGATCCGGTTGAAGACTGTCTCGCTCACCCCACGCCCCTCTGGAGCGCGGCGTGCCGCCGCTGCTCCATGTCCGCCCCGGACTCCCTCCGGGCCATCCGACGCAGAATCGTAGGCGCGAGCAGGAACCCGACCACCGCCCACACCCCCAGCACGCCGAACATCTCCAGCGAGCGCCACGACCCGCCGATCTCCATGACGACCGCCGCGTCGGGCAGCATCGCCGACCGCGTGCCCAACCCCAGCCAGTAGACCGGGAACACCTGGGCCACACCCTGGAGCCAGCCGGGCATCGCCGAGATCGGGTAGAAGATCCCCGAGATCGAGATGATCGCCATCATCGGCAGCATGGTGAACCCCATGGCGCCCTGCGGGCTCTTCGCCAGCGACCCGGCCACCGCGCCCCACGGGAGCGTGGCCAGCATCCCGACCACGAGCACCAGCAGCAGGTAGAGGAACTCGTCGAACCCGACCCCGGACAGCCCGCCGATCAGCAGCGCGCCGGGCAGCATCACCACGGTCAGGCTGAACAACGCGTCCAGCGAGGTCTGCACGACCCGCCCGACCAGGTAGCCGGTCATCCCGTTCGGGATCGCCTTGGCGCGCAGCAGCGTGCCGTCCTCCCGGTTCATCGACAGCGCGCCCGCCGGCCCGACCAGCCCGCCGAACGCGACCATCATCCCCAGCATGCTGGGCAACGTCATCGACGCCAGCGACAGCGACATGCCCTCCACCGGCGAATCACGCTGGAACCACAGCACGGCCAGGAACCCGGTCGCGGTGAACACGTTGAAGAACTGGTCGGAACTGGCCAGCGTGTGCCGGAACTCGAACCACCCGCGACTGAGCCCCAGCCGGACCGCGTACATCGTCGCGTTCACTGCGCCGCCACCTCTTTTTCTCCACCCTGACCAACGCCCCGAACGCCGCCTTCGCCCCCGACTCCCCCAACGCCGCCGCCGCCGCCGACACCGACCTCGACGCCGCTTTCGAAGCGCTGCACCAACGTCAGGTACGTGTCCTCCAACGTGCTGCGCCGCACCTCCAGGTCCGAGATCCCGGTGCTGTACTGCGCGAACAGCTCCCGCACGAACCCGGTGGCGTCCTCGGTCGGGTGGACGTGCCGCTGCCCGTCCCGGGTCCAGCGCACCTCGGTCTGGCCCGCGGCCTGCCGGCTGAGCTGGTCCGGGCTGCCGTCGGCGATGATCCGCCCGCCGGCCAGCACCAGGATCCGGTCGGCCAGCTTCTCCGCCTCGGCCAGGTCGTGCGTGGTGAGCAGGATCGTCATGCCCTCCAGGTCGGACAGCCGGTGCACCAGGTCGTGGAACTCCCGCCGCGCGTGCGGGTCGAACCCGGCCGTCGGCTCGTCCAGGAACAGCAGTTCCGGCTTGCCCACGATGCCGATCGCCACGTCCAGCCGCCGCCGCTGACCGCCCGACAGCTTCGCCGCCTTCTTGTGCGCGTGTTCTTCCAGGCCCACCGTCTTGATCAGCTCGTCCGTGTCGAACGGCCGCCTCCGGTCCGGCGTGCTGTACGGCGCGTAGTACCGCCCCAGGTGGTCGAGCAGGTCGCGCACCTTCCACCGCGCGTGGTCGCGCCACGACTGGAGGACGACCCCCAGCTTGGCCCGCCACGCCTCGTCACCCTTCGCCGGATCGACGCCGAGCACGCGGACGTGCCCCGCCGACCGCAGCCGGAACCCCTCCAGGATCTCGATCGTGGTCGTCTTGCCGGCCCCGTTGGGCCCCAGCAGGGCGACCACCTCACCCCTCGCGGCGGTGAAGTCCACCCCGTGCAGCACGTCCGCGGTGCCGTAACGCATCCGCAGATCGCGCACCTCGATGACCAAGACACACCCCCACTTCCTCACACCGCCGGATCCCCCGTCCGATCCCCTGCGGACCCATCCGACTCCTCGCACAATGTGTAGCACACCTGCTATCACTCGTACTAGCTCGTTGCTCGGCTCCACCCTTACGCCTTATTTACTTCACGACTTCGTGAATCTTCTGTAGCTTGCAAAGCAGGTCCCCGAACGCACTGGGAGGTGTGCGAGATGACCGAAACACTGCACCCCGAGCTGCCCGTAGAACGCAGCTCACCGCTCGACCCATCGCCACGACTGGGGGAACTGCGCACGACCGAGCCGATCACCCGGCTGCACTACCCGGACGGGCACGAGGGATGGCTGGTCACCAGCCACGAACTCGCCCGCGCGGTGCTGGCCGACCGCCGGTTCAGCAACCGGGCCGAGATCCAGCACTCGCCGGTCCGGGCCGGCGGCAAGCCCGTGCCGGCGGGGCCGCCGGCCAAGCCCGGCATGTTCATCAACATGGACGGCACCGAGCACTCGCGGTACCGCAAGCTGCTCACCGGCCAGTTCACCGTGCGCCGGATGAACCAGCTGGTGCCGCGGATCGAGCAGATCGTGGCCGACCACCTGGCCTCGATGCGGGCGCAGGGCCCCGGCGTCGACCTGGTCGAGGCCTTCGCGCTGCCCGTGCCGTCCATGGTGATCTGCGAGCTGCTCGGCGTGCCCTACGACGAACGCGAGCAGTTCCAGCGCGACACGAGGACGGGGTTCAGCCTGGACAACGACTTCACCGAGATCATGGCCGCGTTCGAGCGGATCGAGCACTACGTCGCGGACCTGGTCGCGCGCAAGCGGGACGAGCCCGGCGACGACATGCTGAGCGGGCTGATCGAGACCGGCGAGCTGACCGACGAGGAAGTCACCAACATGGGGCTCCTCCTGCTGATCGCCGGCCACGAGACGACCGCGAACATGCTCGGCATCGGCACGCTCGCCCTGCTGGAGAACCCCGACCAGCTGGCGGCGCTGCGCGCCGACCCGGCACTGGTCGACAACGCCGTCGAGGAGCTGCTGCGCTACCTGTCGATCATCCAGATCGGCCCGGTGCGGGTGGCGCTCGAAGACCTCGAACTCCACGGCGTGCGGATCAAGGCGGGCGACAACGTCACGCTGTCCGTCCCGGCCGCCAACCGCGACCCGAACCGGTTCCCGAACCCGGACCGGCTCGACGTCCGGCGGTCGGCCTCGGGCCACGTAGCCTTCGGCCACGGGGTGCACCAGTGCCTCGGCCAACAGCTCGCGCGGATCGAGATGCGGGTGGGGTTCGCCGCGTTGATCCGCGAGTTCCCGGACCTGCGGCTCGCGATACCGGCCTCGGAGGTGCCGATGCGCAAGGACATGGGGATCTACGGCGTGCACCGCCTGCCCGTGGAGTTCTGATGAGGATCGAAGTCGACCCGGACCGCTGTGCCGCTTCGGGCATGTGCGCGCTGACCGACCCCGAGGTGTTCGACCAGGACGAGGAGGACGGCACCGTCGTGCTGCTCGACCCGACCGCCGCGGGTCACGAACAGGAAGCCCGCGAAGCCGCGCACCTGTGCCCGGCGGGGGCCATCACCGTGATCGAGTGACCAAGCGGCCGCCGGCTTCCGGCGGCCGCTCCTCTTTCTCCACCACGCTCTTCCGCACACACCACCGCGCTCGTCCACCACGCGATCACAGCGCGAGGTGCACCCGCAACGCCTCTTCGAGCTTCTTGAGCACCGCGGGCGGCAGCTCCCCGATCCGGGCGCGCAACCGCGCCGCCGCGATCGTCCGCACCTGCTCGGCCTGCGCCTTCGAGTCCGCGCCCAGCCCGCACTCCGCGGCCGGCAGCAGGACCTGGAACGGGTACACCCGAGCGGTGTTCGAGGTGATCGGCACGATGGTCACGACACCCCGCCCGCCCCGCCCGGCGGCCCGGTTCGCCGCGTCGTTGCTGACGACGACGGCCGGTCTGATCTTGTTCGCCTCCGCACCGACGGACGGCTCCAGATCGACCCAGTAGATGTCACCTCGACGCATCGACAACACCGTCTGGCGCAGTCACGTCCCACATCTCGGATTCACCGTCGGCTTCCCACTCGTCCCACGCGTTCGCGTAGGCGTTCTCCAACCCGGACTCCCGCAACAACGCGATCGCCTGGTGGATCACCGACGACCGTGAGGCACTGCGATGTTGCAGAAGGTAGCGATCAACAAACTCTACGTCTTCCTCCGGCAGACTCACACTGATTTTCACACCCCCGATGCTACCTCCGGTACTACCACCACGCCCACCCCTCCGTTCTCCACCCCAATGCCCCCGGACGCCCAGCCTCCCGCTACCCGACAGGCTCCACCGCCAGCCCCGCCCGTCCCGACGACTGCCACCGCACAGGCGTCCCGTGCAACGCCGCGACCAGCGACTTCACCACCACCAGGTACGTCAACTGCCGATACGCCAGCTGTTGCAGTGGAAACGTCCAGAGCGGCTTGAGCGACTCCCCGTCCAGTCGCAACGCGTACCCCGCGCTCAACGTCTGCATCGCCAGGAAGACCGCCCACACCACCAACGCCCACGGCGCGTCCGCGATGAACGCCCCGTACAGCACGAACACGTCCAACGCCGGTGCGAGCAACGGCAGCACGACGTGGAACACCAACAGGTACGCCAACCCCAGCCGCCCCATGCGGCCACGTGCCGCCCGGTGCTTCCACATCGACTGGAACGTCCCGTACGACCACCGGTAACGCTGCTTGTACAGCCCGCGCACCCCGGTGGGCACCTCGGTCCACGCCCGCGCGCCCGGCTCGTACACGACCTTCCACCCGGCCCGGGTGATCGCCATGGTCACGTCGGTGTCCTCGGCCAGCGTGTCCGCGCTGATGCCGCCGACCTCGTCGAGCGCCTCGCGCCGGAACGCCCCGATCGCGCCCGGGATGGTCGGCAGGCAGCCCAGGGCGTTGAGGATCTGCCGGTCGAGGTTCGACCCGGCGCAGTACTCCAGGTGCTGCCACCGCCCGAACACCCCGCGCCGGTTGGCGACCTTGACGTTGCCGGAGACCGCGCCGACCCGGTCGGCCCCCAGCGGCCGCACCACCTTCGTCACCGTGTCCGCGTCGAACACCGTGTCACCGTCGACCAGCACCAGCACCTCGTGCCGGGCCAACGCGATCCCCGCGTTCAACGCCGCCGGCTTGCCCGCGTTCTCCTGCCGGTGCACCCGCACCGCCGGCAGCCCCAGCGCCTCGACCAGGTCGCCCGTGCCGTCGTCCGACCCGTCGTCCACCACGACGACCTCGACGTCACCGGAGTGCGAGGACGACACGATCGACCGCACCGCGGCCACGATGTTCGCCGACTCGTTGTAGGCGGGCACCACCACCGACACGTCCGGCGCGTAGTCCGGCCCCACGTCCTGGCCCAGCACCGCGTCGACGCGCCGCAGCCGCCGCGAGGTGTGCGCCAACCCCAACTGCATCACGGTCCGCAACAGCGCCAGCACCGCCACGATCCCGCTCACCACCCCCAGCACGACCACGATCGCACCGCCGTGCCACTGCGCGAACGCCAACGCGTGCCCGGTCATCCGCACGCCTATGCCCGCGCTCCCGCCACCCCCACCTTCCGCACCGGCACCTTCCGCACCCGCACCCTCCCCACCCACACCGGCTACAGAACGCTCGCCGGCCACAGCACGCTCGCCCGAGCCGGCACGCGCCTCCGACAACGACACGAACCGATGTCCCGGCAGTCGGTGGAGCAGCAGGTCCACCACGTCCGGTGCGCTGCTGTTCACGTGCAGTCGCACGACCTGGCGCACGTCGGTGCCCGCCACGATCGCCGGCGGGTCGCGCACGGTCAGGTCCAGCGTGTCCGGATCCGGTTCTGACAGTCCAGTGTGGACTCCGGTCGCCGCCGCCAGCGCGGCCCGCGCGAACGCCGGGTCCAGCGCCCCGTCCGGCCCGGCGCGGAACGTGCCGACGCCGACCTCGTGGCCTTCGTCGACCATCCGCCGCACCAGCTCCGGGTGCGCGTTGACCGCCGCGCCGACCACGAAGAACGTCGCCCGGACCCGCCGCTGCGCCAACCGGTCGAGCAGCCGGGGCGTGTACCGCGCGTCCGGCCCACCGTGGAACACCAGCGCCGCCACGCCCGCCGGCACCGGCTCCGCGACCGCCGCCGGCCGTGCCGACTTCGGTGGGATCGCGGTCGCGTAGGCGTGGAACGCCAACGCACCCAACAACAACGCCAACCCGACCAGCAACGAGACCCAGTGCGCTCTCACGGCAGGTGCTCGAACACGGTCGCCACGATCACCCCGGCGAACCCCGAGAGCCCGACCGCCAGCGCGACGCCGAGGACGGCCATCAGCCCCCGGCGTCTACCGGTCTCGTCGACGAAGACCTGTTTTGCCACCACGTTCCCCCCAGTCGAACCGCCGCGACGGCCACGCCCGCCCCGACCGCGACCGCCATCGGCGGAAACCCGCGGATCACCAGCGGCGCGGCGGTGACGACCAGCTCGCGCAACGACTTCCCCCCGGCGGCGGTCACCCCGACCACCAGCCCCACGCACAGCAGCGGAGGTGCGGGCACCACCGCCCACAACCCCACGGGTCGCACCGCGGCGGTCGCGAACACCGCGCCCGCCACGAGGAACCCACCGAACAGCCAGCCCGGCTGACCACCGTCCAACCAGTACCCCACCGAGGCGAGCACCGCGGACACCCCCAGGGCGGCCAGGCTCGGCAGGTGTGAGATTCGGTCGACCACGCAAGCCCCCAGCATCTGAACGGCCTTAGGCTACGCGACCGGGAGGTGGGGATGGTGCGTGGTTTCTCGCTGATCGTGACCAGGATCGCGTGGATCACGACGGCGCTCGTGGTGCTGGTCGCGTCCGGAGTGGCCTGGACCACCTATCAGGATCTCGACAGCGGTGTGCGGCGGTCGCGGGCGATCCCGGAGGACGCGCCGCGCTCGACCGACGGGTTCACCGTCCTGCTGATCGGGCTCACCACGCGCCGCGACCTCGACGGAGGCGCACCGTCCGACGAGGTGATGTCCCAACTGCACGCCGGTGACGTCGACCGCGGCGGGTACAACGCGAACACGTTGATCCTCGTGCACGTTCCGGCCGACGGCGGTCCCGCCACCGCGATGTCCGTGCCACGCGACAACTACGCCGTGCTGCACGGTGTCCCGGGCACGCCGCGGGAAAGGATCAAGGAGGCGTACGGCCGGGCCAAGGAAGCCGAGGAGGACCGGCTGATCCAGGAGGGCGGGCACGACGCGGCCGAACTGGAGTGGCTGGGCCGCGAGGCCGGGCGGCGCGCGCAGGTGGCGACCGTGCGGGAGTTCGTCGGCATGCCGGTGGACGCGCTGGCCGAGCTGAGCCTGGCGGGCTTCTACCACCTGGCGGACTCGCTGGACGGCGTGGACGTGTGCCTGAACCAGGCCACCGCGGACCACGAGTTCTCCGGTGCCGACTTCCCCGCCGGGCGGCAGCGGCTCGACGCCGCGCAAGCGCTCGCGTTCGTCCGGCAGCGGCACGGCCTGCCCAACGGCGACCTGGACCGGACGCGGCGGCAGCAGGCGTTCCTCAAAGCCGTGCTGAGCCGCGTGAAGGAGCAGGGCGTGGCCGCGCTGGGGCCGGTCGTGTCGGTGGCCAAGCAGAACGTCGTGCTGTCCGACGGCTGGGACGTGCTCGACCTCGGTGGCCGGGTGACCGGCGTGCGGTTCCTGACCCTGCCCATCACCGGCGACCCCGACCGCGACGGGCAGGAGGCGATGCGCGGCGCGGTGGACGTGGCCCTGGGCCGCGCCACGCCACCACCGCCACCTCCGCCGCCACCCTCGCCCGACGCTTCCCCCACCCCGCCACCGCCTCCCAGCGTGCCGCCCAGCGTCGACGGGATCCCTTGCGTCGACTGACCCTCGGACGGACCGGTCACATCCCCGGCGCGCGATCCGTCAAGCGAGCATGGAACCCAGGATGAAGAACCCGGCGCTGCTCCTCCCCGAGGCCAGGAAGGGCATCGGCAGCCTCTACAAGGCGATGCACTCCGGTGGCGTGCCGCAGTCCACGCTGGAACTGGTGCACCTGCGTGCCGGCCAGGTCAACGGGTGCAGCGCGTGCGTCGACGCGGGTGCCCGCAACGCCCGCAAGGCCGGCGAGGACGTCGAACGGCCGCTGTTGCTGCCGGTGTGGCGGGAGACCGACAAGTTCACCGACGCCGAGCGGGCCGCGCTGGAGCTGACCGAGGCCGCCACCCTGATCGCCGACCGGCCCCGACTCCGTCACCGACAAGATCTGGGACGCCGCGGCGGACCACTTCGACGAGCAGGGCCTGTCCGCGATCATCCTCATGATCGCCGTGACGAACATGTTCAACCGCATCAACACCACGATCCGCGAACCCGCGGGCGCGGCCTGGTCCTGACTCCGGCGGGCGGCCCCTCCCCGGGCCGCCGCCTCCGGCCACCCTCCCCGCACCGACTGCACCCACTCCCGCCCCTCGACCCGCGCCCCTCCGCCCTCAGACTTTCGCGCCCCTCCGCCCTCAGACCGTGCGGAGCTGCTCGATCACCGCCCCGAAGTCCGACCCGCCGTGCCCGTCCGCCACCGCCCGCTCCATCAGCGACTTCACGTGCTCCAGCACCGTCGTGTCCACCCCGCGCACCTGCCCGGCGTGGATGAGGTGGTCGGCCGCCGACAACTGCATGTCCAGCCGCGCCGACCGGCTCGTGTGATCGCCGCTGTCCACCTGTTCCGCGATCGGCCCCAGGAATGCGGCCGTGGCCCCGAGCAATTCCTGGGCGAGCGGCGTGAATCGCACCGCCGACACTTCCTCCCTGCCCACCAGAGCGGTCGCCTGGAGGTACCCGGTCATCGCGGAATACATGATCCCGAGCAACGCGGTGTCGTACAGCGCGGCCAGTCCGGCGTCCGCGCCCAGGAACCTCGCGTCGCCCAACACCTCGAACGCCTCGCGGTGTGCCTCATACGCGTCCGCGGAGCCGCTGAAGAGGATCATGGAAGTGGGGTCGCCGATTCCCGACGGCTCGGTCATGATGCCGCCGTCGAGGTAGCGCGCGCCGCGCGCGGCGATCCGCGCGGCGAACTCCCGGGCCTGCTCGGGGGTTCCGGTGGTGAGGTTGACGATGGTCTTCCCGGCGAGGTCGCCGACCAGGACGTCGTCCACCGCGCCGTAGTCCAGCACACACGCCACGACCAGCGGGCTCGCCGCCACGGCGGCTGCGGCGGACGTGGCCGCCGTCGTGCCGTCCGGGCCGGGGCGGTTCGACCGGGTCCACACGGTCGTGGGGTGGCCGGCGCGGCGGAACGCGTCCGCGAGCGCCGTGCCCATGAACCCGAGCCCGAGCACGGTCACCGGCTGCTTCAGCTGTTCGTTGGTCACCGCACCATCGTCACCGGGGCGTTTAGACTGATCAAGTAGGCACAATGAAGTAACCACGCACCTCGAAGTAACCAGGGGGAATCGGCGGATGGGACAGAAACGGCCTTACGTGTGCGGTGTCGACGCCGCCATCGACGTCGTGGAGGGCAAGTGGAAAGTTCTCGTCCTGTGGGCGCTGTCCACCGGCGGCAGGCGTTTCGGCGAATTGCGGCGGGAATTGCCCGGGGTGAGCGAGAAAGTGCTGACCCAGCAATTGCGGGAGATGGAGGCGGACGAACTGGTGCACCGCCGGACCTACGCCGAGGCGGTGCCCCGGGTGGAGTACTCGCTGACCGAGCTGGGCCGTTCGCTCAACGAGGCGTTGGAGCCGTTGGGCCAGTGGGGAGCGCGCAACCGGTCCCGGATCGAGGCGTTGCGCGGCAATCTCTCCCCTGAACGTGTGAACACGGCCGATTCCGACCCACTACGGGGTTGACGGTCGGCACGATGGTGCGCCATGCCGGACCACGCAGCCGACCGCGGCCGGGCGGAGATCCGCTCCGCCGGGCGGTCCGTGCCGTTCCACAAAGGCGACCGGCTGATCACCGCCGGCACCCACAGTGACGAGGTGCTGCTGGTCGAGGCCGGCCTGCTCAAGGCGCTGCTCCCCGGCCCCGGGGTGGAACCGCTGGTCAGCCTGCTGGGGCCGGGCGACCTGATGGGCGAGATCGGCGTGATCAACGGCCGGCCGCGCAGCGCGCACGTGATCGCGCTCGGGCCGGGGCGGGCCGTGCACCTGGCCGGGAGCACGTTCCTGAGGCTGCGCGCGCAAAGCGAGGACGTGCGGGCGCTGGTCGACCAGACGAGCCTCAAGCGCCAGCACGACGCCGACGAGCGCCAACTGGCGCACATGCGCGACGTGCCGCAGAGAGTAGCCGCGGTACTCCTCAAGTGGGTGACCGAACAAGGCCACCGGACCGAAGCCGGGCTGCGCCTGAACGGCCTGAGCCAACACGACCTGGCCGACGCCGTGGCCGCGTCGGAGAAGAGCGTCGAAACGGCGCTCGGCGGCCTGCGGGCCAAGGGCCTGCTCCGCACCGCGCGGATGAGCTTCACCCTCACCGACCCCCGCGCCTTGGCCCGCCTACTCGAAGTCTGACCCCCTCGACGTGGACGCGATCAGTTCCGCGCCAAACGAGGGCCACCACCCGGAACCCATGCGGTGGCCCTGATCCAGCTGATCCGCGACGCCCTGGCCACCGCCGGCATCACCGGGTCCGACGCCTCCATTTCCCCGCCCACCGCCGTCCCTCCCCGGCCCGACGCCGCCGACGCCTCGACCGAACCGCCGGATCACGCAAGTAGAGCCAAACACCCGCCCCGACCCGGACGAGGATCACCAGCCACCACACCTTCGCGAGGACCGCGTCGAGCAGTTGATCAACACCAACCAGCCCCCGCAAACACACCCCCATCCGCTTCAAGCCCGCTATCCGAGCCCTCCGCACCCCCACACACCGGCTCTCCCCTGGACACTCATCTCCCGCCGCCTGCCGCTCGTCATCTGCTACTCGGCACTCGTCATCTGCCGTCTGTTGCCCGTCATCTGCCGCTTGGTGCTCGTGTTCTGCTGCGGACATCGTCGTCCTCCGATCGGCGGTCGTGGCAACGCTGCGCGGCCAATCGCACCGCACTCCGCGTTGCCCGTGCCAGGAAGCAGGGGTTGGGTCCGAACCCAACCCCAGGGCCCACGACGTCGGTACCGTGGAGTCCCGCCGGGCAGTCCGTCCGCTCCCCGAGGAGACTCACGTGAAGGAAGCGCCGCCCTCCCGTGCCGCGTTCCTGGAAGCCGGCCGCCAGATCCTGCTGACGTCGGGGTGGCGGATCCTCCTCGGCGGGTTGACCGTCAGGTCGGTGTGCGAACGGGCGGGGATCTCCGCCACCACCTTCGCCAAGATCTGGCCGAACAGGGCGAGGCAAGGTCTGCTCAGTGGTCACGAGCGGTTCGTCAACGACCTGCTCGGCACGCTCGCCGGCCACGGAGCGAGGGCGACCGAGGACCTCCTCGGCCGCGAGGTCCTCCGCGTGTTCACCCCCAACCAGCGCGACCCCCGGCGGGCGCTGCGGCCCCTCGCCGAGTGGGACGCCAAGGTGGTGCGCGAAGATCTCGGGCTGCGCGTGCGCACGCTCATCGCCACGTTCGCACGCGACCACACCGGTGCCGTCAAGTCAGTAAGGGACGAGTACGACGACCTCACCGGGAAGAGCGCCGCCGCCTACTCCGTCACGCTCGCGTCGTGGGGCGGGGAGCTGCGCAAGCCCTTCACCCCGAAGAACATCGCCGTGGTGCTCACCGCGCTGGTGGAGGGGATGGCGTTACGTTGGCTGCTGGACCCGAAAGCGGTGCCGGAAGGGCTCTTCGGCGATGCCGTCGTGGCCTTGATCGGCTCGGTGGTCGACGTCGATCAGCGCCACCAGCACATCGATGACGTGATGGAGCCCATCACCCGCGAGGTGATGCGCAGCTACCGCATGGGCGTCGACGGCAAGGTCCCGAACGATCCCCGGGAGGCCATCATCGCGGCCGCGAAGGAAGAATTCGCACAGCGCAGCTACTACCAGACCCACCTGAACCACATCGCAACCCACGCGGGCGTGCCGCACGGCGCCCTGAAGGCGCTGTTCGCCACCAAGTCCGAGATTCTGGACGCAGGCCTGAACCTGATCTACGAATCGCTCCAAAGCCGAGCCCGCGACGACCAACTGGTGAACCGCCCGCCGGAAGAACGCGTCCCCCGCCACCTGGAACGCCTGGCAACCGCCGCAACCGAGAACCGGGTGTGGTTCGACGCCCTGATGATGCGCTCGATCCACGAACTGACTCACAGCCCCCTCGAACCCACCACGAAACCCCTGGACTTCCCGGCCCTGCTGACCCCGTCCATCGAGTCAGGCCAATCCACCGGCACCTTCACCAACACCCTGCCCGCACACGACCTGGCCACGCTGCTCACCAACAACGTCCTCCTACACGCCCTGAACCGACGCGCGCACAACACTCCCGAGACCGCGTCCTCGGTGTGCACGGTCCTGCTCGACGGCATCTCGGCAAGGCGATGAACCGCCACCACGACAAGGGTTACCGAGCGTAAAGCGTGGCAAAAGCGTGGCGGTGATCTTGGAGTGATCACCGCCCAGCACACACGACCAGGGTGGATGGTGGGGCGGGTGGGGCTCGAACCCACGACCTGACGGATTATGAGTCCGCTGCTCTGACCAGCTGAGCTACCGCCCCCTGATGTGCGGTTCAGGAGAGTACAGATCGGCGGTGCGCGCGTCTCGGCAACCCGGCAGCACGTGACCAACCCGTTCGCAACCTTCTACCGGGCTCCGAGGTCCGACGGCTGGTAGCCGCTCGGGTAGCCGGGGTACGTGCGGTTGCGGGGGTCGTTGGTCAGGCGTGGGGTGCGGCGTGGCGGGAGGTGGCGGACCACTCTTGCCCGGAGGCGGAGGGCTTGGCGTTCGAAGGCTCCCAGCCACGGCGGGGGCGCGGTGAAGCCGAAGGCCCGGACCATGCGGTCGTCCAGGAGCGCCACCACCGCGCGGGACGTCACGGCCCGGGGCGCCGGGTACCACGAGCAGAACAGGTCCAGGGTGTACTGGCCGATCCGGCGGTTCGTGGCGTGGTAGACGAACTCGCGTTCCTCGTACGCCTGCTTGAACGCCCGGAACTCGTCGTAGTCCTCCGGCACGTCACGGATCGCCATACGCGCCCCCACGGCGCGGTAGAAGTGGAACGCGCCCAAACGCTCCTGCGTGGTCAACGGACGCCAGCCGTACCGCTCCAGCCAGTCGATCGGCTCGTACACGAACGTCGACAGCACGTACTTCATGTCGTCGTTCGCGATGTCGTACCGGCCGTGCAGCCTGTTCACGACCCGCAGCGCCTCCTTGCCGCGCGGCGAGTCGTAACCGTTGTCCACCAGCTCGGCCATGAGGAGCGCCGTGTCGTCGTAGCGCTGCTGCGCCCGCCGCTCGAACTCGCCGGTCCGGGCCAGGAGCCCGGAGATGGACGGCACGCAGTACGTCTTGAAGAGCGCGAACTCCAGCGAGCGCACGTAGTCCCACGGGAACTCGTAGCCGGACGAGACCTTCATGATGCGCTGGTGGTCGTGGACCGGGTCCAGGGACTCGATCAGGCGACGGTTGGCGTAGCGATCCGGCATGGGGACAGGATCTCGCACCGGCCGGGCCAGGAGATACGTCGAACGGGTGGTTGTGGGGATGGGCGGATGGGCGGGCGATCGGCGGGCGGCGGGAGCCAGGAGACGGGCGACAGCGGCGAGCGTCATCCGACCGGGTGATCTTCGATCCGGTGGGGTGGAGGGCCGGGTGGAGGTCCGGCAGGTTTCGCGGGACGGTCCGGTGGCCACCCTGGGGGTGGACCTACCGGATGCATCCACCGGCCCGAGGGGCGAAGAACGGCGGGAAGAGGCAGGCGATGACCGGCAGACACTTCGGCCCCCCGTCCTGGTGTGGACGGGGGGCCGGGATCATGCTCCCCCTACTGGATTCGAACCAGTAACCCTTCGATTAACAGTCGAATGCTCTGCCATTGAGCTAAGGGGGAATGTTCGGTTGTCTCGCCGGGCCTCCTCGGCCTGACGGGACATAACTCTAGCGCATCCGGAACAGTGCTCGCGCACACCCCCCTCCCGCTCCGGCAGGATGGGAGGTGACCAGGCACTTTGGCAGCAGAGGAGACCTCATGAAGGGCATCCTGTTCGGGGCGGCCGTGGGCTACGTGCTCGGCGCCCGCGCCGGGCGGCAACGGTACGACCAGATCGTGCGCGCCTATCGGGTGATCGCCGACCACCCCGCGGTGCAGGGCGCGGCCGGGATCGTGCGGGCCAAGGTGAGCGAGAAGACCGGGTTCGGGCGGTCGTCGGCCAGGACCGACTCCACCAACGGGCACCGGACGGATCCGTTCCGCCGGGACCCGGTGATCCCCCGGGCCAACTGAGCCGGCCGGCAACGGAGGCCGCCGGGCACGGCGGTCAGCGCACCCTGGCCACGGCGAAGACCCGGCGGAACGGGAACCACGTCGTGCCGTCCGGGCGTCGCGGGTACTCGGCGCGCAGCAACGGCGCCAACTGGGCCCGGAACTCGGCCCACGCGGCGTCGTCCAGCGCCGCCCGCACCGGGCGCAGCGCGGTGCCGGTGATCCACTCCAGGACCGCGTCGGCCCCCGTCAGCCGCTGGAGGTAGGTCGTCTCCCAGGCGTCCACCTCGGCGGCGGCCAGGACGTCCGCGTAGCCCGCCGGGTCCAGCACCGGCGACACCCGCACCGTCCCCGCCAGTTCGGGCCACGAGCAGGCGATCAGGCCCCGGGTCACGGCGTGCGACGGGCCGTCGAAGTTGCCCGGCACCTGCATCCCGAGCCACGCCCCGGACGGCAGCGCGTCGACCCACCGCCGCAGCAACGCCTCGTGGCCGGGCACCCATTGCAGCACCGCGTTGGTGACCACGACGTCGGTGTCCTCGCGGGGCATCCACGTCGTGATGTCCTGCACCCGCGCGTCCAGCCCGCGCTCGCGTGCCGCAGCGACCATCTCGGCCGATGAGTCCAGCGCTTCCACGACCGCTTCGGGCCACCGCGCGGCCAGTGTCGTGGTCAGGTTGCCCGGCCCGCATCCCAGGTCCACGACCCGCCTCGGCGACGAGGCCGCGATCCGGGCCACCAACTCGTGGAACGGCCGCGACCTGTGGTCGGCGAAGGTCAGGTACCGGACCGGGTCCCACATGCGGACGCACCCCCACAGCAGTACGGACGTACTGCTACCGTACGCGCGTACTGCTCAGGAGTCGATTCCTCAGGAGTCGACCCGTCAGTAGTCGATCCCTCACGAGTCGATCCCTCACGAGTCGATCCCTCACGAGTCGATCCCTCACGAGTCGATCCCTCACGAGTCGATCCCTCACGAGTCGACACGGAGGGCCGCGATCTTCGCCGCCGTCTCCGCCGCGATCTCCCGGACCCGCGCCGCGTCGGCGTCCGGATCCGGCCGCACCTGCAACACCACGCCGTCGCGCCCCGGCACCTTGCGCTGGAGGAACCACGCGCCGGGGTCCTCGTTGCGGTGCCGCGAGCGGATCGAGCCGGTCACCCGGGCGTGCACCACCTCGGGCACCTTCCCCGGCGTCGCCAACGGGTACCGCACGGCCGGCAGGTCGCGCAGCAGGACGGCTTCGCCCGCGAGCCCGTCCTCCTCGGCCTCGACCACGCTCAACGCGCTCCCGCTCCACGACGCCTTGGACACCAGGTGCCACCCGAGCCGGCGCGGCCCCGGCAGCCACAGCCCCAGCGTCGTCGCGACCAGGAACCCCTCACCGGTCGCCGCGGACGCCAGCACGTGCTCGTCCTTCGCCAACTCGCCGGTGAACCCCTCGGGCGCGCCCGAGCCGAACAGCCTGCGCCAGATCCCCATCACAGCCCGTTCCCCATCACAGCCAAGTCCACCATCAGAGCCCGCCGACCGACTGGTCGCGCAGTTCCTTGTTGTACTCCTCCAACGCGATCAGGTCGCCGAACAGCGCCCGGTACTCGTCGGCGTCCTCGACCGGCGACACCCGCCGCAGCCGCGACTTGATCTCCACGATCTGCGAGCCCACCAGCCGCTGCTGCAAGCGCGCCAGCACGCCCTGCACGTACCGGTACTCGTCCGCGCGCACCTGCAACGCCTCGACCGACAGCTCGGTCAGCACCGACCGCGCCACCTGCTGGTCGCACCGCTGGCTCACCGCGTCGACGAACACCGGCCCGGACAGCCCGCCGCACACGCCGCCCGCGTCCCGGATCGCCCGGTGCAGCGCCCGGTAGACCGGGTGCGTGAACACCTCGTCGGGCAGCGAGTCGTAGCCGGGGCCGGCCATCTCGGGCAGCTGCAGCGCGGCCTTGAGCGCCTCGCGCTGGGGCAGCAGCTCCGGGTCGCGCGGATCGGGCCGGGTGGGGCCCTCCACCTCGACGGCGAGCGCGCCCTGGTTCGGGTCGACCGGGCGCGACCTGCCGCCCTTCGCGGGGGCCCGGCCGGTCGCGGTCTCGCGCACCCGGCGCACCACGGCCGACTCGTCGTCCCAGCCCACCCACCAGGCGAGCTTGGTCGCGTAGCCGTCCCGCTTGGCGCGGTCCTTGATCTGCGCGACGAACGGCACCATCTTCTTGAGCGCCTCGACCCGGCCGTCCACCGAGTCGAGGTCGTAGGTCTGCAACTGGGTGCGGATGGCGAACTCGAACAGCGGGGTGCGCCGCGCCACCAGGTCGCGCACCGCGACGTCGCCCTTGTCCTGGCGCAGCTCGCACGGGTCCATGCCGTCCGGCGCGATCGCGATGTAGGTCTGCGCGGAGAACTGCTGCTCGCCCTCGAACGCCTTGAGCGCCGCCTTCTGGCCGGCCGCGTCGCCGTCGAAGGTGAAGATCACCTCGCCGTTGAGGTCGTCGTCGATCAGCAGCCGGCGCAGCACGTTCATGTGGTCCGCGCCGAACGCGGTGCCGCACGACGCGACCGCCGTGGGCACCCCGGCCAGGTGCATGGCCATCACGTCGGTGTAGCCCTCGACCACGACGGCCTGCCGGCGCTTGGCGATCTCCCGCTTGGCCAGGTCCAGCCCGAACAGCACGGTGGACTTCTTGTAGATCGGGCTCTCGCTGGTGTTGAGGTACTTGGCCTGGATCTGGTCGTCGTCGAAGATCCGCCGCGCGCCGAAGCCCACCACGTCCCCGCCGAGGTCCCGGATCGGCCACAGCAGCCGGCGGTGGAACCGGTCGATCGGGCCCTGCCGGCCCTCCTTGGCCAGCTGCGCCTTGATCAGCTCGGTGAGCTCGAACCCGCGCCCCAGCAGGTGCTTGGTGAGCCGGTCCCAGCCGGCCGGGGCGAACCCGCAGCCGAACGTGCGGGCCGCGTTCTCGTCGAAACCGCGCTGCGCCAGGAACTCCCGGGCGGGCATCGCGTCCGGGGAGGCGAGCTGCTCGGCGTAGAACTCGGCGGCGGCGCGGTGCGCCTCCAGCAGCCGGGAGCGGGTGCCCCGGTCGCGCTGGACCGTCGCCCCGCCGCCCTCGTAGGTGAGCTGGATGCCCGCGCGGTCGGCGAGGCGCTCGACGGCCTCCACGAACCCCAGGTGCTCGACCTTCATCACGAAGGCGATCACGTCGCCGCCCTCGCCGCACCCGAAGCAGTGGTACGTGCCGTGCGTCGGCCGGACGTTGAAGCTCGGCGACTTCTCGTCGTGGAACGGGCACAGGCCCTTGAGCGCGCCGCCGCCGGCCCGGCGCAGCGACACGTGGTCGCCGACGACCTCGTCGATCCGGCTGCGGTCACGCACCAACGCGACATCGCTGTCCCGGATTCGTCCTGCCACGGTCGCCGAGTCTAGTGCCGGCAGACTGGGGGCCGTGACCGCCGCCGAGCAGAGCGCCGCCGAACAGGGCCTGGCCGCCGCCTTCACCGGACACCGCGCGCACCTGGTCGGCGTGGCCTACCGGCTGACCGGCAGCGTCGCCGACGCGGAGGACGCGGTGCAGGAGGCGTGGCTGCGGCTGTCCCGGCTCTCCGAGCGGGGCCGGGCCGACATCCTGGACCTGCGCGGCTGGCTGACCACCGTGGTGGGGCGGATCTGCCTGGACCGGCTGCGCTCGGCGGCGGTGCGGCGGGAGCGCTACGTCGGGCAGTGGCTGCCCGAGCCGCTGGTCACCTCGTTCGAGGACGACCCGCTGGAGGCGGTGGTCCGCGACGACGGCGTGCGGATGGCGGCCCTGGTGCTGCTCGACGAGCTCACCCCCGAGCAGCGGGTGGCGTTCGTGCTGCACGACGCGTTCGGTGTGCCGTTCGACTCGATCGCCGAGACGCTGGGCTGCGCGGTGGCCACCGCCCGCCAGCACGCCTCGCGGGGCCGGCGGGCCGCGTCGGCCGCTCCCCCGCCGCCCCGGGTGGCGCTGGACGAGCAGCGCGAGCTGCTGGAGAAGTTCCTGGCCGCGCTGGCCGCGGGCGACGTGGACACCGTGGTCGGGCTGCTGCACCCGGACGTCGTGCTGGTCGGCGACAGCGACGGCAAGGCGCGCACCGCGCTGAACGTGATCACCGGACCGGACAAGGTGTCCCGCTTCCTGTTCGGCCTGATGCGCCGCTACGCCGGCCTGCCGGGCGGCGAGCCGGTGCTGGTCAACGGCGACCTGGGGATCAAGTTCGCGACGCAGGGCGACCTCGCCGCGCGGGTGTCGTCGTTCGCGCTGCGGGACGGCAAGGTCGTCGCCCTCTACGACGTGTCGAACCCGGACAAGCTGACCCACGTGCGGTTCTGACCCCCCACACATCAAACACCGGATCGGACGCCGGTCCGGGCACGGTCCGGTCGCCGGTCGAGCGCGGGGTGACCGCCGGTTTCGATCACCAGCGCGGCCACGCGGAGCAATCGACCCGCCACTGGGAGTGAACTGAACGGTAGATCCGTGGTGGTCTAGACCTGGATAGCGTTGAGGTGCCGCCTTTCTTCCGGAAAGGAAACGCCTCACATGACCGAAGAGCACAACGACGACGGCACCACACGTCGGTCGTTCATCGCCACGGGCACGGCCGCCACGGCAGCCGTGGCGCTGACCGCCGCGGGCGTGGGCTGGGCCGGCAGTTCCCTGGCGGAGGGGCAGACCCTGCCGCTCACGCCGCAGTGCACGGACGGCGATGACACCCCTCCCGTCATCGAGGGTCCGTACTTCCGGCGCAACTCCCCGTTGCGCACCAACCTGCGCACGGCGGGTGTGACCGGTGTGCTGCTCAGCCTGACCGGTTTCGTGTACGACCTGCGGTGCAAGCCGCTGGCCAACGTGCTGGTCGACTTCTGGCAGGCCGACCAGCGCGGCGCGTACGACAACAGCACGACCGCCTACCGCGGACGCGGCCACCAGTTCACGGACGCCAACGGCGCGTACACGCTGGAGACGATCATCCCGAACGAGTACCCGGGCCGGACACCGCACATCCACGTGAAGGTGCAGGCGCCGCGCGGCCCGGTCCTCACCACGCAGCTCTACTTCCCGGACAACACCAAGGCGTACAACGTGAACTTCGCCGCAGCGAACCGCCGTGACGCGTACTACATCCGCGACACGGTGATCCCGCTCGGCCCGCTCACCGCCAACCGGTACCAGGGCAAGTTCGACTTCGTGGTGCGCACCGCCTGATCCACGGCGGATGGCCGTCCGGGAGACACGGCCATCCACCCGGACCGCTCACGGCATCGGCACGCGGCACGCGTCGCCGGAGGTGAAGCCCTGGTCGGTGATCCCGAACGCCGAGTTGAACCGCCCGCGCTGGTTCTCCAGCGCGATCAGGTAGGTCAGCTCGACCAGGCCGCGGTGACCGAGCAGGCGGTCGAGTCCGGCCACCTGCTCGTCGGTCACGGTGACCGGGGTGTCGGTCATCGCGTCGGCGTAGGCGAGTGCCAATTTCTCGGTTTCGGTGTACTTCTCCGAGGATTGGTACACGTGGATCTCGCGCAACCGCTCCACGTCCAGGCCCTGGTGCTTGATCAGCATGGTGCCGAAGTCCACGCACCACGAGCACCCGAGCTTCACCGCCGTCGCGTAGACCACCAGGTCGCGCAACGACGCGGGCAGCACCTTCGCCGCGCGTTCGACGGCCAGTTCGTGCTTCGCGCCCGCCCACATCAGGCGGCGGTGGTTGGCGAACACCGCGACCGGCTCCGGCACCGCGCCGTACCGCCGCCTGGTCGCCCAGTACGCGAACTTGACCAGCGGGTTCGCCTGTTTCGCGGTGACCGCGGGAATCCTTGCCATGTCCCCTCCTCGTCTCGGGCTACACACCACGGACGAGACGGGACCGGCGGACGTGACACCTCCAGGGGACCGGGTCGGGGGGTGACGAAGGGCATAGCACTGCCCGGCCACGACGGCGAGGGGGTGCGGCGGCGGCTCCGCTTCCCGGATCAGGGTGCGACGACCTGGGCCAGGAAGTAGATCGCACCGGTCCGCTCGTGCCGGACCAGCAGCAGGTGGGGCCGGTCCACCCGGACCGTCCGGGCGGGCGGGTGCTCGACGATCGAGGTCAGCCGCATCATCACGGCGGTCGCCGCCGCGCCCTCGAAGCCCTGTTCGTCCAGCCGCAGCACGGCTTCGTGCAGCACCTCGTCCACGTAGAGCCGGGGGTCGGGGCTCAGCCCGGTCAGGTCGGCGTCCCGGGTGAACAGCGTCCGCACGCCGACCTCGCGCAGCGGCGCGCCGAGCGTCGTCGGCACGGTCAGGGCGAGTTTCGGCAGGAACAGCTCGATGCGGTGCCGTTCCAGGCTTTCCAGCGCCGCCGGCACGCCCGCGAGGTCGCCCAGCACGTCGTCGGGCAGCAGCACGACGGCCTCCACGCCGCCGTGCGCGGGGATCGCGACCGCCTCCCAGCCGGGCGCTGTCCCGTGCCGCAGGGTGGCTTCCAGCCGCATGGTCTCGACCTCGCCCGCGCCCCGGAACGGGCGGGGCGTGGTGTCGTGCACCGGGAACTCCTCGTTCCACGCGCACTTGAGGTAGAGTGCGTTCACCAGCGAGGCGACCGTGTCGCTCTTCACCGCGCCGGGCGGCAGCAGGTCCGGGATCAGGCCGCGGGTGGTGTCCGCCACGTCGGCGTTGATCAACTTGCGCGCGCCCTCGGGGTCGTCGGCGAACGGCGCGGAGCGCACCTGCCCGCCGGGCCACCGGGCGAGTTCGGCCAGGAACCCGTCCTCCAGCGGCAGCGCGTCCCACGCCCAGAGCGTGTTGGCCACCGCGAACTCGGCGTCGTCGCCGACGGTGCCGACGTCGGAGTCGCGCAGCAGGTCGGCGTTGCCCGCGCCGAGCAGCGCGTCCAGCTCGCGCCGCGTCTCGCCGCGCGCGGCGTGGGCGACCATGCCCAGCGCACTGGCCACCGAGTACGGCGACCAGACCGCGTTGCGGGTCCGGTCGGGTGCGACGGCGTCGTGCAGGGACAGCGCGAAGCTCAGGTGCGCTCGATCGGGCACGGGGTCTCCTCGGGGATCGGGCGGGCACCGTCGAGTGTGCCACCGCTCACCCGGCGACGCCCTTGGCCGCGTGCCACGCCGACGCCTGCGCGTCGGTCAGCAGCGACACCTGGTCGACCACCACCCGCAGCCGGGCCGCGTCGTCGCCGGCCAGCAGCCACGCGGGCACGAACGCCGGGTCGAGCGCGTCCGGGGCGCCCATTAGCAGACCCGCGACGAGTTCGGCGACCACCTCACGCTGTCGGCGCTGGAGGCGCAGCCGCTCCGGGTCGCTCATCACGTACCGCACGGCCATCGCCTTGAGCAGCGCCACCTCCGCGGCGACCAGCGGCGGCACGACGAGGTCGGCGGCGTAGCGGGACAGCGGGCCGTCGCCGTGCGCCGCGCGGGTCGCGCCGACGGCGGCGGACGCGAAGCGCCCCACCAGTTCGCTGGTCAGCCGCTTGAGCGCGACCTGCGCGCCCAACGACCCGTCGTAGGTGGCCAGGTCGGCGATCACCGGCAGCCGCGACAGCTCCTCGGCGGTGCCCTCCAGGTCGGACACCGACTCGGCGGAGAAGTGCTTGGCGGCCAGTTCCGCGATCGCCGCGCGCTCCTCGGCGTCGCCCAGCGAGGACAGCGCGATGCGGTGCGCGAGCACGCCGTCCTCCACGTCGTGCACCGAGTAGGCGACGTCGTCGGCCCAGTCCATCACCTGCGCCTCCAGGCACCGCCGACCCTCCGGCGCGCCCTCCCGGACCCACCGGAAGACGTCCAGGTCGTCCTGGTAGACGCCGAACTTCGCGGTCCCGGCGCGGCGCGGCCACGGGTACTTGGTGGCCGCGTCCAGGCAGGCCCGGGTGAGGTTGAGGCCCCGGTCGGTCTTGGGTTCCAGGCGGGTCAGGATGCGCAGGGTCTGCGCGTTGCCCTCGAACCCGCCGCACGGGCCGGCCAGCTCGTCGAGCGCGCGTTCGCCGTTGTGCCCGAACGGCGGGTGGCCGATGTCGTGCGCCAGGCCGGCGGTGTCGACCACGTCCGGGTCGCAGCCGAGCTCCTCGCCGATGCCGCGGCCGATCTGGGCGACCTCCAGCGAGTGGGTGAGCCGGGTGCGCGGCACACCGGTCACCTCCGCGCCCTCGCCGGGACCCACGACCTGGGTCTTGCCGGCCAGCCGGCGCAGCGCCGCGGAGTGCAGCACCCGGGCCCGGTCCCGCGAGAACGGCGTGCGCCGCTCGCCGGTGACGCCCGCCAACGCCGCGCCCTTGGGTTCCTCGGCCAGCAGCCGCGCGCGGTCGAACCCGGTGTACCCGCCGTTCATCCGCACAGCGTAAGGAACGCGGGCGCGTTCAGAGCACGATGCCGTCGAAGGCGTCCACGGGGGCCTTCATCAGGTGGTAGTAGAGCAGCGCCCCGGTCTCGCGCCGGATGTAGAAGAACTGGGTCTCGCGGGTCTGCACGTTGGGGCCGCTGCGGGTGGGCGAGGCCCACGCCTCCAGCCCCTCGTCCTCGGCCATCGTGCGGGCGCGCAGCGAGTGCCACGGGTCGGACACGATCACCGCGGTCTTCAACGACTTCGCGCGCGCCTTCTGCGCCAGCGCCTGGATGCTGCCCAACGTGTCGGTGCCCTCGCCGATCTCCAGGATCCGGTCGGTCGGCACCCCGTTGGACTCCAACCAGATCCGCCCGGCCTGGCCCTCGGTGAAGTTGTCGCCGGGCTGGCGGCCGCCGGTCGTGGCGATGTAGTTGACCACGCCCTGCTCGTAGAGCCGGCGGGCGTGCTCCAAGCGGGCCTCCAGCACTTCGGAGGGCACGCCGTTGTACTGCGCGGCACCGAGCACCACGGCCATGTCGGCGTGCGTCCGGTCGTCCTCGCGGGCCACCTGCCACACCCGGAACGCCGTCCCGCCCACCACGAGGAACCCGACCACCAGAGCACCGATCAGGGTTCGTTGGACCAAGCGGCGGATCCGGCCCAGGAAGGTCACCCCACGATGATTCCACACCGGCGGCCGGGGCTGCGAGGATCGCGTGATGCCCGCAGAGCAGCCCACCATCCTGGCCACCTCCGGCGGTTTCAAGGCCGGTTCGCGCACGAACCTCGAATTCCACGCGCTGGTCCACCACGCGGTCGACCTGTCCGGCGCGACCAAGCCGAAGGTGTGCCACGTCGGCACGGCCAACGGCGACCAGCGCTCGTTCCAGGCCGACCTCGACGAGGCCGCGCGGCTGGCCGGCTGGGAGTTCAGCCACCTCAACCTGTTCGTGATGCCCCCGACCGACGACATCGCGGGA
This sequence comes from Saccharothrix espanaensis DSM 44229, assembly GCF_000328705.1. NCBI lineage: Bacteria > Bacillati > Actinomycetota > Actinomycetes > Pseudonocardiales > Pseudonocardiaceae > Saccharothrix > Saccharothrix espanaensis. The sequence goes on along the minus strand of NC_019673.1, from coordinate 1,570,437 downwards.
TTCCTGCTGGAGCACGACGTGGTGTGGGTCGGCGGCGGCAGCGTGGCCAACCTGCTGGCCGTGTGGGACGTCCACGGCGTCGGCCCGGCGATGCGGCGGGCGTGGGAGTCCGGCGTGGTGCTGGGCGGGGTGTCGGCGGGCTCGATCTGCTGGCACGCCGGCGGCGCGACCGACTCGTTCGGGCCGGACCTGCGGGTGGTCACCAACGGACTCGCGCTGCTGCCGTACGGCAACGGGGTGCACTATGACTCCGAGGCGCGTCGACGGCCGACGATCCACGCCGCGGTGGCGTCCGGCGTGCTGCCGAAGACGTACTGCACGGACGACGGCGCGGGCCTGCTGTACCGGGGAACCGAACTCGTCGAAGCGGTCTCCGAAAGGCGCAACGGCGGTGCGTACGTGGTCGATCGTGACGGGTCTTCAGGAATCGCACAGGAGGAAACGCTCGACATCAGGCGGTTGTGACTCGGACTCTGGAAGCGTGGCGGGAAGTCGGTGGGTCGCGGGGCTGGCGCTGGTCGTCGCGGTGACAACGGCGTGCACCGCGGCGGACGCGACCGCCCCCGCCGGTTCCCCCGCCCCGACGACCACGTCCGCGGACACACCGCGGCCGGCCGTGCCACGCGCCGCCGGGACCACCGCCCCGGACCTCTCGGCGGCCGTGGCGCGGGCGGTCGACGGGAGCGCGGGTGTCGACCTGGCGGTGGCCGTGCTGGACCTGACGACGGACACCGCTGCGGGCTACCGCGACGACGTGCCGTTCCACGCCGCGTCGCTGAGCAAGCTCTTGGTGGCCGTCGACGTGCTGACCGCGGGCGACCTGGACGACGCCGACCGGGACCGGCTGCACCGGGCGTTGAGCGACAGCGACGACGAGGCCATGAACGACCTCTGGACCGGGCACGACGGCATCGGTGCGGTGGACCGGGTGGCCGGGCTCGCGGGCCTGGTCGACACGCACGCGCCCGAGGACCCGTCGCAGTGGGGCGACGTGGAGACGTCGGCCGACGACCTGGTGCGGCTCTACCGATACGTCCTGACCGAGCTGCCGGAGGCGGCGCGCACGTTCGTCGTGGACGCGCTGTCCTCCGCGCCGGTCACCGCCGCCGACGGCTTCGACCAGGCGTTCGGGCTGCTCGCGCCCGGTGTCGACGGGTACGCCAAGCAGGGCTGGATGTGGTACTACCCGACCGACCTGTACCTGCACTCGGCGGGCGTGGTGGCCGACCGGTACGTGGTGGCGCTGCTGTCGGTGCAGAGCAGCATCTCGCCCGACGAGGCCCGCGGCCACCTCGACGACATCACCCGCTCGCTGCTCTCGACGTTGGTGCCCGGCGGCTGAGGGCCGGCCCGGGTCCGGGGGACCGCGCTGTCCCCCGGACCGTTCGGATCAGACCGTTCGGATCAGACCGTTCGGATCAGACCGTTGGATCAGGCCGTTCGGATCAGGCCGTTCGTGATCGGGCTCCTCGGATCAGGCCGACGCGGGTCTGATCAGGTCGACCGTCCGGCCGGCCGTGCGGTGCGCCGCGGCCCACTGCTCGATGGCCTGCCGGCACGCCTGGTCGAGGTGCCGCAGACCGCGCAGGTCGATCCGCACGTGCTTGGTCACCGGGAGCGCCTCCAGCGCCTCCAGCAGCCTCGGCAGCTTGAGGAACGTGGCGTTGCCGCGCAACGTCACGTGCTCGTGCTCGCCGCCGTCCGGCGTGACCGTCACGGTCAGCCGGGACACGTCCCACGCGGTCTTCACCACGGCCGCGAGCACGCCGACCAACGTGCCCGTCAGCAGGTCCGTGGTGACGATCAGACCGGCGGTGAGCAGCAGCACCGCGCTCTCCGCCCGGTCGGTGCGCGCCAGTTCCAGCACCCGGCGCGGTTCGAGCAGCTTCCACCCGGCCTGGACCAGGATCGCCGCCAGCACCGCGAGCGGCACGTAGGACAGCACCCCGGGCAGGGCCACGACGAACACCAGCAACCACACGCCGTGCAGCACGCGGGACGCCTTGGTGCGCGCACCGGCCTGCACGTTCGTCGCGCTGCGGACGATCACCGCGGTCATGGGCAACGCGCCGAGCACGCCGCACAGGGTGTTGCCGACGCCCTGGGCTACCAGCTCCCGGTTGTACTGGGTGCGCGGACCGTTGTGCATCCGGTCCACGGCCGCCGCGCTGAACAGGCTCTCGGCCGAGGCGACCAGCGCGAACGTCACCGCCGCGCCGAGCACGCCCGCGTCGACCAGCGTGAAGTCGACCAGCCGCACCGCCTCGCCGAGCGACCCGACCTCGATGCGCGCCAGCGGCAGGAACACCGCGACGCCGCTGGCCACCACGACGGCGACCAGCACGCCGGGCACGGCCCGGAACCTCGTGCGCTTCCACAGCGCCGCCACCACGAGGGTCAGCACCCCGACGCCGATCCCGGCGGGCGAGGTGACCGCGGCGACCGCCAGACCGGGCAGGCCGGCGACCTTCTCCCAGGTGGTGGCGGGCGCCGACCGGCCGGCGAAGGGGTAGAGCTGGCCGAGCACCAGGACCAGCCCGATGCCGGCCAGCATCCCCTGCACGACGGCGGGCGAGATGGCCCGGAACCAGCGGCCCAGGCGCAGCAGGCCCAGCGCGACCTGGAGCAGGCCCGCGCCGAGCACGATGACGCCCAGCGCCGCGGCGCCGTGCGTGGCCACCGTGTCGGCGACCAGCACGGTGAGGCCCGCGGCGGGGCCGCTGACCTGCAACGAGCTGCCGGGCAGCAGGCCGACGACGAGACCGCCGACCACGCCGGTGATGATGCCCAGTTCGGCCGGGACGCCGGAGGCCACGGCGATGCCGACGCACAGCGGCAGCGCCACCAGGAACACCACCAGCGACGCCCCGACGTCGGGCCAGTAGGAGGTCCCGCCGGGTGAGCGGGACACCGGATCTTCGATGTGCATGGTCACGCCATTGCTCCTAGAGCGGCTGGAAGCGGTCGGCGGCGAAGGCCGACACGCCGCCGGACTCGATGTCGTAGAACCAGCCGTGCACGCGCAGGTCGCCGGCGTCGAGCCGGTCCCGCACGAACGGGTAGTCCTCCAGCGCGCGCACCTGCGCCAGCACGTGCTCCATGCCCTCGGCGCGCAGTCCGTCGGTGGGCGTGCCGGTCCGGAACGGGGCGTGCGTGGCCAGCCAGCGCAGCATGGTCGGCAGGTGGTCGAGGGCCGGTCGGCCGGAGTGCAGGGCGTTGACCGCACCGCAGTGCGAATGCCCGCACACGACGATTTCGGCGACGCGCAGCTGCACCACGGCGAATTCGATGGTGGCCATCTCGCTGGACGCCGAGTGCGGGCTGAACGCGGGGATCACGTTGCCCGCCGTGCGCAGCTCGAACAGGCTGCCCGGTTCGGCCCCGGTGATGGCGGCCGGCTGGATCCGGGAATCGGCGCAGGTGATGAACAGGGCGGTCGGTGACTGCCCGGCCGCGAGCCGCCGCCCCGTTTCCGGGGAGCGCCGCTGCGAATGCGTCCGGGCGTGCTGAACTAGGTGACGGAATTCCACGGGATTCCTCACAGGTCAGTAGTGGCGAGGATGCGGTTGTGGCAGAGCGGTCGGCTCAGTTCCGGAACACCTGGAGCGCGGACGGGGTCAGCCTGGCTCGCGGGTGGTCCGTGGCGAGCGGGGCGGGCTCGGGGTGCCGGGCCCGCGCGGTGGCCGCGCGGGGCCGGAGTTCGGCCGGGCGGTCGGGCCCGAACCGTTGCGGCACGGCGGAAAACGCGCGCGTCTCGGGGACCTTCCGGCTCTCCCGGTTGGGTTCCTCCTCGGACAGCGCCTCGGCGGCGATGACCCGGTGGCCGAGCGCGCCGGCGACCGGCGGGTGGCCCGGCCCGGTGAGGGACGGGGTGAGGACGGCGAGCAGCGCCAAGAGCACCGCGGTGGCAGCGATACGCGTCATGACACCCCCCGATGGTCCGCGCCGGTGGTCCTAGTTTTCCAGCGCGGGGTGACATCAGGGTTAATGGTGCGTCAGCTTCGGGCTCCGGCCGCGACATTCACTCGTTTGTGCGTGAGCTATCTCATCCGAAATTGCGAAAACTACTCATCGTGACGACTACTGGAGCTGGACTGCGGCAAGCGTGAAGGCCAGCGCCGCACCCAGGCAGGCGATCGCCCGGACGTGGTTGCCGGGCACCCATTCCCGCAAGTACCGCGCCCAGTACTCGGTCGTTCCCTCGCGTTCCAGCGCACTGTTGCGCGGAATGTGATAAGCGGCGGTGAACACGATGCCGCCCAGCAGGTAGAGCCCCGCGCCGACCCAGCCGGTCGTCGTGCCGCCGAGCGCCGCCGCCGTCACCGACACCGCGCCGGTGCCGAGGAAGACCAGCAGGAACGCCGGGTTGACCACGGCGATGTTGATCGCCCGCATCGCCGCGAGCCCCTCGGCCGGCGTCGCCCGCCGCAGCCCCGGCATGACCATCGCGGAGAACGCGAAGAAGACACCGGCCATCAGGCCGCACCCGAGGGCCGCGATGATCGTCAAGGTGAACATGGGGACAGTCAAACCGACGGCGCCGAGACTTTCCATGGCGCAGGGGCTCGATGCCATGTCCGATCGTCTCTAGGCTGGTCGTCGTGGACGCTCTGGCCGGACTGCTCGACGGACCGCGGGCGCGCGGGGCGTTCCTGCTGCGCACGGTCCTGGACCCGCCGTGGTCGCTGCGCATCGAGGACCACGCCCCGTTGACCGTGGTGGCGGTGGTGCGCGGCGGGGGCTGGGTGCTCCCGCACACCGGCGACCCCGTGCGGCTGCGCCAGGGCGACGTGGCGGTGCTGCGCGGCCCCGACCCGTACACGCTGGCCGACGACCCCGGCACGCCCGTGCAGGCCGTCGTGCACCCCGGCGAGATCAGCACCACGCCGGACGGCGCGGCGCTGTGCGAGCGGTGGGACCTGGGCGTGCGCACGTGGGGCGGCGACCCGAACGGCTCGGTCGTGCTGCTGTCGGGCACCTACCAGCTCGACGGCGAGGTCAGCCGCCGCCTGCTCGCGGTGCTGCCGCCGCTGCTGGTGGCCCCCGAGTCCGACCTGCCGCTGGTGCCGCTGCTGGCCGGCGAGGTCGCCAAGGACGAGCCCGGCCAGGAAGCCGTCCTGGACCGCCTGCTCGACCTGCTGCTGATCTCCGTGCTGCGCTCGTGGTTCTGCCGGCCGGAGGCCGACGCGCCCGGCTGGTACCAGGCGCACGGCGACCCCGTCGTCGGCCGCGCGCTGCGCCTGCTGCACGCCGACCCGGCCCGCCAGTGGACCGTGGCGTCGCTGGCCGGCGCGGCGGGCGTCTCGCGGGCCGCGCTGGCCCGCCGGTTCACCGAACTGGTCGGCGAACCGCCGATGGCCTACCTGACCGACTGGCGGCTGACCCTCGCCGCCGACCTGCTGCGCGAGCCGTCCGCGACGCTCGCCGCGGTGGCCCGCCAGGTCGGCTACAGCACGCCGTTCGCGCTCAGCGCGGCGTTCAAGCGGGTGCGCGGCGTGAGCCCGTCCGAGCACCGCACCCGCGAGGACCTCAGCGCCTGACCTCCGCGCCAGATCCCCTGCGCCAGATCCCTTGCGCCGGGCCCGCCGGTCAGGGCCGGTCGAGCCAGCCGAGCAGGTCGTCGGTCACGAACTCGCCGTCCAAGGCCACGTCCTCGTCCACCGCGCCCAGGTCGAGCCGGTACACCGAGACCCGGTCCCGGCCGTGCCGGCGCATGAAGAACCCGGAACCACCGCTGTCGTCCCCGACCAGCACCCAGTGCGGCGCGTACCGCGGCACCTCGTAGGTCTCGTTGCGCTCGCGGATCGTCTGCGGCCCGTAGAGCAGCACCCCGTCCGCGCGCAGCACGCCCGGCGTGGACCGCCACAGCGCGGCGACGGTCGGGTTCGGCCCGTCACGCAGGCCCGCCGCGCGGGCCTCGCTCACCGCCAGGAACCCGGCGAACGACTCGGCCACCGGCTCGTCCTCACCGGAGAACGGGTCCCGCTCCACCACCTGGTGCTCGCCGTCGACCACCACGTCCAGCGCGAAGCCGTAGCGGTGGCCGCACGGCTCCGCGCAGAACCACAGCCGCGTCCCGTCCAGGCCGTCGACCAGCCCGGCCGCGGTCTCCTCGACGTTCTCGGGGACGACGCCCGCGGGGGCGGCGATCGGCATCCCGTCCACCGAGCCCGTCCCGTACTCGGCCAGCCACCACCGGAACGACGGCGACAACGGCCCGACGGTGGCCTCCGCGGCCACGATCGCCGCCTCGGCGAGGCCGCCGTCGGGCCGGGCGTCCACCGCCGACCCGCTGTCCACCAGCTCGCGCAGCAGGACCAGGTCGGGCCGCACGGCCGTCAGGCTCCGACGAGACGAGCCGCCAGGTAGGACTCCAGCTGGTCCATCGACACCCGCTCCTGGGACATGGTGTCGCGCTCCCGCACGGTCACCGCGTGGTCGGTGAGGGTGTCGAAGTCGACCGTGACGCAGAACGGCGTGCCGATCTCGTCCTGCCGGCGGTAGCGGCGGCCGATCGCGCCCGCGTCGTCGAACTCGATGTTCCAGTGCCGGCGCAGCGCGTTGGCCAGGTCCTTCGCCTTGGGCGAGAGGTCGGCGTTGCGCGAGAGCGGCAGCACGGCCGCCTTGACCGGCGCGAGCCGGCGGTCCAGCCGCAGCACGACCCGCTTGTCCACACCGCCCTTGGCGTTGGGGGCCTCGTCCTCGGTGTAGGCCTCCAGCAGGAACGCCATCATCGGCCGGCCGACGCCCGCCGCCGGCTCGATCACGAACGGCCGGTAGCGCGAGTTCGTCGCCTGGTCGAAGTACGACAGGTCGACGCCCGAGTGGTTCGAGTGGGTGGTGAGGTCGAAGTCGGTGCGGTTGGCGATGCCCTCCAGCTCGCCCCACTCCTGGCCGCCGAACTGGAAGCGGTACTCGATGTCGACGGTCCGCTTCGCGTAGTGCGACAGCTTCTCCTTCGGGTGCTCGAAGTGCCGCAGGTTCTCCTTCGACAGGCCCAGCTCGGTGTACCAGCGGGTGCGCTCGTCGATCCAGTACTGGTGCCACTCCTCGTCGGTGCCGGGCTCGACGAAGAACTCCATCTCCATCTGCTCGAACTCGCGGGTCCGGAAGATGAAGTTGCCGGGCGTGATCTCGTTGCGGAAGCTCTTGCCGATCTGGCCGATGCCGAACGGCGGCTTGCGCCGCGACGTGGTCTGCACGTTCAGGAAGTTGGTGAAGATGCCCTGCGCGGTCTCCGGGCGCAGGTAGTGCAGGCCCTCGTCGGTCTCCACCGGGCCGAGGTGGGTCTTGAGCAGGCCGTTGAACATCTTCGGCTCGGTGTACTGGCCGCGGTTGCCGCAGTTCGGGCACGGCACGTCGGACACGTCGCCCTCGGCGACCTGCTTGCCGGTGCGCTCGGCGTACTCCTCGACCAGCGTGTCCTGCCGGAACCGCTTGTGGCACGCGTTGCACTCGACCAGCGGGTCGACGAACGCCTCGACGTGCCCGGACGCCGTCCACACCTCGCGCGGCAGGATCACCGACGAGTCCAGCCCCACCACGTCCTCACGGCCGCGGACCATGTAGTTCCACCACTGCCGCTTGATGTTGTCCTTCAGCTCGACGCCGAGAGGACCGTAGTCCCAGGCCGACCTCGTCCCGCCGTAGATCTCGCCGCACGGGTACACGAACCCGCGGCGCTTGCACAGGCTGACGACGGTCTCGATGCGATCGGCTGCCACGGACAACTCCATCGGAGGGGCGGGTGAACGGGGTTGCCAGGGTAGCCGCCGGGGTCCCGCCTCCATCGGGCGACCACGGCGCAAGCGCCCCTACCCTGCGCGAATACCCGCCGGGCCGGGAGCATGCGCCGAGCGGGAGCGGGCCGCCGTAGGCGCGGGGTCAGCGAGGGGTGGTGGGGCCAGCGGCCTCACCGAGCCGGACGGTGCCGGCGTCGGCGGCGACCAGGCTGGTCAGGCGGTCCACCGCGCCGCCGTCGGCGACCAGGAGCGGTTCGAAGGCGGCGGGTTCGGCGACCGCCTCGGACAGCAGCGGCACGACGTGTTCGCGCACCTCGAACGGCGAGAGCGCGCGCCGGTAGGCGACCACCGAGTCGAACTCGACGGTCAGCACGAACAGGTCCTCCTCGTCGGTCGACCGGCCCAGCGCGCCGCGCCGGCAGCCCGGCCGCGCGGTCAGCAGCTCCAGCGCACGGCCGACGCGCGCGGTGAACGCCGGGACTTCGGACACGGGCACGGTGAACCGGCACACGAGCAGCACGGTGCAAGGATGCCACGGTGGCGGATTCGAAGCGGACGCTGATCCCCGGTACCGGGCCGTTGGCCAAGGTGCCTGCCCCGGTGGTGTTCCTGCTGGTCCTGGCCCTGTTCATCGCGGGGGTGTGGGTGCGCGGCGCGGTCGGCGCGGCGCTGCTCGGCCTGCTCGTGCTCGGGGTGGCCGGACTGCTCGCGGTGACGTGGCGGTTCCTGGCGCCGAGCGCCCGCGTCCTGCGGGTCTTGGTACTTGCGGTTCTTGTGCTTGTGACCTGGTCTGTGCTGGGAACGTAGTATTGGTGGTGAAAATCCATACCACGTGGTCGGAGGCGCCGTGACGGTCGAAGTGCGGAGCGAGCACGTGCACTCCCCGACACGCGGCGCGGCCAACCCCGTGCCCCCTCGGCCCGCGCACACGCTGTCGGCCGCCGGGGAGCTGCTGCGCGCGCTCGCCGCGCCGGTGCGCATCGCGATCGTGCTCCAGCTGCGCGAGGCCGACCGGTGCGTGCACGAGCTGGTCGAGGCGCTGGGCGTGGCCCAGCCGCTGATCAGCCAGCACCTGCGGGTGCTCAAGGCGGCGGGTGTCGTGCACGGCGAGCGGCACGGCCGGGAGGTGGTCTACCGGCTGGTGGACGAGCACCTGGCGCACATCGTCGTGGACGCCGTGACGCACGTCGACGAAGGTCCGCGTGGTATCAACTCCGGAGTACTCGGGACGGAGGAACTGTGACCACCAGTGAGCGCCCCAACACCAACGTGCCGGGGCTGCGGTCCACCAAGCAGCGCACCGCCGTGTCCCGGCTGCTCGACTCGCTGGACGACTTCCGCTCGGCGCAGGAGCTGCACGAGGAGCTGCGCCGGCGCGGCGAGGGCATCGGCCTGACCACGGTGTACCGGACGCTCCAGTCGCTGGCCGACGCGGGCGAGGTGGACGTGCTGCGCACCGACTCCGGCGAGGCGATCTACCGGCGCTGCTCGTCGCACCACCACCACCACCTGGTGTGCCGCACCTGCGGGCGCACCGTCGAGGTGGAGGGCCCGACGGTGGAGCGGTGGGCCGACCGGGTGGCCGAGGAGAACGGGTTCTCCGAGGTCAGCCACACGGTGGAGATCTTCGGCACGTGCGCGGACTGCGCCAAGACCGCCGCCGCGGCGGCGAAGCCCTCGGCCTGACCCCGGGTAGGCGTCCTAGCCCTCGTAGGTGTCCTCCGGCGGCACGATGGGCGTGACCTCGGCGACGGTGAACGTCGGCACGTAGGCATTGTCCCTGGTCGCCGAGCCGGGCACGACCCGCCCGACCGCCTCGACCCACTGGTCGGTCGGCAGCGCGCCGAAGTCCTGGCCGGTGATCAGCGTCTTGACCGGGGCGGCGTCGGCGGCGCAGCAGGAGATGGTCAGCCGCGCGAGGTAGACGTTCTGGTCCTTGCGCACGATGAACCCGGTCAGCTTGACGGTCCGGTCGTTGAGCGAGCCCGAGTCGTCCCACGCGGTGCGGGTGACGAACTCGCCGATGGTCAGCGGGATCACCCGGTCGCCGGGCAGCGGCGCGAAACCGTTGCCCGCCTTGGACTCCTGCGCCGCGTTGCGGTCCGACCGGTTCACCGTGTCCGCGCCCAGCGCGGGCGGGCTGATCAGGAACACCGCGAGCACCGGCAGCAGCAGCATCCACGGGCTGCGCGACGACCCGTGCTCGTGCCCGTCGTGGTGGACCACGCCGTGCCCGTGCCCGTCCTCGACCGAGGCGTCAGCGGCGGTGGCGTCGGCCGAGGCGCCAGCGGTGGCGGTGGCAGCGGCAGAGGTGCCAGCGGTGGAAGCGGCAGTGGTAGAGGTGTCGCCCGAGGTGGCGACGGTGGACGCGTCGGCGGGCTGTGGGGCGGCTCGCCCGAGCCGCAGGTCACGCGCGATCGCCACCGCCGCGAGCACGATCATGATCGCCCCGGTGGCGATCAACCACGGCTGGAGCGACTCCTTGACGTAGCGCAGGTAGGTGCCGCTGAGCGCGAGCTTGAGCAGCGCGCCGCCGAGCAGCACCAACAGGACGTTCTGGGTCTCCCGCCGCATCAGGTCCCCCACCTCGCCACGACGCCCGTCCGGGCGCTCACAGGAACACCGCGCCCGCCGCCAGCGCGCACAGGATGGCCACCACGAACGTCACCGGGGCGAACCGGGCCGCGAACCCCCGGCCGAACGCCCCGGCCTGCAACGCGATCAGCTTCACGTCCACCGCCGGACCCACCACCAGGAACACCAGCCGGGGCAGCAGCGGCAGCGCGGACATCGACACCGCGACGAACGCGTCCGCCTCGCTGCACAGCGCCAGCACCACCGCCAGCAGCGCCATCACCAGCACCGCGAGCACCAGCTGGCCGGCCAACGTCTCCAGCCACTCGGTCGGCACCAGCACGTTGAACGCCGCCGCGAACACCCCGCCGAGCACCAGGAACCCGCCGGCCTCGACCAGGTCGTGCCGGGCCGTCTCGGCGAACACCAGCCAGCGGGACGTGCCGTCGCGGTCGGGCAGCCGGCGCAGGGCGCGTTCGGCGATCCACCCGGCCTTGCCGAACCGGGTCCACAGCCAGCCCATCACCACGGCGGTCAGCAGCGACCCGAGGAACCGGGCGGGCACCATCAGCGGCGCGTCCCGGAAGGCCACCGCCGTCGACACCAGCACGATCGGGTTCACCGCCGGCGCGGCCAGCAGGAACGACAGCGCGACCGCCGGCGCGACACCCTGCTGCATCAACCGGCGCGCCACCGGCACCGACGCGCACTCGCACCCCGGCAACGCGATCCCGGCGACCCCGGCCACCGGCACCGCGAGCGCGGTGTTCTTCGGCAAAAGCCTGCGCAGCGCGCTCGGCGGCACGAACGCCGCGATGGCACCGCTGATCAGCACCCCGATCACGAGGAACGGCATCGCCTGCACGCACACCGCGACGAACACCGTGGACGCCGTGCGCAACACCGGCACGTTCAGGGCCGACACCAGCCAGTCCTGGAACAGCAGCGCCAGCACCAGCACCACGCACAGGACCTCCAGCGACGTCACCCGGAAGCGGGGTGGCGTGCGGCGCGGGCGTGACCCCCGGATCTCGCCAGTGATTGTCACTTTCGAGATGATGCCAGGCGTCGCCCGCGCCGCCGAACCGACCTACGTCGGGTCTTCGACCTCTTCGCGGAGCTCGTCGATCGTGGACAGCACGTCCATCGCGCTGCGCACCGGCAGCAGCGGCTCCACCACGGCCGTCACCCCGCGCCCCTCGACGATCACCGACTCCGCCAGCGCCACCGCCTCGTCGCGCTCGTACGGGCCGCACACGAACGAGTCCCAGTCCTCACCCGCCGACGCCTCGAAGGTGATCGCCCACGGCAACCCCTCGACCTCCGCGTCGTCGTCCGGCTCGTACACGATCACCCCGGCCACGTCACGCACCGCCTTCCGCGCCCGCCAGCAGCTCCACGCGCAGCTGGGACGCCGTGGAGACCACCAGCATGAGCAGGGTGCTCAGCGGTTCGGTACGCAGCCCCTCGGCCGGGAACGCGTACCGCAGGGTCACGTCGACACCCCGCTCGGTGGGCACCACACCCAGCGTGCCGAACAGGCCCTGACCCGCCCGTTCCGCCGCCGAAGCGGCCAGGTCGGGGTTGTGCGGCAGATCCCAGGCGACCACGCAGGTCAAGCTCAGCACGGTCAGCCCCTCGGCCAGCCGCATGGCCTGCACCGCGCACGGGACGTCGCCGTGCCGGAAGCTCAACGCCCCGTCGTCGTCCACGTGCACCTCGTGGAACAGCTCCAGCGCCTCCCGCGCCGCGGTCAGCAGCCGCGCGGTCACCGCGGCGTCGTCGTCCACCGCGGGATCCCCCGTCGCTGCGGGCTCGTCGGTCACTCGTTCTCCTCGTCCACATCGGGCTTGTCCACCGCGCCGCCGAACCGCCGGTCCCGCCGGGCGAACGACTCGCACGCCCGCCACAGGTCCAGCCGGTCGAAGTCCGGCCACAGGATGTCCTGGAACACCAGCTCCGCGTACGCCGACTGCCACAGCAGGAAGTTCGACGTGCGCTGCTCGCCCGACGGCCGGATGAACAGGTCCACGTCCGGCATGTCCGGCTGGTACAGGTACTTGGCGATGGTCCGCTCGTCCACCTTGTCCGGGTTGAGCCGGCCCGCGGCGGCCAGCCGGGCGATCTCCCGGGCGGCGTCGCCGACCTCGGCCCGGCCGCCGTAGTTGATGCACATCGCCAGGTTCAGCACCCCGTTGTCGCGGGTGCGCTCCTCGGCGACCTCCAGCTCGTTGATCACGCTGCGCCACAGCCGGGGCCGCCGCCCCGCCCACCGCACCCGGACGCCGAGCTCGTCGAGCTCGTCGGTGCGGTGCCGGATGACGTCGCGGCTGAAGCCCATCAGGAACCGGACCTCCTCCGGGCTGCGCCGCCAGTTCTCGGTGGAGAACGCGTAGAGCGACAGCCACTTCACGCCCAGCTCGATCGCGCCCTTGGCCGCCTCCACGACCACGGCCTCGCCGCGCTTGTGCCCCTCGATGCGGGACAGGCCGCGCTGGTTGGCCCACCGGCCGTTGCCGTCCATCACGATCGCGACGTGCCGCGGCACGAGGTCGGACGGGATCGACGGCGGGACGGCGCCGGAGGGGTGCGGGTCCGGGGGTCGGGGAGCACGCGCGACGCGTTCGGCCCGCCTTCGGCGAAGCATGTGGGCAGAGTCCTCTCGGAGGTCGGTTCCCCAGCGTGGCCCCGTCGGGCCGGGCGCCTGGTGCGCACGACCGGCGGGCACGCGGGCAGAGGGGGATTCGGTGCGGCTGGCGACTCTATCCGTCGACCAGGGGCGCCTTGCGCTCGACCAGCGGCAGCGACCGGAGCTGCCGCTCCAGGTGCCACTGGAGGTGCGCGGCCACCAGGCCGCTGGCCTCGCGCCGAGGGGCGTTCGGGATGGTGTCCACCACGTCCCACTCGCCGTGCAGCAGCGCCCCGAGCAGGCGCAGCGTGGCCTCGTTGGGCTGGGCGCTGCCCGGCGGCCGGCAGTTGTGGCACACCAGGCCGCCCGCGTGCACGTTGAACGCCCGGTGCGGGCCGGGGTCGCCGCAGCGCGCGCACTCGTTCACCGCCGGGGCCCAGCCCGCGAACGACATCGCGCGCATCAGGAACGCGTCGAGGACCAGCGAGGGGTCCCGCTCCTTGCCGGCCAACGCCCGCAGCGCGCCGGTGACCAGCAGGTAGAGCCGCAGCACCGGCTCGCCCTCCTCGGCGGTCAGCCGGTCGGCGGTCTCCAGCACCGCGCACGCGGCCGTGTAGCGCTGGTAGTCGTCGACCAGGGCGACGCCGAACGCGTCCAGCGTCTGCACCTGGGTGACCACGTCGAGCGAGCGGCCCGGGTAGAACTGGACGTCGACGTGCCCGAACGGTTCCAGGCGCGCGCCGAACCGGGAGGACGTCCGGCGCACCCCCTTGGCGACCGCGCGCACCTTGCCGTGCTTCTGGGTCAGCAGGGTGATGATCCGGTCGGCCTCGCCGAGCTTCTGCACCCGCAGGACCACACCCGTGTCCCGGTACAGGTTGGCCATCGCTTGAACAACCCCAGACTCTCCGGCACCGCACGCCCCGCGGCCGTCCGCGGGTCAGAACCCCAGTCTACGAAGCTGCTTCGGGTCGCGCTGCCAGTCCTTGGCGATCTTGATGTGCAGGTCGAGGTAGACGCGGGTGCCCAGCAGCTTCTCGATGTGCCGGCGGGCGGTGATGCCCACCTGCTTGAGCCGCTCCCCCCGGTGCCCGAGGATGATCGCCTTCTGGCTGGGGCGCTCCACGAACACGTTGGCGTGCACGTCGAGCAGGTCGTCGCGCCCCTCCCGGGGCAGCATCTCCTCCACCACGACCGCGATCGAGTGCGGCAGCTCGTCGCGCACGCCCTCCAGCGCGGCCTCCCGGATCAGCTCGGCGACCAGCGTCTGCTCGGGCTCGTCGGTGAGCTCGCCGTCCGGGTAGAGCGGCGGCCCCTCGGGCAGCTTGCCCAGCAGCAGGTCGGAGAGCGTGTCGACCTGGAAGCCGTCCTGCGCGGAGACCGGGATGAGGTCGGCGAAGTCCATCACGTTCTGCAGCGCGAGCAGCTGCTCGGCGACCTGCTGCTGGCTGACCAGGTCGGTCTTGGTGACGATGCCGACCACCGGGGTGCGCTTGGCGATCTTCTCCAGCTCGGCGGCGATGAACTTGTCCCCCGGGCCCACCTTCTGGTCGGCCGGGACGCAGAAGCCGACCACGTCGACCTCCGACCACGTCTCCCGGACCAGGTCGTTGAGCCGCTGGCCGAGCAACGTGCGAGGCCGGTGCAGCCCCGGCGTGTCGACCAGGATCAGCTGGCCGTCGGAGCGGTGCACGATGCCGCGGATCGTGTGCCGGGTCGTCTGGGGCTTGCTGGAGGTGATCGCGATCTTCGTCCCCACCAGCGCGTTCGTCAACGTCGACTTGCCGGCGTTGGGCCGACCGACAAAGCAGGCGAACCCGGAGCGATAACCATCCATCCGCCCATTGTCCCCATCCCCCGCCGCCCCGCCCCTCCACCCCTCGCAGCGGCGTTCGGCGGCGTGTGCTGCGAAGGACGACCCGACACCTCCCCCAAGCCGTCACCACCCCCCGCCAGCCCCGTTCCCCACCCCTCCAGACCCGTCCCCACGCTCCCCCGCCCGTATCCCATGCTCCGGGGACGGCGTCCGGTTGTCCGCCCGTACCGACTTCACCCCATGTCGTGAACCAGCGTCGGATCGGGCACTTTCCGGATCATGATTTCGTTGCCGAGGAAGTATGGAGGCGAGGCGCGGCGGGGGGCTTGTGCAACGGCAGGCTCGCGGCTTTCGCGCGCGTTCGACTCACAGCGGAGCCCACCTGGAGCACACCTGGAGTTCACCGGAACACGCAAACGCCCACCAGCCAGCTCGATGGACAGCCATCCCGGACCGACAGCCGGCCAACCCGGCGGTGCGTGAGCCCAGCAGGCCGTGACTGAACCAGAACGGCCGGCTGCGGTCCAGCTGCCGGCAGACGGACCGTGGATGGCCGATGGGCGGATCGGGCGGGCGTCAGTCGGATTGGGCGGGTGGGGTGACCCGGTTCAGCTCCAGTTTCGCCGGGAGGGGGCCGCCGGTGGTGAGCCACTGCTCCAGGTCGTCCATCACCGCGTCGTGCAGCACGAGACCCAGCCACACCGGCTTCGCTCCGGGTGGTTTGACGACCACGATGTTGGAGTTCTCGCAGGCGTCCAGGCAGTCCGCCGTGCGCACCCGCACGCGCCCGCCGGACCGTTCCGCCACCGCTTCCAGCCGACGCAACTGCTCGTCGTGGTCGTACTCGGGGTGCTTCTTCACCGTGCCGCAGCAACACCCGCGACACACGGTCACATGTGCCACTACACGGTTTCCCGGAGTGTGCCGGTGCCGTCCGCGCGCAGCACCGGCACGCCTGCCGTGAGGTCGCGCGCCGCCGCCACCGAGTCCGCGTCCACGGCTTCCGCCGCCGTCACCACGGCCGCCGCCTCCAAGCCCTCCGCGCCGCTGGACACGGCGGCCGCGACGGCGGCTTGGAGCGCGGTCAGCCGCAACGACGGCAACGCCACCGTGGTCGCCGCGTACGTGCGTCCGTCGGTGTCGCGCACCGCCGCGCCCTCGGCGGCACCCGTGCGCGCCCTGGCCGAGCGGGCCAGGGTGATGATCTTGGCGTCCTCCGGGTCGAGGTCGTGGTCGAGGTCAGTCACCGGGGGTTCCCTCCGCCGAAGTGTCGCCGTTGTCCACCGGCCGCACGAGCACCGTGGTGATGCGCATCCGCCCGCGTTCGTCCTTGCCGCCCTCGGCCCGCATCCGCAGGCCCGCGATCTCCGCCTCGGTCCCGGGCAGCGGCACGCGGCCCAGGCGTTGGGCGAGCAGGCCGCCGACCGTCTCGACCTCGTGGTCGTCCAGCTCCGTGCCGAACAACGCGTCGAGGTCGTCCACCGGCAGCCGCGCGCTGACCCGCACCGAACCGTCGGCCAGGTGCTCGACCGGCGGGCGGTCCTCGGTGTCGGACTCGTCGGTGATCTCGCCGACGATCTCCTCCAGGATGTCCTCGATCGTCAGCAGGCCCGCGGTGCCGCCGTACTCGTCGACCACGATCGCCAGGTGGTTGCGGGAGAGCTGCATCTCGCGCAGCAGGTCCGCGATGGGTTTCGAGTCGGGGATGAACGACGCCGGCTTCATCACGTCCGCGACGGACGTGCCGTTGGGCTCCTCGGCGAGGGTCAGCCGCACCAGGTCCTTGAGGTTCACCACGCCGACGATGTCGTCCACGCTCTCACCGATCACCGGCACCCGCGTGTAGCCGGTGCGCAGCGACAGGGCCAGCGCCTGCCGGACCGACTTGGACTGCTCGATCCACACGATCTCGGTGCGCGGCACCATCACCTCGCGCGCGATGGTGTCGCCGAGCTCGAACACCGAGTGGATCATCTCGCGCTCGCCCTCGTCCACGACGCCGCGTTCCTGCGCCATGTCGACCAGCTCGCGCAGCTCGACCTCGGAGGAGAACGGGCCTTCGCGGAAGCCCTTGCCGGGGGTGATCGCGTTGCCGATCAGGATCAGCAGCCGCGACAGCGGCCCGAGCACCCGGCCGAGCACCCGGATGGGCCCGGCGGCGATGAGGCTGACCGCGTACGGGTGCTGCCGGCCGATGGTCCGCGGGCCGACGCCGACCAGCACGTAGGACACGACCAGCATGCTCAGCCCGGCGACCAGCACGGCCACCCAGCCGGTGGAGATCAGTTCCAGGCACACGACGGTGACCAGCACCGTCGCCGACAGTTCGCAGCCCAGCCGCAGCAACAGCAGCAGGTTGACGTGCCGCGGCCGGTCGGCGAGCACCTGGATGAGCTGCCGGGTGCCGGCCCGGCCCTGCCGCTGGAGCGCTTCGACGCGCGCCCGCGACACGGTGCCCAGCGCCGCGTCCGCGCCCGCGAACGCGCCGGCCGCCAGCACCAGCGCGACCGCCAGCCCGATCAGGGTCGTGGGTTCCCCGGTCACCTCGGCCGCCTCAAGCGGTCGGGTCGGGCCTGTCGGAATCCTCCAGGCCCACCGCCCCGAGCAGCTTGGAGTCGGCTTCGCGCTGCGCCGACTTGCGCTCCGCCTCGGCGGCGGCGGTGCGGTAGTCGCCCAGGATCCGGTTCTGGAGGGTGAACATCTCGCGCTCCTCGGCGGGCTCGGCGTGGTCGTAGCCCAGCAGGTGCAGCACGCCGTGCACGGTCAGCAGGTGCAGCTCGTCGAGCAGGCTGTGGCCCGCCTTCTTGGCCTGGTCCTTGGCGAACGCCGGGCACAGCACGATGTCGCCGAGCAGCGCGGGCCCGAGCCCGGCCGCGTCGGGGCGGCGGGCCGAGTCCAGCTCGTCCATCGGGAACGCCATGACGTCGGTCGGTCCCGGCAGGTCCATCCAGCGCTGGTGCAGGTCGGCCATGACGTCCAGTTCCACCAGCAGGACGGACAGCTCGGCCAACGGGCTGACGCCCATCCGGTCCAGGGCGAACCGGGCGGCGGAGACGATGGACGGCTCGTCCACCGCGACGCCCGATTCGTTCGCGATCTCGATGCTCACGACGCCTATCGTCCCCGGCGCTGCCCGCGCGACCGCGCACCGGGTCCGGCGTGCGGCCTCCGGTCGTCGCCGAGGTCGTGCTCCTCCTGCTCGACCTGCCACTTCTCGTAGGCGTCGACGATGTCGGCGACCAGCCGGTGCCGGACGACGTCGCTGCTGGTCAGGAGGGAGAAGTGGACGTCCTCGACGCCTTCGAGGATGTCCCGGACGACCTTGAGCCCGGACCGCTGCCCGCCGGGCAGGTCGACCTGGGTGATGTCGCCGGTCACCACGATCTTGGAGCCGTGGCCGAGCCGGGTGAGGAACATCTTCATCTGCTCGGGCGTGGTGTTCTGCGCCTCGTCGAGGATGATGAACGCGTCGTTGAGCGTGTTGTGGGTGAGCAGGTAGTCCTCGGTGACGTACAGCGAGTCGGCCGCCGCGACCTGGATGCAGACCGCTTCGGCGCGGCCCTCGGGCTCGATGGCGTCGATGAACCGCATCGGCCGGCCGCCGCCCGTGCCCTGGTACTTGCGCCGCTTGCGGTCCAGCCGGAACGGCTCGACGCCCGCGGGCAGGCGGAGGTCCAAGACGTGGGCGTCGTGGCGGTGGGCGATGTCACGCCCTTTCGCGCGTCCGGGCTCGCGGCCCGGTGCCGCGCGCAGCCGGACGTGGGCGACGCCGCCGAGCGAGCGGACCAGCGCGACCACGTCGTCCCGCAGCCGGGGCGAGGTGGTCGTGTACTGGATGCGGCAGGTGCGGCCGAGCTGGGTGACCGGGTCTCCGTCGGCGTCGAGCAGGCCCTGGAGCACGCCCAGCCTGATCTCGGCGCTGTTGTCGAGGTAGGCCTCGGGCACGAACTTGGTGTGCGACCGGGTGCCGGCCAGGCCCAGCGCGCGCAGCACGCCGGTGACCGGGTTCTCGCGGGTGATCACGTCGCCGGGCGCCCGCACGCGGTTGAGCGTGTGGTCGGGGCCGCCCTTCCACCGGGCCTCGACCCCGGACAGGGCCGTGTCCAGCGCGGTGACCAGTTCCTGGTCCTCGGTGGCGGACGTCGGGGTGGTGGAACCGGTGGGGCAGCCGTCGCCGAGCAGCAGCCCGAGCGCGTACGGGTCCATGGGGACCTCGCGCTCCGGCAGGCACACCGGGGCGCTGAGCAGCGGCAACTCGTACCGGCGCGGGTGCGCGGCGCGGAGGTCGCCGACCATCTCCTTGGTCTCCAGGACCCGCCACGGCTTGTCGCGCCGGCGGTCGGCGGCGGTGCGGACGGTCCACAGGTGGTCGCCGCAGCAGAGCACGGACGCGCCGTCCTGCGCGGTGACCCGGTAGATCTGCTTCTCGCCCTGCGGGTAGACGCCGAGCACCGGGGTCGGCTCGCCGTTCGAGCCGACGACCAGGTCGCCGACGCGCAGTTCGCCGATGGGGCGGAAGCCCTCGGGCGTCAGCACCCGGGTGGTGACCGGCTGTGCCCGGCCGCGCATGTAGGCCAGGGGGGCGACCTCGATCGTGCCGGCCTGGGTGAGGCGCGGGATGGATTCCGGGTCGACCATGTCGTGCAGGGCGTCGTAGAGCGGGCGCAGGTAGGGGTCGATCTTCTCGTAGAGGGTGCCGGGCAGGTAGCCGAGGCGTTCGCCGGCCTCGACCGCCGGGCGGGTCAGGATGATGCGGTTGACCTGCTTGGCCTGCAGCGCCTGGACGGCCTTGGCCATCGCCAGGTAGGTCTTGCCGGTGCCGGCCGGGCCGATGCCGAAGACCACGGTGTTCTGGTCGATCGCGTCGACGTAGTGCTTCTGGTTCAGCGTCTTCGGGCGGATCGTGCGGCCGCGGCGGGAGATGATGTCGAGGCTGAGCACCTCGGCCGGCGATTCGCCGGTGCCCGCGGACAGCATCGCGACCGTGCGGCGGACGGTGTCCTGGCCGATCTCCTGGCCGCGGCTGGCGAGGGTGACCAGTTCACCGAAGACCCGTTCGGCGAAGGCGACGTCGGCGGGCGGGCCGGAGAGGGTGATCTCGTTGCCGCGCACGTGCACGTCGGCGTCGAGCAGCTCTTCGGCGAGCCGGAGGTTCTCGTCACGCGACCCGAGCAGGGCGAGCACCGCGCCGTCGGGCACGGCGAACTTGGACTGGGCGTCAGCCGCGGCGTGGCCGGACTGCGGCTTGTTGTCAGCGGTGTCGGCCACGTGGCCTCGGGCCTGCTTCCTGCGCGTTCGCGCCGAACTCGGGTGTACTTGACCTACCGCACCGATGCTAGCCGCCCCCACCGACACTCCGCACCGGAGTAAGAAACGGGGTGGACAGGCGCGGTCTACTCGTCAGACGTGGAGACCTTGCGCGCGTTGACCCGGTCCGACCTGCCCGCTTGCACGGCCCTGGCCGTCGGCCGCGGGTGGCCGCCGGAGGAAGCGAAGTGGGCGTTCCTGCTGCGGGTGGGGCGGGGGTTCGGGCTGTTCGACGGCGATCGGCTGGTCGGCACCACGATCGCCACTCGTTTCGGTGACAGCCACACGGCGGTGAGCATGGTCCTGGTGGCGGAGAGTCACGGCGGTCGCGGGCTGGGGCGGCGGGTCGTGGAGCACGCCCTGGCGGACGCCGGCACGCCGGAGGCGTCGCTGTACGCGACCTCGTTCGGCAAGCCCCTGTACGAGAAGCTCGGCTTCCGGTCGGTGGAACGGGTCGCGGGGCACTTCGGCGTGCTGGACGTGCCGCCGTCGGGGGTGTCCCGGCCGGTGGTGGACCGTGCGGGGCTGGTGGCGCGGGACGCGGCGGTGTTCGGGGCGGACCGGTCGGCTATGTGGGCGGAGCTGTTCGGGTTCGCCGAACGGGTGGTGGTGTCCGAGGGCGGGTTCGCGGCGGGGTGGCGCAACGACGGGCGGCTGGTGGTCGGGCCGGTGGTGGCGGACTCGGTCGAGGCGGCGAAGGCGCTGGTCGCGGACGTGGCGGACGGTGGTCCGGCGCGGGTGGACGTCACAGACCCGGAGTTGGCGGCGTGGCTGTCGGCGCACGGGATGCCGGCCCGGTTCGAAGTGGACCGGATGGTGCGCGGCCCGCAGGGCGGTGACCGGCGGCAGTTGTTCGCTCCGGTGATGCAGGCCCTGGGGTAGCCGGGTCGGCGACCGGGATTACCCGATTGCCGGTTGTGTCGCAGCTCACATTTGGGGCAAAATAACGCCTTGGGGGTGGGGTTTGTGGAATTTCGACGGAGGACGTTCATCGGGGCCGCCGGGTTGGCGTTCGTGGGCTGGGACCGGGATTGGGGCCGGTTGCGGCTGACCGGGCGGCTGGTGCTGCCGGGCGACCCGGACTACGACGCGCAGCGGCGGCCCTTCAACACGCTGTACGACCAGCGGCGACCCGCGGCGATCGCGTTGTGCGCGACGGAGGACGACGTCGCCCGCTGCCTGGAGTTCGCCTCCCGCGAACGCCTCCCGGTCGCCGCCCGCAGCGGACGGCACAGCTACGCCGGGTACTCCGTGCCGGAGGGCGGGCTGGTCGTGGACCTGGCGGCGCTGGACGAGGTCCGGCCGGGCCGGGA
Organism: Saccharothrix espanaensis DSM 44229; assembly: GCF_000328705.1. Lineage (NCBI taxonomy): Bacteria > Bacillati > Actinomycetota > Actinomycetes > Pseudonocardiales > Pseudonocardiaceae > Saccharothrix > Saccharothrix espanaensis. The sequence goes on along the minus strand of NC_019673.1, from coordinate 1,549,056 downwards.
GGCCGTGGTCGGCGCGGGCACCTCGATGATCGGGCTGTACGAGGCGTTGGGCGCGGCCGGACGGCTGCTGCCCGGCGGGACGTGCCCCAGCGTCGGGATCGGCGGGTTGACGCTGGGCGGCGGGATCAGCGTGGTGGCCCGCAAGTACGGGCTGACCTGCGACCACCTGCGCGGGGCGCGGGTGGTGACGCCGGACGGCTGCGTGCGGCGGGTGGACGCGGAGCACGAGCCGGACCTGTTCTGGGCGTTGCGCGGCGGCGGTGGCGGGAACTTCGGGATCGTCACGTCGTTCCGGTTCGACACGTTCCCGGCGCGCGACCTGGTGCCGTTCGCGCTGCGCACCCGACCGGGCGCGGAGGTGGACGTGTTCGGGGCGTGGCAGGAGTGGGTCGCGGACCTGCCGGACGAGCTGTGGACGGGGTGCACGCTGGACATGGGCCGACCGCCGTCGGCCCGGGTGGGCGGGTGCTGGGTGGGCTCGCCGGAGGCGCTCACGCCCTGGCTGGACCGGTTCGCGGCGAAGGCCCCGGTGCTGTCGCGGGACCTGCGGCCGATGGACTACCTGACGACCATGCGGTACTTCGCGAACTGCCTGAACGGGTGCGCGCCGGTGACCGGGAACCGGTTCGTGGCGTCGTCGCGGATGCTGCGCCGGGCGGTGGACCCGCAGGCGGCGGTGCGGCTGGTGGACCGGCCGGTGACCGGGGCGGTCCTGTTCGACTCGTTCGGCGGGGCGATCTCGCGGGTGCGGCCGGACGCGACGGCGTTCCCGCACCGGGACGCGCTGGCCAGCGCGCAGATCTTCGTCGAGGGCCCCGGGCTCGACGAGTCGACGGCCCGGCGGGAGCTGGCGCAGGTGCGTGACGGCCTGGGCGCGGGCGGCGGGTACGTGAACTACATCGACCCGCAGATGCCCGGCTGGCAGGACGCCTACTACGGCGGCAACTACGCGCGGCTGCACCGCGTGGCGCGGCGCTACGACCCGGACCGGGTGCTCGCGTTCCCGCAGTCCGTGTGACCGGCCGGCCCCCGGCCCCTGGCGAGTGCGCCGGGGGTCGAGGGTCGGGGGCCGGCCGTCGGGTCTAGGCGAGCGCGCCGAGCGGACGGCCGCCGAGCAGGTGCAGGTGGGCGTGGAAGACGGTCTGGCCGGCGTCCGCCCCGGTGTTGAACAGCAGGCGGTAGCCGGTCTCGGCGATGCCCTCGGCCTTGGCGATCTCGCCGGCGGCCAGGAAAAGCGCGTCCAGCACGCCCGGTGCGGCGGCGGCCAGGGCGGCGGCGTCCGGCGCGTGCTCGCGCGGCACCAGGACGACGTGCGTCGGGGCCTGGGGCGAGATGTCCCGGAACGCCACGGTCGTCTCGGTCTGGTGCACGATCGTGGCCGGGACCTCGCCCGCGACGATCCGGCAGAACAGGCAGTCGGACATACCGCGCAGGCTACCGGGACGTCCCGCGCCGAGCGGCCGCGATCAGGGCGGACCACGACCAAGGCGGTGTCCGGAACGGCCTACCGGGCGGTTTCGCGGGCCAGGCGGAGGGCGGCGCTGCGGCAGGTGACCCAGGCGGACGTGCCGGGCGTGATCAGGTCCAGGTGGCTGACACCGGGCAGCACGACCAGTTCCGCGCCGGCGGCCTCGGCGAACCCGATGCTCTGCTCGACCGGCACGTCCTCGTCGTCCTCGCCGTGCACCAGCACCAGCGGTTTGGCGATGGGCAGCAGCGCGGCGGGCGAGGCGTCGGCGTAGCGCTCGGGCACCTCGTCGGGGGTGCCGCCGAGCAGTTCGCCGGCCCGGCGGGTGACCTGCGGGTGGGCCAGGAAGTCCAGCACGCCGGCCTGGGCGACCGCGCCGAGCACGCGGGGGTGCCGGGCCGCCGCCCACACCGCGAGGTGGCCGCCCGCCGAGTGGCCGAGGGTGATCACGTCGGAGTCCAGGGCGTCGATGGCGGCCAGCACGTCGTCGCCGGTTTCCGGCCACCCGCCGCCGCCGTCGATCCGGCGGTACTCGACGGTGAACGCGGAAACGCCGTGCGCCGCCAGATCGGCCGCCAGGGGACGTCCCAGCTCCAATCCATAACGCTGGTGCCAGAAACCGCCGTGGATGACCACGACAACAGGAAACCGATTCGGCTGGCGGCCGGTCGACAATTCACCGAACTGACTCGGGTGGTCGCCGTACGAGATGCGCAAGTCATACCCCTGACGCAAAAAAGGGCCGCGTCGCGATGGGACCTGGGGGTCGCCCCACCGCGACGCGGCGACGCCGGACCGAGGGGGGAGGTGTCCGGCGAGACTGTGGTCTGAAGGGCCGATCACGACTAGACCAATGCAACCCCTCAGGCCATGAGCGTAACCCCTATTCCGGCGGTTCGCCAGAAGGGCGCAACGCCCATTACCCCCAGCGATCGGTCATTACACCCAGAGCACCCAAAGCCACCGCGGCGGCCGTGGATGCTCGCAGAACGGTAGGACCCAGTCGCACCGCGTGTGCGCCTGCCTCGGTCAACGCCGCGAGTTCGGTGTCGGTGATGCCGCCTTCCGGACCGACCACCAACAACACCTCGCCCGCGGCCGGCAGCGGCACCGACTTGATGGTGTCCGAAGCCGATTCGTGCAAAACCAATACAACTGTGGAAGACGCCGCCAAACGGACCAGCGCGGCGGTGCCGGCGGGGTCGGACACGACCGGAACGCGAGCCCGCCGGGCCTGTTTCGCGGCCTCCCGCGCGGTGCTGCGCCAGCGTTCCAGCGCCTTCGCCCCGCGCGGGCCGTCCTCCCACTTCGCGACGCACCGGGCGGCCCGCCACGGCACCACGCCGTCGACGCCCGCCTCGGTGGCCAGTTCTACGGCCAGCTCGCCGCGGTCGCCCTTCACCAGCGCCTGCGCCAGCACCACCCGCACCGCGGGTTCGGGCACCACCCAGCGCTCGACGACGGACAGCCGCAGCGAGTCCTTCAGCGCCTCCTCGACCACGCACCGCACCTGCGCGCCCGTGCCGTCGGAGAGCACCAGCTCCTCCCCCGCCCGCAGCCGCCGCACGGTGGCCGCGTGCCGGCCCTCGGGGCCGTCCAGCACGGCGGTGCCGCCGGCCGGCAGCGCGGGCACCAGGAAGACGGGCAGGGTCACCGGTGGCCGCGGCCGGAGCGCAGCCGCGAGAACAGCCCGCCGCCGCCCTTGCCGTTGTGGGCCAGGGTCGGCTCGTCCTCGCCGCGCACGGCGGCGAGTTCGCGCAGCAGCTCGGTCTGCCGGCCGTCGAGCTTGGTCGGCACCACGACCTCCAGGTGCACGTGCAGGTCGCCGCGCCCGTCGATGCGGCCGGAGGAGCGCAGCCTCGGCATGCCCCGGCCGGTGAGCACCAGTTCGGTGTTCGGCTGGGTGCCGGGCTCGATGTCCAGCTCCTCCTCGCCGTCGAGGGTCTGCAGCGGCAGCACCGCGCCGAGCGCGGCGGTGGTCATCGGGATGCGCACCGAGCAGTGCAGGTTGGAGCCGTCCCGCTCGAACACCTCGTGCGGCACCTCCTCGACCTCCACGTAGAGGTCGCCGGCCGGGCCGCCGCCGGAGCCGACCTCGCCCTGGCCCGCCAGCCGGACCCGCATCCCCTCGGCCACGCCGGCCGGGATCTGCACCGAGATCGTCCGCCGGGAGCGGACCCGGCCCTCGCCCGCGCACTGCCGGCACGGGTCGGGGATGACCTCGCCGAAGCCGCGGCAGACCGGGCACGGCCGGGCCGTGACGACCTGGCCCAGGAACGAGCGCTGCACCGACTGCACCTCGCCGCGCCCGCCGCACGTGTCGCAGCGCTTCGGGGACGTGCCCTCGGCGCAGCCGCTGCCCACGCACACGTCGCACAGGATCGCGGTGTCCACGGTCAGTTCCCGGGACGCGCCCGCGGCGCACTCCTCCAGCGTCATCGACAGCCGGATGAGCGCGTCGGAGCCGGGCTGCACGCGGCTGCGCGGTCCGCGCCCGCTGCCGCCGCCCGTGGCGCCGAAGAACGCGTCCATGATGTCGCCGAGGCCGAAACCCGAGAACGGGTCGCCCATGCCACCGCCACCGCCGCCGGACTGCAGCGGGTCACCGCCGCGGTCGACGAGCTCGCGCTTCCTCGGGTCCGACAACACCTCGTAGGCGGCGGTCACCTCTTTGAAGCGCGCCTCCTCGTTGGGGTTGACGTCCGGGTGCAGTTGGCGCGCGAGCTTGCGGTAGGCGCGCTTGATCTCCTCGGGTGTCGCGTTCCTGGAGACCCCGAGCGTGCCGTAGTAGTCCCTCGCCACCGTGTGTCCTCCTGCGGGCGCGTTCAGCGCGCGCTCGCTCGCTTGCGAAACGTCCTGTGGGCCTGCGGTGTTCCCGGCGGTGTTCCCGGCGGTGTTCCCGGCGGTGTTCTTTGGGCTAGCGTGCGGTCAGGATGTCCCCCACGTAGCTGGCGACCGCCAGCACGGCGGCCATCGTGCCGGGGTAGTCCATCCTGGTGGGCCCGACCACTCCCATGCCCCCGAGCAGGTTGTCACGGCTGCCGTAGCCGATGGACACGACCGAGGTGCTGCGCATCTCGGCCGCCTCGTTCTCCTCGCCGATGTGCACCAGGACGGTGCCGGGGTCGCGGGACGCGGCGAGCAGCTTGAGCACCACGACCTGCTCCTCCAACGCCTCCAGCACCTGGCGCAGCGAACCGGGGAAGTCTGCCACGTTGCGGGTGAGGTTCGCGGTGCCACCCAGCACCAGGCGCTCCTCCGGGTGCTCCACCAGCGACTCGATCAGCACGGTGCTCACCCGCAGCACCACGTCGCGCAGCTCGGCGGGCGCGCGGTCGGGCAGCTCGGCGACCTCGGCGGAGGCGTCGGACAGCCGCTTGCCGACCATGGCGGAGTTGAGCATGGCGCGCATCCGGGCCACGTTCTCCTCGGTGATCACGTCGCCGAGGTCGACCGAGCGCTGGTCGACCCGGCCGGTGTCGGTGATCAGCACGAGCATCAGCCGGGCCGGTGTGATGGCCAGCACTTCCAGGTGCCGCACGGTCGAGCGGCTCAGCGTCGGGTACTGCACGACGGCGACCTGGCGGGTCAGCTGGGCCAGCAGCCGCACGCTGCGGCGCAGCACGTCGTCGAGGTCGTAGGCCCCTTCGAGGAAGCTGCGGATCGCCCGGCGCTCGGGCGAGGACAGCGGCTTGACCTCGCTGAGCCGGTCCACGAACAGCCGGTAGCCCTTGTCGGTGGGCACCCGCCCGGCGCTGGTGTGCGGCTGGGTGATGTAGCCGTCCTCCTCCAGCGCCGCCATGTCGTTGCGGACCGTCGCGCTGGACACCCCCAGGTTGTGCCGCTCGACCAGCGCTTTCGACCCGACGGGCTCCTGGTTGGAAACGTAGTCGGCGACGATCGCGCGCAACACTTCGAACCGGCGCTCATCGGTGTTCACCGCGTGTCACCCCCATTCCGTCGGAGCTTGCTCCCGACGAGTTTACGGAGGTCGGAGCCGCCGCGGTGACAGTCGTGGGGAAACCGGTGGCACGGGTTCGGCCCGCGTGGGAGCGTCTGCCGGTGCTCACCGAGATCCAGGACTCCCTGCGGGCGTCGATCCGCGCCGACGCCGAGCGGATCGGGCCGTTCCTGGTCAGGTTCGACGCGCACACCGACAGCGTGTTCACGAACTACGCGGTGCCCGAGCGGGACGCCGAGCCGACCGCCGCCGACGTGGCCGCCCTGGTGGCGGCGTTCCGCGCCCGGGACCGCACGCCGCGGTTGGAGTACCTGCGGCCGTGCCCGGCGGTGGACACCGCGCTGGAGGCGGCCGGGTTCACCGTCGACCAGCTGCTGCCGATGATGGGCGTCGAGCGGGCCGACCTGGTCGTGCCGGACGTGCCCGAGGGCGTGGAGCTGCTCGACGCGACCACCGACGACCAGCTGGCGGCGCTGACCGAGGCGCAGCACCGGGCGTTCGGGGTCGAGCCGATCCCGCGCGACGCGGGGGTGGCGCGGCAGCGGACGCTGCTGGGCGAGGGCGGGACGCTGGTGCTCGCCCTGGTCGACGGGGTGGCGGTCGGCGGTGGCGCGAGCACCGGTCCGAGCAACGGCCTGGCGCAGGTCGCCGGGATCGCCGTGGTGCCCGAGCACCGGGGGCGCGGCATCGCGTCGGCGGTGTGCGGCGAGCTGACCCGGCGGGTGTTCGCCGCCGGGGTGGTCCCGTTCCTGGAGACCGAGCCGGACGGCAAGGCGGGCCGGCTGTACGGGCCGATCGGCTACCGGACGATCGGGCTGTCGGCGACGATCTCGCTCAAGTAGCACCGCGCGGCCTCAGGTGAGCCGGTGCACGACGGCGTCGGCGAGCAGCCGGCCCCGGTCGGTGAGCACGCAGCGGCCCCGGTCCAGCGCGTCGGCGTCGAGCAGGCCGTCCGCGGCGGCGGCCTTCGCCTCGGCCCGGCCGGCGTCGTCGAGCACGTCGACCGGCAGGCCGACGGCCAGCCGCAGCTCCAGCAGCACCCGCTCGATCCGCCGGTCCTGCGCGCTCAGCGCCTCCCGGCCCGCCGCCGGGGAGGTGCCGGCGGCCAGCAGCTCGCTGTACTTGGCGGGGTGCTTGACGTTCCACCAGCGCACGCCGCCGACGTGGCTGTGCGCGCCGGGGCCCGCGCCCCACCAGTCCGCGCCCTGCCAGTACAGGACGTTGTGCCGGCACTCGGCGGCCGGCGACGCGGCCCAGTTCGACACCTCGTACCAGGTCAGGCCCTGCCCGGTGAGCGCGGCGTCGACCATCTCGTACTTGTCGGCCAGCACGTCGTCGTCGGGCATCGGCAGCTCGCCGCGGCGCACCCGGCGGGCCAGCGCGGTGCCCTCCTCCACGATCAGCGCGTAGGCCGACACGTGGTCCACGCCCGCCTCGCCCACCGCGTCCAGCGAGGCCCGCAGGTCGTCGGCGGTCTCGCCGGGGGTGCCGTAGATGAGGTCGAGGTTCACGTGCTCGAAGCCGGCGGCGCGGGCCTCGCGGGCGGCGGCCGGCGGGCGTCCGGGGGTGTGCGCGCGGTCCAGCACGGTGAGCACGTGGCGGGCCGCGGACTGCATCCCGAGCGAGACCCGGGTGTAACCCGCGTCACGGATCCCGGCGAAGAACTCCGGCGAGGTCGACTCGGGGTTGGACTCGGTGGTCACCTCGGCGTCGGCCGAGAGGCCGAACGACGACCGCACCGCGGCCAGCACGTCGGCCAGGCCGGCCGCGCCGAGCAGTGACGGAGTGCCACCGCCGACGAACACGGTGTCCGCGGCTGGCGCAGTGCCCAGCACGGCCGCCGCGAGGTCCAGTTCGCGCCGCAGACCCTCCAGCCACGACCCGGGCGACGCGGAGGTGCCCAGCTCACCAGCGGTGTAGGTGTTGAAGTCGCAGTAGCCGCAGCGCGTCGCGCAGAACGGGACGTGCACGTAGACGCCGAACGGGCGGGTGCCGAGCCCGGTCAGGGCGGTCACGGGCAGTGAGCCGTCGGGCGGCGCGGGGTCGCCGATCGGCAGAGCGGAGGGCATGGCCCCCATTGTCCCATTTACCAGCACCGGGACGGCCGTCCCACCATGCGGATGGCGGTGGACCACGGGGTGGACGCATGGCACGCTGACAGCCATGACCTCGACCGGAGTGCGCCTGGTGGTCCGCCGCCACGTCGACTTCCGGCGTGTCTCCAGCGCGATGTGCCGGCCTTCGGCATAGCCCGCGCCTGACTATTTGCTGTTCCCGTCGGCGCCGGGTGCGCTGACGAGACCCCCACCACATGCCTCGCCGGGACTCGCACGCGCACCAGCGCCCCGAATCCCCGGAGGACGAGGATGGTCCCCCCGACGACTACGCCTCAGCGTGCCAAGCAGCGCCGAGGTGAGGGGCAGTGGGCGCTGGGCTACCGCGAGCCGCTCAACCCCAACGAGCGGAGCAAGAAGGACGACAACCCGCTCAACGTGCGGGCGCGGATCGAGAACATCTACGCCCACGGCGGGTTCGACTCGATCGACCCGGCCGACCTGCGCGGCCGGTTCCGCTGGTACGGCCTCTACACCCAGCGCAAGCCGGGCATCGACGGCGGTCGCACGGCCACCCTGGAGCCCGAGGAGCTGGACGACGAGTACTTCATGCTGCGCGTCCGGATCGACGGCGGGCGGCTGACCACCGCGCAGCTCGCGCTGGTCGGCGAGCTGTCGCAGACCTACGCGCGCGACACCGCCGACATCACCGACCGGCAGAACGTCCAGTACCACTGGATCCGGATCGAGGACGTGCCCGCGATCTGGCAGAAGCTGGAAGCCGCGGGCCTGACCACGATGGAGGCGTGCGGCGACAGCCCGCGGGTGGTGCTCGGCTCGCCGGTGGCGGGCATCGCCGAGGACGAGGTGATCGACGGCTCGCCCGCGATCGACGAGATCCTGACCCGCTACATCGGCGACCCCCGGTTCTCGAACCTGCCGCGCAAGTTCAAGACCGCGATCTCCGGGCTGCCGGACGTGGCGCACGAGATCCACGACGTGGCGTTCGTCGGCGTGGACCACCCCGAGCACGGCCCCGGTTTCGACCTGTGGGTCGGCGGCGGCCTGTCCACCAACCCGATGATCGGCAAGCGGCTGGGCGCGTGGGTGCCGCGCGACGAGGTGCCCGACGTGTGGGAGGGCGTGATCAGCGTCTTCCGCGACTACGGCTACCGCCGGCTGCGGCACCGGGCGCGGATCAAGTTCCTGGTCGCCGACTGGGGCCCGGAGAAGTTCCGCGAGGTGCTGGAGACCGAGTACCTCAAGCGGGAGCTCGTCGACGGGCCCGAGCCGGTGGTGCCGGAGATCCCGTACGACCACATCGGCGTGCACCGGCAGAAGGACGGCCTGCACTACGTCGGCGCGGCCCCGATCGCGGGCCGGGTGTCGGGGTCCACGCTGGTCGAGGTCGCCAAGGCGGTGGAGCGCGCCGGGTCGAACCGGGTCCGGCTCACCCCGCAGCAGAAGCTGATCGTGCTGGACGTGCCGGAGTCCGAGGTCAAGGCGTTGCAGGAGGACCTGGCGAAGCTGGGGCTGCAGACCGAGCCGTCGCCGTGGCGGCGGGGCGTGATGGCGTGCACCGGCATCGAGTTCTGCAAGCTGGCGATCGTGGAGACCAAGGCCCGCGCGGTGGACCTGGTGTCGACGCTGGAGCAGCGGCTCGCCGACGTGGTCGACGGCGTGACCGCGCCCATCTCGGTGCACATCAACGGCTGCCCGAACTCGTGCGCCCGGATCCAGACCGCCGACATCGGGCTCAAGGGCCAGATCGTCACCGACGCGGACGGCAACCAGGTCGAGGGTTTCCAGGTGCACCTGGGCGGCGGGCTCGGCCTCGACGCCGGTTTCGGCCGCAAGCTGCGCGGCCACAAGGTGACAGCGGCCGAGTTGTCCGGTTATGTGGAACGCGTGGTGCGCAACTTCATCGGCCGGCGCAAGGATGACGAGCGCTTCGCGCAGTGGGTCGCGCGCGCCGACGAAGCGGACCTCAAGTGAGCGCGGTCGCGACTTTCCCGGCGACCGCGCCGCCGGCTCCCGAGGAGCGGCCATGAGCGAGCGCGCCACGCCTTTCTACTGCCCTTATTGCGGTGACGAGGACCTTCGTCCGCAGGAGGAGCCCAGCTACTCGTGGCTGTGCGCCTCCTGCCGCCGCGTGTTCACGGTGAAGTTCGTGGGTCTCAACCTTCCTCAGGAGGTGCAGCGGTGACCGCCCCCACCAGGGTCGAGGAACTGAAGGTGATCGCCGAGGCGGCTTCGGTCGAACTGGCCGGCGCGTCCGCCGACGAGGCGCTCGCGTGGACCGCCCGGACGTTCGGCGAGAGCTGGATCGTCGCGTCGAACATGCAGGACGCCGTGCTGATCGACCTGGCCGTCAAGGCCAAGCCGGACATCGACGTCCTGTTCCTGGAGACCGGCTACCACTTCGCCGAGACCATCGGCACCCGTGACGCGGTGGACCTGGTCTACCCCGACGTGCACATCGTCAACGCCGCCGCCGAGCAGTCGGTGGCCGACCAGGAGCGCGAGTTCGGCCTGCTCAACCGGACCGACCCGGCGCGGTGCTGCAACCTGCGCAAGGTGGTCCCGTTGCAGCGCATGCTGAAGAACTACGACGCGTGGGTCACCGGCGTGCGCCGGGTCGACGCGCCGACCCGGGCGGACACGCCGATCGTGCAGTGGGACGACCGCAACGGTCTGGTGAAGGTCAACCCGATCGCGCCGTGGTCCGACGACGAGTTCAACGCCTACATCGCCGAGCACGGGATCCTGGAGAACCCGTTGGTGCAGGCCGGTTATCCCTCCATCGGCTGTGCGCCGTGCACCGCGAAGCCGCTGCCGGGGGCGGACCCGCGCAGCGGTCGGTGGGCGGGCACGGCGAAGACAGAATGCGGGTTGCACGGATGACGACGACTGATGTCCGACCACCGGTCCCCGGGCCAGACACGTTGGGCCGCCTCGAATCCGAAGCGATCCACATCTTCCGGGAGGTCGCCGGCGAGTTCGACCGGCCGGTGATCCTGTTCTCCGGCGGCAAGGACTCGACGCTGCTGCTGCACCTCGCGGTCAAGGCGTTCTGGCCCGCGCCGGTGCCGTTCCCGCTGCTGCACGTGGACACCGGGCACAACTTCGACGAGGTCATCGAGTTCCGGGACCGGGTGGTCGCGAAGCACGGGCTGCGCCTGGAGGTCGCGAAGGTCCAGGACTTCATCGACGACGGCCGGCTCGCGGAACGCCCGGACGGCACCCGCAACCCGCTGCAGACCGTGCCCCTGCTGGACGCGATCACCTCTCACAAGTACGACGCGGTGTTCGGCGGCGGACGCCGCGACGAGGAGCGGGCGCGGGCCAAGGAGCGCATTTTCAGCCTCCGGAACGCATTCGGTCAGTGGGAGCCGAGGCGGCAGCGTCCCGAACTGTGGAACCTCTACAACGGAAGGCACCGTCCGGGGGAACATGTGCGGGTATTCCCGCTCTCCAACTGGACCGAGCTGGACGTCTGGCACTACATCGCGCGGGAGGGGATCGAATTGCCGTCGATCTACTACGCGCACCAGCGCGACGTCTACCTCCGGGACGGCATGTGGCTGGCCGAGGGGCCGTGGGGCGGTCCGCGTGACGGCGAGGAGCTGCTCACCAAGACCGTCCGCTACCGCACCGTCGGCGACGGCTCCTGCACCGGGGCCGTCGAGTCCGACGCCGCCGACATCGCGTCGGTGATCGCCGAGGTCGCCGCGTCGCGGCTGACCGAGCGCGGTGCCACCCGGGCCGACGACCGGCTGTCGGAGGCCGCCATGGAGGACCGCAAGCGGGAGGGCTACTTCTAGATGAGCGACCTGTTGAGGCTGGCCACCGCGGGCAGCGTGGACGACGGTAAGTCCACGCTGGTCGGCAGGCTGCTCTACGACACGAAATCCGTGCTGGCGGACACCCTGGACGCCGTGCACCGGGCCAGCGCCGACCGGGGTCTGGCCACGCCGGACCTCTCGCTGCTGGTCGACGGCCTGCGCTCGGAACGCGAGCAGGGCATCACGATCGACGTGGCCTACCGGTACTTCGCCACCCCGAAGCGGTCCTTCGTGCTGGCCGACACGCCCGGCCACGTGCAGTACACCCGCAACACGGTGACCGGCGCGTCCACCGCGCAGCTCGGCGTGCTGCTGGTCGACGCGCGCAAGGGCGTGGTGGAGCAGACCCGCCGGCACGCGGCGGTGCTCGCGCTGCTGGGCGTGCCGCGCCTGGTCCTCGCGGTCAACAAGATCGACCTGGTGGACTACGCGGAGGTCACGTTCTCCCGGATCGCCAAGGAGTTCACCGCGCACGCCACCGCACTCGGGTTCGGCGAGGACGCGGTGGTGGAGATCCCGGTGTCCGCGCTCGCCGGCGACAACGTGGTGGACCGCTCGGTGAACACGCCGTGGTACACCGGGCCGACCCTGTTGGAGCACTTGGAGAACGTGCCGGTCGAGCCCGACCCGCACGACGCCCCGTTCCGGTTCCCGGTGCAGTACGTGATCCGGCCGCGCACCGCGCAGTTCCCCGACTACCGGGGTTACGCGGGGCAGGTCGCCGCGGGCACCGTCCGGCTCGGCGACGAGGTCAGCGTGCTGCCGTCGGGGCTGCGCAGCACGGTCACCGGCATCGACACCGCCGACGGCCCGCTCACCGAGGCCGCCGCGGGCCAGTCGGTGACGCTGCTGCTGGAGCACGAGCTGGACATCGCGCGTGGCGAGCTGATCGCGGGCGGCGAGCTGCCCACCGTCACCGACGAGTTCGAGGCCACCGTGTGCTGGCTGGCCGAGAAGGCGCTCAAGCCGGGCGCGCGGGTGCTGGTCAAGCACGGCACGCGCACGGTCCAGGCCGTGGTCACCGAGCTGCGCACGCGGTTCGACGAGCAGCGGCTGGCCGGGTCGGACAACCCGGATTCGCTCAACCTGAACGACATCGGCCAGGTCGTGGTGCGCACGGCCGAGCCGGTCCCCGTCGACGACTACACCCACAACCGCCGCACCGGCGCGTTCCTGGTCATCGACGCCGCCGACGGCGGCACGCTGGCCGCGGGCCTGGTCGGCGCGCCGCTGCCCGAGCTGGACGGCGTGGACACCTGTGCCGACGGCGGCAGCACCGCCCCCACCGACAGCCACGCCCTCGTCTCCCCCGGTCCTTGAGATCCCCCAGAAAGGCTTCGCCGCCGTGAGCACCAGACGCAGCACCCTGACCAAGTCCGTGGCTTTACTGACCGCGCTCGTCGCACTCGCCGCGTGCTCGCGGGCGGGCGGTGACGCCGGGGCGGCCTCCGACGCCCCGGCGGTGGACAAGGGGCCAGCCGCCGAGATCCGCCTCGGCTACTTCCCGAACGTCACCCACGCCGCCGCCCTGATCGGCGTCGACAAGGGCCTGTTCGCGAAGGAACTGGGCGGCACCAAGCTCACCACGCAGACGTTCAACGCCGGCCCCGAGGCGGTCAACGCGCTGCTCGGCGAGTCGCTGGACGCCACGTTCATCGGGTCCGGCCCGGCGATCAACGCGTTCGCGAAGTCCAAGGGCGAGGCGATCCGGCTGATCTCGGGCGCGACCTCCGGCGGCGCGCAGCTCGTGGTCAAGCCCGAGATCAGCTCGGCGGCCGACCTGAAGGGCAAGGTCATCACCACCCCGCAGCTGGGCAACACCCAGGACGTGTCGCTGAAGAAGTGGCTGTCCGACCAGAAGCTGGGGGTCGGCGCGGGCGCGGACCAGGTCAACGTCACCAACACCGAGAACGCGCAGTCGCTCGACCTGTTCAAGAAGGGCGAGGTGCAGGGCGCGTGGGCACCGGAGCCGTGGTCCTCGCGGCTGGTGCTCGACGCCGGCGCGAAGGTGCTGCTGGACGAGAAGTCCCTGTGGGAGGGCGGGAAGTTCCCGACCACCGTGCTGATCGTGCGCACCCAGTTCCTCAAGGACCACCCGCAGACCGTCGAGGCGCTGCTCAAGGGCCACCTCGCGGCCACCGACCTCGCCCAGGGCAACAAGGTCGAGGCCAAGCAGGTGGTCAACAACGCGCTCAAGGCGCTCACCGGCAAGTCGCTGGGCGAGCCGGTCCTCGACCGCGCGTTCGACAACATCGAGCTGACCCTCGACCCGCAGGCCAAGACGTTCCCGCAGCTGGCGAAGGACGCGGTCACCGCCGGGGTCGCCAAGGAGGCCGCGGCCGTCTCCGGGCTGGCGGACTTCACGCTGCTGAACAAGGTGCTCACAGCGGCGGGCAAGCCATCCGTGGACACCGCCGGGCTGGACAAGAAGTAACCAGGGCTCAGGGGAAGGCAGGCACGCCATGACCGCCACGCTCGAGAACGCCGCAGAGTCCACAGTGGATCCCGCGGTGACCTTGTCCGCCGTGCGCAAGTCGTTCGGACACGGCTCGAACTCCGTCCTCGCGCTCGACGGCGTCGACCTCCGGGTCGTGCCCGGCGAGTTCGTGTGCCTGCTGGGCGCGTCGGGCTGCGGCAAGTCGACCTTGCTGAACCTGGTCGCCGGGCTGGACGCGCCCACCTCCGGCTCGATCGAGCTGTCCACGTCGCGGCCCGCCGTGATGTTCCAGGAAGCCGCGCTGATGCCGTGGCTGACCGCGGCGCGCAACGTGGAGCTCCCGCTGCGGCTGGCCGGTCTCAAGCGCGGCGAGCGCCGGGAGAAGGCCGGCGAGCTGCTGTCGCTGGTGCGGCTCGAAGGAGCCGGCCACAAGCGGCCGCACGAACTGTCCGGCGGCATGCGGCAGCGCGTCGCGCTGGCCCGCGCGCTGGCCTCCACGCTGGGCAGCGCCGAGGAGGGCACGCCCGGCCTGCTGCTGATGGACGAGCCGTTCGCGGCGCTCGACGCCATCACCCGCGACGTGCTCCAGGCGGAGCTGGTCCGGGTGTGGCGGGAGACCAACACCGCGATCGTCTTCGTCACCCACGACGTGCGCGAGGCCGTGCGGCTGGCGCAGCGGGTCGTGCTGCTGTCCTCCCGGCCGGGTCGCGTCGTCCGCGAATGGTCCACTGTGGACGGTGACGAGCCGGCGCTGATCAACGACATCACCAGCCACCTGCGAGAGGTGATCAGTGGCCACGCCGCGGCTTGACAACGACCTCGCGGCGGTCGGCGCGGGCCTGGACGCGCTGGACGCGCCGTCCCAGGAGCAGCGACCGTCGCTGGGCAAGCGGTTCCTGCGCACCGGCGTGCCGCCGCTGATCGCGTTCGGACTCCTGCTGGGCGCGTGGCAGGCGCTGTGGGCGGCGGCGTTCTGGCCGGAGTACCAGCTGCCCTCGCCCGCGTCGGTGTGGGCGGCGGTCACCGAGGCCGTCGAGACCGGCCGCGCGTTCGACGTGCTGTGGACGTCGGTCAGCCGGGCCGTGCTGGGCTTCCTGACCGCCGTGGTGATCGCCACCCCGCTGGGGCTGCTGATCGCCAAGGTTCGGGTGGTGCGCGCGGCGATCGGCTCGCTGCTCACCGGCCTGCAGTCGCTGCCGTCGGTGGCCTGGGTGCCGGCGGGCATCCTGTGGTTCGGCGCGACCCCGTCGACCATCTACTTCGTGGTGCTGATGGGCTCGGTGCCGTCCATCGCCAACGGCCTGGTCGCCGGCGTCGACCAGATCCCGCCGCTGCTGCCCCGGGTCGGGCAGGCGCTCGGCGCGGGCCGGTTCGCCGCGGCCCGGCACATCCTGCTGCCCGCCGCCCTGCCCGGGTACCTGGCCGGGCTCAAGCAGGGCTGGGCGTTCTCGTGGCGCTCGCTGATGGCGGCCGAGATCATCGCCACCTCGCCGCAGCTGGGCGAGGGCCTCGGGCAGTACCTGCACAACGGGTCCTCGCTCAACGACATCTCGATGGTGATCGCGGCGATCTTCCTGATCCTGCTGGTCGGTGTCGGGATCGAGCTGCTGGTGTTCCGGCCGCTGGAGCGGGCGGTGTTGCGCGCCCGCGGTCTGACGAGTGCGCTGTGACGGCACTGGTCGCCGTGGCGCACGGCAGTCGCGACCCGCGTTCGGCGGCCACCGTCCACGCGTTGCTCGAAGTGGTGCGCGGACTGCGGCCCTCGCTGGAGGTCCGGGCGTCCTTCCTGGACTTGTCCGCGCCCCGGCTCGGTGACGTGCTGCGGGCCATGCACGGGGAGGGCCACCGGTCGGCGGTGGTCGTGCCCCTGTTGCTCGGCAAGGCCTTCCACGCGCGGGTCGACGTTCCGGGGGCGGTGGCCGAAGCCCGGCTGCCGTCGCTGGACGTGACCATCGCGGACGTGCTCGGACCCGATCCCCGGCTGGAGTCGGCGGCACTGCGCCGCCTCGCCGCGGCCGGCGTGACGTCCGGGGACCCGTCGGTGGGCGTGGTGCTGGCGGGCGCGGGCTCCTCGCACGCGCCGGCCAACGCCGCGGTCGCCTCGATCGCCCGCCGGTGGGCGGCCGACTCGGGCTGGGCGGGCGTGGAGGCGGCGTTCGCGTCGACCGCGTCGCCGGACGTGCCGACCGCCGTGGCGCGGCTGCGGGACCGGGGTGCGCGGCGGATCGCCGTGGCCTCCTGGTTCCTCGCGCCGGGCCTGCTGCCCGACCGGGTCGCCGACCTGGCCGGTGACGCCGCCACCGCCGCGCCGCTGGGCGCGGACCCGGAGGTGGCGGAGGTCGTGCTGCACCGGTTCGACGCGGCGGCGGACGTGCGCGCCACCCGTTCCGCCTGACCCCGGCCGGCGTCGCTTGGCCCGCGGCCCTGGCCGGCGTCGCTTGGCCTCCGGCCCCCGGTTCCATTGTCCCATCGAGCACCGACAAAATTGCGGTCGAGGCGCGGTCGGGAGGGGTCTGGGATGGCCGGGTGGACGGCGATGGCCGGGGAGCACGACTTCGACGCGGGCGACGAGGATGCGGCGCGGGAGATCGCGCAAGCGCTTGCGGCGTACGGGTTTCCGTTCGTGACCGGGCGGAAGGTGGACGAGCGTTGGGTGGTCAGCGCGCTCGACGAAGGGCCGTACGCCACCGACGTGGTCGGGCAGCGGCAGATCGACGCGGTAGGGCGAGCGGCCGCCGTCGTCGTGCGGCGGTGGGGCGGGGTGGCCCGGGGCGGTGCGCGGTTCGACGTGTCGCGAGTGGCGGCACGGCGCGCCGGCGGGCTGTTCGTGATCGCCGACCCCGGCCGCCGGCCTCCGGTGCCGGACGTCGTCATGACCGGGCCGCCGCCCGGCGCGCACCTACCGAGTGAGCCGGACGAGGTGGACGAGGCAGCCTGGGGGACGTTCGACTTCCCCGGGCTGGACGACGTCGACTGGGCGTCGCTGGAGCACGCCCACGGCTCGGCCGAGGACGTACCGGACCTGCTGCGCGCGCTCGCCGAACCCGACGAGGACTGGGACGACGCCCTCGACGAACTGATCGGCGACGACGTCCTGCACCAGGGCACCTGCTACTCCTCGACCCTGCCCGCGCTGCGCTTCCTGGCCCGGCTCGCGGCGTCCGGGACGCTGCCCTTCCCCGGCCGGCACCAGCTCCTGCTGACCCTGCTCCACGCGTCCGGGCAGTGGATCGACAGCCTCTTCGCCGCCACGACCGCCGACGACCCGACCGAGGACGACGAGCGCCTCCCGGTCGACGCGGAACTGCTCGCGCTGCTGGACCGGTGGGACGCCGAACCGCCCGCCGGGCGCTTCCTGCTCGCCTGCCTCGCCGCGCTGCACCCCGGGCCCGGCCGGCGGATCGCCGACCGGGTCGGAGAACTGGCCGCGTCCTGCGCCGGCACCGCCGAGGGCGAGTGCCTGGCGCTTGCCGGGGCGCTGCTGGCCGGTGACGCCGAGCGGGCGCTCGCCCTGGCGGCCGGGATCGTCGGCTGGAACGCGCACTGCGACCCGGAGTGGCTGGAAGAACCCGGGACGACCGCCGCCCTGCGGGCCTCGCGGGTGTTGGCCGTGGCCGCCCTCGGCACGCGCTGAACGTCAACCGTCGTCCGAGTCGGTTCTGCGTCGGGGTTCAGTCGGCGTCGGGGTTCAGTCGGCGTCGAGGGCGGCGATCAGGCGTTCCATCACGGCCGCCGTGGTGCGCAGCTCGTCCGCGTCGACCTGGGCCGAGATGCGGTTGGCCCACGCGTGCTGCGCCTCGCGCAGGCTCTCGATCGCCCGGAACCCCGCCTCGGTCGGCTGGAACAGCTTGGCCCGGCGGTGGGCGGGGTTGGGCAGGTACTCGGCCAACCCCTTGTCCACCAGGAGGTCCGCGATCCGCTGCACGCTCTGCCGGGCCAGCCCGACCTCGCGGGCGATGCCGGACACCGGCAGCGGCCCCTTGAGCACCACGCCCATCACCTGCCACCACGCCGCGGTGAGCCCGACCGGCTTGGTCATGATCTCGGCGGCCTCCAGGAAGCCGCCGTAGAGGCGGAACGTGCGCATCACGACGTCGGTCAACGCATCGCCCGCCTCCGATCGCGGCTCGACCGGCACCTCACCGCTCAGCGGCTTGGCAGTCAGGTCGCCGCCGCGCGGCGTGGTGGTCACGAGGCGGCCGCCATCAGCTTCCCGAACCACACCGGGTCGGCGGTGTGGAACAGGCCGTACCACGCTTCGAGCACGGCCGGGTCGTACAGGTCCAGCTCGGCGAGCACCTCGCGGGCGAACTCCAGCGCGCTCGCCGCGCCCGCCGTGATCAGGCCGCCCGACCGCACCGCGCGGTCGGCGAGGAAGTGCGCCGCGCCGGTGTAGCCCTCGACGCCGGAGAGCTCCTCCACGGCGTTGCCGGCGTGCGGGCGGTCGTTGAGCAGCCCTTCCGCCGCCAGGCCGACGGTGCCGCCGCAGATCGCCGCCACCGGCACGCCGGCCTCCAGCCAGCGCCGCGCCGCCCGTGCGAAGCCGGCGTTGGCGTCGCCCTCCCAGGAGTCCGCGCCGGGCAGGATCAGCATCGCGCTGTCCGCCGGGTCGACGTCCGCGAGCACCAGGTCCGGCAGGACCCGCAGGCCGCCCATCGTGGTGATCGGGTCGAGGGTCGCGCCGACGGTCCGCACCACGTGGCTGCCGGGGTTCTTCTGGAACGCCGGGTTGTTGATGCGCGCGGTGGCGAAACCGAACTCCCAGTCCGCGAGCGTGTCGTACAGGGCGAGGTGGACCGTCTTCGTGTTCATGACAGCATCCTGTCATATTGACAGCACACTGTCAATGAGGCTGCCTCGTAGAGTGCGGCCCATGGCTGACGAGCTGGTCCACTACGAGGTGCGGCGTGGCATCGCGACGATCACGCTGGACTCCCCCCACAACCGCAACGCCCTGTCGACGCAGCTCCGCGCCGAGCTGACCGGGCACCTGAGGACGGCGATCGCCGACGACGGCGTGCGCGTCCTCGTGCTCACCCACACCGGCCCGGTGTTCTGCTCGGGCATGGACCTCAAGGAAGCCGGCGGCGCGAGCGCCGACCAGCAGGGGGTCAACGAGTTCCCGGCCATCCTGGAACAGCTCTGGACCAGCCCGAAGCCGGTCGTCGCCCGGCTGGGCGGCCCGGCCCGCGCGGGCGGCGTCGGGCTGGTCGCGGCGTGCGACATCGCGATCGCCGCGAACACCGCCACGTTCGCGTTCAGCGAGGTCCGCATCGGCGTGGTGCCGGCCGTCATCTCGGTGACCGTGCTGCCCCGCCTGCTGCCCCGCGCGGCGCACGAGCTCTTCCTGACCGGCGAGGCGTTCGACGCGACCCGCGCGCAGGCGATCGGCCTGATCAACGTCGCGGTGCCCGCCGAGGCGCTCGACGCCGAGGTGTCCCGCTACACCGACATGCTCGCCCTGGGCGCGCCCAACGCGCTGGCCGCGACCAAGCGGATGCTCCAGGAGCCCCGGCCGACCGGGCTGGGCGAGGTGTTCGCCGACATGCTGGAGCTGTCCGCGCGGCACTTCGGCGGCCCCGAGGGCCAGGAGGGCATCGCCGCGTTCGTCGCCAAGCGCAAGCCGTCCTGGGTGCCCGAGCAGGGCTGAACGGACCGGCCGAACCCCGATAGGGCTGCACCCTCGACAGGACTGGACCCCAGACAGGACTGGACCCTCGACAGGGCTGCACCCTCGACAGGACGGCTCGGCCCCGGGAGGGGTCGGGTCAGTCCGGGGTGCGGACGGTCAACCGGCGCGCGCCGACCGACATCGCGGCCTCGGCGTCGGCCAGCACCGACTCCACGTCCTCGTCGCCGCCCTCCCACACCAGCACGTGCTCGCCCGCCGGCAGCCACGACAGGTCGGTGAGGCAGTCGTAGAGGGCGTCGAGGTTCTGCCCGTAGTAGTCGGGGAAGTCCAGCGCCTGCCCGATCGCGGCCAGGGCGGCCGACTTGGACCGCGCGCCGGGCCGCACGACGTGCCGGAACGTCTTCACCGGCTCACGTCCACGACGACGAACGTCGAGTAGTGGTCACCGGTGTAGTACACCTCGGACGAGGACCCGGTGACGATCCGACGCGCGCCCCGGTCCGGGCTGCCGGGCGTGGGCACGGTGTACTCGCGGTAGTAGTCGCCGGACTTCGCGGGCAGCCGCTTCTCCCGGTTCTGGAACGTCACGCCGTCGTTGCGCGGGTACGGGAACGGCCCGCCCCGCTCGATCAGCTGCCAGGTCGACACCGCCTCGGCGGGCAGCCCGGACAGCTCCTTCACGGCCATCCCGGAGCCCGCGCCGGGCACCTTCGCGGCCTGGCCCCCGGTCTGCCCGGCGACCGACGAGCCGCCGGTGGCGACCGTGCGGGTGGAGGTGGACGAGGTGGTCGGCGCGGGATCGGACGAGCCGCCGAGGTCCTTGGCGAAGTAGCCGATCACGACCAGCGCGAGCAGGCCCAGGAGTGCGGCGGTGAGCCGCCTGGCGGGAGTCACGGCCGCCAGCCTACGAAGACGAGCCCGCGTCCACCTTGTCGGGTTCGGCCGGCGCGTCGACGGGCGTCGGCGGGTTGAACCGCGAGGACGCGTTGTCCACGACCCGGTCGATCAGCCGCGCGGCGCCCAGGCTCGACGGCAGCAGCACGGCCATGAGCAGCGCGAACTGGAACGGGAACGGCAGCTGCGCCATCCACAGCTCGACCGCGTCCCACCACTGCGCTATCGCGTCCACCACGGTGTCGAGCCTACTGCCGTGACGTGGTTCACCGCACCGCGATCCCTACCACTGGGTAAGTTCCGGGGCATGTTCGCCGTCTACGCAGCCGAGCCGAGCCCGCAGGACCCCATCGCCGCACTGCGCGTCGGGGACCGCCCCGAGCCCGAGGTGCCGACCGGCTGGGTCCGGGTCGGCGTGCGGGCCGCCAGCCTGAACATGCACGACCTGTGGACGCTGCGGGGCGTGGGCATCAAGGCCGACAAGTTCCCGATGATCCTGGGCTGCGACGGCGCGGGCGTCCTGGACGACGGCACCGAGGTGGTGCTGCACTCGGTGATCGGCGACCCGGCGTGGACCGGCGACGAGACCCTCGACCCGGGCCGCACGCTGCTGACCGAGAAGCACCAGGGCACGTTCGCCGACCACGTGGTGGTGCCGGCCCGCAACGCGCTGCCCAAGCCCGCCGACCTGTCGTTCGCCGAGGCGGCGTGCATGGGCACGGCGTGGCTGACCGCGTACCGGATGCTGTTCGTGAAGTCGGGGCTGCGGCCGGGTCAGACGATGCTGGTGCAGGGCGCGTCCGGCGGCGTGGCCACGGCGCTGGTCCAGCTCGGCCGAGCGGCCGGTTTCCGGGTGTGGGTGACCGGCCGCACCGAGGAGAAGCGGGCCCTGGCGGTGGAGCTGGGCGCGCACGCCGCGTTCGAGTCCGGCGCGCGCCTGCCCGAGCGCGTGGACGCGGTGTTCGAGACCGTCGGCAAGGCGACCTGGTCGCACTCGATGAAGGCGCTCAAGCCCGGCGGGATCGCGGTCATCTCCGGCGCGACCAGCGGCGATGCCACCGCGGCCGAGTTGCAGCGGCTGTTCTTCCTGCAACTGCGGGTGGTCGGCTCGACCATGGGCACCCGCGAGGAGCTGGGCGACCTGCTGGCGTTCTGCGCGCTCAACGGGCTGCGCCCGAGGATCGGCCAGGAGCTGCCGCTGGAGCGGGCCGAGGAGGGCCTGCGGGCCATGCTCGACGGCGACACCGCCGGCAAGATCGTCTTCACCCGCTAGCGCCCGGCGTCGACCGACGCCACCAGCGCGGTCACCGCGGGGTGCCACTCGCGGTCCGGCGGACCGCTGACCACCAGCCGCCGGGTCACCCGGCGGGTCAGCGGCACCAGCACCAGGCCGGGCGTCAGCATGGCCGCGAGCAGCCCCGGGACCAGCGAGATGCCGATCCCGGCCCGCACCATGGCCAGCAGCGTGCCCAGCTCGCGCACCCGGTGCACGGGCGTGATCGGCAGACCCTGGCAGACCACCCGGACGTGCCGCTCGCAGCCGCCGCAGGACAGCAGGAACGGGTCGTCCACCAGGTCGGCGACGTCCACCGCGGCCTGCCCCGCCAGCGGGTGGTCCTCGCGCATCAGCACGTGGAACGCGTCCTCGCCGACCAGCGCGCCCGCGCCGGGCGGCGGGTCGACCACCACCGCGATCTCGACGGTGCCGTTGCCCAGCCAGTCCGCGACCTCGTCGTCCTCGCCCTCGAACACCCGGATCCGCACGTGCGGGAACTCGTCGCGCCAGCGGGCCAGCAGGTCCGGCAGCAGCCCCTGGCACACCGTGGGCGGCGCGGCCAGCTTCACCGTGCCCTGCGCGAGACCGTTGCGGCGCGCGGCCAGGTCGGTCAGGGCGACCGAGGCGGCCACGGCCGTCCGGGCGTGGGCCAGCACGTCGTGCCCGAACGCGGTCGGCCGGACCGCGCCGCGGCGGTGCAGCACCGGCTGGCCGAGGGTGCGCTCCAGCGCCGCCACGGCGTGCGACACGGCGGACTGGGTGAGGCCGAGCGACTCCGCGGCGGTGCCGAACCCGCCCTCGTCGACCACCGCGAGGAACGCGCGGAGCTGGGCGAAGTTCAACGTCATGAGCTGCTCTCATACCGGTCCGGCGGCGATTTGTTGGACTCATCCTGCCTGGTCGGGCGATTCTGCACGAGTGCGGAATCCGTGGGTGGGCAAGTTCGTGCTGCTGTCGGCCATCTGGGGCAGCAGCTTCGCGCTGATCAAGGTGGCGGTGGACGCGGGCGTGCCGCCGGTGTGGGTGGCGTTCTTCCGGTGCCTGTTCGGCGCGCTCGCGCTGTGGGCGGTGTGCGCGGTGCAGCGGCAGGGCGTGCCGCGCGACCGCCGGCTCTGGGGGCACGCGCTGGTCGTGGCCGCACTGCTGAACTCGGTGCCGTTCACGCTGCTCGCGTACGGCGAGACGAAGGTCAGCTCGGTGCTGGCCGGGGTCTTCAACGCGACCACGCCGCTGATGACGCTGGTGTTCGTGCTGCTGATCGTGCCGCAGGAGAAGATCAGCGGGGCGAAGCTGACCGGGCTCGTGGTGGGGTTCGCGGGCGTGCTGGTGGTGCTGCGGGCGTGGGAGGGCCTGGGCGACGACGTGCTGGTGGGCAGCCTGGCGTGCCTGGGCGCGACGTTCTGCTACGGCGCGGGGTTCGCCTACACCCGGCGGTTCTTCTCGGGCGGCCCGCAGTCGGCGAGCGCGCTGTCGGCCGTGCAGATCACCTGCGGCACGGCACAGCTCGCGGTGGCCGCGCCGCTGGTCGGCGGGCTGCCCTCGTGGCCGGGGTGGCAGGCCGCGGCAGCGCTGCTGGTGCTGGGCGCGGCGGGTACCGGGCTGGCGTACGTGCTGAACCTGGACGTGATCCGGGAGGCCGGTCCGACCGTGGCCTCGACGGTCACCTACGTGACGCCGCTGTGGTCGACGGCGCTGGGGGTGCTACTGCTGTCCGAACCCGCCGGGTGGAACACCGTCGTGGGCGGCGTGGTCGTGGTGGCGGGCGTCCTGCTGGCCCGCAAGCCGACTAACCATCCGATGGGACAAAAAAGCACCCGTACGGTAGTCCAAGTGGACAAACCCGGTCCTGCTTGACGGGCGTACGGTTCGCCCACACAACCACGAGGGAGCAGGCAATGACCTCCGTGCAGGGCGGCTTCGGTCAGGGTTCGGGCGTGTTCCGCCGCAAACCCATCGAGCAGATCTCCGAGGACAAGGGCACCGGGCTCACCCGGACGCTGGGACTGTGGCAACTGACCGCGATCGGCATCGGCGGCATCATCGGCGCGGGCGTCTTCTCGCTCGCCGGAGCCGTGGCGAACCAGACCGCGGGCCCCGCCGTGCTGATCTCGTTCCTCATCGCGGGCATCGCCAGCGCGGCGGCGGCGTTCTCCTACGCCGAGTTCGCGGGCATGATCCCGAAGGCGGGCTCCGCCTACACCTACGGCTACGCGGTGCTGGGCGAGATCGTCGGCTGGTTCATCGGCTGGGACCTGCTGCTGGAGTACACCGCGATCGTGGCCGTGGTCGCGATCGGCATCTCCGGGTACTTCAACGAACTGCTCAACCTGCTGGGGCTCGAACTGCCCGCGTGGATGCTCGGCGCACCCGGCACCGAGACCGGCGGGGTCGCGGCCGGCAGCTACCAGGTCAACCTGTTCGCGGTGCTGCTGTGCCTGCTCATCGCGTACGTGCTGAACCTGGGGATGAAGAACGCGGCCCGGTTCGAGACCGTCCTGGTCTACCTGAAGGTCGCGATCGTGCTGCTGGTGATCGTGGTCGGCGTGTTCCACATCGACACCGCCAACTACAACCCGTTCTTCCCGTTCGGCCTGTCCGGCGCGTTCACCGGCGCCGCCACGGTGTTCTTCGCCGTGTTCGGCTACGACGCGATGAGCACGGCCGCCGAGGAGTCCAAGGACTCCCAGCGGCACATGCCCAAGGCCATCATCTACTCGCTGGCCATCTCCATGGTGCTCTACGTGCTGGCCTGCCTGGTGCTGACCGGCATGGTCAACTACAAGGACGTCGACGCCGAGAGCGCGTTCGCCACCGCGTTCGCCGACATCGGCCTGCCCGCGCTGGGCATCGTCATCTCCGTGGGCGCGGTGCTGGGCATCACGACCGTGCTGTTCACGTTCCTGATGGGCGCGGCCCGGGTCGGCTACTCGATGTCCCGCGACGGCCTGCTGCCCCGCTGGTTCGCCAAGACCCACCCGGTCAAGCACGTGCCCACCCGCACCACGTGGGTGCTCGGCGTGGCGTCCGCGCTGATCGCGGGCTTCCTGCCGATCGGCGAGGCCGCCGAGCTGACCAACATCGGCATCCTGCTGGCGTTCGTGGTGGTGTGCGTCGCGGTGATCGTGCTGCGGTACAAGCAGCCCGACCTCCTCCGCACGTTCAAGACGCCGGGGATGCCCGTCGTGCCGGCCATCGGCGTGGTGTTCTCGCTGTGGCTGATCACGTTCCTCGCGCCCGAGACGTGGCTGCGGTTCGGGATCTGGTTCGCCCTCGGCCTGGTGGTCTACTTCGCCTACAGCAAGCGGAACTCCGTGCTGGAGAAGGCCGGCCCGTCGGACCGCTGAGCCGGCCGCCGAGTCGGCTGGATTCGGACGGCTGGGTCAGACGACCGAGTCGCACCACCTGTCGACCACGTCGGCGAGCACGGCCATCGGCAGCGGACCGCCGCCGAGCACCAGGTCGTGGAACGCCCGGATGTCGAAGCGGTCGCCCAGCCGGCGCTCCGCCTCGCCGCGCAGGCGCTGGATCTCCAGTCGCCCCACCATGTAGGACAGCGCCTGCGCGGGGTTCTCGCAGTACCGGTCCACCTCGGAGCAGATGTCCACGTCCGGCATCACGGCGTGGGCGCGCAGGTAGTCCACCGCCTGCTGCCAGGTCCAGCCCAGCGCGTGGATCCCGGTGTCCACCACGAGCCGCGCGGCGCGCAGCGAGTCGCCCGACAGCATCCCCAGCCGGGCCACGTCGTCGCTGTAGAGCCCCATCTCGTCGGCCAGCCGCTCGGTGTAGAGCGCCCAGCCCTCCAGGTAGGCCTCGATCGAGGCGAGCCGGCGCAGCAGCGGCAGCTCGGTGAGCTGCTGCGCCAGCGCGATCTGGAAGTGGTGGCCGGGCACGCCCTCGTGGAACGCGGTCGCCTCGGCGCTGAACCGGTCGCGCAACTCGGCCTGGTGGGTGTTGACGAAGTACGTGCCCGGCCGCGTGCCGTCCAGCGCCGGGTCCATGTAGTACGCCAGCGGCGCGTTCGGGGCGTCCGCCTCGGGCACCACGTCCACCGCGCAGCGGGCCGCCGGCAGCGTGCCGAACCAATCGCCCGCGACGCGTTCGGCCCGCGCGATGGTCTCCCGCGCCAGCACCACCATCTCCTCGGCGGTGCGCCAGCGCAGCGCCGGGTCGTCCAGCAGCCGGCGGCGCACCTCGGCCGCCGAGATCGGGCCGAACACCCGCGCGCCGATCTCCTCGTACTCCCGGTCGAGCGCCTCGATCAGGTCCAGCCCGATGCGGTGCAGTTGCTCGGGGGTGTGGTCGGTGGTGGTGTAGAGCCGCACCAGCCCCGCGTACAGGTCGCCGCCACCGGGCAGCCCGCACAGCCCCGGCTCGTCCTTGGAACGGCCGCGCGGCTCGATCTCGGCGCGCAGGAACTCGCGGTAGCGGGCGAACGCCGGGCGCACGGCAGCGGCCAGGAGGTCCGCGCAGGCAGCGGCGGAATCGGTGTCCCGCAACGGGATCGCCAGCGGGTCGGCGTCCTCGGCGAGGTGCCGGTCCAGCCGCGCGACGGCCGCCGCCACCAGGTGCGCGATCGGCCGGCGCCGCGAGGCGCGCTGCCGGGCCGCCAACGCCGCCAGGTAGTCCGGCAGGCCCGCCAACCGGGTCAGGTAGTCCCGTCTGCCCCGCTCGTCCGCGGGTCTGGTCAGCGGTAACGCCACCAGCAGCAGGGCGATCGGCGCGTTGAGGCCCTCGGCGTGGGTGTGCTCGACCAGGTTCGAGCCCAGCTTGAGCGCCAGCGCGTCCGCCTGCTGCGCCACCACCGCCCGGGTCACCGGGTCGTCGTCCCCGGCGCGGGCGCGGGCCGCGATCCGCTCCGCCCGCAGGCGCAGCGCGCGGTCCGCCGCCGCGCTCGGGTCCGGCAACTTGTCGTCCCGGCCGGGCAGGCCCATCAGGGTCGCCGTGACCGGATCCGCGTCCGAAGTCAGTTCCAGCAGGTCGTCGGCGAGCTCGCGCGCTGTCGTCACCGGGACATTCTCACCCGTGCGCGCGTCGCTACAGCGGCGGAATCCGCCGGCTCGCGGCGGCCAGCGCCTGGCGCGCCTCGGTGTGCAGCCGGGCCACCACCTCCGCCGCCGGGGCCGGTCGGACCAGCGCGTAGGTCTGCCCGGCCCACAGCGACATCAGCTCCGGGTCGCCGGTCGCGCGCACCGGCTTGGTCAGGTGGTGCACCTGCGGGTAGGCCGCCGGTGCGGCCGGGCTGTTCTCGGTGAGGAACCGGTTCACCAGCCCCCGTGCCGGACGCCCGCTGAACGCCCTGGTCAACGCGGTGCGCCGGGTGCCGTCGGCGAGCGCCGCGCGGTGCACCGGGTTGGTGCCGGCTTCCGGGCAGGCCAGGAACGCGGTGCCGAGCTGGGCCGCCACCGCGCCCGCGGCCAGCACCGCGGCCACGTCCGCGCCGTGCACCAGCCCGCCGGTCGCGATCAGCGGCAGGTCCACCCGGGCGCGGACCAGCCGGAGGGCGGCCAGTACGCCGAACAGCTCGCCGCCGCCCGGCGAGACCCCGTCGTCGGCGAACGTGCCGCGGTGCCCGCCGGCGTCACAACCCTGCACGCACAACGCGTCCGCCCCGACCTGCGCGGCCTGGCGGGCTTCGGCGGGCGTGGTGACGGTGACCACGACCGTCGTCCCGGCCGCGTGCAGCCGCGCCACGTCGTGCGCGTCGGGCAGGCCGAAGGTGAACGAGACCACCGGCACCCGCAGCGCCATCACCAGTTCCAGCTTCGCCGCGTAGTCGTCGTCGTCCCAGCGCGGTTCGCCCGGCTCGGCCGGCGACTGCGCGCGCACCCGTTCCCGGTACGCCCGCAAGTCCACAGTGGACTTCGGGCCGGGCACGAACAGGTTGACCCCGAACCGGTCCCCGGCCGCCGCCGAGGTGGCGGCGACCTGGTCGGCGAGCGCCGCCGCGGTCAGGTAGCCGGCCGCCAGGAACCCGAGCCCGCCCGCCCGGCCCACCTCGGCGACCAGTTCCGGCGTGGACGCGCCGCCCGCCATCGGTGCGGCGATCACCGGGACTTCGAGTCGATCCAGCATGGCACCGACGATAACCCGCCATTTGGCGGAACTCCCGGCAAGACGGCCCCGGATCGCGTTGGGATCGAGTGGTGGACCGGACACGCACCAGACGAACACACCCCAGAAGGGACGCGCTGCGGCTCGGCGCGATCGCCGGAGTCGTGGCGCTCGCTCCCGCCGTGCCCGCCGCGGCCTCCTCACCCGCCTTCCGCCACGGGGTCGCGTCCGGCGACCCCTTACCCGACCGCGTCGTCCTGTGGACCCGCGTCACCCCGACAGACGACGCCACCCCCGGCTCCGGGCGCGGCCCGGACGTCACCGTCGACTACGAGATCGCCGACGACGCGGCGTTCAGACGTGTCGTGGCACGCGGTTGCGCACGCACCGGCCCGCACCGCGACCACACCGTCAAACTCGACGTGGCGGGGCTGCGCCCGAACCGCCGGTACTACTACCGCTTCACGTACGACGGCACCCGATCCCCGGTCGGCCGCACGCGGACCGCGCCCTCCCGCCGGGCCGACGTCGAGGCGCTGCGGTTCGGCGTCGTGTCGTGCTCGAACTGGGGTGTCGGACACTTCGCCGCCTACCGGCACCTCGCCGAACGCGACGACCTGGACGCCGTGCTGCACCTGGGCGACTACCTGTACGAGGGCCACGACGGCACCACCGTGCCGCTGCGGCCCGCCGAACCGCCCCACGAGACCGTGACCCTGGCCGACTACCGGCAGCGCCACGCGCAGTACCAGACCGACCCGGACCTCCAGCAGCTGCACGCCGCCTACCCGTGGATCATCACCGTCGACGACCACGAGTTCGCCGACAACGCGTGGGCCGGCGGTTCCCCCAGCCACACCGAAGGCGACGAAGGCACGTGGGCCGACCGCAAGGCGGCGGCACTGCGCGCCTACCGCGAGTGGATGCCCGTCCGGTTCGACGGCGAGCACGTCTACCGGCGGCTGCGCTACGGCACGCTCGCCGAGATCACCATGCTGGACCTGCGCGGCTACCGCAGCCGGCAACTCGAACCGGGACAGCAGGACACCCCCGACCGCACCATGACCGGTGGCGTCCAGACCAACCCGGACCAGTGGGACGGCTACCGGCACGACCGCGACGCGGTGCTGTCGTGGCCGGCCGAGCGGAACATCGCCGACACCGTCTTCCTGACCGGTGACGTGCACTGCTCGTGGGCGTTCGAGGTGCCGGGCGACGGCTACCCGGTGCGCCCGCCCCTGGCGACCGAACTGGTCGTGCCGTCGGTGACGTCGGACAACATCGACGAGCTGACCGGCTCGCCGCCGCGCACCACGTCCCTGGCGATCGAGGCCGCGCTGCTGGGCCTCAACCGCCACCTGAAGTGGGTCGAACTGGACTCGCACGGCTACGCGGTGCTCGACGTGACCGCCGCCCGGATCCGGCTGGACTGGTACTTCCTGGCCGACCGGACCCGCCGGGACTCCCCCGCGACCCTGGCCAAGTCGGTCACCGTCGGGTCCGGGTCGCAGCGGCTGTCCTGACCAGCGGAACGCTCCCCGGCCCGCCGCCGCAAGGCGGGCCGGGGAGCGTCCCCTCAGGTCACGGCAGCGTGTCGAGGTGAGGCGCCACCGTGTTCGAGAACCCCCAGCCGCTGGACGCGTCCCAGTTGATCGACCACGTCATCGCGCCCCGGATGCCCGGCCAGGTCTGCGACGGCTTGAACGAGCCGCAGTTGGTGCCCTTGGCGAGGCAGTCGAGCGCCTTGTTGACGTTGGCCGCGGACTGGTAGCCGCCACCCGCGCCCGAGGGCGACGCGGGCAGGCCCAGGCCCACCTGGTCCGGGCGCAGCCCGTTCTGCAGCTGGATGCAGGCCAGCGCCACCAGGAAGTCCACGGTGCCCTGCGAGTAGACCTTCTGGTCGCAGCCCAGCATCGTGCCCGAGTTGTAGAACTGCATGTTGACGACCGTGAGGATGTCCTTCACGGCCAGCGCCAGCTTGAAGTACTCCTGGCCGGTCGACTGCATGTCGATGGTCTGCGGGGCCATCGTGATGATCTTGCCGCCGCCCGCGTGGATGCTGCGCAGCGCCTGCGCCATGTAGGTGGAGCTGACGCCGTTCTCCAGGTCGATGTCGACGCCGTCGAAGCCGTAGTTCGCGATCAGCGTCTTGACGCTGTTGGCGAACGCGGTCGCCGAGGCGGTGTCACCGGCCCAGATGGTGCCCTTCTCGCCACCGACCGAGATGATCACCTTCTGGCCGCGGGACTGGAGGGTCCGGATGTCGGCCTTGAACTGGGCGTCGGTGTAGCCGCCGAGCTTGCTCGACAGCACCGGGTCCAGGTTGAACGCGACCGCACCGCGGGTCGCGGGCACCGCGTCGGCGAACGCGACCGCCACGATGTCGTACGTGGTGGGCACGTCGGCGAGCTTGAGCACGCGCGAGCCGTTGTCGAAGTTGTGCCAGTAGCCGGTCAGCACGTGCTTCGGCAGCGTCGGGTCGGGGTTGCCGGTCGTCGTCGTGGTGGTCGTGGTGGTGGTCGTCGTCGTGGTGGACGTCGAGGTGCTGGTGCTGGTGGGCGTCGTGGTCGTGGTGGAGGTCGGTGGGGTGCCGGGGCCGTCCAGGTTCACGTCGTCCACGAAGTACGCGGGCTGCCCGTACCAGCCGTGCACGTAGACCGTGACGCTGGACGCGGACGCGCCCGTCGTGAAGTCGATGTTGAGCTGCGTGAACGCGGCCGAGCCCGGCGTCCAGGTGCTCTTGTCGCCGCTACCGGTGCCGGTGACGCCCAGGTAGACGTAGCTGCCCTGCGCCCACGCGGAGAGCTTGTACGCGGTGTTGGGCCGCACGGCGATGGTCTGGGAGCAGCGGGCGTTGTCCGAACCCGCCGGGGTGCCCGACAGCGCGTGCGAGCCGCTGCGCTTGGGCGTGCTGACAGCGGTCGCGTTGGAACACGTCCAGCCGCTGGTGTTCCCGGCGTCGAAACCGGGGTTGGCGACCAGGTTGGCGGCCGACGCGCTGCCCGCCACCACCAAGGTCAGGCCCGCCATGGCCAGCAAGCCCACCACCACGGCGACCAGAGCGCGTCTAGTCCTCGAAGCCACGTCCACCTCCACGAAGTCCATTCGGCGTCCTTGCCCAGCGGTGACGTGGGCCACTGGCAAAATGGACTAGACCACTGGGGCTTGTCAAGAGTGTGAACATGAGCGGCATGACGTTCACCGTTGATGACGCCGTCGCAATCGCGCGCGTGGCGCACCAGGGACAGGTCGACAAGTCCGGCAACCCGTACATCGGCCACCCGCTGCGGGTGATGGGCCGGGTGTCCGGCGAGCACGCCCGGATGGCCGCCGTGCTGCACGACGTCGTGGAGGACACCGTCGTCACGGCCGAGGACCTGCTGGCCGCGGGCTGCCCGCCGGAGGTGGTCGAGACGGTGCTCGCGCTGAGCCACCGCGAGGGCGAGCCCCAGGAGGACTACCTGCGCCGGGTCTCGGCCGATCCGGTCGCGCTCGTGGTCAAGCGGGCCGACATCGCCGACAACACGTCCCCGCCCCGGATGGCGCTGCTGGACCAGCCCACCCGGGACCGCCTGCTGGCGAAGTACGCCCGCGCGCTGGACCTGCTCGACCAGCACGCGTAGTGGAAGTCACCGCGCGGACGGCGGCGCGAGCCCCTGACGTGCGACACAATGGAGGTGAACCGATAAAGAAGTCCCGAAAGGCACCATGACGAAGACGCTCGACCACGTCCGCACCTACTTCACCACCCGCCGCGACCTGCGCCGGCGCACCGCGGAGTTGAGCCGCGAACTGGCCGCCTACGACAGCCCGAGCGACCGGCTGGACCTGGAAGCCACGATCGCCCGCCACCCGGAGTCCGAGACCCGGGAGGTGGAAGCGATCCTCCGCCTCCACACGACCTACCGCTTCAGCCGCTAGGCCGGCACTGCGAGGGCCTTCAGGACTCTTCCTGAAGGCCCTTCCGTCATCTCCGGGCCGAACCCCCGGCCACGATCCGCACCGGGAACGGCCGCACGGCGTCGAACACCTCGGTCCCGGCCACCTCGGTCACCGGCCCGTAGCGGCCGTCGTCGTCCAACTCGCAGACGGTGACCAGCGACGTGACCGGGTCGACCCGCCAGTAGCACTCCACGCCCATCCGCTCGTACGCCGACTTCCTGGCGTTCGCGTCGTCCACCGCGCAGCCGGGCGGGACGACGTCCACGACCAGCAGCGGCGCGACCGGCGACAGCACCTCGGTCGACTTCTCGTCCCGAACCACCAGGACGTCCGGCCAGACCCCGTCCGCCCGGGACGCCCGCACCGCGAACGGCGCGGGCACGACCACGAGGCCGGGCGGACACGCCGCCTCCAGCGCCGCAGCGACCCGGAGGCCCGCCCGCCAAGCGGACGGGCCCGAGCCGACCGTCAACGTCCGGTCATTTCAAGGTCCCCAACAACTCGACCGGAACAACCCGGACCGGAAACGGCCGCACGGCCTCGAACGCCTGGTCGCCCTTCACCACGGACACCAATTCGTAGCGGCCTTCGGCATTCAGCTCGAACACGTCGAGCATCGGCTGCCGGGGGTCGACCACCCAGTAGCTCGGCACGCCCATCCGCTCGTACAGCGACTTCTTGAGGTTCGTGTCGGTCATGACCGAACTCGGCGACAACACCTCCACGACGAGCAGCGGCGCGACCGGCAGCAGCTTGTCGGTGAAGTCCTCTTCACGGGCCACCAGCAGGTCCGGCTGCACCTCGGTCGTCCGGGAGTGCCGCACGGCGAACGGCGCGGGCAGCACGTGCATCCCTTCCGGGCACAAGGCGTCCAGCATCACTATCAACTTCGCCACGATCTTCTGATGACGCAGCGCCGGTGCCGGGCTCACGAGGAGCATCCCGTCGATGAGCTCGTACCGCCGGCCGTCATCGGGCATGTCCTCCAGGTCATCGACCGTGTAGGGACGTTCGCCGATGTCTTGTCGCATGACAGTCATGGTCCCCCCTTTCTGCTTGGTTCGCCAACCATGGCAGAGGGGAAAAGTGATTCCACCATTGATTTCACACCATCCCCCGAAAGGGGACAGGCGGAATTCAGATCAGCAAGCGCCGATCAATTCGTGGAATCGCCGGTCAGCGGCCGACTTCCTGGACCGCCCCGCCGGTGAGCCGGTGCACCAGCCGCAGGATGCGCTGCTGGACCTGGTCGAACGACCGGACCTCGGCCGTCTCCGACGTCCACAGCACCACGGAGAACGTCTGCTCCCCGGCCGTCACGTCGATCCGCGTCTCGGCCCCGCCGTCCACCGACCCCACGTGCGCGGCCCGCCACAGACCGGCCCGCAACGCCACCAGGGCGAGCTCCCGAACGTCGTGCGGGCCCATCCGGCCGATGAACGAGCGCGGCCGGTGGTCGGCCGTCACGGTGGAGCTGAGCCGGTACTCGCCGGTGCCCGCGAAGCGCGCCTCGGTCGTCCCGGACGGCCCCTGGATCACGTACCGGATCGCGAACTGCGCGGGGGCCAGCCGCCCGTCGAGGTAGCCCTTCAACGCGTGCTCCACACCGTCCCCCTGAGACCGGGTACCGCCCACCATGGTGAGCGCCCCCGACCGGCCCGCGCCGCCGGTCGGGTCAGAGTTCGGGGAAGCGTTACTTCTTCTTGTCCTTGCCCGAATCGTCGGTGGACAGCGCGGCGACGAAGGCCTCCTGCGGCACCTCGACGCGGCCGACCATCTTCATCCGCTTCTTGCCTTCCTTCTGCTTCTCCAGCAGCTTCCGCTTCCGGGTGATGTCACCGCCGTAGCACTTGGCGAGGACGTCCTTGCGGATCGCGCGGATCGTCTCGCGGGCGATCACCCGCGCCCCGACGGCCGCCTGGATCGGCACCTCGAACTGCTGGCGCGGGATCAGCTCGCGCAGCTTCGTCGCCATCCGGGTGCCGTAGGCGTAGGCGTAGTCCTTGTGGACGATCGCGCTGAACGCGTCCACCGGCTCGCCCTGCAGCAGGATGTCGACCTTGACCAGCTCCGCGTCCTGCTCGCCGGACTCCTCGTAGTCCAGCGAGGCGTAGCCGCGGGTGCGGGACTTCAGCGCGTCGAAGAAGTCGAAGATGATCTCACCGAGCGGCATGGTGTAGCGCAGCTCGACCCGGTCCTCGGACAGGTAGTCCATGCCGCCGAGCTGGCCGCGCTTGGACTGGCACAGCTCCATGATCGCGCCGATGTAGTCGCTGGGCGCGATGATCGTGCACTTGGTGATCGGCTCGTACACCTCGGCCCGCTTGCCGTCGGGCCAGTCCGACGGGTTGGTCACCACGTGCTCGGTGCCGTCCTCCATGACCACCCGGTAGACCACGTTGGGCGCGGTGGAGATGAGGTCCAGGCCGAACTCGCGCTCCAGCCGGTCGCGGGTGATCTCCAGGTGCAGCAGGCCGAGGAAGCCGCAGCGGAAGCCGAAGCCCAGGGCCGCGGAGGTCTCCGGCTCGAAGGTCAGCGCGGCGTCGTTGAGCTGGAGCTTCTCCAGCGCCTCGCGCAGCTCCGGGTAGTCCGAGCCGTCCACCGGGTACAGCCCGGAGTAGACCATCGGGCGGGGCTCGCGGTAGCCGGCCAGCGGCTCGGTCGCGCCCTTCTTCTCCCAGGTCACGGTGTCGCCGACCTTGGACTGGCGGACGTCCTTCACACCGGTGATCAGGTAGCCGACCTCGCCGACGCCCAGGCCCCGGCTGGGCTTGGGCTCGGGCGAGATGATGCCGACTTCCAGCAGCTCGTGGGTCGCGCCGGTGGACATCATCCTGATCCGCTCACGCGGGGTGATGCGGCCGTCCACGACCCGGATGTAGGTGACCACGCCCCGGTAGGTGTCGTACACCGAGTCGAAGATCATCGCGCGGGCGGGCGCGTCGGCCGCGCCGACCGGCGCCGGCACCTTGCGCACGACCTCGTCCAGCAGTTCGCCGACGCCGAGCCCGGTCTTCGCCGAGACGCGCAGCACCTCGTCGGGCTCGCAGCCGACGATGTGCGCGAGCTCCTTGGCGTACTTGTCCGGGTCCGCGGCCGGCAGGTCGATCTTGTTCAGCACCGGGATGATGGTGAGGTCGTTCTCCATCGCCAGGTACAGGTTGGCCAGCGTCTGCGCCTCGATGCCCTGCGCCGCGTCGACCAGCAGCACCGCGCCCTCGCACGCCTCCAGCGCCCGCGACACCTCGTAGGTGAAGTCGACGTGACCGGGCGTGTCGATCATGTGCAGGACGATGTCCTGGCCGTCGAACTGCCACGGCAGGCGCACGTTCTGCGCCTTGATGGTGATGCCGCGCTCCCGCTCGATGTCCATGCGGTCGAGGTACTGCGCGCGCATCGCCCGCTCCTCGACCACGCCGGTGAGCTGCAACATGCGGTCGGCCAGGGTCGACTTGCCGTGGTCGATGTGCGCGATGATGCAGAAGTTCCGGATGAGCTCCGGAGGCGTGAACGTCTGATCGGCGAACGTGCTCACTCAGGTTCCTCGCACGGGACGGACAGAGGGGTATCGACTCATCCTCTCACGTCCCGCCGACCTGCTGTTCCACCCCGGCGTGACCGAGGCCATAGGCTGTCCCGCCGTGTACACGAACGGTGAGGACCCGCGCCCGACCAAGGGTGCGGTGCGCGAGATCCACCCGGCCGCCGCCGCAGCGTCCCTGGAGTACTCCCCCGACCTGGACGGCCTGGCCGACCCGGGCGAGGTCGTCTGGGCCTGGGTGCCCTACGAGGAGGACCCCGACCGCGGCAAGGACCGCCCGCTGCTGGTCGTCGGCCGGCGCCGGCGGGCCCTGCTGGCCCTGATGCTGACCAGCAAGGCCCCCGACCGGGACGAGGTGGACGAGTTCCTGCCGCTGGGCGCGGGCCGCTGGGACCGCGACAACCGCGAGTCCTACCTGCGGCTGGACCGGGTCTTCGAACTCGACGAGGACGACATCCGCCGCGAGGGCTCGGTGCTGGAGCCCGAGCGGTTCTCGCTGGTCGTGGACGCCCTGCGCGGGCTCGGCTGGCGCTAGTCCGGGATCTCCGGGTGCCGGCGCCGGGTCCGGCACGCCCTGCCGCGCCCGGACATGGTCTGCATGTCCGGGATGATGAAGACCCGGTCGTGCCCGTCGTAGCTGCGCCGCACGACGCCGACGATGTCCGTCCCGTGCTCAACGTCCCCGATCCGCTTGAGGAACCGCGCCACCTCACGGATCACCGACCCGGCGCGGGTGAGCTTGTGCCGGAACTCGCCACTGGCGAACCCGCGCACGTCGACGTCCTCCCTTGGCCGCGAGCGCCACCCCGAACACCGCCGCCGCCTTGGCCGGCGTGACCATCGACCGCGCCGAGATGTTGGCCCGGGTCATTGACGCCGAGGTGTCGATGAGGACCAGCGAGCCCCGCCGCGCTTGACCGGCTTCGGGATCGCGCGGCCGTACCGCGTGGTCCAGTACGCCAGCAGCTCGCCGGGCTCGTCGGCGTGCTGGAGCACGCTGTCCACCACGGACCGGCTGGTCACGCTGTCGTCCACGGGCAGGCCGTCGCGAGCCGCGTCGAGGCGGGCGCGCACGAACTCCGCCGCGCCGACGACAGACCCGGTGCGCATGTTCGCGCCGTCGCGCAGCCATGCCAGCGGCTGTCGCGTCCGTCGGCGGTCTCGTAGAAGGCCAGCAGGAACAACTCCGACTTGAGGTCGCGCGTAGCCGGGCGCACCTTCGAACGTGACGCCGGAGAGCGTGCGCTCGGTGGTGGAGGGGCTGGTGCCGGCGGGACGGGCTCGGTCGGTGTTGTGCTTGGCCATGGCGGCGCCCTCCAAACAGACGAAGGCGTTCGACGTGGCGTTCGGCCATTCGCGCGGCAAGGTGGACGAGGCCCGCGGGCAACCTCCAGCTGTAAGACGACCGGCCGGCCGCGTTCCACGAGCTGTTGCGGGTGGCCAGGCCCGGCGGTCGGCCGCAATGACGTGCGCACGTCGTTGCGGCAGTACGGCGGAATGCTGCCGGCCGCCGTCGGGCTACTCGCGGACGTCCCGCCGTATCGGGTGCTCCGGCGGGATCTCCACCAGCGCTATCCGCACCCCGTCGGGGTCGGCGATCCACGCCTCATCCAGCCCCCACGGCTCCCGGCGCGGCTCGCGCACCACGTGGGCGGCCAGTTCGGCGGCCGTCGCGCGCAGGTCGCGAACCTGGAGCCAGAGTTGCACGGCGGCCGTCGGCGGGTCGTCGGACCGCCCGGACACCTCCAGGAAACCGCTGCCGAGGAAGAACACCGTGCCTCCGGGGAACTCCCGGTACACGGCGAGCCCCAGAACGTCCCGGTAGAACGCGCGGGCCCGTTCCGGGTCCCGCGACCTCAACAACACGCGACTGCTCAGCACCTCCATGAACAGAGCGGATCACGCCAGGGCGATCGCCGCCACCCCGGCGACCACGATCAGTGCGCCGGAGAGCCTGCGCAGCGGGTTCGGTTCGCCCAGGACAAGCCACGCCAGGACGCTGCCGACCACGATGCTGAGTTCACGCGCGGGTGCCACGAGGCTGACCGGTGCGAGCGTCATCGCGAACAGCACCAGCACGTACGCGGCCGGTGAGAGCACGGCGACCACGCAGATCTCCCGCCAGTGCTTGCGCAGCAACGCCACGGCTTGTTCGCGACGGCTCAGCGCGTAAGGCGCGAGCAGGACGCTCTCGGTGACAGTGGAGCCGGCCAGGAGCACGACAGGCGCGATCGCGGCGGCGTTGACGGCGTGCGCGTCCCACAGCGTGTAGCCGGTGATCACCACGCCCGTGGTCACGCCGTAGACGATCCCGGCTTTCCGGCTGCCACCGGTGCCGCCGCCGGACCCGATCACCAGCACGCCGAGCACCACGGCGGCGGCACCGAGCAG
The DNA here is from genome assembly GCF_000328705.1 of Saccharothrix espanaensis DSM 44229. Classification (NCBI taxonomy): domain Bacteria; kingdom Bacillati; phylum Actinomycetota; class Actinomycetes; order Pseudonocardiales; family Pseudonocardiaceae; genus Saccharothrix; species Saccharothrix espanaensis. The sequence continues at coordinate 1,511,564 of NC_019673.1, read as the reverse complement.
TCCGAGCACGTGGGGTTCTTCGTGGAACACCACGATCGCCAGCACGACCGTGAGCAACGGGCCGGTCCCCCGGGCGAGCGGGTAGACCACGGACATGTCGCCAGTCGCGTATCCCCGTTGCAGCAGCAGGAAGTACGCCAGGTGCAGCAGGCCGCTGCCGCCGAGCGGGACCACCCAGGCCCACGACGGGGTCGCCGTGATCAGGACGATCGGGACTATCAGCGCGGCCGACAGGGTGGCGTTGAGCCAGACGAACAGAGCCCCGCCGTCCGGGACGCGCTTGGCGGCCAGGTTCCAGCCGGCGTGCGCGAACGCGGCGGCGAGCACGAGCAGGACAGCGACCGGGGACATCCCAGGACCCTTCTGACTCCCGCGCACGCGGCAGCCGGGTTCCTCCAGGCTTTTGTCCCGTCAGATGACCGGGGCCCGTGGCAGGTCCCGGCGGTGCCGCTCGGACCGGTCCCACCGTCCTGGTTGTGGGTCATCGGACGGACGGTGGCGGAACCCTAGGCACTGTCACCGCCCACCGTACCCGGCCGTGACACGGCGAAGGTCATCCGGACGTGGGGGTTGGGGCCTTCGCTCACGCCCTGTTCGTGCCAGCCGTTGGCGGCGTAGAGGCGGCGGGCGCGGGCGTTGGGCTCGAACACCTCCAGCCGGGCCGTGGTGACATCGGCGTCCCGCCAGATCGCGGCACACGCGTCGAGCAGCGCGCGCCCCACGCTCCTTCCCCAGTACGCGGGATCGACTTGGACTTGGAGCAGTTCGTCGGCGCGGACCAGCGCGAACCCGACCACGACGCCGTCGAGTTCAGCGCACAGCCACGTGCGGTCCGGGCCGGTGAAGCGGTAGTCGGACGCGCGGACCGACGTCTCCCACTCGGCCAGTTCGGTCTCGGGCAGGTGGCCCTCGTAGTAGCTGCGACGGGCCTTCACGTGCAGCTGGACGATCGCCGGCGAATCGGCCTCGACGGGCGTGCGGATGGTGATCGTCCCCATGCAGTCAGGACGCACCGGGTTGTCGGAGGTTGGTCAGTGCAGGATCCGGACGTCGTGCGCGGGCACGTCGGGAGCGAGGAAGGCCAGCAGCGCCGATCCCTCGCGCTCGACCTCGTCCGGAGCGGGCAGCCGGTGGAACGGCCGCAGTTCCAGGGTGGCCGACTCCTTGGTGCGCACGACCCGCCAGTCGCCCGCGGTCACGCCGTCGACCAGGAAGAACTGCGGCACTGGGCCGTGCGGGTTGTACTGGCGCGCTTTCACGTCGGCGGTCACCACGCGGCGGCGGTCGGCGTGCGACAGCAGCAGGTTGTCGAAGTCGTACAGGAAGCGCACCGGGGCCGGGGTGTCCTCGTCGGGTCGCGGGGCGTCGGGCAGGTCGAACAGCTCCTGGCCGTCTTCGTCGGTGAACCGGACCAGCGGCAGTTGCTCGACCACCTCGCGCAGCCTGGTCAGGCGCGCCCACGTCTGCACGTCGTTCACGGTGGCCGGGCCGAACGCGGCGAGGTAGCGGCGGACCATGTCGGTCGCGGACGGCCGGTCGGTGACGCCGGAGCCCAGCCACGTCTCCACGCTGGTGTGCGCGATCGGCCCGCTGCGGCCCCACAGTCCGCGCGGCGGGACTTGGACCAGCGGGACCAGGCAGCGGACGGCGTAGGCGAGCGCGGCGGGCGCGCGGTCGGGCCACGTCTCGTGGAGCAGGGCGCCGAGTTCCTTGTTGGTGCGCGGCCGCTCGGCCAGGACCTCCCGCCCGGCGGCGACCACGGCGTCGACGTCGAGCCCGTCGACGTCCTTGCGGTGGGTGTGGTTGTGGAACAGGTCCCGGTCCAGCGCGGGCTGGACGAGCGGGCGCAGCCCGAGCGCGTCGGCGGGGGTGACCAGGTGGATCGTGGAGCGCATCAGCGCCGTCCGGACCAGGCCGCGGTCGCGCAGCAGGTCGGCGGCGTCGGCGGGGCGGAAGTCCGCGATCCGCGTCCACAGCCCGGTGTACCAGGTGTGCGGGGTCTGCGCCTGGAGCCCGACCAGGTGGGAGACGACGTCGGCGACCGGCCGCGTGGTGCGTTCGAGCAGGAACTGGCGGGCCAGCGTGGCGCGGCCGACGGCGCGGCGGCTCAGGACCTCGGTCATGCCGCCCACGGTAGAGGTCATTGCGGACAGCTTTGGTCCCTGTTGGCCGGGCGACTTGCCCGCGTCGCCAAAAAAGTGATATCACTTTGCTAAGCACGAGATAGACCAACGAGGGGTGGAAGCGATGAACGCGACGACCGATGTGATCGTGCGGATGCCCGCACCGGCCGTACGTGAGCGCGGGGCGTCGGAGGTGTCCGGCTGGGCCGCGCTGGGCATCTCCGCCGCACTGGTCCTGGGCGGGGCCGCGCTGACCGTGCTCGGGTTCGCGTTCGGGCCCGGCGAGCCGAGCGCGGTGCAGATCGTCGGCGGCGCGCTGATCATCGGCGCGGGCCTCGTCACCGGGGTCGGGCTGTTCACCGTCGCGCCCGGCGAGGCGCGGGTGCTCCAGTTCCTGGGCCGCTACACCGGCACGGTCCGCGCCGACGGCCTGCGCTGGGCGAACCCGTTCACCACGAAGGTGAAGGTGTCGACCAGGATCCGCAACCACGAGACGGCCGCGCTGAAGGTCAACGACGCCGACGGCAACCCGATCGAGATCGCGGCGGTCGTGGTGTGGCAGGTGGACGACACCGCGCGGGCGAAGTTCGAGGTGGACGACTTCGTGCGGTTCGTCGGCATCCAGACCGAGACGGCCGTGCGGCACATCGCCACCAGCTACCCGTACGACAACCACGTGGAGGGCGGGCTGTCGCTGCGGGAGAACGCGGACGAGATCACCGAGACCCTGTCGGTGGAGATCGCGGCCCGGGTGCAGGCGGCCGGCGTCAAGGTGATCGAATCGAGGCTGACCCACCTCGCCTACGCCCCGGAGATCGCCCACGCGATGCTCCAGCGGCAGCAGGCGGGCGCGGTCGTCGCGGCCCGGCAGCGGATCGTGGAGGGCGCGGTCGGCATGGTGGAACTGGCGCTGGAGAAGCTGGCCGAGAACAACGTGGTGGAACTGGACGAGGAGCGCAAGGCGGCCATGGTGTCGAACCTGCTCGTGGTGCTGTGCGGTGACCGGTCGACGCAACCCGTCGTGAACGCCGGATCGCTGTACCACTGACGTGGGCGAGCGCAAGAGCGTCCTGCTCCGCCTCGACCCCGCCGTGCACGACGCGTTGACCAGGTGGGCGAACGACGAGCTGCGCAGCACCAACGCCCAGATCGAGTTCCTGCTCCGGCGGGCGCTGGCCGAGAGCGGCCGACTCCCCTCCGGTGCGGCCGCCCAGCCCAGGCGCGGCAGACCCCGCAAGGACGCCCGACCGGAGGAGTCGGAGAACCCGCCGGACGACTGACTCCGGCACCACGCCCGCCCGGCCGTTTCCAGGGGGAGACGGCCGGGCGGGCGCGTCCGCGCGCCACACACCGCTTCGACGGAAAGCCCGTTGTCCCCCAACAACCCGCTCCCCCGACCGTCCCCGAGGCGGAGTGATCGACTAGCGGCCCACCGCCCCCGGTGCGACCGTTGGCCGGATGAGCGAGCTGAACGCCCCGTACGCACCGGGCACCCCCGCGTGGGTGGACATGATGACCACCGACCGCGTGGCCACCATGGACTTCTACGGAGCACTGTTCGGCTGGGACTTCGAGATCGGCGACCAGGAGACCGGCTACTACACGCTGGCCCTGGTGCGCGGCCGGCCGGTGGCGGGCTTCGGCGAGATGCCGCCCGACGTCATGTTCCCGGTCGTGTGGACGACCTATCTGGCCACCGACGACCTGGACGAGACGCTGGAACGGATCGCGGCGGCCGGCGGCAAGGTCCTGGTGCCCGAGTTCGACACCGGTGGACCAGGCCGGGGCGCGATCACGATCGACCCGACCGGCGCGGCGTTCGGGCTGTGGGAGGCGGGCGAGCACATCGGCGCGTACGTGGTCAACGAGCCGGGCGCGGTGGTGTGGAACGAACTGGCCACCCGCGACCCGGACGGCGCGACCGAGTTCTACCGCCAGGTGTTCGGGTTCGGGCTGGAGCCGCTACCGGACTTCCCGTACACCCAACTCCAGGTCGACGGCCACACCGTGGGCGGCGTGTTCGGCATGGACAAGGGCATCCCGGCGGAGATCCCGCCGCACTGGATGGCCTACTTCCAGGTGTCCGATGTGGACGAAACCGTGGCCAGGGCACGCGACCTGGGCGGCATCCCGGTGGGCGCGGTCGCCGATTCGCTGTTCGGCAGGTTCGCCACCCTGGGCGACCCGATGGGTGCGACGTTCAAGGTCATCCAAGTGCCGCCTTACAGCCCAGGCTGACCACCAGTGCCACGACCACGGTCAAGAACACCCGGCGGACGAACGCGGACCCCCGCCGCACCGCCAGCCGCGCCCCGAACACCGCGCCGCCGAGGTTGCAGACCGCCAGCACCAACGCGAGCCCCCACAGCACCTTGCCGGTGGGGATGAAGTAGAGCAGCGCGCCCAGGTTCGTCGCGACGTTGATGATCTTGGCGGTCGCCGACGCCCGCAGGAACGCGAACCCGACCAGCCCCACCAGCAGGAACACCAGGAAAGTCCCGGTGCCCGGCCCGGCCAGCCCGTCGTAGAACCCGACCACCGCGCCGCCGGTGACCATCACGCCGATCTGGGCGGCCCGCCCGAACCGCGGCGTCTCGGCCACGCCGAGTTCCGGCTTGCGCCACGTGTAGAGCCCGACCCCCACCAGCGCGACCAACACCACACCGTTGAGCACCCCCGGCTCCAACGCCCCCGCGAACGCCGCGCCACCCGTGGCCCCGGCGAACGCCGCCACCGCCATCGGGATCGCCGACGCCCAGTCGATCGACGTCTGCCGCGCGTACGCACCGACCGCGGAGGCCGTGCCGACCACAGCGGCGACCTTGCTCGTGGCCAACGCGTAGAGCGGCTGCCCACCGGGCCCGACCAGCAACAACGCGGGTAGCTGGATCAGCCCTCCCCCGCCCACCACCGCGTCCACCGCGCCGGCGAGGGCGGCGGCCACGCAGAGGAAGAGGAGACCGGCGAGCGACACCTGGCCGAACCCGGGCCAGTCAAGAGCGGTCATCACCTGAACAGGGTAACCGGACAGCTGTACTGTTTTTCTCTGGCGAGGACCGCCGCGAGGACCGGTTAACGCCCCCGCGAGCAGCCCTGATAGCCTCTACAGCCGTATCGCGCGGCATTCCGCAATGGAGGAAAGCCCACCTCGCGTGGGGCCGATCACAGCGCGATGCGAACCCAGAGACCAAGGAAACGGTGGCTTTCGCGTGGCGAACATCAAGTCCCAGCTCAAGCGGATCAAGACGAACGAGAAGGCGCGCCTGCGCAACAAGGCCGTCAAGTCGTCGCTGAAGACCGCGATCCGCAAGTTCCGCGAGGCCGCCGAGGCCGGCGACAAGGACAAGGCTGTCGCCCTGGCCCGCGAGGCCTCCCGCAAGCTCGACAAGGCCGTCACCAAGGGCGTGATCCACGCCAACCAGGCCGCCAACAAGAAGTCGGCCCTGGCCCGGCGCGCCAACCAGATCTGATCACCCGGATCTGACGCAGGCCTTCCCGAAGCGCCGCCCCTCCCCTGAGGGCGCGGCGCTTCGCCTTTCCCGCACAAAGCACCGCCCGCGCCGCAGACACCACACGCGTCGGCAGCGCCCGCCTCAACAGTCGGCCTCACTGGGTCGGGTTCAACGCCACGACCTCAACGCCGCCCGTACGCCGCGACGATCTTCAGCACGGCCCGCTCCAGGGCGTAGCCAGAGTCGGCGGCCACGCCCTTCACGTCCGCGTTGAGGCCCGCGACCACCGACATGGCGGCGGCCAGCCCGTCACCGTCCCAGCCCCGCGCCTGCCCCTGCGCCTTCTTCACCTTCCACGGCGGCATCCCCAGCTCGCCGGCCAGCTTGAACGGGTCGCCCCGCCCCACGGCCGACACCCGCGCGATGGTCCGCACCGCGTCCGCCAACGCGTCCGCAACGAGCACGTGCGGCACGCCGGTCTGGGTCGCCCAGCGCAACGCCTCCAGCGCCCCGCCCCGGTCGCCCATCACGGCCTTCTCGGCCACCGCGAACCCGGTCACCTCGGCCCGCCCCCGGTGGTAGCGGTGGACCGCGTCCGCGTCGACCTTGCCACCGGTGTCGGACACCAGCTGCGACGCCGCCGCCGCCAGCTCCCGCAGGTCCGACCCGATCGCCTCGATCAGCGCCCCGACCGCCTCCGGGTCGGCCTTGCCGCCCGCGGCACGGATCTCGTTGCGCACGAACGCCTCGCGGTCCGCCGCCTTGGTGATCTTCGGGCACTCGGTCACCACCGCCCCGGCCTTGCGCAGCGCGGCGGGCAGTTCCTTGGCCACCTTGCTGCGCCCGCCGCCGGTGTGCACGACGATCAGGGTCACCCCGTCGGCCGGCGCCTTGGCGTAGGCCATGACCGCCTCGGCGATCTCCTTGCCGGCCTCCTGCGCGGATTCCAAGGCGATCACCCGCCCCTCGGCGAACAGCGACGGACTCACCAGTTCTGCCAGCTCAGGAGGGGTGAGATCAGTCACCTTGACCCTGGTCAGGTCGGCCTGCGGGTCGACCTTGCGAGCCACCGCCAGCGCGCCGCGCAACGCGCGCTCGACCAGCAACTCTTCCTCGCCGAGAACCAGGTGCACGGGGTCTGGAGTGACTGCGGACGCGCTCACGGAGCGATCCTCCCACGCCCCGGATCGCGTCCGGATGGTGGACGGATCTGGCTGCCGGTCGGGATCGTGCCGTAAGTTGGACGCCACAACTGAATACCGCTCATCCAGAGGGGCAGAGGGATCGGCCCGAAGAAGCCCCGGCAACCCGTCGCGCAGCGTCCGCTGCGACGACCACGGTGCCAATTCCGACCCGCGACGCGGGAAAGATGAGGAGATACCTCGCGATGACTGCTGTCAGTGTGCCTTCGGCCACCACCTCCTTCGACCTCGGTCCGGCTCGCGCCCTGTCGTGCCGTGAATGCGGTCACCAGACTCCGCTGGCCCCGGAATACGCCTGTCTCGAGTGTTTCGGGCCGCTGGAAGTCGCCTACGACTTCGGCCGCGTCCGCCGCGAGGACATCGAGGCCGGCCCACGGTCGATCTGGCGCTACCGCGGCCTGCTCCCGGTGCCCTCGAACGTCGAGTCGCACCCCAACACCAACCCCGGCGCCACCCGCCTGGTCGAGGCCGACCGCCTCGCCAAGGCCTTGGGCGTGCGCAAGGTCTGGGTGAAGGACGACACCGGCAACCCCACCCACTCGTTCAAGGACCGCGTCGTCGGCGTCGCCCTCGCGGCCGCCCGCGAGCTGGGCTTCAAGGTCCTGGCCTGCCCCTCCACCGGCAACCTGGCCAACGCCGTCGCCGCCGCCGCGGCCCGCGCCGGCTGGCAGTCGGTCGTGCTGGTGCCCTCCTCCCTGGAGCAGGCCAAGATCCTCATGACCGCCGTCTACGGCGGCAACCTGATCACCGTCGACGGCAACTACGACGACGTGAACCGCCTCGCGCAGGAACTGGCCGCCGAGCACGAGGACTGGGCGTTCGTCAACGTCAACGTCCGCCCCTACTACGCCGAGGGCTCCAAGACCCTGGGCTACGAGGTGGCCGAGCAGCTGGGCTGGCGGCTGCCCGACCAGATCGTGGTGCCCATCGCGTCCGGCTCCCAGCTGACCAAGGTGGACAAGGCCTTCCGCGAGTTCGGCGAGCTCGGCCTGGTCGACGCCACCCCGTACAAGGTGTTCGGCGCCCAGGCCACCGGCTGCTCGCCGGTGTCGGCGGCGTTCAAGTCCGGTCAGGACGTGGTGACCCCGGTCCGCCCGGACACCATCGCCCGCTCGCTGGCGATCGGCGCCCCGGCCGACGGCCCGTACGTGCTGGACGCGGTCCGCCGCACCAACGGCGCGATCGAGGACGTCACCGACGAGGAAGTGGTCGAGGGCATCCGCCTGCTGGCGCGCACCGAGGGCATCTTCGCCGAGACCGCCGGCGGCGTGACCGTCGCCACGGCGAAGAAGCTCATCGAGACCGGCCGGCTCGACCCGGACGCCGAGACGGTGCTGCTGATCACCGGCGACGGCCTGAAGACCCTCGATGCCCTCGGCGACCGCGTCGGTCCCCGCGCCAACGTCCCGCCCTCGGCCGAGGCCGTGCTGAACGCGCTGAAGGACTGACCGCGCCCGGCCGGCTCGCGCGCCACGACCGCCTGTCGAAGGCACGTCGCACGCGGGCCGGCCGCGCCGGACCACCGGTCACAAAGCGGTGTCCGGCAGCCGCAGCCACCCGGTGCGCGGGAACGACGAGAGTTCGGGCAGCAGGTAAGGCCCGATCTCCTCGGTCTCGGCCCGCCACGCGGTGAGCTGCTGCGGCCACGGCGACGCCGTCTTGTGCCCGTTGTACCGGTTCGCCCGCCAGTCCTCCGGCGCGATCGCCAGGACGTCGTCGAACAGCGCGTCCGCGATCTCCTGGTACGCCTCCTGCGGCGACGAGACCGACATGGTGCCCACGGTTTTCGTGACGGTCGCCCGTGCCACGATCCCCCGGCCGCCGATCGGCAGGTCCTCGCAGACGAAGAACTCGAACGACGGCCTTAATTCCGCGTCCGGCCACGGGTGGGCGGCATAGCCGGGTTGCCACAGCGCCCACCCGAGTTCGCGCGGCGACCAGCCGGTGTGCAGCCGGACCCAGATGTTCGTGTCACTCATGATCGTGCTCCTCTCGGTAGGCCCGGTCGCGCGACCGGGCCGGCTCGTTCGTCATCCCGGCGGCCGTGTTCAGCCGCCGTCGTCCAACGGGTCGCCGCGCCGGACGACCCGTGGCCCGTCCGGGCCCGGCAGGACGGCGGTGTCGCCGTCCCGATCGGTGCGCAGCAGCCACGCCCCGTGCCGTTCCAGGGCGTCGACCAGCACCCCGCTGGGGTGGCCGTAGCGGTTGCCCGCCCCGACGCTGACCAGCGCGACCCGCGGCCGCACCGCCGCGAGGAACTCCGGCGACGAGTACCGCGACCCGTGGTGCGGCACCTTGAGCACGTCCGCCCGCAGGTCGACGTGCCCGCCGAGCAGCGCCGCCTGCCCGGCCAGCTCGACGTCGCCGGTCAGCAGCACCCGCCCGGCCACCGTGGTCGCCCGCACCACCACCGACGCGTCGTTGACCGCCGTGTTCTCGTCCCCGCGCGGAACCGCCCGCGGCCCCAGCACGTCCAGCTCCAGCCCCGGCCAGCTCAACCGCTGTCCGACCGCCAGCTCGACCAGCTCGACCCCGGCACCCCGCGCCAGCGCCACGACCTCCTTCCACGCCCACTCCGGCTGCCGCGACGGCCCCACGGCCACCGCGCCGACACCCCGTTCCGCCAACACCGCCGCCAGCCCGCCGATGTGGTCGGCGTGCAGGTGGCTCAGCACCACCAGCGGCACCCGCCGCACGCCCAGCCGGCTCAGGCAGGCCAACACCGGGGCCGGATCCGGCCCGGTGTCGACCAGGACCGCCCGGTCGCGTTCGGCCGTGGCCAGGACGACCGCGTCGCCCTGGCCGACGTCGCACGCCACCACGGCCCAGCCAGGCACCGGCCAGCGCGGCACGACGACCCCGACCGGCACCAGCACGACGACCGCTCCGGCGGCGACCGCGACGAGCAACACCCGCAGCCGCCGCAGCCGGAACACGCCGTACGCCACCAGCACCGCCCCGACCAGCAGCAGCCCGCCCGTCCAGCCCTCGGGCCACGCCACCGCCGCACCGGGCACCGCCGCCGCCCGCCGGCCGACCGCGATCAGCCACCACGCGGCCGGCCCAGCCACCTCGACCACGAACCGCGCCGTGTCGAGGTGGACCTGCGCCACCACGGCCGCCAGCACCCCGAGCACCGTCGCCGGTGCCACCACCGGGGCCACCAACAGGTTCGCCACGACCGCGACCAGGCTCACCTGGCCGGAGATCCCGGCGACCAGCGGAGCCGTGGCGAGGTGCGCCGCCGCCGGCACCGCCAACGCCTCGGCCACCCCGACCGGCACGCCCCGGTCGCGCAGCAGGCCGGACCACCGCGGCGCGAGCAACACCAGCGCGGCCGTGGCCACGACGGACAGCCCGAACCCCGGATCCACCGCGAGCTGGGGATCGTGCAGCACCAGCACGACCACCCCGGCGGCCAACGCGGGCAACGCCGACCGCTCCCGCCCCAGCACCAGCGCGAGCAGTGCCACCGCGCCCATCACCGCCGCCCGCAGCACGCTCGGCTCCGGACCGGCCAGCACCACGAACCCGACCAGCGCCGCCATCCCGCCCACGGCACACCCGCGCGGCCCGAACCGCAGCAGCCGCAACAACAACAGCACCGCGCCGCACAGGATCGCCAGGTTCGCCCCGCTCACCGCCAGCACGTGGGCCAGGCCCGAGGTGCGGAACTCGTCCACCACCCTGGGTGTCAGACCCGACGTGTCGCCGACGACCAGCGCGGGCAGCAGCCCGGCCGGCTCCGGGTCGAGCGTGCCGCTCGCGTCCCGCAGCCCCGCCCGCAACGCCTCCGCCGCCCGCTGCCACACGGGTGCCGGAGTGACCTCGCGCGGCGGACCTCGCACCCGGAGCATCGCGACGGTCAGCTCACCGGATTTGGCCGGTGCGAGCGTGCCGCGAGCCAGGACCTGTTGTCCGGGAAGCAGTTCCCGCCAGGCCGAGGCCGGAGCGAGCACCACCACCCGGCCGCCGTCGTCCACCACCACCGCCCGGACGAGGACCAGGTCGACGCCCTCGGGGCGCGACCCGAACCCGGCGGTCCGCAGACCACGCGGCCGGTCGTCCAGCTCCAGGCGCAACGCCGTCAGGCCGCCGTGCCCGGCCGCCGAACGAAGCGGGTGGTGCGCCGACTCGTGCACCTGCGCGCCGATCCAGCACGCCGCCACCGGCCCGACCACCGCGATCGCGACCGCGGCGGGCCGCCACCGGCGGAGGGCGACACCGCCCACCGCTGCCAGAGCGAGACCGACGACCACGCCCGCCCACCACACCCAGAGCAAGCCGGCGAGTGCGGTCGACCAGACCGCCAGCGCCGCGGGTACCAGGTAGGCACGGGAACTCACGGCCCGGTGCGCCGTTCAGGGCTGTGGTCGGCGCCCCTGGAGTGGTGGTGCGTTCGGCGGACGCCACGGGATCGCGGCCCTTGTCGTGTCATCGGGTACCTCCTGCTTGGTGTCCGTTGTGGACAGATCGGTTCATCGGACGGGTCGAGCTGTGGCCGGGGTGCGATGGTGCAAACGGGGTCGACCGGGTTGGGATCGACCGGAGTCGGAACGGAACGAATCGCATGGATGGGAGCGGACGGTCGGAACGGAATAATTGAGGCGGAATGGTTGGGGCGGAACGGGTTCGGTGTCGGTCAGAGGCGGACCAGGTCGCCGAGCTTGGCCAGTTTGGCTTCACCTATCCCTTCGATCTCGCCGAGCTGGTCGATGGAGGTGAACGGGCCGCGTTTCAGGCGGCGGTCCACGATCCGTTGTGCCGTCACGGGTCCCACGCCGGGAAGCCCGTCCAGTTGTTCCTTCGTCGCGGTGTTGAGGTTGATCGGTTGCCGGTGGTCCTCTGGGTTCTGGGGCGGGATGCCGACGGCGATCTGCTCGCCGTCGGAGACACGACGGGCCAGGTTGAGCCCGCTGAGGTCGGCACCCGGGTTGGGGCCGCCGGCCGCGTGGACGGCCTCGGCGACGCGGGCACCGCTGGTGACCGTCACCAGGCCGGGTCTGGGCACCTCGCCCACGACGTTGACGACCACCTGCTCCGGGAGCCTGCTCACCTCCGCGGCGAGCGGCAGGGCGGGCGGCGACTCGGGTTCGGGCCGTTGCCACCAGAGGCTGAGCGCGACCGCCAGCGCCACGCCGGCCAGCACGCCGCCGAAGACGATCGGGCGGCGGGGTAACGCGGGACCCGGCCGCCACCGGCGCAGGAGCGCGCGCCACCGGCCGGGCGGGTCCGCCCCGCCGGACGATGAGGCGAAGACGACCAGCGGGGGCTCGTCGACGCGATGCCGGCCCTGGTTCCGGGCGATCAGCGCGTCGAGGCGGGTTGCCGTGGTATCCGGTTTCTCGTCGAACATGTGATCGACATTAGGCCGGTCGGAGCAGTGTGCCCAGCGTCGATCTCAAATCTGTGGACGGAGTTCCGGGGCTGTGGACAACCGGCTATTCGTAGCCGCCGGGCAGGACCACGACCCCCATGACGCCGGGCCCGGTGTGCGCCCCGATCACCGCTCCTACCTCGGAGATCAGGCAACCGGTCGACCCCGGGACCCGCTCGTCCAGGCGGGTCGCCAACTCGGCCGCCCGCTCCGGGGCGGCCAGGTGGTGCACCGCCAGACCCACCGGGCCGGACCCGGCCGCGGTCGCGGCGAGGTCGACCAGCCGGCCGATCGCCCGGCTCGTGGTGCGCACCTTCTCCAACGGCACGATCCGGCCGTCGTCCACGTGCAGCAGGGGTTTGACCGCCAGCGCCGTGCCCACCAGAGCCGCCGCCGCACCGATCCGACCGCCGCGCCGCAGGTGGTCCAAGGTCTCCACGCAGAAGAACATCCGGATCCGCGCGGCCGCGTCCGCCGCGGCCCGCTCGGCGAGCACGCCGTCCGGGGGCGAGCACGCGGCCAGCGCCGCGAAGCCCAGGCCCATCCCGGTCGCCCGCGAGTCGACCACCCGGATCCGGTCGGGATCGACCTCCTCGGCGGCCAGCCGCGCCGCCTCCCACGTCCCGGACAGCTCACGGGACAGGTGCACCGACACGATCCCGTCCGCGCCGTCGGCCAGCACCGAGCGGTACACCTCGGCCAACTCGCCCGGAGTGGGCCGGGACGTGGTGACCCGGCGGTGGTCCCCGAGGGCCGCGGCGAGTTCCGCCGGGCCGAAGTCGACCCCGTCCAACCTGCTCCGGCCGTCCACCGCGACGTGCAGCGGGACGACCCGGATGCCGTGCCGCTCGGCGAACCCCTCGGGCAGGTACGCCGTGGAGTCGGTGACGATCGTGGTGGACACGAGTGCCGAGACTACGGCTCGGCCGGCTCCGAATGGCTGACCGCCACGGACCTGATGAGATCGGCCATCGCCGCGCCGACCAGCGCGTGACCCTCCCAGCCCCAGTGCATACCGTCCGGGTTGCCACGCCGTGACCGCACGTGTTCCCCGACGATCGGAGGCACGTCCAACAACGGCACGCCGGTGCGCGACGACCACGCCCGCACAGCGCGCTCCGCCGCCGCACGTCCCGTGTGCACGCTGGCGTACGCCGGGGACACGTGCACGGACGGCGTCATCCCGACCGCTTGCACGTCCGGCTCGAACGCCTGCACGGAACGAACGCACGAATCCAGGTACCGCACCGTCAGATGCGGCGGCAACGCCACCGGCCGACCCCCGAACAGCCGGGAAAGCCCAGGTTGGAGCGTCCGGTACGCGTCCCGCGCCCGGCGGCGCAGCCCGTCCGGGCGCAGGTAGCGAAGGCCCTGCCGCAAGAAGGTCGGCAAGGGCGACGGCAACGTGTCCATGTGCCCCACGGCGAGCACGAGCACGTCCGTGCGCGGCAACAACGACCAGACGCGCGGATCGCCCGTCAACGCCCACCAGGCGTCCCGGGCGGTCCACCCGAACCCCGCCACCAGCTCCGCGTGGCCGCCCAGCGCGGTCGCCGCCACATTGGGCCACAACCGTGGGTTGTCGGCGGGCACCGGCCCCTGCGGACCGTGGAACGTCAGCGAATCACCGAGGACGAGCAGTCTCACCGGGTGGTGCCGGCGTTGTACGACGACAGCCGCCACCGGCCGTCACCCCGGGGCCGCCGGGTGAACACCGTCCAGTGGCAGTTGCCGATACCGCCGAGCAGCGACCACCGGTCCACCGGCAGGTCCAGCAGCCGCCCGGTCAACGCGCTGATCAGACCGCCGTGCGCGCACAGCAGCACGGTGTCGGTGAACTCCCGATCGACCTCTTCGACCACGGCGAGCGCGCGCTCGGCGACCTCGGTCCGGTTCTCGCCGTCCGGCGGCGCGAGCGTCGCGTCCGAGCGCCACTCGTCGAGCATCCCCGGCCACTCGACCTCGATCTCGTCCGAGGTCAGGCCCTGCCACTTGCCGAGGTTGGTCTCCCGGAGCCGCTCGTCGACCCGCAGCCCGATACCGGTGGCGGTGGTGAACACGGTCGCCGTGTCGCGCGCCCGCCGCAGGTCGGAGGCCACCACCAGCTCGGGTGCGAACCCGGCCAGCACCGGCACGGCGAAGCGCGCCTGGTTCCAGCCGGTCTCGGTCAGTCCGACGTCCAGATGACCCTGCATCCGTCCGGTCGCGTTGTAGTCGGTCTCACCGTGCCGCCACAGCACGAGCCGGTTCAGGGTCATGCCTCGGCGACCTCGTCGGCTACCGGGCCGGCGTCGAACTCGATCCGCGGGCAGTCCTTCCACAGCCGCTCAAGGCCGTAGAAGCTGCGTTCGTCCACGTGCTGGACGTGCACCACGAGGTCCACGAAGTCCAGCAGGACCCAGCGACCTTCGCGCGCGCCCTCGCGGCGGACCGGCTTGCGGCCCGCTTCGCGCAACTTCTCCTCGATGTTGTCCACGATCGCGCCGACCTGCCGCTCGTTGGGAGCGGACGCGATCACGAACACGTCCGTGATCACCAGTTGGTCCGACACGTCGAGCACGATCACGTCGTGCGCCTTCTTGTCGGCCGCCGCGCTCGCGGCGACCAGCGCCGACCGTCGTGCCTCGTCGGTGGCTGCCACGTTTCTCCTCATCACCTCGGCCGGCGCTGATGCGCCCGCACGAGTCAATGAGGGTACCGGCGTCCGGCGTCAGTCCGGCACCGAGTAAAGCCTGCGCTTCGATATGTACTGAACGACACCGTCCGGGACGAGGTACCAGACCGGCAGGCCGGAGGCGGTGCGGGCGCGCACGGCGGTGGACGAGATGGCCATCGCGGGCACTTCCACGAGGGACACCGCGCCCGGCGGGAGGTGGGTGTCGTCCAATTCGTAGCCGGGCCGCGTGACGCCGATGAAGTGGGCCAGCCTGAACACGTCGTCGGCGCGCCGCCAGGACAGGATCTGCTCCAGCGCGTCCGCGCCGGTGATGAAGAACAGGTCGGCGTCCGGGTGCATCGCCTTGAGGTCGTTGAGCGTGTCGAACGTGTAGGTGGGTCCGGCCCGGTCGATGTCGACCCGGCTGACCGAGAACCTCGGGTTGGACGCGGTGGCGACGACCGTCATCAGGTAGCGGTCCTCGGCGGGGCTGACCTCGTGGTCGATCTTCTGCCAGGGCTGGCCGGTCGGCACGAAGATCACTTCGTCGAGCTCGAACCTGGCCTGGACCTCGCTGGCCGCGACGAGGTGGCCGTGGTGCACCGGGTCGAAGGTGCCACCCATGACGCCGATCCGGCGGTTGGACATGGGAGGTGAGCCTAGTTCGGTCGGCGCGCGGGCGGCCGGTCGCTCCCCGAACAGCCGCCCGCGCGTCTCGACTCCCCGTTCGCGGCCCAGGGGGAGGGGGCCGCCTCAGCGGGAGCGCGGCCCACCCCGAAGCAGAGCCGCGCGACAGTGAGACACGGCTCGCAGCCGACCATGACGCGATGGGGTGAAGATTTTCCAGCCGGTTCGGGTGAAGCCGATCACCGCACGTCAGAGCTCGGGTGCCAGCCGCTCACCGGCCGCGTCCCGGACCAGGATGGCCTCCATCGGGCACGACTCGGCGGCCTCCAGCACCGCGTCGTCCGGGTCCACCGACCCGTCGACCGGCTCGGCCGTGCCCGCGTCGAGCCGGAAGTGGTCGGGCGCGATGCTCACGCACATCCCGCTGCCGACGCACGTGTCGCGGTCGACTTCCAGACTCCACCGGGCCATCCGGACACCACCTCGTCGGCAGACTGCGCGGTCCACCCCACAGTCTGCCCACCCCGATGACCTCGGCGTGCGGTCGATCGGCAGTACGGGGGTCGCCCAGGACGACGGCCGGAGCTTCAGAGCAGACTGCGCGGTTCACCACCCAGTCTGCCCATCCCGGTAGCTGCGGCACGCCGCCGATCGGCCGTACGGGTCGATCAGGACGACGGCCGGATGTGCCCTTCGCCCCACGCGACCCACTTCGAGGAGGTCAGTTCGGCGAGCCCCATCGGGCCCCGGGCGTGCAGCTTCTGGGTGGAGATGCCGATCTCCGCGCCCATGCCGAACTCGCCACCGTCGGTGAACGCGGTCGAGGCGTTGACCATGACCGCCGCCGCGTCGACCCGGGCGGTGAACCGGCGGGCGGAGGCGACGTCGCTGGTCACGATGGCCTCGGTGTGCCCGGAGCCGTGGTCGGCGATGTGCCGGACCGCGTCGTCCAGCGAGTCGACCACGCGGGCCGCGATGTCCAGCGAGAGGTACTCGGTGTCCCAGTCCTCGTCGGTGGCCTGCCGCACGCCGGCCTGGCGCGCGAATGCCTCGTCGCCGTGCACCGTGACCTGCTGCGCCTGAAGAGCGGCGGTGATGCGGGGCACGAACTCGTCCGCGACAGCGGCGTGCACCAGCAGCGACTCGGCCGCGTTGCACACACTCGTGCGGCGCGTCTTGGAGTTGAGGACGATCTGCTCGGCCATGTCGAGGTCGGCGGAGGCGTCGACGTACACGTGGCAGTTGCCCACGCCGGTCTCGATGGTCGGCACGGTGGCCTGCTGCACCACGGCGTTGATCAGCCCGGACCCCCCTCGCGGGATGACCAGGTCGACCAGGCCGCGCGCGGTGATCAGGTGGGTGACCGAGGCGCGGTCGTGGCACGGCAGCAGCTGCACGCTGTCGGCGGGCAGGCCCGCGGTCTCCAGCGCGTCGCGCAGGATCGCGACCAGCGCGGTGTTCGAGTGCTCGGCGGAGGACGAGCCGCGCAGCAGGGCGGCGTTGCCGGACTTCAGCGCCAGGCCGGCGGCGTCGACGGTGACGTTCGGGCGGGCCTCGTAGACCATGCCGACCACGCCCATCGGGACGCGCACCTGCCGCAGCTCCAGGCCGTTCGGCAGGATCGAGCCGCGCAGCACCTCGCCCACCGGGTCGGTGAGGCCGGCCACGGTCTCCAGGCCCTTGGCCACGCCGTCGATCCGCTGCTCGGTGAGCGCGAGCCGGTCCACCAGGCCCTCGGACAGACCCGCCGCGCGGCCGGCCTCGATGTCCTTGGCGTTCGCCTCCAGGACCTCCTGGGCCCGCGTGCGCAGCGCGGCGGCCATCTCGTGCAGCGCGGCGTCCTTGCGCTCGCGGGTGGCCAGGACGAGCTCGTC
This sequence comes from Saccharothrix espanaensis DSM 44229, assembly GCF_000328705.1. Taxonomy (NCBI): domain Bacteria; kingdom Bacillati; phylum Actinomycetota; class Actinomycetes; order Pseudonocardiales; family Pseudonocardiaceae; genus Saccharothrix; species Saccharothrix espanaensis. The sequence goes on along the minus strand of NC_019673.1, from coordinate 1,494,253 downwards.
GGCGGCGACTCGGGCGCGCCGGGCGGCGGCGTGCACCTGTTCGCGCAGGTCGTCAGTCACGAAAACAGACTACGGTCACCCGGTCGTGGATGTCGCCGAGGTTCCCAGTGCCCGGGAGGCCGGCGGCGATTCCGCGTTGTCGTGCCCCTCTGCCATGGTGGTCCGGTGGACGAGATGGCATTGCGCGAACAGGCCGAAGAACGGCTGAGGGCTTTGGCCGGCCCTCAGGCGGCGCTGCGCGAGGACCAGTGGACAGCAATCCGCGCTTTGGTCTCCGAGCGGCGGCGGGCGCTGGTGGTGCAGCGGACCGGGTGGGGCAAGTCCGCCGTCTACTTCATCGCGACGGCGTTGCTCAGGTCGCTCGGCGAGGGGCCGACGGTGATCGTGTCGCCGCTGCTCGCGCTGATGCGCAACCAGGTCGACGCGGCGGCGCGCGCGGGTGTGCACGCGGCGACCATCAATTCGGCCAACACCGACCAGTGGCAGGACGTCCAGGACCGGGTGACGTCCGGCGAAATCGACGTTCTTCTGGTGTCACCGGAAAGGCTGAACAATCCCGATTTCCGTGACTCGGTGCTGCCTTCGCTGACATCATCGGCAGGGCTGCTGGTGGTGGACGAGGCGCATTGCATCTCGGACTGGGGTCACGATTTCCGACCCGACTACCGGCGCTTGCGGACGTTGCTCACCGAACTCCCGGCCGGGGTGCCGGTGCTGGCGACGACCGCGACGGCCAACGACCGGGTGGTGCGGGACGTGGCCGACCAGCTCGGGTTGGGGGCCGGTTCGGACACGCTGGTGCTGCGCGGGCCGCTGGACCGGGCGAGCCTGCGGCTGGCGGCGGTGCGACTGCCAACCGCCGAGGCGCGGCTGGGGTGGCTGGCCGAGCAGCTCGACCGGCTGCCGGGTTCGGGGATCATCTACACGCTGACCGTCGCGTCCGCCGACGACGTGGCCGCGTTCCTCCGGGAGCGCGGGTACCCGGTGGCGGCGTACTCGGGCCGCACCGACCCGGCGGAGCGGCAGCGGGCGGAAGAGGACCTGCTGGCGAACCGCGTCAAAGCGCTGGTTGCGACATCGGCGCTGGGCATGGGGTTCGACAAGCCGGACCTGGGGTTCGTGGTGCACCTGGGCGCACCGCCCTCCCCCATCGCCTACTACCAGCAGATCGGGCGTGCGGGCCGCGGCGTGGAACGGGCCGAGGTGCTGCTGCTGCCGGGTCCGGAGGACCGGGACATCTGGGCGTACTTCGCCTCGCTGGCCTTCCCCCCGGAGCAGGTCGTGCGGCAGGTGCTCGACGCGCTGGCCGACGCGGGGCGGACGTTGTCGACCGCCGCGCTGGAGCCGATGGTCGAGCTGTCGCGCACCCGGCTGGAAGTGGTGTTGAAGGTCCTCGACGTGGACGGCGCTGTGCGCCGGGTGCGCGGGGGCTGGGAGTCGACCGGGCGGGCGTGGTCCTACGACGAGGAGCGGTACGGGCGGATCGCGGAGGCGCGGAAGGTCGAGCAGCAGGCGGTGCTCGACTACCTCGCCACCACGGGGTGCCGGATGGAGTTCCTGCTGCGCCAGTTGGACGACCCGCACGCCGCGCCGTGCGGCCGGTGTGACAACTGCACCGGGAGCGGGTGGTCGGCGGAGGTCTCGCCGGATGCCGCGTCGGCGGCGCGGGAGCGGTTGCTGCGCCCCGGCGTGGAGGTCGAACCGCGCAAGCAGTGGCCGACCGGGATGGCGGCGGTCGGCGTCGACCTGTCCGGGCGCATCCCGGCGGGCGAGGCGGCCGGGACGGGGCGGGCGTTGGGGCGGTTGACCGACATCGGGTGGGGCAACCGGTTGCGGTCGCTGTTCGCCGGCGACGACCAGGAGGTGCCGGAGGACGTCTTCGCCGCCTGCGTGAAGGTGCTGGCGGCGTGGGGCTGGGACCAGCGCCCGGTGGGCGTCGTGACGGTCGGGTCGCGGAGCCGGCCGCGGTTGGTGGGCAGCTTCGGCCACCAGCTGTCCACGGTCGGGCGGCTGCCGCTGCTCGGCGAGGTCTGGTTGGGCGAGGCGGTGCGGCGGGCGAACAGCGCGCAGCGGCTGGCCGGCCTGGTGCAGTCCGCCGACGTGCCCGACCTGTCCACTGTGGATGGACCGGTGTTGTTGGTGGACGACCGGATCGACACCGGCTGGACGATGACGGTCGCGGCGCGGCTGCTGCGCCGGGCGGGGGCACCTGCTGTACTGCCGTTCGCACTGGCGGTCACGGCGTGACGGCGGCCGAGGTCCGGTTGGGTACCAAGCGGTTGGTGCTGCGGGGTTTCCGCCCGGAGGATGCGCCGGCGTTCGCGGCCTACCGGTCGGATCCGGCGGTGGCGAGGTACCAGTCGTGGGAGCCGCCGTTCGCCTTGGCCGCGGCCGAGGAGTTCGTGCGGGAGATGGAACTGCTGGATCCGGCCGAGCCGGGCTGGTTCCAGTACGCGGTCGAGGCGGGCGGGGAACTGGTCGGCGATGTCGGCGTGAACCTGCACGACAACAGGAGGCAGGCAGACATTGGCTACACCATCGCGACCGCCCACCAGGGCAACGGGTACGCGACGGAAGCCGTGGGCCGCGTGGTGGAGCACCTGTTCGTGAAGTGCGGGTTGCACAAGATCTCCGCCGAGTGCGACGCGCGCAACGAACCATCGGCAAAACTGTTGGCACGACTGGGTTTCCGGCTTGAAGGACGCCTGGTCGAACACACCTTGATCAAGGACGAGTGGACCGACGACCTGCTGTTCGGCCTGCTCGCCCGGGAATGGAGGCCCATCGGACAGGATCGGTGAGAGATCTATCGACTACGAGCGCACTGTGGTTGTGTCCAACCTCATGGCTGCCGTAGAGGTCGAGCACCCCCTACCGCTCCGCGCGCACGGCGTGGCAAGCGCCGCGAACTCGATCGGGCTCGTGCGTCCACGTGAGAGAATGCGGGCGCGCGGTGGCGTGGAACGCTGTGACCGGCCCGGATACCGCATCGGCGGGATGCGGGGGCGTCGCACGGGCCGGGCCGCGTGGCGGGCAGTGTCCGCGGGTCGTGGGGTGGGGCGATGACCGAGGCGACGGTGGGGCGTCCGCACCGGCTGCCCGTCCGCAAGCTCGTCGCGGCGAGCGTCGGGAACGCGATCGAGTGGTACGACTGGAGCGTCTACGCGACGTTCAGCATCTACTTCGCGACGCAGATCTTCCCGGCGGAGAACGAGAAGCTGGCGCTGATCAACACCTTGGCGACGTACGCGCTGGCGTTCTTCTTCCGGCCGCTCGGCGGCTACCTGCTGGGCCGGTTCGCCGACCTGCGCGGGCGGCGGCCGGCGATGATCCTCACCATCGTGCTGATGGCGGGCGGGTCGGTGGCGATCGCGGTGCTGCCCACCTATGCGCAGGTGGGGTGGTTGGCACCGGTGCTGCTGGTGGTGGCGCGGATCGCCCAGGGGCTGTCGCTGGGCGGCGAGGTGTCGAACGCGTCGGCGTACCTGGCCGAGATAGCTCCGGCGGATCGGCGAGGGCGGTACTCGGCGTTCTTCTACATCTCGACCGGGTGCGCGCTGTTGGTGGCGTCGCTGCTCGGGTTCGGGTTGGCGCGGGCGTTGGACCAGCAGGCGCTGGCTTCGTACGGCTGGCGGATCCCGTTCCTGGTCGGCGGGGTGCTGGGGCTCGTCGGGTTGTGGCTGCGGCGGAGCCTGGAGGAGACCGAGCAGTTCGCCGACAACCGGGCCAAGGCGGCGCGGCTCCGGCGGCCGTTGCTCACCACCGTGCGGGAGCACCCGAAGGCCGTCGGGCGGCTCGTGGGCTTCAGCATGCTCTCGACGCTGTGCTACTACACGTTCTTCAGCGCGCTGACGCCGTTCGCGGTGAAGACGCGGATGGCCGACGCGGGTGACGTGTTCCTGGCGATGTCGGTGGCGACCGTGCTGTTCATCGCCTTGCAGTACCCGATGGGCGCGCTGTCGGACCGGTTCGGGCGCAGGCCGCAACTGCTGGTGTGGTCGGGGGCCACGGCGGTGCTGGTGGTGCCGTTGTCGGCGCTGATCGGGCCGGGCCTGGGTGGGCTGCTCGTGGTGTTCTGCGTGGGGTTGGCGCTGTACACGGCGATGACGTCGATCGCGCCGGCGGTGATGAGCGAGCTGTTTCCGACCGAGTTGCGCGGACTGGGGATCGGGGCTTGGTACAACCTGACCGTCGCGCTGTTCGGCGGCACGGCTCCGCTGGTCATCGGGCTGCTGCCGGGGACGTTGTTCTTCTGGTACGTGGCGGTGGGTGCGGTGGTGGCGTTCGCGGTCATCCTCACGTTGCCGGAGACCAAGGGCGTCGAGCTGACCTAGGGCTTCGCCACCCGTGCAGACGCGTACGCAGACGCGTGCGCATCCGTCGCGGACGCGTACGCATGGCCGGCCTCCGCGCCGGCCGGTTGACTGGGTCGGGGCAGTCGTCCGGTGCGGCTGTGACAGGGGAAGGGGTGGGGCATGTCGGTGATGAGCGCGGCGCAGCGCGAGGAGTTCCTGGCCGGGGTCCACGTCGGAGTGATCGGGATCGCGCGTCCGGCTGGGCCGCCGCTGACCGTGCCGGTCTGGTACCACTACGAACCCGGCGGGGACGTGCAGGTGCAGACCGGGCTGGATTCGGTGAAGTTCCGGTTGCTGGAGCAGGCGCGGGAGTTCAGCCTGGCAGCGCAGGTGGAGGCGCCGCCTTACCGGTACGTGAGCGTGTCCGGGCCGGTGGTGGCGGTCGATCGGGAGACCTCGTACGACAATCTCCTGGCGATGGCCAACCGCTACTTCGACGCCGAAACGGCGGCCGACTACCTGCGGCAGCTCGAAAACGCGACGGTCGCGACCGTGCACATGCGTCCGAACAAGTGGTATTCCGCCGACTACAGCTGACCGCGCCGCCGAGTGGTCGGGCGAAGGGCGGGCGCTCATTGCTGGCCCACACCCGTACCGCATGGTTTGTCGGCGGCTTCTTTGCGCATCTACGCCGCGATGTCGACTCGGGCCGGGACAGTCCGGTGGCCGGGGCCTCGGGTCAGGGGCTTGGGAGGGGGACCAGGTCGTCGGCGTGGACGACCTCGCGGCGTTGTTCGGCGGGGAGGTCGTGGCTGGAGCGGCCGATGAGGGCCGGGAGTTCGGTGGCGTCGAAGCCGACGACGCCGCGGGCCACGACGTGGCCGGACAGGTCCACCAGTTCGACCACGTCACCGGCGTCGAAACTGCCGTCCACCGCCGTGATGCCGGCGGCGAGCAGCGAGCGGCGGCGGCCGACCACCGCGGCGACGGCACCGTCGTCCAGGGTGAGGCGGCCGGTGGCGTCGGCCGCGTGGCCGAGCCAGAAGCGGCGGGCGGTGAGGCGGGAGCCGGTGACCGCGAACGCGGTGCCGACGTCCGCCGGGCCCAGCGCCCGCACGGCGTCCGCCGCGCCCGCCAACAGCACCGGAATCCCCGCCGACGCCGCGAGGCGCGCAGCGGCCAGTTTGGACGCCATCCCGCCGGTCCCCAGACCGGACGCACCGACGGTCCCAGCGCGCACGCCGTCGACGTCAGCCGCTCCGGCGACCTCGGTCACGCGCTGAGCGCCGGGCTGACGGGGGTCGCCGTCGTACAGGGCGTCCACGTCGGACAGCAGGAACAGGGCGTCCGCGCCGACCAGGTGGGCCACCAGGGCGGCCAGGCGGTCGTTGTCGCCGAAGCGGATCTCTTCTGTGGCGACCGTGTCGTTCTCGTTCACGACCGGGACCGCGCCGAAGGCGAGCAGGCGGGAGAAGGTGCGCTGGGCGTTGCGGTAGTGCGCGCGGCGGACCACGTCGTCGGCGGTCAGCAGCACCTGGCCGACGGTCAGCGCGTACCGGCCGAACGAGTTCGCGTAGGCGTGGGCGAGGGTGAGCTGCCCGACGCTGGCCGCCGCCTGCTGGGTGGCCAGGTCACGCGGCCGCCGGGTCACGCCGAGCGGGGCCAGGCCCGCCGCGATCGCGCCGGAGGACACCAGCACCACCTGGCTGCCGGCCGCGCAGCGCGCCGCGACTGCGTCCACCAGGGCGTCCAGCCGGGAGCGGTCCAGGCCGCCTTCGGCCGTGGTCAGCGACGACGACCCGACCTTGACCACGATCCGGCCCGCCGCCGAGACGGCCTGCCGGGCCGCCGACAGCGAAGCCGGTGTCAGCGGCTCCGTTGACAGTGGAGCCGGTGTCAGCGGAGCCGGTGTCAACGGGGCGACCGGGGACGACGGCGTGGCCTGGGGCAGCTCCGAACCGGTCACTCGTCCTCTTCGAAGTCCTCGTCGTAGACGCCGGGCAGCCGCCGCGCCTTCTTGGCCGCGAGGCGCTCGGACGCGCCGATGCGGTTGTTGGCCTCCAGCCGGGCGTCGGTGCCGCGGCCGGTCATGGTCATCGCGATGCCGGCGGGCGTGGTCGGCTCCCAGTCGAACACCAGGTCGCCGATGGTGACCTGGCAGCCGGGCTGTGCGCCCCGCTTCACCAGCACGTCCTCGACGCCCAGCCGGGCCAGCCGGTCGGCCAGGTAGCCGACGGCCTCGTCGTTGCTGAAGTCGGTCTGGCGGATCCAGCGCTCGGGCCGCTCGCCGCGCACGATGAAACCGCCGGGCACCTGCGGGTCGTCGATGACGGTGAAGCCGGCGTCGTCCACGGCGGTCGGCCGCAGCACGATCCGGGTCGACTCCTGCTTGGGGCGCGACGCCCGGTACTCCTCGACCACGCGGGCCAGCGCGAAGGTGAGCTCCCGCAGCCCTTCCCGGCTGGCCGTGGACACCTCGTACACCGGCAGGCCGCGGGCCTCGATGTCCGGGCGGACGATCTCGGCCAGGTCCCGCGCCTCCGGGATGTCGATCTTGTTCAGCACGACGACGCGCGGCCGCTCGGCCAGGTCGTCGGCCAGCGACGGGGTGTAGCGGGACAGTTCGGCTTCCAGCGCGTCGATGTCCGACAGCGGGTCGCGGCCGGCCTCGTAGGTGGCGCAGTCGACCACGTGCACGAGCACCGCGCAGCGCTCGATGTGCCGCAGGAAGTCCAGGCCCAGGCCCTTGCCCTCGGACGCGCCGGGGATCAGGCCGGGCACGTCGGCCATGGTGAAGACGGTCTCGCCGCCGGTGATCACGCCGAGGTTGGGCACCAGCGTGGTGAACGGGTAGTCGGCGATCTTCGGCTTGGCCGCGGACAGCACCGAGATCAGCGACGACTTGCCCGCCGACGGGAAGCCGAGCAGGCCCACGTCGGCGACGGACTTGAGCTCCAGCACCAGGTCGTGCTGCTCGCCCGGCTCGCCGAGCAGGGCGAACCCGGGTGCCTTGCGGGCCTTGGACGCCAGCGAGGCGTTGCCCAGACCGCCGCGACCGCCCTGGGCCGCGATGAGCCGGGTGCCCTCGCCGGTGAGGTCCGCGACCACCTCGCCCTCGGGGGTGAGCACGACCGTGCCGTCCGGGACGCGCAGTTCCAGGTCCGCGCCGTTCGCGCCGTCCCGGTTGCCGCCCTGGCCGCCCTTGCCGCTGCCGGCGTCGGCGTGCGGGCGGAAGTGGAAGTCCAGCAGGGTGTGGACCTGGGAGTCGACGACCAGGACGACGTCGCCGCCCTTGCCGCCGTTGCCGCCGTCGGGACCGCCCAGCGGCTTGAACTTCTCGCGGTGCACGGAGGCGACCCCGTTGCCGCCGTCACCGGCGGCAACGTGGATCACCACCCGGTCGACAAAACGGGACACGGGAAATCACTTCCAAGCGTTAGGCGCGGATGTTCTCTACACAAACAACTGAGCGCCGTGGTCCGCGCATTCCCGCGGACACACGGCGCTCAGAGGGGCTTGCTCAGGCAGCGACCTCGACCGGAACGATGTTCACGGTCTTGCGGCCGCGCTTGGTGCCGAACTCGACCGCGCCGGGCGCGAGCGCGAACAGCGTGTCGTCCTTGCCCCGGCCCACGTTCACGCCGGGGTGGAACTTGGTGCCGCGCTGGCGGATCAGGATCTCGCCGGCCTTGACGACCTGACCGCCGAACCGCTTGACCCCGAGGTACTGGGGGTTCGAGTCACGGCCGTTGCGGGAGCTGGATGCGCCCTTCTTGTGTGCCATGGCTAGTCAGATCCTCACTTACCGGTGATGCCGGTGACCTCGACGCGGGTCAGCTTCTGGCGGTGACCCTGGCGCTTGTGGTAACCAGTCTTGTTCTTGAACTTGTGGATGCGGATCTTGGGACCCTTGGTCTGCTCGACGACCTTGCCGGTCACCGAGATCTTTCCCAAGGCGTCGGCGTCGGCGGTGACGTCGGAGCCGTCCACGACGAGAAGCGGCGCCGGGAAGTTGATTTCGGTGCCCGGTTCGCCTTCGAGCTTCTCGACCTCGACGATGTCGCCGACAGCCACCTTGTACTGCTTGCCGCCGGTCTTGACGATCGCGTACATCGGGACGGAAGTCTCCTGCTACTCGACGGACAGGGCCACGCGCGCCACAGTGCCACGGAGAGCTTTGAGTGGCTTGGGCTTCGCACGACTGGGCCCACCGGACGGCGGACCGTGCATCAGGTTACGTGGCGGTGGACCGCAGGGTCAAACCGGGGTCGGTGTGACGTGATCCCGCTGGTCACCGCCGGTATGGCCTCGGTCGCCCGAGGCCATACCCGTGCTCGGTGGAAGGCCGCTCAGCCCTCGGTGACCGCGCCCAGGGGCGGGCCGGCCGGGCGGGAAGCGGCCCGGCGCGTGCGGCGGCGGGTGGCCACCACAGGCTCTGAGTGGCCGTTGAGCGACTGGTCGGCGGCGTTCGCCTCGGCGGTGCCGACCTGGGTCGGCGGCTGGACGTGTACCGGCTCGTCCGCCGCGGGCTCGGCCACGACCGGCTCGGACGCGGGCTCGGGCTCGGCGGCCACCGGTTCCACCACGGTCGGCTCGACCACGGCGGCCAGCGGCTCGTCAGCGACCGGCTCGGACGCGGACTCGACTGCGGCAGCCTCGACGGCAGGTTCCACCGCAGCGGGCTCGACTGCGGCAGGCTCGACCGCGGCGGGCTCGGCGGCAACAGGCTCGGCGACAGCGGGCTCGGCCACGTCGGTGTGGCCGGCATCACCGGGCTCGGCGTCGGCCTGGCGGCTCGCCGCACCGGCCTCGCGGCGGGCACGACGACGCTGGCGGCGCTCCCGCTTGGGCTCCACGGCCTCGTCGGCGGGCTCGTCCGGGGCGGACGGCTCGGCGACGACCTCGGGTTCCCGCACGGGCTCCGGGACCACCTCGGCGACCGGCTCCGGCGTCTCCCCGCCCTTGCCGCGCCGCGACTTGCGGCTCTGCTGCTGCTGCTGCTGTTGCTGCTGGCCCTGGCTCTGGCCGTTCGACGGGCTGTGGCTGTGCGCCGAATCGGTGGTCACGACCACGCCACGACCGCGGCAGTGCTCGCAGGTCGCCGAGAACGCCTCCAGCAGGCCCGTGCCGACCCGCTTGCGGGTCATCTGCACCAGGCCCAGCGACGTCACCTCGGCCACCTGGTGGCGCGTCCGGTCCCGACCCAGGCACTCGGTCAGCCGGCGGAGCACCAGGTCGCGGTTGGACTCCAGCACCATGTCGATGAAGTCGATGACGATGATGCCGCCGATGTCGCGCAACCGGAGCTGGCGGACGATCTCCTCCGCCGCCTCCAGGTTGTTCCGGGTCACCGTCTCTTCCAGGTTTCCACCCGATCCGGTGAACTTGCCGGTGTTGACGTCGATGACCGTCATCGCCTCGGTGCGGTCGATCACGAGGTAGCCGCCAGAGGGCAGCCACACCTTGCGGTCCAGCGCCTTGAGCAGCTGCTCGTCGATGCGGTGCTCCACGAAGACGTCGCTGTTGCCGACGTGGCGGCGCAGGCGCTCCTGGAGGTCCGGCGCGACGTGCCGCACGTAGGCGTCGATGGTCTCCCACGCGTCCGAGCCCTGCACGATCAGCGCCGAGAAGTCCTCGGTGAACAGGTCGCGCACGACCTTCACCAGCAGGTCGGGCTCTTCGTAGAGCAGCTGCGGGGCCTGGGCGCGGGGCGTGTCGGCCTTGACCTTGATGACCTGCCAGGTCGCCTGGAGACGGGTGACGTCGCGCCCCAGCTCGTCCTCGGCGATGCCCTCGGAGGCGGTGCGGATGATCACGCCGGCGTCCTCGGGGACGACCCTCTTCAGGATGTCCTTGAGGCGCTTGCGCTCGTTGTCGGGCAGCTTGCGGCTGATGCCCGTCGCGCCGCCGCCGGGCACGTAGACCAGGAACCGGCCGGGCAGGCTGATCTGGGTGGTCAGGCGGGCACCCTTGTGGCCGACCGGGTCCTTGGTGACCTGCACCAGGACGCTGTCGCCGGTGGACAGGGCCTGCTCGATCTTGCGGGCCTTGCCCTCCAGGCCGGCGGCGTCCCAGTCGACCTCGCCGGCGTAGAGCACCGCGTTGCGGCCGCGGCCGATGTCGATGAAGGCCGCTTCCATGGACGGCAGCACGTTCTGCACGCGGCCCAGGTAGACGTTGCCGACCAGCGAACCGGTGCCCGACGACGTGACGAAATGCTCCACGAGCACGCCGTCCTCCAGCACGCCGATCTGCGTGCGGTCGCCGCGCTCGCGCACCACCATGGTGCGCTCGACGGCTTCGCGGCGGGCCAGGAACTCGGCCTCGGACAGCACCGGGGCGCGGCGGCGGCCGGCTTCCCGACCGTCCCGGCGGCGCTGGCGCTTGGCCTCCAGCCGGGTCGAGCCGCGCACGCTGCGCACCTCGTTCTGGGCGGCCTCGGAGTCGGCCTTGTCGTCCCGCGCGTCCCGCGTCTCGCGGACGTGCACGACGGTGTTGGGCGGGTCGTCCTCGTTCGGGGCGGCCTCGTCGTCCGCGCCGACCTTGCGGCGGCGACGACGCCGGCGACGGCGGCTGGAGCCGCCCTCGGAGTCGTCGTCGGCCGGGGTCTCGGCGGACTCGGCCTCCTCGACCTCGGCGGCGGCGGGCTCCTCGGCGGAGTCCTCGTCGTGCCCGTCCTCGCCCACGCCCTTGCCGCGGCCGCGACCACGCCGGCCGCGACGGCGGCGGCGACGGCCTTCGCCCTCGTCACCGGCGTCGTCGGCGGACGCGTCGACGTCCGAGTCGTCGTCGTGGTCCTCCTCCTCGACCACCACGACCGCCGGCGGAGCGGCGACCGGGGCGGGCGGCAGGAACACCGCGGACGGCGGCGCGAACAGCGGTGTGAGCGCGGCCACCTCCCGGGCGGGCAGCGCGGGCGCCTCGGTGGCCTCGTCCACGTCACCGGTGACGATGTCGTCCCAGTTCAGCAAACTCTCGGCGACCTTGAGCGCGAGGTCGCGGCTCACGCTGGACTGGGCGCCCTTGACGGTCTCGCCCAGGTCGGCCAGCGCGGCCACGACGTCCTTGCTGCTGGTGCCCAGCAGCTTCGCCAGCGCGTGGACCCGCAACTTCTCCGGCAGGTCCACCAGCGCGGGGTGCGCGGATGTGGCGTTACCCCCGCCGGCACCGGCGGGCTTGTTCGTGTTCGACATGCAGCTCCTCCGCCCCCGGGCGCGTCTTGGGAGACGCGGGCCGCGCAGGGGCCTCTCTTGTCCACTCACCGCCGCGGCTGGCGGCGGGAATCCTTTGTTTTCGCCTCGCGCGCTGTGCGCGGTGGCACAGCAGGTCCTCTTTGCTACCTCGACGACGCCGTCAGCGCCGCTTCGGCGGTGGTCCGGTCAGACCTCCTCCGCCGCCCGGTCAAGGGCGAGCGGGTCGACCAGGCCACCTTCGTCGTCGAGCCGCCCCTGCGCCATCCGGGTCGCCTTCGCGGGGACCGGCGGAACCAGGTCGGCGACGACTCGGAGCGCGCTCAGCACGTCGTCGGGTCGGACGGTAGGGGTTGTCTGCCGTACGACCGTCACGAGTATCCCACATGGTTGTGACAAATCCCGTGCATCGTGTCCCGCGTCGCTCGAATGCGTCTGGACCTGCACCGACTCGGCGCGTCCCGGGGTGGCGGACACCACCCCGGCGAACACCGCGGCGGAGACCACGGCCGGGCGGACGTCGATCACCCGCTTGCCGTCCTTGGTGAGCCGCTCGACCTCCACCACGTCGGCCGCGAGGAACGCCGCCACCGCTTCGGCAAGCCGATCGGGTGATACGCCGGGCAGCTCCACCTGCCAGGAGCTGGCCTCGATCCGCTCGGGCAGCGTGCCCCCGGCGGCCTGCACGACCTCCAACACGTCCAGACCGGGCGGCAGCACCGCGTCCAGCGCGGTACGCAGGGCGTCCGGGTCGAGCCGCTCCACGACCTGGACCTCGACGTACTCGGCCTCGCTGGCCACGCCGGTCGGCGCGGCACCCACCCACGAGACCTTCGGGTGCGGGCTGAAGCCCTGGGAGTACGCCATGGGCACGCCCGCCCGGCGCAGCGCGCGCTCGAAGGTGCGGGCGATGTCGCGGTGCGACGTGAACCGCAACCGGCCGCGCTTGGCGTAGCGCAGCCGGAGCTTCTGCACGGGGGCGGCCGACGGGTTGGGCTGCTGCTGGCGGCTCAGTGCTACTCCCCTTGGGTGCGGGTGGGGTTCCGACGGGGGTAAGCATCCCAACGGTCCACGCTTCTACTCCAGCGGGACGGTACCTTGGTGGCGTTCCGCACCGTTGAGCTTGTCTGGTCGGGCCCGCCTGGCTACCGTCCGGCAGCAGAGGTCCACCCGGCAGCCCAGCACTGGAGGTCCCCCGTGCCTCTGCTCCGCCGCGTCCGAGCGGTCGCGGTCAGCGCAGCGCTGTTCGCGACCGGTCTCCTCGTGGCGTCCGGGTCCACCTCCGCGCAGGCGTCGGTGCCCGCCGACGCCCTGCCGGCCGCTGTCGACTGCATCCAGCCCGGACCGACCCTGCGCTACCTGGTCGTGCTCGACCCCGGCACCAGCGAGCCGCTGGCGAACGCCCTGGTGGCCGGCGCGTGCGGCACGACCACCGGCTACTACCCGCAGATCGGCGTGGCGGTCGCGGTCTCCGCGGACCCCGGTTTCGGCCGGCGGATCGGCGTGGACCGGGCGTACAGCGCCCAGGCGGACGGCATGTCGAAGAAGACCGGCGCGCCGGCCCGCACGAAGTCCGACGACGAGGGCCTGGCCGGCCGGTCGGCGTCGGGTCCGGCGGACCGCACCGCCGAGCAGTGGGACATGGACCTGATCCGGGCCGCCGAGGCGCACGCGATCAGCAAGGGCAGCCGGGAGGTGGTGGTCGGCGTGCTGGACTCGGGCGTCGACCCGACCCACCCGGACCTGGTCGGCGCGCTGGACCCGGCGCTGTCGGCGGGCTGCACGACGGGCGTGGCCGACCCGGCGCAGGCCGCGTGGGCCCCGACGACCTCCGCGCACGGCACGCACGTCGCGGGCACCATCGCGGCCGCCGATGACGGTTCGGGCACCACGGGCGTCGCGCCGGGCGTGCGACTCGCGTCGGTGAAGGTGGTGGACGACGCCGGGTTCATCTACCCGGAGTACGCCGTGTGCGGGTTCATGTGGGCAGCGACGCACGGCATGACCGTGACCAACAACAGCTACTTCATTGACCCGTGGGTGTTCACCTGCCAGAACAAGACCGGTCAGTCGGTCGTGTACGAGGCTGTGCGGCGCGCGGTGGACTACGCGACCGGGCGTGGCGTCCTGAACGTGGCGGCGACCGGCAACGCGGCCGCGGACCTCACCAAGCCGGGCACGGACGCGCAGAGCCCCACCAACGCGGCTCCGGAGGACGTGACGCCGCGTCCGGTGGACAACACGTGCCTGGTGCTGCCCGTGCAGCTGCCCAAGGTGGTGGGCGTGTCGTCCGTGGGCGCGACGAAGCTGAAGGCCGGGTACTCGTCCTACGGCCTGGGCGCGGTGGACCTGACGGCACCCGGCGGCGACCGCAAGCAGCAGCCCGAGACGGGCCAGGCGTGCGTGCTGTCGACCGTGCCGGCGGGCTACGACTACTCGTGCGGCACGTCGATGGCCGCGCCGCACGTGACCGGGGTGGCGGCGCTGCTGGCGTCGACGCACCCGAGCGCGTCGCCCACCGAGTTGAGCCGGATGTTGAACACGCAGGCGGAGACGCTCCCCTGTCCCGCCGACTACGACCTGAACGGCACGGGCGCGCAGGACGCGTACTGCACCGGCTACTCGGAGTACAACGGCTTCTACGGCCACGGCCTGGTGGACGCGCTGGCCGCCGTGCAGGGGCAGCGCACCGACGACGGCGGGCGCGGCAGCAACTAAGCCACCGCCGACGCCCACCAGGCAACATCCGCTCCGGACACGCCTCAGGGCCGTACGAGCGCGCGGCGGGGCCGGTCCAGCCCACCGCGGTCAGCGGGCCGGTTCAGCCCACCGCGGTCAGGGCTGGATCAGGGCGGGGTTGCGGACCGGGCTGCCCTTGCCCACCGGGGCGATCGGGAGCAGGGTGCGGCCGGTGGGCCCCACCTCGATGTCGGTGCCCATCGCGGGGCACACGCCGCAGTCGAAGCAGGGGGTCCAGCGGCAGTCGTCCTGTTCGCGCTCGTCCAGGGCGTCCTGCCAGTCCGCCCACAGCCACTCCTTGTCCAGCCCCGAGTCCAGGTGGTCCCAGGGCAGGACCTCCAGCTCCTCGCGCTCGCGGGTGGTGAACCAGGCCAGGTCGACGCCGAACGAGGGCAGCTCCGCGGCGGCCGCGGCGACCCAGCGCTCGTAGGAGAAGTGCTCGGACCAGCCGTCGAACCGGCCGCCCTCGCGCCACACGCGTTCGATGACGTGCCCGATCCGGCGGTCGCCCCGGGAGAGCAGCCCTTCGATCAGCGACGGCTGGCCGTCGTGGTAGCGCATGCCGATGTTGCGCCCGAGGTTGCGGTCGGAGTTGACGGCCTCGCGGAGCTTGCGCAGGCGCGCGTCCACGGTGGCCGGGTCGCACTGCGCCGCCCACTGGAACGGGGTGTGCGGCTTGGGCACGAAGCCGCCGATGGAGATGGTGCAGCGGATGTCCTTGCGGCCGCTGACCTCCCGGCCCGCGCGGATGACGTTCTTGGCCATCTCGGCGATCTGGAGGACGTCGTCGTCGGTCTCGGTGGGCAGGCCGCACATGAAGTACAGCTTCACCTGCCGCCACCCGGCGCCGAAGGCCGCGCTGACCGTGCGGATCAGGTCCTCTTCGGACACCATCTTGTTGATCACGCGGCGGATCCGCTCGCTGCCGCCCTCGGGCGCGAACGTCAGGCCCGAGCGGCGGCCGTTGCGGGACAGCTCGTTGGCCAGGTCGATGTTGAACGCGTCGACCCGGGTGCTGGGCAGCGAGAGGCTGGTGTTGGTGCCCTCGTAGCGGTCGGCCAGGCCCTTGGTGACCTCGGCGATCTCCGAGTGGTCGGCGCTGGACAGCGAGAGCAGGCCGACCTCTTCGAACCCGGTTGCCGCCAGGCCGCGCTGGACCATCGCCCCGATGCCCTCGATGGACCGCTCGCGCACCGGCCGGGTGATCATCCCGGCCTGGCAGAAGCGGCAGCCGCGGGTGCAGCCCCGGAAGATCTCGACGCTCATCCGCTCGTGCACCGACTCGGCCAGCGGGACCAGCGGCTGCTTCGGGTACGGCCACGCGTCGAGGTCCATCGTGGTCCGCTTGAACACCCGGTACGGCACCCGCTCGCGGTTGGGCACCACGCGCTGGATGCGGCCGTCGGGCAGGTACTCGACGTCGTAGAACCGGGGCACGTAGATGCCGCCGGTCTCGGCCAGGCGGGTCAGGATCTCGTCGCGCCCGCCCGGTCGGCCCTCGGCCTTCCAGGTCCGCACCAGGTCGGTGATCTCCAGGACGGCTTCCTCGCCGTCGCCGAGCACGGCCGCGTCCACGAACCGGGAGATCGGCTCGGGGTTGAACGCCGCGTGCCCGCCCGCGACCACGATCGGGTCGTCGTCGGTGCGGTCGGCGGCGTGCAGCGGGATGCCGGCCAGGTCCAGCGCGGTGAGCAGGTTGGTGTAGCCGAGTTCGGTGGCGAAGCTGACGCCGAGCAGGTCGAACGCCCTGACCGGCCGGTGGGCGTCCACGGTGAACTGGGGCACGCCGTGCTCGCGCATCAGCCGTTCGAGGTCGGGCCAGACCGCGTAGGTCCGCTCGGCGAGCACGTCGGGCTGCTCGTTGAGGACCTCGTACAGGATCATGACGCCCTGGTTGGGCAGCCCGACCTCGTAGGCGTCCGGGTACATCAAGGACCACCGCACGGTCGCGGCGTCCCAGTCCTTGACCGTCGCGTTGAGCTCCCCGCCGACGTACTGGACCGGCTTCGAGACCTGCGGCAGCAGCGGTTCCAACGCGGGGAAGACCGACTCGACACTCACGCGGCCCAGGGTAACGGCATCGCCGGGACCGGTCAGAACAGCGGTCCGGTGATGGTGAGGCCGAGCCCGGAGCCGGCGCCCGCGTAGAGGCCGAAGAACATCAGCGCCGCGCCCGCCAGGGACACGTTCTTGTTGAACTGGATCATCTCCGCCTGCTTGGCCTGCGGATCGGTCTGGGTCCAGAAGTTGTGCATGAGGAACGCTGTGGGCAGCAGGAACAGCACCAGCAGCAGCGCGCCCAGGTCGGCCCACACGCCGAGCAGGACCATGAGCGCGCCGACGATCATCAGCACGCCGGTGGCCTGGGTGGCGAGCTTGGGCGAGGGCACGCCCTTGGACGCGGCGTAGCCGGCCATGGCGTCGGTCTGGGTGAGGTGGCCGACGGCCGAGCCGAAGAAGAGGAACACGAACAGGATGCGGCCGATGAGTGCGATCACGTCCACGACGACCTCCCGGTTTGCGGTCCGTCCAGTGTTCAGCCCGGTCAGGCGGTGAGCAACCGGCCGAGCCGTCGGGAGGCCACCAGTACCCCGATCGTGGCCATCACGACGAAGTAGCCGACGTGGCCCAGCAGCCCCCAGCCGACGAAACCCGTGGTCAGCGACCTGGTGAGTTCGACGGCGTGGTAGAGCGGGGTGAACTGGACGATCGTCTGGAGCACCGGCGGGTAGACGGTCAGCGGGTAGAACGTGGTGGAGAACAGGAACAGCGGCAGCACGAACAGCTGGACCAGGTCGAAGTCCTGCCACGATCGCATGAACGTGGTGGCGGCCATGCCGACGGCGGCGAACGCGACCGCGACCAGCAGGCACGCGGGCAGGGCGAGCAGCGCCCACGGCGAGGCGACCAGGCCGAAGCCGAGCATCACGGCGAGGAACCCGGCGGAGTAGAGGCCGCCGCGCGCCAGGGCCCAGGTCGCCTCGCCCAGCGCGATGTCGACCGGGCCCAGGGGGGTGGCCAGCATCGCCTCGTACAGCCGGGCGTACTTGATCTTGTAGAACAGGTTGAAGGTGGTGTCGAACACCGCGCCGTTCATCGCCGAGGCCGCGAGCAGCGCCGGCGCGACGAACTCCGCGTACGGCAGCGGCCCGCCGGGGCCGGCCACCGTCGCCACGAGCTTGCCGAAGCCGAACCCGAGCGAGAGCAGGAACAGCACCGGCTCGAAGAACCCGGACACCACCGACAGCCAGGCGCGCCGGTTGACCAGGAACGCGCGCTCCACCAGGACGTGCGCGCGGCCCGCGTACAGGCCCGGCGGCACGATCCGGAACAGCAGGCCGACGCGGTTCTTGGCGGCGTGGTCGAGGACTACGGTCACGGGGTCACACCGCCAGTCGTCGGTGGAAGTGGCGGCGGCCGAGCACGACGCCCGCGGCGACCACGGCCACCAGGTAGGCGACGTGGCCAAGCGCCGGGAGCGGGTCGAGCGCGCCGAACGTGACGCCGCGCGCCAACTCGATGCCGTGCCACACGGGGGTGAGCCAGGCGATCGAGTGCAGCCAGCCCGGCAGCTGGCTGATCGGGAAGAACGCCCCGGTGAACAAGGTCATCGGAATCAGGACGAAGCGGTAGAGGCCGGTGAACGCGTCGGGCTTGTCCCGGGTCGCCGTGAACGCGACCACCGGCGCGGCGAACGCCATGCCGGACAGCACCGCGAACGGCACGGCGAGCACGGCGGCCGGGCTGGTCACCGCGCCGAGCACGGCCGCGACCAGCAGGAAGATGCCGGAGCCGACGGCGAGCTTGAGGGCGATCCAGAGCAGTTGGCCGTGCAGGACCTGCGCGGGCGTGATCGGCGTGGACACGATGCCGACGTAGGTCTTCTGCCACTTGAAGGCGGAGAACACCGAGTAGGTGGACTCGAACATGGCGCTCTGCGTGGCGGCCGTGACGATCAGCGCGGGCGCGAGGAACACGACGTACCGCAGGCCGCCGGTGGCCTCGCCGGGCTGCACCTGGGAGCCGAAGCCCACGCCCATGGCCAGCAGGAACAGCACGGGTTGGACGAAGTTGGAGATCGCCGTGGCACGCCAGTTGCGGCGGTACCAGGCCCAGTGGCCCTCGACCACGAGCAGGGCGGGTCGTGGTGCCATCAGTCGACCAGGGTCCGGCCGGTGAGGCGCAGGAACACGTCCTCCAGGGAGCTGCGGCGGACCAGGCTGGACGTCGGCCGCACGCCGCGCGCGTGCACGGCGGACAGCGCCGCCTCGCCGTCGGCGGTGTAGAGCAGCAGCCGGTCGGGCAGCACCTCGACGCGGTCGGCGATGCCCTCGACGGGGACCGGGTCCTGCCCGCCGGGCGGGAAGCGCAGTTCGAGCACCTCGCGGGTCGAGTACCGGTGGATCAGCTCGGCGGGCGAGCCCTCGGCGGCGATCCGGCCGCCGTCCATCACCACCAGCCGGTCGCAGAGCTGTTCGGCCTCGTCCATGTAGTGGGTGGTGACGATCAGCGTGACGCCGTTCTGCTTGAGCCGGAACAGCCGGTCCCACAGCAGGTGGCGGGCCTGCGGGTCGAGACCGGTGGTCGGCTCGTCGAGGACCACCAGCTCGGGGTCGTTGACCAGCGAGCGGGCGATGGTCAGCCGGCGCTTCATGCCGCCGGAGAGCGGTTCGACCTCGTCGTCGGCGCGGTCGGCGAGCTGGGCGAACTCCAGCAGCTCGACGGCCTTGGCGCGGACGTGCGCCTTGGACAGGCCGAAGTAGCGGCCGTAGACCTCCAGGTTCTGCCGGACGGTCAGCTCGGTGTCGAGGTTGTCCTGCTGGGGCACGACGCCGAGCCGGGCGCGGATCCGCGGGCCGTCGCGGTCCGGGTCCATGCCCAGCACGGTCAGCTCGCCGCCGGTGCGCGGGGACACGCAGGACACCATCCGCATGGTGGACGACTTGCCCGCGCCGTTGGGGCCGAGGAACCCGAACGCCTCGCCCTTGCCCACCGCCACGTCGATGCCCCGGACCGCCTCGAACGCACCGAAGTGCTTCGTCAGGTTGCGGGCTTCTACGAGGGTGGTGGTCACGAACGTCACGGTAGCGGCGGGGTACGACAAACTTCGTGGCGATTTTAGGGTTGGTGCCATGGGGATCGATCTGACCTGGCCTTCCGCCGCCGGCGAACGGCTGCTCGCAGAGGTGCACGAGGTGCTGCACGCGGTCGTCGCGGCCGGTGGCGCGATCGGGTGGCTGGAGCCGCCGGGGCGGGCGGAGACCGACGCGTGGGTCGAGTCGGTGCTGGAGCAGACCCGGGCCGGCGACGCGGCGCTGGTGGTCGCGGAGGTGGACGGCGTCGTGCGCGGGACGGCGTGCTGGGTGCGCTCGCCCGGCCAGGTGTTCGAGCACACGGCGGAACTGGGGCGGGTGACCGCACACCCGTCGGCACGGGGCCTGGGGCTGGGTTCGCTGCTCGTGTCGGCCGTGGTGGGGAACGCCCGTGCGGCGGGGATCGAGCAGTTGAAGCTCGGTGTGCGGGGCAACAACCACGGCGCGATCGAGCTGTACGAGCGGCTCGGGTTCCGCGAGTGGGGCCGGCTGCCTTACGCGATCGCGGTGGGCGACGCGCGGTACGACGAGGTGCGCATGGCGATGCCGCTGGGCTTCCCGGAGGACGTGGTGCTGCACGGGTCCGCTGCGGGCGGGCAGGGGTCGTCGCCGCGGCGCAAGGCGTGAAACGCCGAACGGCCCAGGTCGGGCGACCCGGGCCGTTCGGCAGCGTCAGCTCAGAGGTTGGGGAACCAGAGCTTGATCTCGCGCTCGGCCGACTCCGCCGAGTCGGAGCCGTGGACCAGGTTGAACTGGACCTCCAGCCCGAAGTCGCCGCGGATCGTGCCCGGCGTGGCCTTCTCCACCGGGTCGGTGCCGCCGGCCAGCTGGCGGAACGCCGGGATCGCCCGGGTGCCCTCCACGACCAGCGCCACCAGCGGGCCGCCGGTGATGAACTCGACCAGGTCGCCGAAGAACGGCTTGCCGTCGTGTTCCGCGTAGTGCTGCTCGGCGGTCGCGCGGTCCACGGTGCGCAGTTCGAGCGCGGCCAGGGTCAGGCCCTTGCGCTCGATGCGGGAGATGACCTCGCCGACCAGGCCGCGGCTGACGCCATCGGGCTTGACCAGGACCAGGGTGCGCTCGCTCACGGCCGTCAGTACTCCTTCGTACGGGATCGTGCAAGTGAGAGAAGGGTAGCCGGAGCCACGACGGCACCGACCGTGCCCACCGGGTAACCGCGCCCGACAGGCCGAGCCCATCCAGTCATCGTCCGACGTCCGACTCAGCGGGTGCGGGTCATCCGGCGGTGCGATAGTGCCGGCCGTGACCACTGAGAAGTCGGGTGCGGGGACCACGCTCACGGGTGCCGCGGTGCTGTTCGTGCTGCTTCGGCTGCTGGCCGTGTCCGGGTATGACTGGCACACGACGTTCGCGCTTCTGCACACCCTCGACTTGGAGGACGCGCCGGGGCTGTTCCTCGGCACGTTCATGGCCGACCGGCGGATCAGTACGGTGTTGTTGATCCTCACCGTGCCACTGGCCGCCTTCTACGCCGCCGCGACCCGCTCCCGTACCGCGCCGCTCGTGGTCACGGTGTTGATCGCGTTTCTCGTGGCGCACGTCCTGACCTACCACCAGTGGTGGGTGCCAGCGTTGGCCGTTGTGCTGGCTCTGGCCGTAGCGGTGGTGGCGGCACGGCGGCGCAATGACGAGCCGGGGCCGGCGAAGTTCGTGTTGCACCGGATCGGGTGGATCGTGGGCGGGATGGCGCTTATCGTGGCCGCGGTCGTGTCCACGCCGTGGGTGCCGCGGGAACACATCGAGACGACGAGCGGGCCCATTGAGGCGTACGTGGTGGAGACCAGCCCGGGATTCCTGAAGGTGCTCGTCGCGGACAATCAGGAGTTTCGGATCCTGCGCGACGACGAAGTGCGTTCGCGGGTCGAGCTGACCGACCACTAGCACGGTGTCCAGCCCCACGTCGGCCGGCGCGCGCAGGTGGGTCATGCCGGCCGATGAGAAGTCCCGGACGTGCAGTTCGGTGGTTCCGTGCTCGGTCTGGTCGCCGAGCAGGCCGCGCGTCGCGCACCCCGAACACCGGTTTCCCGCGCAGGTGCGGAGACTTCGGGGTCACCTCTGCGGTCGACGGCTCCAGCGGCAGCACCTTCCCGGCGTACTCCAGGCGGTAGCCGTCCGAGGGCACCACCGGGACGTCCCACACCGTCCACTCCCGGTCAGCCGGACGGCGGCAGCACGTACGACGCCGACCCGTCCGGACGCGTCGAGCCCGACACGAACCACACCTCGTGGCCGGTGCCGTTCAGGTCCAGGAACTGGTCGGCTGCGGGGTCCTTGGTGTCGCCCCGGTGGATGATGTGCGCCAGCCCGGTCGCGCTTGCGGCCAGCGGGACGGCCCAGTACGCGCCGAACCCGTCCGAGCCGTCCGGCGGGCGTGACTGGTTCCAGCCCGGACTCGGTTCCAGCGAGCCGGTCCAGTGGTACAGCGACCAGTCCGGGTAGTCCCCGTCCGGGCGGTGGTAGTGGATCACCGCACGGTGCTGCGCCGCCGCGAGGCTCGTGAACACCTGGGCGGACCCCGGGTTGACCCACGCGTGGCCGCCGGTACGTCCGGACGCTTCGACGTTTCCGTTGCGCTGCACCGAGAATTCGACGGGCGCGGTGGCCGGGATGCGCGCCACTCCCCCGTCGAACAGCACGTCGGTCGCGCCCGAGCGCACGACGAGCCCGGACGTGTCGCCGGTGTGGTGCACGACCGCCTGTCCGGTTGCCGCGATTTCGTTGGCGCACAACGGGGCCTGCCCCTGTTGCAGCCACACCTGCGGGGTCGCCGAGGGATCGGCGAACCGGTCGGCGGAGGTGTCCTTCTCGTCGCCCCGGTGCACGAGGATCCCGACCTGCCGCGCACCGGGTTTCACCCGCACCCACGCGAACCGGCCGTACGGGGTTTCCCCCACGAACGGCAACGGCCGCTCCCACGTCGGCGCGTCCACGACGTCGCCCCAGACGTGCAGGCCCCAGCCCTCGTAATCGCCGGCGGGCCGGTTGTAGTGCACCACCAGCCAGTCGGGCGAAACCGTGCCCGGCGGGTCGACGTCCGGCGCGGCTGTGAGCGCCAACGTGACGCCGTCCGCGCCCAACGTGCCCGTGGAATCCTTCGCCACCACTCGGATCTCGACGTTCTTGCCCACCGCCGCACCCGGCAGCGCCTTGATGTCGGCGAACACGCGGTAAGGCGCGGCGTCGTCGGTGCCGAGGACCGTCCAGTCCTCGCCGTCGACCCGCGCGGCGAACGTGGCCTGTGCGAACGGCGAGGTGATCCCGTCCGCCCGCAACTCGACCCGGTCGTCCAGCACCGTGCCCACGGGCGGCGCGACCACCACGGGCGTCGGTGCGACCGCAGGCAACCGGCCCGTTCCCTTGAACACCAGGGCCGACAACGGCGGCACGGTCACGCTCACCTTGCCGTCGACCGCTCTCACCTCCGCCCCGGCAACAGGCCAGACGGGGCGCAGCGCGGCGCTGTCCACCGGCACGTCGACCGACGCCGGGGACGTGCCGGCGTTGGCCACCACGAGGTGTTCAACCTGCTGTGCCGCACCGACACGGCTGAACGCGACCACGTCACCTGAGGACAGGCGCAGGGTCTGGTTCCCCTCGCGCCACACCGGATCCGAGTCGACGAACGCCGCCAGGTCGCGCAACTGCCGGTAGAGCGGGTGGTCGGTGGTGTGGTTGTCGACCGCGCCGGTCCGGTCGCTGCCGATCAGGTCCTCCGCCCGGTACTCGGGAGTGGCGGACGCGAACAGGTCCTGCCGGGCCGCCTTGTCACCGCCGGTGCCCGCGAAACCCTGCTCGTCGCCGTAGTACACGACGGGGTTGCCGCGCCACAGGTACATCAGGGCGTTGCCGAGTTCCACCCGGTCCAGCAGTTCGGGCTCGGTGATGCCGGGCCGGTTCTGCCGCAGGGTCCACGCGAACCGGCCCAGGTCGTGGTTGCCCAGGAACGTCGGCAGCGACGCCGCGTTCGAGTCGGCGTCGGTGTACCGGTCGTCGTCCACCAGCACCTCGCCCAGCCGGGCCGCCCCGCGCCCGGACAGGAACGTGGCCGCGCCGCTCTGGAACGGGAAGTCCAGCACGGCCTGCATCTTCCCGGTCGTGGTGTAGCGGGAGGTGTCCGCCGGGTCGGAGTCGAGCACCTCGCCGAACACGAAGAAGTCCTTCTTGCCGCGCTGCTCGGCGTACCTCTTCACGTGCGGCGCAAGCGCTTGCCAGAACTCGATGTTGACGTGCTTGACGGTGTCGACGCGATAGCCGTCGATGCCGAGCGCGTCGATCCAGCTGGTGAAGATCCGCTTCATGCCGGCGACGACGGTCGGGTGCTCGGTCATCAGGTCGTCCAGGCCGAAGAAATCGCCGTACTGGTCGGATTCGCCGGTGAACGTCGAGTCGCCCCGGTTGTGGTAGAGCGACGGGTCGTTGAGCCACAACGGTTCCTTGCGCCCCCGCACGACGGGCGTGTACGGCGCGGTGAGCTTCGGGAAGTCCTTGCGGCCCGCGATGGCCGCGATGTCGACCGGTTTCCCCGACGGGTCCAGGTACGGCACCGCGCCCGTGGACACGTAGTCGTGCCGGCCCTCGGCGTAGTCGATCAGATCGGCGGTGTGGTTGGCGACGATGTCGAAGAACACCTTGATGCCACGTCGGTGCGCGTCGCGGATCAGCCGTCGCATGTCGTTGGTGGTGCCGAAGTGCGGGTCCAGCTTGGTGTAGTCGGTGGCCCAGTAGCCGTGGTAGCCGGCCGACACGTCCGTGCCCAATCCCTGCACCCAGCGGTTGCGGAACACCGGGGTCAACCAGATCGCGGTGATGCCCAGGCCGTCGAGGTAGTCGAGTTCGCCGTGCAGCCCCTTGAGGTCGCCGCCGTGGTAGAAGCCCTTGTCCGACGGGTCGAAGCCGGTCAGGAGCCGGTCGGTGTCCCCGGAGCGCCCCCGGTCGTTGCCCGGGTCGCCGTTGGCGAACCGGTCGGGCAGCACGAAGTAGAACCGCTCACCGGTGACCCCGCGCAGCGCGTCACGCGCCAATCCCCGGTCCCCCGCACGCACACCCGGCGCGATGTCGGTGACCGCGCCGACCGCGAGCCGTCCGGCGGGCGCGGCGACGGCGGGCGGGATCGGCGTCAGCACCCCGCCGAGCAGCAGGACTACCAGGACCAGGCGGCGCACGGCGACCTCCTTGGCGCAAGAAGTTGCGAGCCCCCACCCGGCACAAGGCCGGATGAGGGCTCACGGAACCACGACAATCTTGGTCGGACAAGCCGCCGGAGGAGGCATCGACTTGCAGGAACTCACCGCCGCTTCGGCTGCAACTTCTTCGACCACAGCGACGCGCCCGCGATGTCGCGCAACCACACGGTCAGCTCGCCGTCACGTGACACCTCGATCTCGCCGAAGTGCTGGAAGCCGTCCAGCGGCGTGGTGTTGGCCGCCGGCGGGGCGTGCACGAACACCGCCTCCGGCCCGAACGTCGGGTCCAGCACGTTCGGCCCGAACGCGCCCGCGTGCAGCGGACCGGACACGAACTCCCAGAACGGGTCGAAGTCGGCGACCGCCGCGCGCTCGGGCGAGTAGTGGTGCGCGGCCGTGTAGTGCACGTCCGCCGTCAGCCACACGGTGTTGCGCACCCGGCGCTTCTTGATCTCCCGCAGCACCCACGCCAGCTCGGTCTCCCGGCCGCCCGGCTTGCCCGGCAGGCCGTTCGCCACACCCTCGATGTCCGCGCCGTCCGGCACGGTCAGACCGATCGGCAGGTCGGCGGCGATGATCTTCCACGTGGCGCGCGAGCGGTCCAGCGAGTCCACCAGCCACTTCGCCTGCTTCTCGCCCAGGATGTGGCCGACGCCGTCGCGCGGCGCGTTGTTCGCGTCCTTGTAGGTGCGCATGTCGAGGATGAACACCTCGACGTGCTGCCCGTAGGGGAACTTCCGGTACACCCGCCCGTCCACGGCCTTGCGCGGGTCGATCGGCTGCCACTCGTGGAACGCCCGGAACGCCCGCGCGGCCAGCACGTCCACCCGCTTCTCGGTGTACTGCGGCAGGTCCAGTGTTGCCTTTGGGTGCGCGGATGCTCCGTAATCTCCAGGCAATCGCGCTCACTGTGGGGACGCGCATCCGGGTGGGATATCTCCCGATCGCGTGATCACCTCGATGGCATCCGGCTATAACCGTCATATGGCAGAGCCACGATGGGACGGACTGCTGAGCGGAGATCCAGGGCAGGCCGAGCGCGGCATCGACGACTGGGTCGAAGGGATGCGCAACCGGGCAGATCGCTTGAAGGCGCTGCGTGATCAGATGGAACAGATCCGGGTGACGGAGACGAGCGTCAACGGCGCGGTTGTCGTGACCGTCGACTCCACCGGCTCCCCGGTAGACGTCCGGTTCACCGATCGGGCGGCTTCGGTGCGGCCGGACGACCTCGGCCGGCTGTTCATGAGCACCTTGAACGCCGCCCGCGCGCGAATCGCCGGTGAGGTTCGAGCCGCCACGGAGTCGCAGGTGGGCGACGACCTGCCGGACACCCGTCGGATGGTCGTGGACGCGTACCGCGATCGTTTCGGTGACACTCCACCGCCCGCACCACGGGCACGCAGGCACGTTGACGACGACTTCGGCGACGACTCGTACCTCAGGTAAAGGAGGCGGCAGTGAGCGGATACGACGTCCTGCCCGGTGAACTGCGTGCGCATGCCGCCAAGCTCGAAGCGCTGGCCGACAGGCTGGGTGAGGCGGTGCACGCCGCCCGCACGGTGAGCATGGCCGACGGCGCTTACGGGCAGCTGTGCCAGTTCCTGCCCGCGGTCATGCGCAGCATCGAAGATCAGGCCAGTGACGCGTTGACCGCCGGCACCAAGGGGATGGCCGACATCGCCACCCAGGTGAAGTACACGGCCGATGAGTACGAGCAGCGCGAGGACGACGCGGCTGTCACGTTCGGGAGTCTGCGGTGACAGACGCCAATCCGCTCATCGCGCCTGTTCAGGACAGCACGCAGTGGTACTCCGGCATCGGTATCGCCGAGTCCGCCGCCGACCTCAAGTCCGGCATCGAGAGCGGCAGCTGGATCGACATCGGCATGGGTGTCGCGGGCGTCGGGCTCGAGGCGCTGAGCATCGTCATCGACCCGTTGGGCTCGCTGCTGTCGGCTGGCGTCTCATGGCTGATCGAGCACGTCAAGCCGTTGTCCGACGCGTTGGACTGGCTGGCGGGCAACGCCGACCTCGTCGCCTCCCACGCGGCCACCTGGAAGAACGTCGCCAAAGCCGTGGCCGACGTCCGTGACGACTACACGCGCGACGTGGCCAGCGACACAGCCGGGTGGCAGGGACAGGCGGGGGACGCCTACCGGGCCGCTGCCAAGAACACCGCCGAGGTGCTCGGCGGCGCGTCCACCGCTGCCGACGGGTTCGGTTCGGCCGTGGAGATGGCGGGCGTCGTGGTCGCCGTCGTGCGCGAGTTCGTGCGGGACCTGATCGCCGATCTGGTCGGACGGTTGATTGCCTGGGCGCTGGAGGTCGCGTTCACCGTCGGTCTGGCCACGCCGGTCGTGGTCGCGCAGGCGTCAGCGGCCGTGGCGCGGTGGGGCGCGAAGATCGGCGACATCCTCAAGAAGCTGGTGCGGACGATCAGCAAGCTCGTCCCGCTGCTGCGCAAGCTCGGCGACGTGTTCGACAAGGTCCGTAAGGTGCTGGACGACCTCAAGACCCCGGCCCGATCGGGTGATGAACTTCCACGCCCCGGACAGACCGGCGGCGCGCGACCGGTGGACGACGGGTCGTTGCGCGCCTACGACCGCATCGACCGCTGGTCGGAGAACGCGTACCAGTCGATCCGAGGCTCCGATGACATCGGCGATGTCGCGGGCCATGTAGCCGACGTACCCCGGGTCGGGGGTGGAACCGGGTTCACCCGCGCCGAGATCGAGCAGATCAAGAACCACGTGTTCGAGGACCTGCACCCACTGGAGGGTGTCGACGGTGGCACAGTGATGGCCCGCTTCGACCCCAACCCCGACATGGCGGAGGCGTGGCTGAGGCTGCGCTCGGGCCAGTCGCAGCCATCGGACATCGCCCTGCTCGAACACGAACTCGCCGAGGCGCGATACTGGCAGCAGAACCCGAACGCCTCGTACAAGGACGCTCACGCGGCAGCAAACGAGGTGTCGCGGTGGGAAACCCAGATCCCACCCGCGTCCAATGAGGACTACAGCAAGCCTTGGAGGTGATCGCGTTGGCGATGCTCGTGTACCTGCACAAAGAGGCCGAGACCGAAGCCGAGGCGCGCTACCGGTTCCACACCGACGGCGGCTCTGACCGGTACCTCGTGCTGGACAAGCGGTCGGAGACCATCACACCCGACGACGGCAACCGCGACGGTGTGTTCCGCGCGGCGGCGGGCAAGTTGGCCAGGGCCTGGCTGTACACGAAGGCCGCGCCTGATCGGCTGATCCACCAGAGCTGACCGGCCTGGGTGTACCGATCGCAGTCCCTACGGTTCGTGAACACGGCGCTTGCGGCCAACGTCATCCTTCATCGCAGCTTCGGCGTCTTGCGTTCGTCGGGCGTGAAGGTGCTGTTCGGAGAGGACGGATTTCAACCATATCCGGCCAAGGCAAGGAAGCCGTGTCGTGGCCGAATACGCTTGGCACCTGGCCGTTGATGCCGTCGAGTAAAGCCTGCCAGCTTGGCGCGGTCACTGCTCCCGTCCACTACTCGGTGGTCGTACGCTCAACTACGGTCGGTGGACAGGCGGTCTTCCCTGCTCTGCACACCTGCGGCATCCGCTACTTCAACGGCATCGCCCGTCGTCTATAGCCGGTCGCTTACGACAGCCCGCATTGGCAGACCGTTGACGGCCGGCTCGTCGCCGAGCAGTAAGGCGTGTCCGGCCTCGTCGGTGCCAGCCATGGCGCAGTCCTCTTGCAGATCATGGTCGGCGACAGGGGTAGCGTCGCGCTTTCGACCCGTTACGACACTTGAGTCCGATTCACATTACCTGTGGGTAGCGCCAAGGGTTCCCAAGGACCGCTTGAGACGGAAAACGACCATCGCGAGAGGCTTACTTCTAGGTTACCATCACATGAGAGTCGATGCGGCAAGTTCGGAGGGTATAGGTGGCAGTCACCAAGGAGCTGGTGTGTTTAGCGAATTCCCGTAAATACATGGGGCGATGCGTCGCGGGTATGGAAATCCTCGATGGCTCTCGAAGATGGATTCGCCCAGTCAGCAACCGCACACGCCACGAGGTGTCCGCAGCAGAGCGACAATACCGAGGTGCGGTGGAACCACAGGTACTCGATGTCATCTCCGTGCCGCTTGTCGCACCTCGGCCGATTGGATTCCAGCGGGAGAACTGGCTTCTCGACCCCAGACTCCGCTGGCAGAAGGTCCGCCGGATCGATTGGGATGAATTATGCACCTTGGAGGAGCATCCCCGGAGCTTATGGATTAACGGCTACCACACGTCCGCCGGCTTCAACGACCGCGTGCCGGTCGAACAAGGAGACCGAGTGGTAGACTCACTCAAACTAATCCGAGTCCACAGCGCGACCATAGAGGTGAGGCATGCCCATCCGAATGCCATGAACCAGAGGCCGACCGTGCGAGCTCGGTTTCGATACGCAGGCTCGACGTACAGACTGAAAGTGACCGATCCGGTGCATGAAGAGAAGTTTCGAGCCAACGGGCTTGGAAATCACCAGTTAAGTGAATCATTCCTGACGGTGAGCCTAGGTGAAGAATTCGAGGGCGACTTCTACAAATTGGTGGCGGCTATCGTCGAACGCACTGATGTTAACCTCGGTAGCAGGCGATGACGCTCGGCACGATACTCACAATCGGCCACTCCACACATAACCTCCCAGGCTTGGTTAAGCTGCTTCGGCAGCATAAGGTCACAGCAATCGCCGATGTACGCTCCGTCCCCGTCAGCCGGTTCACGCCCCAGTTCAACCGCAGCTCGATACAGCGCGGTCTACACGAGGTCGACATCAAGTACGCCTTCCTAGGCAGAGAACTCGGCGCCCGTACGGAAGACTCAGCCTGCTATATCGACGGACGGGTTCAGTACGACCGCCTTGCCAAGACACCTGAATTCGCCAGCGGCATTGAACGCCTATTGAAGGGTGCACATACCGAGCGGATCGCTGTCATGTGCACTGAGGGCGAGCCGTTGGACTGCCATCGCACCGTGCTCGTTGCGCGAGTGCTCACTGAGCACGGTGTCACAGTCGACCACATCCATAGCGACGGGCGGATCGAGAGCCATTACTCGGCAATGGAGCGCCTCATGGCCATGTTCGGGCTGGCGGAGGCCGATCTATTCCGCACACCGACCGAGCGTCTTGAAGAGGCACTGAGCCGTCAAGAATGCCGGATCGCATACGTTAACGACGAGTTTCGCGACGACGAGACGGCAGAAGTATGAGAATCTACACGATCGGGTTCACAAAAAAGTCCGCCGAAAAATTCTTCGGCCTGTTGCGCACCTCAAAAGCCGCAACCCTGGTCGACGTTCGACTTAACAATGTCTCACAATTGGCAGCTTTCGCTAAACGGGATGACTTGAAATACTTCCTCGGCGAACTTTGTGGCATGACATATACCCATCAACCTGAATTAGCGCCAACACAGCCCATGCTCGACGATTACAAAAAGCAGAGCACCGACTGGACAACGTACGAAGGCCAGTTCCTGGAGTTGATGAGGCATCGCAGTATTGAAGATGTAATTCCGCAGGAACTGCTTGACAATGCAGTCCTGCTTTGCAGCGAGGACAAGCCGCACCACTGCCACCGTCGGCTCGTCGCGGAGTATCTTGCGCAGCACTGGGACAGCGTTACGATCGAGCACTTGGTCTGAGCAAGCGCTCCGGAATTGCTGCGGGACGCTCTAACCAGTCACTACACTTCGGCCTGCCACTCGATGGCCGTACGCTCGATTGTGCTCCGCAGACGGTCGTCTCGTTGCGACCAAGGGCTCAGGTGCTGCGGTGCCGGACCGCTCTCGATCCTCCTGAACAAGACCTTCACCACGGAGCTGCGCCTCGCAAGAGGAAACGCGTCCCGACATAGATTCATGAACGCCGCCCAACTGGCGACCGTACGATCACCGCAGGACAGACCCCCATCACGACGATATCGATTCGTCCGCGGTCACGTCCGCGACGAGTCGCTCCCAGTCTGAGCGCGCCTTCGCGAAGCGCGATGCCGAGACGTAGTCCGAGTAGCGCTCGGCCACTTGCCATGCGTACTCATCGCACCTTTCACGCCCCCTCGATTCCGGTCAACGACGGAAGCGGCGTTATCTGCCGACTGACGACCCTAGAGTCCAGCAGAAAGTCCCCTGTTGTGGTGCTACTGTAACCCCAGTAAGCAGTAGTCCAGGATCTCGCCGGGGTACCAGTTGTTGACGACCTCGTGATCATCCCACTGGACGAAGGCGGGCACGTCGGCGGCGAACGAGCGGAACTGCTGGTCCAGCAGGTTGTAGGCGAACTGGCCGCGGTACTCGTCGAGGGTCTCGGCGACCTTGAGCTTCTCCGGCGTCACGGCGTTGCGCCAGATCCGGCCGTCGGCGAGGGTCACCGACTCCTTGAGCGGGCCGTCGGCGTAGACGGTGTCGCCGCTGTGGATGAAGAAGTCGGGGCGGCGCGCGGCCATCGCGCCGAAGATCGGCATCCCGCCCAGGTCGGGGTTGCTGCCCCAGCCCTGGCCCGCGACGTCGCCGGACCAGACGAACCGCACGCCGTCCCGGCCGATCGGCGCGGTGCGGAAGCTGCCGGTCACCGCCTGGCTGCGGGCGCGGCCGTCGAGGTCCTCGGCGACCACCCGGTAGTGCACCCGCCGGCCGGGCGGCAACCTGCGCAGCCGCAACCGACCCGTGCCGCCGGTCTCCGGGGTCAACAGCGGGCCGCGCACCGTGCGGGCGCGGCGGAACGACGGGTCCGCCGAGACCTCCACGAGCATCCGCGCCGGCCGGTCCGCCCGCGTCCACACCAGGCCGCCGTCGAACGTCACGTCACCGGACTGCACGCCGTGCGTCAGCACCGGACGCCCCGACGCCGCCAACGCGACCCCGGGCACGAACGCCGCCGCCGTACCGATCGCTCCGGCGCGTAGCAGCGTCCGCCGGTTCACCACACCTTCGGTCATGGCCGGTTTGTAACCGCCGAACCCGAACCCCCGGTGAACTCGGGCTGCTCACCGGGCGACATCCGCCGGTCAGCGTCACGCGGGGATCCCGTGTTCAGTGGTCACGGCCGGTGTAGTCGCCCCGGTCCTGGTCGATCCAGCCGCCTTCGCGCTTGGACCCCGTAGTGGTTGTCGCGGACGTCGATGGCCGAACTCCGGATTCACGGCGTCGTGACAGCTGCGCGCGACACGGATCTCCCGAACCAGCCGCCGCTGGTCAATGGTGGCCTTGGCCTGACGTGCTGCACCAGCTTGAACCGGTCGAGCGTCGTCGCGCGGCATCGCCCGCGCACCCACGTCCAGACGTCCTGCTGTGCGCAAGCGCTCGGAAGTCAGATCGGTCAGGCCGTTGTCCGTACGGGGTGAAGCGTCTGTGCCGGGTCGGGCGATGATCAGGTGTGAGTGAAACGAGTGGTTTACCCGCACGGGGCGCGAGCGCGATCCCGAACGTCCTCTCCGGGCGGTGGATGGCAGTCGTCGCCGGGGGTGCGCTCCTGTTGACCGCCGGTGCGGTGACCGCGCTGTGGTGGGCGGGGACGAGTGGTCTGGCGGGGAGCGAGCTGGTGTCCGCGCGGTTCGACGCGTTGCGGATCGGCTTGAGCGTCGGGGTCGGCGGCGGTGGGGCAGTGGCGTTGTACCTGGCGTGGCGGCGGCAGCGTTCGATCGAGATCGGGCTGCGGCAGAAGGAAATCGACCAGAGCCACCAGGAGCGGGTGGCCGCCGCGACCGAGGCCGACGCGCGCGAGCGCCGGGTCACCGACCTCTACACAAGGCCGCCGACCAGCTCGGGTCGGCGCACGCCGCCGTCCGGCTGGCCGGCCTGTACGCCATGCAGCGCCTCGGCCAGGCCGAGCCTGAACAGCGCACGACGATCCTCAACGTCCTGTGCGCCTACCTGCGGATGCCGTTCCCGGCCGTGCCGGGCGTGCTGCCCGACGACGCGTCCACCGCCGAGCGCGAGCGGTTCGACGAGCTGGTCACCGCGCGGGCGCAGGAGCGACAGGTCCGGATCACGGCGCACCGGGTCTTGGCCCACCACCGCCGGCGCGACCAGCCCGAGCACTTCTGGGCGGCGACCACGATCGACCTGACCGGGGCTACCTGTACGGCGCGGACCTCAGCGGCGTCGACCTGCGCGGCGCGCACCTGGCGGGCGCCAACCTCCAGGCGGGCAACCTGCGGGGCATCCGGTTGAGCGAGGCCTACCTCGTGCGGGCCGACCTGTCCATGACCGACCTGCGCGACGCGCACCTCGACTACGCGGACCTGACCGACACCGACCTCGGCGGCGCGGCGGTGTTCCGCGCCGACTTCACCGGGGCCAAGGGATCCGCGACGGGCGGTGAGCGGCTAAGCGGATTGCTGCTGGCTGGGCAGGCGGCCCGCGGCCATCCGCTTGGCCACGTCGCGGCGCAGCCACAGCAGGTACACCCAGACCAGGCTGAACAGCACGCCGATCGCGCCCAGCGCGGTCAGCAGCGGCCACGACGCGATCATCACCACGTGCAGGAGCGCGATCACCCACACGATCCACGGGCGCTTGAGCAGCGCGCAGGTGCCGATCAGGGCCACGATCAGGCCCAGCACCAGGTAGCCCGTGCCGGTGCCGATCCCGCCGCCCAGCTTCGCCACCACCGGCAGCGCCAGGGCGACCACGATCACTTCCAGGATGAGCGTCCCGGCCATGATGCCGCGGAACGACTTCATCGGGTCCTTCTTGGGCGCGGGCACGCCCGCCGGTGTTGTCACGACGGCTCCTTGCCGAACAGGGCGCGGGCCTCGCCGGCGGTCACCACGGAGCCCGTCACGATCACGCCGCCGCCGGACATCACGTCGCCGCCGTCGTCCTCCTCTGCCAGTCGCACGGCTTCCTCCAGCGCGTCGACCAGGTGCGGCTGCACGTACATCCGGTCCTCGCCGAAGATCGGGATCGCCACGCCGGCCAGCAGGTCCGGGTCCATCGCGCGCGGTGACGAGTTCGCGGTGAGCACGACCTCGTGCACCACGGGCTCCAGTTCGCTGAGGATGCCCACGGCGTCCTTGTCGTCCATCACGCCGATGACCGCGACCAGCTTGCGGAACCCGAACTCCTCGTCCAGCGCCTTGGCCAGGGCTTTCGCGCCGTGCGGGTTGTGCGCGGCGTCGACCAGCACGGTGGGCGCGGACCGCACCCGTTCCAGCCGGCCCGGTGACGCGACGGTGGCGAACGCCTCGCGCACCGCGTCCACGTCGATCTGGCGGTCCGCCCCGGCACCGAAGAACGCCTCCACGGAGGCCAGCGCGAGCGCCGCGTTCGCCGCCTGGTGCGCGCCGTGCAGCGGCAGGAACACCTCTTCGTACACGCCGCCGAGGCCCTGCAACCGCAGCATCTGCCCGCCGACGGCCACGTCCCGCTGGAGCACCCCGAACTCGGAGCCCTGCCGGGCGACCATGGCGTCGACCTCGGCGATCCGGCGCAGCAGCACCTGCTCGACCACCGGGTCCTGCTCGGCCAGCAGCGCCACCGCGCCGGGCTTGATGATCCCGGCCTTCTCCTCGGCGATGCCCTCCAGCGTGGAGCCCAGGTACTCGACGTGGTCGATGCCGACCGGCGTGATCACCGCGATCTGGCCGTCGGCGATGTTCGTCGCGTCCCAGCGCCCGCCCAGGCCCACCTCGACCACGGCGGCTTCCACCGGGGCGTCCGCGAACGCCGCGAACGCCATCCCGGTGAGCACCTCGAACTTGCTCAGCGGCACCTCGTTGCGGCTGTCCACGACGGACACCAGCGGTTCGATGTCGCGGTAGACCTCGACGTAGCGCTGCGGGCTGAGCGGCTCGTTGTCGACGTTGATCCGCTCGGTCACCAGCTGGAGGTGCGGGCTGGTGTAGCGGCCGGTGCGCAGGCCGACCCGGGTCAGCAGCGCGTCGATCATCCGCGAGGTCGACGTCTTGCCGTTGGTGCCGGTGATGTGCAGCACCGGGTAGGACGTCTGCGGGTCGCCCATCAGCTCGGCCAGCGCCTTGATCCGGTCCAGGCTCGGTTCGAGCTTGGTCTCCGGCCAGCGCTGGTTGAGCTCCGCCTCGACCTGGCGGAGCTCGTCCAGCGAGTCGGGCCCGGTCACGACTGCGGCAGCGTGTCGAGGCGGGCGTGGATGCGCTCGATGTCGGCGTTGGCCGCCGTCAGCCGGGCCTGGATCTTCGCGACCACCTCGGCCGGTGCCTTGTCGGTGAACGCCGGGTTGTTCAGCTTGCCCTCGCACTGGGCGCGTTCCTTCTCGGCCACCGCCAGGTCCTTGGCCAGCCGCTTGCGCTCGGCGACCACGTCGATCGCGCCGGACAGGTCCAGCTCGACCTTCACCGCGCCCTTGGGCAGGCCGACCTCGATCTGCGCCGAGGCGGTGAACTCCTCGCCCGGCTCGGTCATCCGGGTCAGCACGCGCACCGCGGGCACCTGGTCGACCAGGTCGACGCAGCACGCGCCGCGGACCTTGCCCGCGACCTTCTGGGCGGGCTTGAGGCCCTGGTCGGAGCGGAACCGGCGGATCTCGGTGACCAGCTTCTTGAGGCCCTCGATCCGGCTCGCGGCGACCTCGTCGCGCGCGCCGCCGTGCGGCTTCGGCCAGTCGGCGACCACCACCGACTCGCCGCCGGTCAGCGCCGTCCACAGCGTCTCGGTGATGAACGGCGCGAGCGGGTGCAGCAGCCGCAGCACGACGTCGAGCACGTGCCCGAGCACCGCCTGGGTCGCCTCGGCCCGCGCGCCGCCCTCGGCGATCTGCACCTTGGCCAGTTCCAGGTACCAGTCGCAGAACTCGTCCCAGGTGAAGTGGTAGAGCCCCTCGGCGAGCTTGCCGAACTGGAACGCCTCGAACTGCCCGTCCACGTCGGTGACCAGCTGGTCGAGCAGGTCGAGGATCCAGCGGTCGGCGTCGGTGAGCTGCTCGCGGGCCGGCACCGGCCGCTGCACGGTCGCGCCGTTGCCCAGCGCGAACCGGGTCGCGTTCCACAGCTTCGTGGTGAAGTTGCGGGAGCCGGCCGCCCACTCCTCGGCGATCGCCAGGTCGGAGCCGGGGTTCGCGCCGCGCAGCAGCGTGAACCGGGTGGCGTCCGCGCCGTAGGAGTCCATCCAGTCCAGCGGGTCGATGCCGTTGCCGCGCGACTTCGACATCTTCTTGCCGTGCTGGTCGCGGATCAGGCCGTGCAGGAACACGTGGTCGAACGGCTGCTTGCCGTCCATCGCGTACAGGCCGAACATCATCATCCGGACGACCCAGAAGAACAGGATGTCGTAGCCGGTGGACAGCACGCTGGTCGGGTAGAACTTCGCCAGGTCGGCGGTCTGGGCGGGCCAGCCCAGCGTGGAGAACGGCCACAGGCCCGAGGAGAACCACGTGTCGAGCACGTCCTCGTCCTGCGTCCAGCCCTCGCCGGGCGGCTCGTCGTCGGGCCCGACGCACATCACCTTGTCGTTGGGGCCGTACCAGACCGGGATGCGGTGCCCCCACCAGAGCTGGCGCGAGATGCACCAGTCGTTGAGGTTGTCGACCCAGTCGAAGTAGCGCTTGGCCAGCTCCGGCGGGTGGATCTTGGTGCGGCCGTCGCGCACGGCGGCCGCGGCCTCGCGGGCCAGCGGCTCGACCTTCACCCACCACTGCAGCGACAGGCGCGGCTCGATCACCGTGTCGCACCGCGAGCAGTGGCCGACGGAGTGCTGGTAGGGGCGCTTCTCGGCGACGATCCGGCCCTGCTCGCGCAGCGCGGCGACCACGGCGGGGCGCGCCTCGAACCGGTCCAGGCCCTCGAACGGGCCCTTCGCGGTGATCACGCCGCGGCCGTCCATCACGGTCAGCATCGGCAGGTCGTGCCGGCGGCCGATCTCGAAGTCGTTCGGGTCGTGCGCCGGGGTCACCTTGACCGCGCCGGTGCCGAACTTCGGGTCGACGTGCTCGTCCGCCACGACCGGCACGTACCGGCCGGTCAGCGGGACCTCGACGTCGGTGCCGATGAGGTGCCGGTAGCGCTCGTCCTCCGGGTGCACGGCCACCGCCGTGTCGCCCAGCATGGTCTCCGCGCGGGTGGTCGCGACGATGATCGAGCTCGCGCCGGAGCCGTACCGGATCGAGACCAGTTCGCCGTCGTCCTCGGAGTGGTCGACCTCGATGTCCGACAGCGCGGTCTGGCAGCGCGGGCACCAGTTGATGATCCGCTCGGCGCGGTAGATCAGGCCGTCGTCGAACAGCCGCTTGAAGATCGTCTGGACCGACCGGGACAGGCCCTCGTCCATGGTGAACCGGACCCGGTCCCAGTCCACGCCGTCGCCGAGGCGGCGCATCTGGCCGAGGATCCGGCCGCCGACCTCCTCGCGCCACTGCCAGACCCGCTCCACGAACTTCTCGCGGCCCAGGTCGTGCCGGGACATGCCCTCGGAGGCCAGCGCGCGCTCGACCGCCGTCTGGGTGGCGATGCCCGCGTGGTCCGTGCCCGGCAGCCACAGCACCTCGTAGCCCTGCATCCGCCGGCGGCGGGTGAGGGCGTCCATGACGCTGTGGTTGAGGGCGTGGCCCATGTGCAGGCTGCCGTTGACGTTCGGCGGGGGCAGCACGATGGAGAACGGCGGCTTGTCGCTGGTCGCGTCGGCCGTGAAGTAGCCGCGATCGACCCACCGCTGGTACAGCCCGGCTTCTACCTCGGCCGGGTTCCAGGCCGGCGGGAGTTCGGAGCGCTGGGGTGCGGTGGGCGTTTCAGTCACGTGGGAAGTCTACGGAGGTCGCGGTATCGACTTCGAATCAGATACCTGGTAACGCCCCCACCTGCCGACGGCCTCCACCACGCTGGGTGCCGTTGTCACCGGCTTGGGGGTGGGGTTACCGTGCGCAGCGACGACGGGGAAGCGGACGACGTGGTGTCCGAGCACCGCGACAGCCGGGGACGCACCTGGCGACAACGCCACCGCGTGCTGGTGTGGGGCACCGCTCTGCTGCTGTTCGCCGCGCCCGTGGTGGCGCTGGCGTGGGAGACGGAGCAAGGACCCGCCCCGCTGCCGCAGCGCCCGTCCACCACCCAGGGGCTGCCGCCCGCCGTCTTGGAGATCACGACCTGGCCCGAGGGCGAGGCGGGGATCGTCGTGCCGGAGGCCGTAGCGGTGGGTGAGTTCACCGCGGAGCAGGTGGCGGCTGCGTACGAGCGGGTCCGGAGGGTGGTCGTGGCCTCGCGGCTGGACCTGCGGGTGCTGCGCGACCACGACGTGGAACCGGTGCTCGCGCTGCTCGCGCCCGCTCAGCAGGGGCCGTTGCGCAAAGCATGGGCCGAGCCGGACCGGCAGGTGCAGACGGCGATCGTGAACCGGATCGCGACGGGCGAGAAGCTCGCGCCGGGCGTCCCCCCGGTGACCGGGACCATGCGCGCGCAGGTCCGCGGCGGCGGTCTGGAGGTGCGTGCCGACTACTCGGTGTCCTACGTGTTCGCCACCGGCTCCCCGCCGCCGGGCAGGCCCGCCGTCGTGAGCCGGACCGACATGACCTACCTGGTCACGTTCGTGGGCGACGTTCCGCAGGTCGAGGTGGGGCCGGTCCACGAGAGCACGCACTCCGCCACGTGCAAGGCCTCGCCGAAGGGCTTCATCGCGCCACCGGGGAGCGCCTGGCGGAAAGACAACTGCTGAGCGTGCGGCGAGCCTGCTAACGTCCGCCGGCCGTCACCCGATCAGGGGATCGGCGCACTGATCACACCTGCTGGGGGGCAAGTGCACACCGACGGGCTCGACGACCACCCCGACCTGCGTGACGCGAAGTGGATCGCGGAGGCCGACAAGCGCGCCCGCAGGGAGTTCCGCAAGCAGCGGCGGGCGGCTCGGGTCAAGGCCAACGGCGGGCGGATCGTCACCGCGATCGCGGTGGTGGCGATCGCCGCTCTGCTGTTCGGGCTCTACCGCGAGGGCACGTTCGCCGGGGTCGAGGAGGCGCTGAGCGCTCCCGCCGAGGAGACCTTCCGGATCGACCCCGAGCGGCCGTTCCGCAACACGCCCGCCGACGGCTGGGCCGACGGCGAGGCGGGCGTCGCGCCGCCGGCGGCCACGCCCGTCGGCGGGTTCACCGCCGAACAGGTCGCGGCGGCGTACCGGCAGGTCAAGCAGGCCGTGGTGACCTCACGGCTGGAGCGCTCGGTGATCCAGGACCACGACGTCGAGCGGTACATCGGCCTGCTCGCCCACGACCTGCAGGACCAGATGCGCCAGCTCTTCGACGGGCGGCACGACGCCGAGGCGTCGATGGCGGTGACCCGGATCGCCAAGGGCCAGCGGCTGCTGCCCGCCGGGCCCAAGGTGAACGGCACGATGACCGCCGAGGCCGGGCAGCCGGGCGAACTCGTGGTGCGCACGAACTACGTGTTCGCCTACGCGTTCGAGACCGACAAGACGCCGACGAGCCCGATGGACGTCGTGGTCGTGCGGCGGGTGACCATGACCTACGTCGTCCGCAGCGGCGACACGTTCGCGCCGGAGAGCAACGGCCTGTGGACCGACGACACGGACGGTTACGACTTCTCGATCGCGTGCGAGGCGGCGAAGCAGGGCTTCCTCGCGCCGGGCA
The DNA here is from genome assembly GCF_000328705.1 of Saccharothrix espanaensis DSM 44229. NCBI lineage: Bacteria > Bacillati > Actinomycetota > Actinomycetes > Pseudonocardiales > Pseudonocardiaceae > Saccharothrix > Saccharothrix espanaensis. Next base: position 1,455,158 of record NC_019673.1, on the reverse strand, counting down.
TCAGCGAACGCCCCGACCGCGCCGACGACACCGGGGACGGGGCCGGCGACGGGCCGTCCGAGGACTACTTCGACCCGAACCGGTCGCTGGAGATCCGGGACAGCTGCGGCTGACCAGGTCACCCGATCGGTCGATTCGCGCGATCAGTGGCGCCGCTCACAATTCACCGTGATCACCGGTCGCCGCGGGGACCCGGCATCGGATTCACGGGCCGTTCTCAACCCCTTGGGGCCCGTGACAGCGGTCCGGCGCCACCCCGTCGCCGACGGTGGATCGCGGTACCGCTGGCGCGCTCGCGCGGGGCGCGCCAGCGCACAATGGTCCCCATGAGCAAGCCACCCCAGCACGACATCGACGAGTCGCGGCTCGACGTGACCGGACCCAAGCGGTGGGCGGCCGGGATTCCCGGCGTGGCCGTGTCGCTCAAGCGCGGCGTGGAGCAGATGGGCGTGGCCCGCACGGTGACCACGCTGCGGCTGCTCAACCAGCGCGAGGGGTTCGACTGCCCGGGTTGCGCGTGGCCCGAGCCGCAGGGGCACCGCAAGCTGGCCGAGTTCTGCGAGAACGGCGCGAAGGCCGTCGCCGAGGAGGCCACCCGCCGCCGGGTCGGTCCGGACTTCTTCGCCGCGCACCCGATCGCCGACCTGGCCGGCAAGACCGACTACTGGCTGGGCCAGCAGGGCCGGATCACCGACCCGGTAGTGCTGCGCGAGGGTGCCTCGCACTACCAGCCCATCTCGTGGAGCGACGCGTTCGCGCTGGTCGCGGACCGGCTCACCGGGTTGGCCGACCCGAACGAGGCGGTGTTCTACACCTCCGGCCGGACCAGCAACGAGGCCGCGTTCCTCTACCAGCTGCTGGTCCGCTCATTCGGCACGAACAACCTGCCGGACTGCTCGAACATGTGCCACGAGTCCTCCGGCGCGGCGCTGTCGGAGACCACCGGCATCGGCAAGGGCTCGGTGAGCATCGACGACTTCGCCCGCGCCGACCTGATCGTGGTGGTCGGCCAGAACCCCGGCACCAACCACCCGCGGATGCTGTCCGCGCTGGAGGAGGCCAAGAAGACCGGGGCGAAGATCGTCGCGGTCAACCCGCTGCCCGAGGCCGGCCTGCTGCGGTTCAAGAACCCGCAGAACGTGCGCGGCGTGATCGGCGCGGGCACGCAGCTGGCCGACGAGTTCCTGCAGATCCGGCTCGGCGGCGACCAGGCGCTGTTCCAGGCGGTCGGGAACCTGCTGCTGTCCTGGGACGCGGCCGACGACGAGTTCGTGAGGAACTACACCGACGGGTTCGCCGAGTACGCCGAGCACGTGCGCGAGCTGGACTGGGACGCCGTCGACACGGCGACCGGGCTGCCGCGCAAGCAGGTGGAGCTGCTGGCCCGGATGCTGGCCGACTCGCAGCGCACGATCTTCTGCTGGGCGATGGGCCTGACCCAGCACAAGCACTCGGTGCAGACCATCCGCGAGATCGCGAACGTGGCGCTGCTGCGCGGGATGATCGGCAAGCCGGGCGCGGGCCTGTGCCCGGTGCGCGGCCACTCCAACGTGCAGGGCGACCGGACCATGGGCATCTGGGAGAAGATGCCGGAGAAGTTCATGTCGGCGCTGGAGACCGAGTTCGGCATCACCGTGCCGCGCGAGCACGGGCTCGACACGGTCGCCTCGATCCGGGCGATGCGCGACGGCAAGGCACGGGTGTTCTTCGCGGTGGGCGGCAACTTCGCGGCCGCCACGCCGGACACGGAGGTCACCGAGCGCGCGCTGCGGTCGTGCGACCTGACGGTTCACGTGTCCACCAAGCTCAACCGGTCGCACGTGGTGCACGGGAAGACAGCGCTGATCCTGCCCACGCTGGGCCGCACCGAGAGCGACCTCCAGCACAGCGGCGAGCAGTTCGTCACGGTCGAGGACTCGATGTCGGTGGTGCACCGCTCGCGTGGCCGGCTCGAACCGGCGAGCGACCGCCTGCTGTCCGAGGTGTCCATCGTGTGCCGGCTGGCGCGGGCCGTGCTCGGCCCGGACCACCCGGTGCCGTGGGAGGAGTTCGAGAAGGACTACGACGTGGTCCGGGACCGGATCTCCCGGGTCGTGCCGGGGTGCGCGGACTACAACGAGCGGGTGCGCCGGCCCGACGGTTTCGTGCTGCCGCACGCGCCGCGCGATGCCCGCGAGTTCAGCGGGACCCGCACCGGCAAGGCGCACTTCTCGGCCAACGAGCTGACCGTGCTGCGGGTGCCGGTCGGCCGGCTGCTGTTGCAGACCATGCGCAGCCACGACCAGTACAACACCACGATCTACGGCTTGGACGACCGCTACCGCGGGGTGAAGGACGGCCGGCGGGTGGTGTTCGTCAGCCCGGCCGACCTGGACGAGCTGGACCTGCTCGACGGGCACTACGTCGACCTGGTCAGCGAGTGGCCGGAGGACCCGACCGGGGTGACCGAGCGGCGGGCCGAGCGGTTCCGGGTGGTGTCGTACCCGACCGCGAAGGGCTGCGCGGCGGCGTACTTCCCGGAGGCGAACCCGCTGGTGCCGCTGGACTCCACCGCGGACGTCTCCGGGACGCCCACGTCCAAGTCGATCGTGGTGCGGCTGGAACGGCTGCTCGACTGACCCCGTCCGACCCCGACTGACCCCGATTGACACGGTGTCCGCCGCCCGGCCCCTCGTCGGGCGGCGGACACCGCGTTCGGGCTGTGCGGAGTGCTCGGAGGCGGAGGACGTCGGCGGCGGAGGGTCTACCAGCGGGGCAGTCGGTCAGCCGGCCGTGCGCTGCCAGGAGAAGCCGACGCTCGCGACCAGGGAGCGACGCTCGCGCGCCACCTCCCAGTCGAGTTTCAGCAGGCCGGAGAAGGCTTTGAGCCTGCTCCGGCCGAGCCGGTACCGCGTGGCCGTGGCCTGGTCGTCGTGGTTGCGCTGGCGGGCTATGTCGTACAGGGCGTCGTAAACGGGCATGGCGAATCCCCCTCGATCGCTGGGCCGGTTCGGAAAACGGGTGAACGTCGAACGGTAGCGAGCCCGCCGGGCGGCCTCCACCGATATAGCGCGTGCTCAGTCCCGCCGCGGTGCCACGGTCGTGGCTTGGAAGATGCGCACCGGGCGTGCGCCCTCCGGCCGGGCCGCCGGGTCGTGGTGGCGGTCGGCGAACTTCTCCAGCACGGCGAACATGGCGGCCTGGACCTCCTCCGCCTCCGCCGCGGTGAGGAACTCCAGGTGCCCCCGGATGCCGGTGGCGGTCTGCCATTCGAGCGGTTCGAGGCTCTTGCGGCGCAAGCGCTCGCGCAGCGCGGCGAACTCCTGCTCGATCAACGCGTCACTGGCCGCTTCGGCGGCGAGGACGGTCTCGTCGTCCATGTCCTCGGTGGACCAGCTCTGGTGGTGCCGGAGCATCCGCCACGGCTTCTGCCGGCCCTTGACGTCCGGCACCTCCTCCACGAACCCGTACTTGGCCAGCATGTTCAGGTGGTACGAGCAGCCGGCCACGCTCTCGCCGAGGGCCTGCGCGCACTGGGTCGCGGTCCGCTGCCCCTCGCTGGACAGCAGGTCGATGAGCTTCCAGCGGAACGGGTGCGCGAGCGCGCGCAGCTCCCGAGGATCCCGGATGAGGTCGTCGCGCGGCTCGGCCATGCCCCGAGCGTACGCATATCAAGAACCCTTTAGCAAGGTTCCTTGATATAGCGCTCGGGTAACGTCGGCACCCGTCCGGGCGAACCTCCGGGCGACACGCCTGGAGGATCTGTGGTCATCAAGAACGCGCTCGCGGCAGTGCTGGGGCTCGCCGTGCTCACCGCCTGCACCGCCACGCCGGAGAGCGCGCCGACCACCGGCGACTCGGCACCGCCGACCACGACGTCCACGACGCAGGCGGCGGTGGCCGGCATCGACTGCGCCAAGGCCCCCGCCGACGTCGTGGGCGCGGCCCTCCAGCTCAACCTGAAGCACCCCCGGCAGGAGATCGACGGCAAGCTCGTCACCTGCCACTACGACGGCGGCGGCGCGATGACCTCCGTCCGGTTCGCCACCGGGGCCGACGCCGCCTCGTTCGCCAAGGGCAAGGAGGGGTTCGGCTCGGGCGGCCAACGGGCCAAGGACCTGCCGGGCTTCTTCGACGAGGCCTACACCGGCTCGCTGGGCACCGGCGAGGTCCTGGTCAACACCCTCGCGGCGCGCAAGGGCCCGCTGGAGGTCGTGGTGACCTCCGGCGCGAACTTCGAGCAGGAGAAGAAGCTCGTCACCGCCCTGTTCGAGCGGGTCTGACGGGCTAGCGCTCCAGCACGGCCATCGCGGCGTTGTGCCCGCCGATGCCGCTGACCCCGCCGCCGCGCCGCGCCCCCGCACCGCACACGAACAGGTTCGGCACGTCGGTCTCCACGCCCCAACGCCCCACCTCGTCCTCCTCCTCCGCGAACGGCCACGCCAGCGCGCCGTGGAAGATGTTGCCGCGCGGCAGCCCGAGTTCCGCCTCCAGGTCCAGCGGCGACCGGGCCTCCAGGCACGGCCGGCCCTCGGCGTCGCGGGCCAGGCAGTCCTCGACCGGCTCCTCCAGGTGCGCGTTCAACGCTCGGAGGTACCGGTCGACCAGCCGCTGCCGCAGGCCGTCGTTGTCCTCCTCGAACAACGCGGCCGGGGTGTGCAGGCCGAACAGGGTGAGCGTGTGCCACCCGCGTTCGACCAGGTCCGGGGCCAGGATCGACGGGTCGGTCAGCGTGTGGCAGTACATCTCGGCGGGCAGCACGGTCGGCACCTGCCCGGCCGCGCTCTCCCGGTAGGCCGTCTCCAGCTGGTCGTACGACTCGTCCAGGTGCAGGGTGCCCGCGAACGCGAGCTTCGGGTCGACCCCGCCGCGCACCTTCGGCAGCCGTTCCAGCAGCATGTTCACCTTGAGCTGGCTGCCCTCGGCCACCGGCCCGGACTCCTTGCCGCGCAACGCGTCCAGCACGTGCGGCGCGACGCCGGACAGCACGAACCGCGCGCCCACGGTGCGCCCGTCGTACTCCACCTCGGCGGTCTTGCCGTCGGCGTCCACCCTGGACACCTCGGCGCCGGTCACGATCTCCGCGCCCGCCGCGCGCGCGGCCCGCACCAGCTCGCCGGTCACCGCGCCCATCCCGCCGACCGGCACCTTCCACTCCCCCGTGCCGTTGCCGATCACGTGGTAGAGGAAGCACCGGTTGGCCGCCAGGTCGTGCACCGAGGTGTGCGTGCCGATCAGGCCGTCGGTCGCGACCACGCCGCGCACCACGTCGTCGGTGAACAGCTCCTCCAGCGTGCCGCCGAGCGGGCGCTCGAAGACCTGTTCCCACAGCCGCATCCGGGCCACCGCGTCCACCCGGATCCGGGCGTGCTGACGGGACACCAGCGGTTCCAGCAGGGTCGGTGCGAGGGCGGCGGCGAGCGCCTCCAGGTCGGCGTACCAGCGCTGCCAGCGCTCGAACTCGGCGTCCGAGCCGGTCAGCGCGCGGAACGAGGCCGCGGTGACCTCGCCCGGCGTGCGCTCGACCAGCAGGTTCCCGGCCGGCGTGTAGGACGACGCGGCCCGCGACCGCAGCGCCACCGTCAGCCCGAGGTCGGCCACGATCCGGTCGGGCAGCAGGCTGACCAGGTACGAGTAGCGGGACAGCCGGGCGTCCACACCGGGGAACGCCTGCTCGCTGACGGCCGCGCCGCCGACGTGGTCGAGCTTCTCCAGCACCAGCACGGAGCGCCCGGCGCGCGCCAGGTAGGCCGCCGCGACCAGGGCGTTGTGCCCGCCGCCGACAACCACCACGTCGTAGGAATCCACCCTCCGACACTAACCGCTGAACAGCGCCGTCACCTTGCGGATCAGCTCCACCAACCCATAGGCCAACGGGAGCCCGACCCAAAGCCAGGCGAATACCACCAGCGCCGTGCGGTTCACCGGGACGCTCCTTCCAGCACCGGCTCGTGGTGCTTCGCGGCCACCGGGCGCACCAGCTCGTTCGCCACGAACCCGACGACCAGCAGCACGATCATGATGTGCAGCGAGGTCGTGTAGAGGTCCGGCCCGGCCTTGCCCGCGGCCTTCTGGCCGTCCGCGATGGCGTTGACGATCAACGGCCCCAGCACGCCCGCCAGCGACCAGGCGGTGAGCAGCCGGCCGTGGATCGCGCCCACCTGGTAGGTGCCGAACAGGTCCTTGAGGTACGCCGGGATCGTGGCGAACCCGCCGCCGTAGAACGACAGGATCAGCATGGCGCACACCACGAACAGCACCTTGGACGTGTTACCGGCCAACGCCAGCGCCAGGTAGGTCAACGCGCCCGCGCCCAGGTACACCCGGTAGATGTTCTTGCGGCCCACCAGGTCCGATGTGGACGACCACACGATCCGGCCCGCCATGTTCGCCAGCGACAGCAGCGCCACGAACCCGGCCGCGGCCCCGGCGGCGACCGGCGCGGACGTGTCGGCGAAGAAGTCCCGGATCATCGGCGCGGCCTTCTCCAGGATGCCGATGCCCGCGGTGACGTTGAAGCACAGCACCACCCACAGGCACCAGAACTGCGGTGTCTTCAGGGCGTTGCGCGCCGACACGTTCACCGCCGAGCGGGCCACCCGCTTCTCGGCCGTCTCGGTGGGAACCCGGATCAGCAGCACGCCCACGGACATGAAGACCGCGTACGCCAGGCCGTGCACCAGGAACGTCTGCGCGATGCCGGTGTTCGTGCGGCCGAACGTCTCCAGCATCTGCGCCGACCACGGCGAGGCGATCAGCGCGCCGCCGCCGAAGCCCATGATCGCGATACCGGTGGCCATGCCCGGCCGGTCCGGGAACCACTTGATCAGCGTGGAGACCGGCGAGATGTACCCGATGCCCAGCCCGATGCCACCGACGAACCCGTAGCCGAGCACCACCAGCCAGTACTGCCCGGTCCACGCGCCGAGCGCGGAGATCAGGAAACCCGACGAGAAGCACGTGGCGGACACGAACATCGCCCACCGCGGACCGTTGCGCTCGACCAGCGTGCCGCCGAACGCCGCCGACAGGCCCAGCATCACGATCCCGAGCTGGAACGGCAGCGCGCTCTGCGTGCCGGACAGCCCCAGCGCGCTCTCCAACGGTGGCTTGAACACGCTCCACGCGTACGCCTGGCCGATGGCGAGGTGGACCGAGAGCGCCGCGGGCGGCACCAGCCAGCGGTTCCACCCCGGTGGCGCGACGGTTCGCGAGCGGTCGAGAAAACCCCCTGGTCGGGCCCCCACTGGCCGACACCTCCGTAACCTGGTGGATGACTGACCTGGAAACTAAGCGCCGAGAAGGAGTTCCACCATGGGGCGAGTCACCGTCCGTCGCCCAGTGGTCACGTATTCGCGACGAACGCACCGCACGCGGGTCGACTCGCTGGCCGCCGAGGAGCCGTTGGAGCTGCGCGTCGGCGGCAAACCGCTGACCGTGACCATGCGCACACCCGGCCACGACGTGGAGCTCGCGCACGGCTTCCTGCTCGGCGAAGGCGTGATCGGCGGGCTCGCCGACGTGTCGGTGGCCCGGTTCTGCGAGGGCACCGGCCCGGACGGGCTCAACACCTACAACGTGCTCGACGTCACGCTGGCCGACCACGTGCCGCCGCCGGACCCCGGGGTCGAGCGGAACTTCTACACCACCTCGTCGTGCGGGGTGTGCGGCAAGGCGGCGCTGGACGCGGTCAAGCTCAAGACCCGCTACTCCCCCGCCCAGGACGCCGTCCGGGTCGACGTGGACGTGCTGACGTCGCTGCCCGACGCGTTGCGCGCGAAGCAGAAGGTGTTCGCCTCCACCGGCGGCCTGCACGCCGCCGGGCTCTTCACCTCCTCGGGCGAGGCGCTGGTCGTGCGCGAGGACGTCGGGCGGCACAACGCGGTGGACAAGGTGCTCGGCTGGGCCGTGCTCCAGGACCGGGTGCCGCTGACCGGGACGGTGCTGATGGTGTCCGGGCGGGCGTCGTTCGAGCTGGTCCAGAAGGCCGCGATGGCCGGGGTGCCGGTGCTCGCCGCGGTGTCCGCGCCGTCGTCGCTGGCCGCGGAGCTGGCCGAGGAGCAGGGCGTGACGCTGGTCGGGTTCCTGCGCGGCGACTCGATGAACGTCTACACCGGCGTGGAACGGATCACCGCTTGAGCCCCGCGAGACCCCTGGACGGCGTGCTCGTCGTCAGCGTCGAACAGGCCGTGGCGGTGCCGTACGCGACCAAGCTGCTGGCCGATCTGGGCGCGCGGGTGGTGAAGGTGGAGCGCCCGGACGGCGGCGACTTCGCCCGCCACTACGACCAGGCGTGCGGCGAGGTGTCCTCGTACTTCGCGTGGACCAACGCCGGCAAGGAGTCGCTCACCCTCGACCTCAAGCACCCCGAGGGCCGCGAGGTGCTCGCCGACCTCGTCGCGCGCGCCGACGTGGTGCTGTGCAACCTCTCGCCGGGCGCGGCGCGTCGACTGGGTGTGGACGCCGAGACGCTGCGCTGCGAACACCCGTCGCTGGTGGTCGGCGAGCTGTCCGGCTACGGCGAGACCGGCCCGTACGCCGGGCGCAAGGCGTTCGACGCGCTCGTGCAGTCCGAAGCGGGCCTGGTCGAGCTGACCGGTGAGGGCGAGGTGACCGCGCGGGCGGGCATCTCGGTCGCCGACATCGCCGCGGGCGTGCAGCTCCAGTCCGCGGTGCTCGCGGCCCTGCTGCACCGGGAGCGCACCGGCGAGGGCGTCACGCTGCGGCTGACCCTGTTCGAGGCGATGGCCGAGTGGATGCACCAGCCCGCCCTCTACGCCGCCGGCACCGGGGCCGCCGCGCCGCGCACCGGGGCGCACCACCCGAGCATCGCGCCGTACGGGCCGTTCCGCTGCCGGGACGGGGCGGTGCACCTGGCCGTCCAGAACGACCCGCAGTGGCGACGGCTGTGCGGGGTGCTCGGCCGGCCCGAGCTGGCCGACGACGTGCGGTTCGGCACGGTGGGCACGAGGGTGGCGCACCGGCCCGAGCTGCACGCCGAACTCGACTTCACCGGCTGGGCGGCGGCCGACCTGCTCGACGCACTGGACGCCGCCGACGTGCCCGCCGCCCGCACCCGCTCGGTCGCCGACCTGCCCGACCACCCGCAGCTGGCCGCCCGCGAGCGGTGGACGCGGGTGGGCGTGCCGGGCGGCGAGGCGGCGGTGCTGCGCCCACCGGTCGACTCCACCGGCTGGGACTGGGCGCCGGGCCGGGTGCCCGCGCTGGGCGAGCACACCGACCACGTGCTGAGCACGCTCGGCTACCCGCTGGAGCGGATAGCCGAACTTCGGGCGCGATCGGTGGTGTAGCGGAAACGCCGGGGGTGCCCGGCGCGATGGAACCGGGGGATCGCAGGAGGGGGACATGGTCAGCAGGCGGACGGTGCTCGGCGCGCTCGGCGCGACCGGGCTGGCCGTGACGGGGGTCGCCGCGACGCTCAACGGGCACGCGCCGGGCAGCGACGCGCTGCGGCACGTGCTGGGCGTGGCGGGTCCGGTGCCCGCCGGAAAGCGGCCCGTGGTGCGGGTGGACCGGGTGTACTCCCAGTACCGCCGCCGCGAGGTCGACCTGGTGACGATCCTGCCGCCCGGCGTGCCCACCTCCACCCTGCCGATGTCGATCCTCCTGCACGGCCTGCACGGCAACGCCCGCTTCGCGGCCGTCGGCGGCCTGCCGGACGCCCTGGTCACCGCGGTCGGCCGGCGGTCCGTGCCGCCGTTCGGCTTCGTCGCGGTCGACGGCGGCGACAACTACTGGCACGAGAACGCGCCCGGCGACGACCCGATGGCGATGCTGCTCGAAGAGGTGCCCCGCTGGCTCGCCGAGCGCTCCTGCGGGCCGGTCTTCGCGTGCACCGGGGTGTCCATGGGCGGCTTCGGGGCGCTGGTCCACGCCCGCCGGCGCGCGGAACGCCGTGAACCGCTCAAGGCGGTGGCCGCGATCTCCCCCGGCCTGCTGCTGACCTGGCCGGAGATGGCCAAGCGCCGCGCGTTCGCGAACCAGGAGCAGTGGGCCGCCCTGGACCCGCTCAAGCACGTGGACAAGCTGGGCCCGGCCCCGGTCGGCGTGTGGATCGGCGACCACGACCGGTTCATCGAGGGCACCCGCAAGTTCATCGCCGCCGCGAAGCCCGCCGTGGCCTCGGTGACCCCCGGCGGCCACGACGACGTGTTCTACCGCAAGATCGTGCCGGACGTGATCCGCTTCCTGGGCAAACGCGTCGAGACCCCGTGACGGCCGGCGCGGCGTGAGCGGGGTCAGCGCGGCGTGAGCGGGGTCAGCGTGGGGTGAGGGGCGTGCGGTCGCTGCGGACCCACTTCAGGACCGCGGTCCACGGGCCGTAGTCGGCCGCCACGTTCAGGTGCGCGCCGCCGACGATGACGTCGACGTCCAGCCGGAGCGCCTCGGCCAGTTCCTTGCCCCGCACCACCGTGCAGTACGGGTCGCCCTCGCCGAGGACCAGGCGGGTGCTCGCACCCGCCCGGCGCACGGTCGTCGGGTCCAGCGGGACGTCGAGGAACTCGCTGATCAGCGGTTCGCCGGCGAACTCCGGGCTGACCGGGGCGACCAGGAGGACCCGGTCGACCCGCAGCGCCTCGTCGAACTCCCCGGCCGCGTGGTGCAGCCACAGCAGGCACGCCAGCGAGTGCGCGACCACCACCCGCTCGCCCGAGCTGGGCGCGGCGGCGAGGTGTTCGCGCAGCTCGGCCAGCCACACGTGCAGCCGCGGCGCGTCCGGGAGGGTGAACTGCGGCAGGTCGACCTGCCCACCGTGGTGGGCGAGCTCGCCTGCCAGCCAGTTCTGCCAGTGCGTCGGTCCGGAACCGCCCAGACCGTGCAGGATCAGCGTGTGGGGAAGGCTCACGCCGACTTCTCGCGCCGCTCCCGCCGGGACGGCTGCCGCGCGACGATGGTCGGGTTCACGTTCTCCTTGACCGTCTGCTCGGTGATGACGACCTTGGCGACGTCCGTGCGGCTGGGGATGTCGTACATCACCGGCAGCAGGACCTCCTCCATGATCGCCCGCAGGCCGCGCGCGCCGGTGCCCCGCAGGATCGCCTGGTCGGCCACGGCCTCCATCGCGGTCTTGGTGAACTCCAGCTCCACCCCGTCCATCTCGAACAGCTTCTGGTACTGCTTGACCAGCGCGTTCTTCGGCTCGGTGAGGATGCGGACCAGCGATTCCTTGTCGAGGCTGGTGACGCTGGCCACCATCGGCAGCCGCCCGATGAACTCGGGGATCAGGCCGAACTTGATCAGGTCCTCGGGCATCGAGTCGGCGTAGTAGTCCGCGGCGTCGACCTCGGCCTTGGTGCGGACCTCGGCGCCGAAGCCCAGACCGCGCTTGCCCACCCGGTCCTGGATGATCTTCTCCAGGCCCGCGAACGCACCCGCCACGATGAACAGCACGTTCGTCGTGTCGATCTGGATGAACTCCTGGTGGGGGTGCTTGCGCCCGCCCTGCGGCGGCACGGACGCGGTGGTGCCCTCCAGGATCTTCAGCAGGGCCTGCTGCACGCCCTCGCCGGAGACATCGCGGGTGATCGACGGATTTTCACTCTTTCGAGCGATCTTGTCGACCTCGTCGATGTAGATGATGCCGGTCTCGGCGCGCTTGACGTCGTAGTCCGCCGCCTGGATCAGCTTGAGCAGGATGTTCTCCACATCCTCGCCCACGTAGCCCGCCTCGGTCAGCGCCGTGGCGTCCGCGATGGCGAACGGCACGTTCAGCATCTTCGCCAAGGTCTGGGCCAGGTAGGTCTTGCCGCACCCGGTGGGGCCGAGCATGAGGATGTTCGACTTGGCGAGTTCCACGCCGTCGTCGCGCCCCTCGCGCCCGCGGTCGCCCGCCTGGATGCGCTTGTAGTGGTTGTAGACCGCCACCGAGAGCGTGCGCTTGGCCTCGTTCTGGCCGATCACGTACTGGTCGAGGAATTCGTGGATCTCGGCGGGCTTGGGCAGCTCGTCGAGCTTGACGTCCCCCGCCTCCGCGAGCTCTTCCTCGATGATCTCGTTGCAGAGGTCGATGCACTCATCGCAGATGTAGACACCGGGGCCGGCGATGAGTTTTTTCACCTGCTTCTGGCTCTTCCCGCAGAAAGAGCACTTCAGCAGGTCGCCGCCGTCACCGATACGCGCCATGACCGCTGACCTCTGTCCCCTCCGGCGCACGTCCTGGTGAGGTGCGCCTGACTGCTTTGTCGGCATCCGCCCGCCGGCTGCGGGGTCCGCCCGTTCCCCTCGACGGTACCTGGCCTACCCACTTGTGTGGGAGGACCAGCGTGCCCCCGACACCCCGAACCGGGCAGGAACCCTGGTCGGCTCGGCGTGTCGGGCGTCACGTGGCACTTACTTGGCCGACAGCTTCCGGTACGGCAGGACGCTGTCCACGATGCCGTACTCCCGGGCCTCTTCGGCGGTCAGGATCTTGTCGCGCTCGATGTCCAGGCGCACCTGCTCGGGCGTCCGGCTGGTGTGCCGCGCGAGCGTGCTCTCCAGCAGGCGCCGAACGCGCTGGATCTCGTTCGACTGGATCTCCAGGTCGGAGACCTGGCCGTACACGCCCTCGGTCGCGGGCTGGTGGATCAGGATCCGCGAGTTGGGCAGCGCGTGCCGCTTGCCGGGCGTACCCGCCGCCAGCAGCACCGCGGCGGCCGAGGCCGCCTGGCCCAGGCAGTAGGTCTGGATGTCCGGCCGGACGAACTGCATGGTGTCGTAGATGGCCATCAGCGAGGTGAACGAGCCACCCGGCGAGTTGATGTACATCAGGATGTCGCGGTCGGGGTCCTCCGACTCCAGCACGAGCAGCTGGGCCATCACGTCGTTGGCCGACGCGTCGTCCACCTGCACGCCGAGGAAGATGATGCGCTCCTCGAACAGCTTGTTGTACGGGTTGGACTCCTTGATGCCGTAGCTCGTGCGCTCGACGAACGAGGGGAGCACGTACCGGGACTGCGGCGCGTGGAACTGGCTCACTGGTTCTCTCCTGGTCCTCTGCTGCCCGGTCAGTTGGTCGTCGCCTGGCTGGCCCGACTGATCACCTTGTCCACGAAGCCGTACTCCAGGGCCTCCTGGGCGGTGAACCAGCGGTCGCGGTCGGAGTCGGCGATGACGCGCTCCACCGTCTGACCGGTGTGCTGCGCGATCAGCTCGGCCATCTCCTGCTTGGTCCGGGTGAGCATGTCCGCCTGGATGGCGATGTCGGCCGCGGTGCCGCCGACGCCGGCCGAGGGCTGGTGCATGAGGATGCGGGCGTGCGGCAGGGCGTGCCGCTTGCCGGGCGTGCCCGCGGAGAGCAGGAACTGGCCCATCGACGCGGCCAGACCCATCGCGTAGGTGGCCACGTCGGGCTCGATGAGCTGCATCGTGTCGAAGATCGCCATGCCCGCGGTCACCGAGCCGCCGGGCGAGTTGATGTAGAGCGTGATGTCCTTCTCGGGGTCCTCGGCCGCGAGGAGGAGCAACTGCGCGGTGATCTGGTTGGCGATGCCCTCTTCGACCTGCGACCCCAGCACGATGATCCGCTCGCGGAGCAGGCGCTCGTAGACCGAGTCGTTGAGGTTCATCCCCGTGGCCGACCGCATCTCGGGCGTCGGGAAGTGCTGCGTCACGTCTGCCTGCCTAACTTTGCCGAAAAGAGTCTCGTAGCAACGACCTTAACGAAGACGGGCGGCGTCGCCTTCCCGACACCGCCCGCGTTCGCTCAGGGCTTCAACTCCGGATGAGGTCCGAGCGGCTACGCCGTCGGCTCGGCCGCGGATTCCTCAGTGGACTTCGTCTCGCCGAACAGCTCGTCCAGGTCGAGCGCGTTGCCGGCCTCGTCGGTCACGGCGGCCTGGCGGACCACCGAGGCCAGCGCCTTGCCGCGGCGCACGTCGGCGAAGATCGCGCCGAGCTGGCCGGACTGCTGCGCCCGCTTGACGTACTCGTCCGGGCTGATGCCGAACCGCTGCGCCTGGTAGATGATCCGCTCGGTGAGCTCACCGTCGGTGACCGAGAGCTGCTCGGCGTCGGCGATGGCGTCGAGCACGAGCTGGGTCTTGACCGCCTGCTCGGCGGCGGTGCGCACCTCGGTGTCGAACTCCTCCTGGGTCTGGCCCTGCTCGACCAGCCACTCGGCGAAGCGGTTCTCGTCGTGGTCGAAGGCGTGCACGGCGTCGTGCGCACGGGCCTCCACCTCGCCCTGCACGACGGCCTCGGGCAGCGGCACCTCGACGGCGGCCAGCAGCGCCTCCAGGACCTTGTCCCGGGCCTGCACGCCCTGCTGCATCTTCTTCACCCGGCCCAGGCGGACCCGCAGGTCGTCCTTGAGCTCGTCCAGGGTGTCGAACTCGCTCGCGAGCTGCGCGAAGTCGTCGTCGAGCTCGGGGAGCTGACGCTCCTTGACCGAGCTCAGCACCACGGTGACCTCGGCGTCGCGGCCCGCGTGCTCGCCGGCGACCAGGTTGGTGGTGAAGTTCTTCGACTCGCCCTCGGAGGCGCCGATCAGGGCCTCGTCGATGCCCTCCACGAGCTGGCCGGAGCCGATCTCGTAGGACAGGCCGGCGGTCTTGGCCTCCTCGACCTCCGCGCCGTCGACCGTGGCGGACAGGTCGACGACCACGAAGTCGCCCTCCTGGGCGGGGCGCTGGACGCCGGTCAGCGTGCCGAAGCGGGCGCGCAGCTCGTCGAGCTGGGTCGCCACGTCCTCGTCGGTGACCTCCTGCTCGTCCACGCTCACGGCCAGCTCGCCGAACGCGGGCACGGTGATCTCCGGGCGGACGTCGACCTCGGCGGTGAACGCCAGCGACTCGCCGTCCTCGATCTTCGTGACCTCGAAGTCCGGCCGGCCCAGCGTGCGGATCTCGCCGGAGTTGACGGCCTCCAGGTACTTGGCCGGGATGGCCTCCTGGACCACCTCGTCCAGGACCGGGGCGCGCCCGATGCGGCTCTCCAGCACGCGGGCGGGGGCCTTGCCGGGGCGGAAGCCGGGGATGCGGACCTGCTTGGCCAGCTTGCGGTACGCGCGGTCGAAGTCCGACTTGAGCTCGTCGAACGGCACCTCGACGTTGATCCGGACCCGCGTCGGGCTCAGGTGCTCGACGGTGCTCTTCAACGTGGTCTCCTCGTAACGGGCAGGACGTGCGGAACATCCCGGAAACGCTCTGGTCGGGCGCCGGGATTCCGCATGAGTCTAGGCGGTGGGGGGTGACGGGGGTCCGGCACCCCGGGAACTCGCGCGCACTACCGCGCGGGCGCCTGAGCGGGAGATCGTCTCCGACCGGCTTCGGGATCGCGTTCGGACCGCTTCGGGATCGCCACCGCGAGGGGCTCGCGGGCTTGTCGGCGGGCTGGTCCGAAGACCTTGTGGCGGACTTGCGGCGGGCAGGTCGCGGGCTTGTCGGCGGGGGCGCTTCGCGCTCGTCCACGGGCCGTGCGGGTGAATTGGACGGCCGTTTCCGGAGGAGTCCGCAGGCGTTCGCCGTTCGGCGCAGCCGCCATTTCCGCGGATTGTTTTTCGATTTCACCGCAAAGAGTGAGCCCGAGGGATCAGCGGCGGCCGGCGGGCGTCCCCTGACGCGCCCCGGGCGGCGTCGGGCGCGGGTCGCGTCGGAGCCGATCTTGACCCGCGCCGACCTGCGAGCACAGTCCGCAACAGTGCGGATTCGCCGTCGCGGAGGCCATGCCAGGTGACGGGGCCGCGGGTTCGGCGGTTCGGCGGCCGGCACTGCTCCCGGCGGACCAGGGAACGACTTCGGTATTGAGCCGTTCGAGTGACGGCGTCGTTTGCTGACGGAGCGAGACGCACCATCACCGACCGCAGTCGCGGGACCGCCGTGTAACACGGATGCCGCAGCGGCGACTAACCGTCGGCAACCACCACCGAGGGGAGGTTCGGCACAAGGGGTGAATTGCGGCCGTTTGGAGTAGTGGTCGACGGAAAACTTTCACTTGTCGAGATGACTCCACTCGCCGTAGTCCATTAGTGTGGGTTTCAGGTAGCGTGACGCCCGGACCCGCATCGCTGGACCACGAAACAATTCACGTTGCCGGGCGTTCTGGGGGGCCAGCAGCGGACGTCACCGGCAACCGGGACCAGAGGAACGAGCGAAACAATGTCATCGAGCTCTTTAACCACCTACCAGACAAGGTGCCGATGACCCGATGAGAGCCATTCCGCCGCTGCCGAACAGTAACCCAGGACCCTCCCCGGAGGCCGGCTCCTACCAGCACCGCGCCGAACTCCGACGGGCCCAGGCCGGAACACGAGACCATCGGGTACCGCTCCTCACGGTGGAGCGGCGATGTTGACCAGCAGGACGCAGCGTCCGGCCATCCGGCGCAGCTAGGTCGACCGCCGCCACGCAACGAACCCACGGCGCCGTCCTACACCGGCCGCTCGTGGATCACTTTCACGCACCGTTGGGGAGCTCCATGGAGACACGTCAGCTTTTGGCGTTCACAACTGTGGTTCAAACGGGCAGTTTCACCAAGGCAGCCGCCACGCTGAATTGCTCGCAACCCACCATAACCACGCGGATCAAGGCACTCGAGGAGACCCTCGGCGTGCCGTTGTTCCGCCGCCTCCCGCGCGGGATCCAGATGACCTCCGCGGGAGTCGAACTACTGCCTTTCGCGCGCAACATCATCACGTTGACGGACAAGGCGCGGAAAGCCATAACGATGAACGGCGAGCCGCACGGCAAGCTGGTCATCGGCAGTGCCCAGAGCCTCACCGACTACCGGCTGCTACCACTGATCGAGTACATGTGCTGGCGCTACCCGAGCGTCCAGATCTCGCTGCACTCCCGCAACACCCAGACGAACCTGTCGTCGGTGCGCGAGGGGCGGCTGGACTGCGCGTTCTTCATCGGCTCCGTGGAGCCCCGCGAGGGGTTGGAGACGACCGTGCTGTGCCCGGAGCCGCTGGTCATGGTCGCCGGGCCGACGCACGCGCTGACGCGGCGCTCCGTGATCACCGAGGATGAGCTGCGCGGGAGCACCCTCATCCGGGCGGAGAACGGGGCGAGCTACTACGAGCAGTTCGAGCAGGCGCTCGGCCTCCAGGAAGCGGAGTCGAGGTCGCCGGTGCTGGCGCTGGACTCGATCGACGCCGCCAAGCGCGCGGTCGCCTCGGGCCTGGGGATCAGTTTGGTGCCCGAGGTGACGGTGGCCGCGGAGTTGGCCGACGGACGCCTGTGCCGCCTGCCCTGGGTCCCGCCGTTCCGGGTGTACACCCAGTTCGCGTGGCGACAGGACAACTCCACCAACCCGTCGGTGACGGCGCTGGTGTCGGCCGCGGCACAGGTGGTGAGCGAGCAGGTGGCAACACCGGCCTGACACCCGGGACCGCCGTTCTTGAGCGCCCGATGGCGCGGGTGTGCTCAAGAACGGCACGCACCAGGTCTCAGTCCACCCCCGGTGGTCCCCAGGACTTCCCCCTGGGCCCCACCCCCTGCCGCCTCGATCCTTCGGGCCCGTCACCCTCCCGACGTGCACACCACCGACAACGATGACAAGATCGTCTCCCGGGCAACCCCCAGAACGGCAGAAACCCCGCCCTCCCGAAGGAGGACAGGGCCTCTGACCTGGTCGGGGCGACAGGATTTGAACCTGCGACCCCCCGCTCCCAAAGCGGGTGCGCTACCAAACTGCGCCACGCCCCGGTCACCGACACCCTATCGCGACAGGCTAAGCTGTCCCCGCGCCCACCCCGTGGGCGCGATGCGGGTGTAGCTCAATGGTAGAGCCCCAGCCTTCCAAGCTGGTCATGCGGGTTCGATTCCCGTCACCCGCTCTCTGACTCCCTCGCAGGTAGACGCCTTGCAGTCCGTCCCAAGTGGACGATCCGATCACCCTTTTTGATCTTCCGTGCCATCCGCGTGCCAGTAGCCGCCTTGGCCGTGCCGTTCGCGGCCTTGACCATCGCCTCGATCCCGGCCGCGATCTTCCGCCCGCGCTCCTCCCGCGCGTGGAGGTAGACGAGCGCAGCACGGGTCGAGCTGTGCCCCATCCGATCCATGAGTTCACGGAGCGTCGCCCCCGTCTCGGCGGCCATCGTGTTCCCGGTGTGCCGGAGGTCGTGCAGGTGAACCTCAGGCATCCCGGCCGCGACCCGAGCGGCATTCCAGAGGTGCCAGAAGTTGCTCCGCTTCGGCCGACCACCCTTCGGCCCGACGAACACCCAGTCATCCGGATCGTCACCGACGAACAGGCTCAAATGAGCCTCGATCTCCTCCGTGAGGAACGGCGGCAACGTCACCGGCCGCTTGCCCTTGGCCTTGGGATCGTCATCGAACAACTCCCCCGAGTCAGGCTGGACCGTCTGCCGGTCGACCTTGACGACGTAGAACGTCACGCCCTCATCGGCCACCCGCGTGAAGTCCCGCCGCCGGAGCCCCACCATCTCGGCGAACCGCAGGCTTCCGAACGTGGCCAGCAGCACCACGAGCCGGTACCGATCCTGAATGGCGTCAGCCGCCGCGAAGACCTGCTCAAGGCTCGCCGTGGGCCGCTCCGGGCTCTCCTCCTTGCCGCCACCCTTGATGGTGCATGGGTTGTGCTTGAGCAGTCGTTCCTCCGGGGCCGACGCCGTGTTGAGCACGGCCCGCAGGAACCGGTACGCCTTTGCCACGGTGACCTCACCGACCCCGTCCGCCAGCAGCTCTTTCCGCCACTGCCGAACGCGCGCCGGGCTGAGGTCAGCCAGCATTACGTCACCGAGCTTCGGCCCCACGTGGTTGCGCAACAGCCCCTCGTACAACTCGACCGTGCGCACCGCCAGGTCCCGCTCTTTGATCCAGACTTCGGCGTAGAACCACAGCTTGATCTTCCCGGCGTCAGGGTTCGTCCAGTCGCCCCGGACGATGTCCGTCTCAATGGTGTTCAGCCACTGCTCCGCATCCTTCTCCCGCCCGAAGGTCTCGGGCGCAGGGTGGTACCTGCCGTCTGGGCCTTGGTAGCGAGCTTGGAACCGCCCGGACGGCAACCGTCGAACCGCACCGAACCGACGCCTTTTGTCGCTCATGACGCACTCCGGAAGTGGCGCAGAACGGCGCTAGGGTCGAACGCCTCAACCCGGCCGGCCTCGATGAACGCGTCAAGATCCGCCCGCTTGAACCGGATCAGTCGCCCAAGCCGGTGAAACGGCACCCGACGCTCCGCGATCAACCGGCGGACGAACCGCACGGTCGTGCTCATGTACTCAGCCGCCTCGGGCACGCTGAAGTGCTCTTTGTCGCTCATCGCGTTCCCCCTGGTCAAGCCGCTGCCGGCGAGGTTGCTGAAACATCTACGGGTGCCAGCCGCAGCCGGGCGAGCACGTCTTGCGCTTGGTCGTACTCAGCTCGCCACTTCAGGCGTTGGGCGATCATGTGCATGAGCAGTTCGGTCCGAGAGGGCACGTGCGGGTCGCCAGGGCGGACGGGTGCCCACTGGAGGCGAGCGCGCTCGACGTCGGGCTTGGAGATTCCCGCGGCTTCGAGTGCTTCGCGGACGAACGTGGCCCGGTCGCTCTTGTGCTCCGCGAGGGTCTTGCCGGACCAGCGACGGGAGACCAGGACCCGCCGGCCGGGCAAGCCGAGGGTGTCCCGGCGGTGGGCTTTGCCCTTGCAGTGGCCCGGTGTGGTCCGGGAGGTGGCTCCCTTGGGTTGGATGCCGTAGAGCAGCCAGACCGCGCACCGTTCCGAGCACGGCGTCACGGCGAGCTGCGCGGCCAACCGGTCGGCATGGTCGACCAGGCGGGCCGAAGCGTCGGTGTCGACCACCTCGGTGATGGACTTCGTCAGGTACTTGGTGAGGTAGCCGACGTGGCGTCCGGCTTCCTCGGTGCCGCCGAGGATGCCCTTGGAGTGCACTTGCGCCCCGAACTCGGCGACGTGCGCCGGCTGGTCGAGTTCGGCCACCGCGTCCGCCCACGTGGTCAACGCGGCCCCGGTGTCGGGGTCTGCGAAGCCCTTGGCGCGCATGTCCCACACCGGCAGCCGTCCGCCGCTGTACTTGATCTCGTCGTGTTCGGGCCACCACACCTGGAGGTAGGTCGCGGCGGTCACCCGGCGGATCACCTTGTGCGGGATCGAGCCGCGCACGGCGAAGTGCGCGTGCGGGGTGATCCGGCGTTGCGGCTCGACGGTGCCGAAGTACTGGACGTCGAAGCCGACCACGCGCCGGAGGTTCTGCCACCACCGGTCCACCAGACTGGCGAAGTGGACCGCGTCCCGGGCCGCGCGCCGGTAGTCGTAGGTGGCCGGGTCAACCGGCGCACCGTCCGTACGGACCTTGCCGTAGGTGTCCAGCGTGAGCGTGACGAACGTCGACGGCCGGTAACGCCCCGCGAACTCACGTCCCACGGTGCGCTTGTCAACCTTGCGGCGCGGCAGGTTGGGCGCGTCCTGCCGCCGCCGTGTGGACCGGGCCGGGGTCGTCCGGGCCGGGCGCTCCACCGCCGGGAGGTTCCCGCGCACACCTTCCCGCCGCAGGTCGCAGTCCGCCTCGCGGATGCCTTCCCGGTAGTCGTCGGCGTCTCCCAGCTTGCCCGTGGCCACGGCGTGGCGGTAGCCGGCGGTCAGGTCCGAGCGGTAGGTCACCAGCTCCACCTGATCGTCGGTCGGTGTGTGTCGTTCCGCGACAGGTTCGTGGTCGAGGTGCCATCCCTCGCGGCACTGGGCCATGCGGGAGCGCCGGTTGCGGTCCGCGCACGCTGGGCACTTTGTCGCCTGGGTCGCGTTGCAGCGAATGCCGACGATCCGGACCTCACCGGTGTCCAGGTCCACGACTTCACGCAGAACGGGCCGGGTGCAGACTCCGTGCTGTTCAGCCGCCGCCTTCACCACGTCCAGTGTCAGCGGCATCCGGGCACGTTCCGCCGAGGTCATCCCCGCCACGTCAAGCGGGACCGCCGGAACCACCGAAACCGCTGTGATGCCAACGGTTTCGTTCGTCGTGACCTTTGTGGACTCATTCATGCCGCAACACCCCCAGTGTTGTCGTCCGGGCCGGGACGGCTCGGGAACTCGTGCACCGTCGCGTCCTTCGTGGTCAGGAACAGACCCAGCTCGACCAGATCGGCGTCGGTGACGTGGAAGGCCCGTGCTCGCTCCGGTTCCCGCTGGCCGTCCTGCTTCACCCAGGCGACGCCGGGCGTGCTCTCTCCGATCTCATGCGCCGCTGCACCCCGTTGACGGACCCCATCGCCCAGGACCATGTCCACTTGGCCCGGTTCGTCCAGCCGCAGTGCCACGCGGGTGGTGAACAGGTGCCGGAAGGACACGACCTCCTTGCGCGGGTCCTGCACCAGGCCCACCACCACGTAGCCCGGTGCACGCCCCTGGGAGGTGATCGTCTGAATCGCCCGCGCCGCACGCTCCCGCAGCCCCTTGTCCGGCTGGTAGGCGATCAGGTCCGCGAGTTCGTCCACCACGAGCACGGTGAGCGGTTCGCCGCTGGACTGCGCCCACAGCCGCCGCACGCCCCTATACCTCGCCGCCCGCTCCTTCACCTCTGCGGCGACTTCTTCCAGGAGGGCCACGGCGTCCGGTCCGTTGTCGTAGACGACCCGGTCGAACGCGTCCGGGCACTGCCCCAGCTCCATCCCGCCCTTCGGGTCGATCCCGACCAGGCGCACGAGCCCGGCCCGGACCGCCGGCGCGAGCTGCCACACCAACGACCACAACACCGAGCCCTTACCCGCGCCGGGGACGCCGACCACGAGCACCTGAGAGCCGAGCAGCCGCAACCGCCACGGCCGACCTGTCTCCGTCCGTCCGACGACCACCCGCTTGAGATCCACGTCCGTGTCACGGGACAACGCCGGCACCGGAACCGGACGGGCCAGTGGGTCGGAGTGCACGAAATCCAGCTCCAGCAGCCGCGGCTTCAGCACCCGCACACGGCACGACCGAGCACCGAATGAGTGCGCCAACCCTTCACGGCGTAGCTCCCACGCATCTGGGGCCTGTGCGGGCACCATCCGAACCCGGACCCGATCCCGCCAGCCCTCGGAGCGCACCCGCCGCAACCGGGGCCGGTACTCGCGCCCACGGCTGTCCTTGGTCAACTCGGCGAGCCGCATCGTCGTTCGCCACTTGGGCACGTAGACCGTCGCCCGCCGCCACTCCGTCACCAGCCGCAGCCAGGTATGCCGCAGGAACGACTCCCGATCCAGCCCGGACCAGATCAGCAGGCCCGCCACCACCGCGAGCACGACCAGCACCAGTGGCCCAGGACCGAACCGCAACGAGCACCAGGCCGCCGACGACGGCACCAACACGGCCACCGGGTACCGGACCACAACGAGCACCAGGCGCACGACCGCCGCCAGGACCAGCCACACCAGAGCCAGCAGCGCCGCCAACCACTTCAACCGGCCCGGCACCAACATCCACCACGGCACACGAGGCCGAGCACCCTCGAACGGAGCCGGGTCCACCCACTTTCCGGCAGCCATCACCACACACCCCCGCCCTGCGGGATCACCACGGGTGCGTCGAACACCAGCGGCAGGAACCCCAGGCAGGAGCAGCACACCCGCTCACGCCGCGTGTACATGCCGAACCGATGGCACCGGACGCACCGGGTGCCGTTGGGGAGCTTCCACACCGTTGCGTGAACGCGCCGGCTTGACGACCGACCCCCACGCACAGATACCCTTGTCATGACTGGAATCCCTTGTGCCTCAACGAAGTGCAGAGACGCCAGTCGGTGTGTCGCCGGGAACAGACCAAGGCCCGCCAAGACTGAGGGCTGTTCCCGGCGATCGCACCCACCGGCTTTCGAGTTGTTCAGTTGTCGTCACACGCCGTGTTCAGGGCGTGCGCCATCGCCACGACGGCCCATCAGCACGTCCGCCGCGTGCGATCTCTCAGAACAGATCAGCCGTGCGGCTGGTCAGCCCTTCTCACCGCTGGCTCACCAGGCCCGTTGAGGTGTTCACCTCGGCATCCTCGCTGCGCACGCTTCCGGTGCCGAAGCACTTCTCACAGCGCTCCTGATCACCGTTCACGGCGGGCACGCGGCCGAGTGAGCATTCCTCGACCGGGCAGGAAACCCAGATCCCCGAACATGCCCGCTCGCGTTCGTGCTGGTCGGCGATCTCCTTGAGCCGTCGACCGATCACCGCCATGTCCTGACCGATCGACCGCTCGTCTTCCGGCCGGTACGCGTGCACGGGAAAGCTCTCCCGGGCAGCAGCCATGTACTCCACCAGTTCAGCGGTCAACACGCGCAGGTCTTCCAGCACGTTCCGCTCTTCCTTGGACAAGTCACTCATCGCCCACGCCTCCCTGTCTCCGTCTCGCTCAAGTGCTCCCGCAGCACGTCACCGAGTCCCTGCTCGTGCAGTTCTTCGGCGATCTCGATCAACGATTGCCCTCGGGCCGTGCGACCCATCGCCTTCGGGTCCAGCAGGTCCGCCAACGTCGCCGCTTGAAGCGCGACCTTCGTCATGTACGCGGCCAGCTCGACCCCGCCGTCCACACGCTCGGACGGAGCGATCAGCACTGACTGACCGGCACCGAGCACCAACCGCATCGCGTGCAGCTTCGTGTCCGGCCACCGCACGACCTCGACCCGCGAACCCATGTCCGGGGCGAACATCAACCTCAACTCGGCAGTCATGACTACGCCGCCACCTGCCCCGAGCCGCCATCCGACTTCGGCGACGACCCACCACGCCGGGAAGCCTGCTGAGGCGAGACCATCTCGTCGGCCCACACGGTGTACGTCACCCAGTTGTCCTTCACGTACGGCGTCACCTTCAACCCCGTGAACACCGCCGGCCGGAACGGCGTTCCAGCCAACACCTCCGGCGGAACCGGCTGCACCTCAGCCGCGATCTTCACCACCTGCCCCGTGTTCTTGCCCTTCGCGGACGGGTCCGTGCCCTGCACGACCCACACCGGCCGCCCCGACACCTTGTCCACCGCGTCCCGCGACTTCCCGTCCACCCAGTCCTTGCCCCGCTCCACCGAAATCACGAAGAACCCCTGGGGGAACAACTCATCGAACGTGATCGGGAACCTGTGACCAGCAGGAATAGCCATCTGTCAGCACCTCTTGTGGTTGTGGGACGGTCCCAACGGCGGGAACCTGTCATCCATATTAGCTGTATGACCCTTATGACTGTGCAGTTTGCCGTACTCCGATCAGGTGATCTACAGATCACCTAGGTCTGTCGTTACAGTTGCGTCATGGAGACCGAGGCCGCTGACGGCCGCCCCGCGTACCAACAGCTCGCGGATGCGTTGCGCCGAGCAATCGCCGCCGGCACGTACGCGCCAGGCGACCAACTTCCCACGATGAACGAACTCGCCGACAAGCACGGCATCGCCGTGATGACGGTCCGCGAGTCGATCAAGATGCTTGCGTCGGAAGGGCTGGTGGTCGCGCGACAGGGCAAGGGCGTGTTCGTGCTTCGCGCCCCCACGCCTGACCAGGTGCCGGTCTCCGGTGCGCAGGTGGTCACGATGCTCCACCAGCTCGAACGCGTCGTTGACCAGCTCTCGGACCGCCTGGCCGTTGTCGAACAGCGCTTGGACCAGGAAGACGGCTCTCGACCAGGTCCAACCGTGTAGCCAGTTCCTCCACCCGCCGCGTGAGCCGGTGCAGACCGTCGACCACGTCGCCCCACTCGGCTTCACTCAGTCCAGCGGCACCGCCGGCTATCCGCTTGCTCACGACTGCCCCCGCTTCTCCGCGTCCTCCGTCTCGCTGACCGCGTTTCTCAACTCAAGGTGGTGGCCTTGCTCCCCATGAGTTCCCGGCACCGCGCCGCGAAGGCGAGTGCGGCGTCAGCCAGCTTGTCCGCGAAGCAGGCCGCCAGCTCCACGCTCCCCGGCTCACCGTCGAGGTCGATCACCAGCGAGCCGGTACCGACGTCCACGACGAGTTTGGGGCGACCAGCCGCATCGGTTGCGACCTGCGCGGAGTCCCCGAACCGGGGGCGCACGACCACGTCCATCCCTGTCCCACCTCCCACGGATAGCGACGGCAGGTCAGATGACCCGCCATCTGGACTATCGGCGCTAGGGTGGCCAGAGGGAACGATATGCGCGATGCGCGCATGACATGCGCATACGCATGAACGAGAGGTGAGCCCGTGGAGACCTTCGGCGAAGCGTTGCGCCGACTCCGTGTGGCCGCACGGCTCAGCCAGGCCGAGCTCGCGAAAGCAGCGCGATGGAGCCAGAGCCAGGTCAGCCGTTCCGAAGGCGACAGGTTCCTCCCCGATGAAGGAACCGTGACGCGTCTGGACCAACTCTTGCAGGCGCGGGGCGCGCTGATCAAGGCTCATCTCGTGAGCGGTGCGAACGGCGGGACGCCAAGCCCCACGCCCGACGTCCAGGCCCCGTGGATGATCAGCGACGTCATGCGCCAGATCCACCGTTCGGACGTCGGGCACGAGACGATTGATCAGCTCTCGGTGATGACCGAGGAGCTGTGCTGCGAATACGCGTGGCGGAACGCCGACGACCTTCGCAGGGACGCGCAACAGCAGCTCGAATACGTCGGCCAACTCCTGAACGGCCCCACCACCCTGCGCGAACACCGCGAGCTGATGGTCAACGCCGGATGGCTGACCCTGCTGATCGGCTGTGTCGACTACGACCTGGGTCTACCGCGCCACGCCGAGAGCGCTCGCACCGCGGCTTTCCAGTTGGGTCGCGAGTCAGGGCACGGAGAGATCGTCGCCTGGTCGTTCGAGATGAGCGCCTGGTTCGCCCTCACCCAGGACCGTCTGCGATCCGTGGCCGAGTACACGGAGGCCGGAAGCAAGGCCGCGCCCGGTTCGTCAGTGGTGGTCCAGCTCGCCGCCCAGGCTGCGAAAGCCCAGGCGCGCATGGGAAACCGCGCCGAGGTGGAACGAATCCTTGACGAGGGCTACCGGCTGTTGGAGCAGCACCAGAACCCGTTGCGGCCGGAGAACCACTTCGTGATCGACCCGACCAAGTGGGACTTCTACGCGATGGACTGCTACCGCCTGGTGGGCGACAACGACCGGGCATCGGAACACGCACACGAAGTCCTGAAGCTCTCGCGCAAGCCGGACGGCACCGAACGTTCGCCGATGCGCGCCAGCGAGGCCCGGTTGACCCTGGCGGTCGCTGCCCTGGACTCCGGAGACGTCGAGGCGTCCGCGAACTGGGCACACGAGGCGTTCAGCGCCGACCGCAGGTCCGTGACCCACCTGGCGATGGTCGCCGACGAACTGTCGGAGAAGGTCCGCGAGCTGATGCCAGGAGATCCCGCCGCCAAGCCACTGCAAGAAGAACTCGCGGTGTTCAGAGCTTCCCTGCCATCCCGCTGAGCCACGCGACTGTGGTTCGTCGGGGTGGTCGCGTGCGTTGATGAATTGTGCTTTATGGGATCAAGGCGCGCCGCCTGCGGCGGCGCGCGGCCAGTCCCGGCGCACGTTGGCACCGACTCCCCGCATCCCGGCACGCCGGGCTCCCGCTCCGCTCCGCCCAGCGGCCGTGCGCGGAGTCGGTGCACGTGACCGGGTCGCGGCGCGCAAAGGTATCGCGCTTGGGCGGCAGCTGCTTCCAGCGTCCAGATTCCGACGATCGCGCGGTCACAGACTTGGCAGCGCTGGGCACGGCGATCGGCTGCCGCGACGGCTCCGCCGCCTTGCCATCGCACATTCACAAAGTGGACCAACTTCGAAGCCAGCCACTCACGAAATAGCAGGGCATTCGTAGCAACATCCGCGTTACCATTTTTCCCGGCCTGGCTCGCCAGATTCAACAGGCATTCTATCATGGAGCCATTCATGCTTTTCTGGCTTCGACTTGACCTGCTTACCACTTCCTAGTGTTACTGCCACACGAAAGGGCTCGAGCTCACCAGTGGACGCCCGGAGTTCCACGAGTTCGTTCACTCTAACGAAGTTGAACTCCCACTTTAGCGTGGAATGGGATTCGAGTCTCGCTGGTAGCTCGGCCCCTTTTGAAGCATACGCCCCCCAAGCCAAGGGATCGTTCTCACCCCGTCGTACCCGCTCGAACATTATCTGATCCACATTTACGGCAGCGCGCCCATAATTCGTGACATAGACAACGAGACTCAAAAAGCTACCATTTGCATCTAGAGGCTCTTCCGCGACACTATTATCTACCCGAGACTGACTCCCGCCCGTCATAACCGCAACACGAGGACCCTGGTTCCGGAAAGAGTACATATTCCACACCAGCGATCCGACTGAAACAAATAAAGATAGACACGAAACCCCAAAGGCGAGTACGGACACAGTTAGCGGCTGCACGATGGCATCGTGCCACGGCTGGCCCGCCACCCAAAGGCATGGCTGGACCGCCCGTGCCCCTTCCGTGCCCCATCTCAGGGGCAACAACGGTCAATCAGGGGCACGGGCGGTCAGATATCGAGCAAAGGTGCAGGTCAGAGGGTTAGCTGGCCAGGAGCTTGATCACTGCCAGACCTTCCAAGCTGGTCATGCGGGTTCGATTCCCGTCACCCGCTCTCTGACTCCCTCGCTGGTAGACGCCTTGCAGTCCGTCCCAAGTGGACAATCTTTCCGGCCTTCTTGATCTTCCGTGCTCCCCGCGTGCCCCGACCGCGCATGGGGGCCGGTGCAGCGGGTGGGGTTCTGGCAGAGTCGGGGGGTGTGAGCCGCATCGACTACCTCAACGAACCGAACGCGCCCAGGGCGACCGGCATCCGGGTGGCTGTCAGCGCTGTGGTCCGCGACCAGGGCGGACGGATCCTCATGATCCGGCGGGCGGACAACGACAAGTACGCCATTCCCGGCGGTGGGCAGGACGTGGGCGAAACCCTTGCTGCGGCTGTCGTGCGCGAGGTGGAGGAGGAGACCGGTATCCGTGTCGAGGTCACGGGTCTGGTCGGGCTCTACTCCAACCCGGCGCACGTCATCGCCTACGACGATGGCGAGGTCCGCCAGGAGTTCTCCATCTGCTTCCGCGCTCGTCCGCTTGGCGGCGACCTGCGCACCAGTGACGAGTCCACGGAAGTCCTGTGGGCCGAGCCCACGGATCTGGACGACTTGGACATCCACCCGTCGATCCGGCTGCGCATCGTCCACGGATTGATCGACGACCGCGCCCCCTACTTCACGTGAGCAGGCTGCGGTCGGTCGTGGGTCAGAAGAAGTGCTCGTAGCACTGCTCGCCGGCGAAGCGGTGCTTGGCGTGTTCGTTCATGCGGTGGGCGTAGGTGGGGTTGTCGAAGAAGTCCAAGTAGGTGTCGAACTCGTGTTGGATCAGGCTGGCTTCGTTGGCGGCGTAGACGTCGAAGCCGGGGTACATGAGGCCGGCGAAGGGCATGTCGTCCACGTCGAGGGCCAGGATCGGGTGCTCGCCGGTGGAGTCCGGCTCACCCACGGCCAGGACGCGCCTGGAGTCGGAGCCGCCTGGTAGTAGGAAGCACTCGGGGAACTGAGGAGTGATCGGGGTGAAGCACTCGCCCCAGAACTCGCCCAGGGTGTCGGACGCGAGGCGGTCCAAGGGGCGTGGGGTCAGGGTGCCGTCGGGGGCGAACCAGCCGTGGCGTTCGAACAGGCTCGTGTCGTAGGCCAGCCACGTCCGCAGGCTCGGGGACAGCGGCCTGCCCGAGGGGAACGTCAGGGCAGCCAGTGTGTCTGCGGACATGGGTTTCGGGGTTCCGGCCGCTACCCACGCGACCTTCACGAAGTCGTACATCGACCTGCCCGGGTCGCGTCGCACGGACTCCAGCACCCGCTCCGTCAGGGCCACGCCGTGTGCCTCTTCGATCATGCCCGGAAGCTAGCACCGGGGACCGACAATCTTGGACGCTCGAAAGGAAGGGCCGAGGGGGCGGGAGGCGGTCACACGTCCGGGTGGTTCGGCGAGGGTGTGGGGGGTTTGGCTTTTAAGTTGGGGACCATGATCACGGTTTTCGCTCAGGACACCGCCGACTCGACCAGTGTGACGATCGCGGTGTTCCTGTTGTTCATCTCGTTGCTCCTGGTGGCGCTCTGGGTGGCGGCGTTCATCTCCGTCATGCGGCAGGACCGGCTCACCGGCGGCGGGAAGTTGCTCTGGATCGTGGTGATCATCGGGTTCCCCTTCCTGGGAAGCCTGGGGTGGTTCCTCTTCGGGCGCGGTGCGCAGTTGGTGAAGACAGTTCCGGTCAGCAATGCGGGAGGCCCTGCGGTGGGGGTGTGAGGGCATTCGAACTGTGTCCACAAAGGACAGTGGAGGGTGGGGTTCGGTCGTTGGCGGCTGGTGATGGGTGGGCGGCTCGTCTCGGGTGGGGTGCGAGACGGGGCTGTGGTCGCACATGATGGGGCATGCGACTTGACCAGATCGTGGTGGATTGCCGGAACCCGGCCGCGCTGGCGCGGTTCTGGGCGGGGCTGCTCGGGGGCACGGCTGTGGACCGGGCGCTCGGGTGGTCGCACGTCGAACCGCCGGGGTGGCCGCGGATCTCGTTTCAACCCGTGCCGGAGGACAAGAGGGTCAAGAACCGGCTGCACCTGGACGTCGGGGTGGACGACATCCGCGCCGCCGTCGAGGTGGCGGTCGGGCTCGGGGCGACTGCGAGCGGCGCGATCGTGACGGACGAGCAGGGCAGTTTCCAGGTCGTCCACGATCCGGAGAGGAACGAGTTCTGCTTCGTGACGGCTGCGGAAGTGTCGTGACGGCCGCGGAAGAGGGTGCTGTGGGGGCGGAGCGCTAAAGCGGCAGCGGTGCGCTGAAGTGGCAGCGGTGCGCGGGAGCGGTGCGTGGGAGCGGTGCGGTGCGGTGCAGGGGAAGGTGGAGGTGACGCGGGGGTGCGGGGTCAGCGGCCGTAGGTGGTTACGGCTCGCCAGAGGGCCTCGCCGAAACGGACCGCCAGGAACAGCATGAGGAAGCCGATGGTGAAGGTCGCCAGGCATCTCAGGAGCACCCGGAGCTTCGTACGCGTCATCGCCACAGTGTGCGCCCTACGATGCCGTTGTGACCGAGGATTGTCTCTTCTGCCGCATCGTTGCGGGCTCCGTTCCGGCCCGGGTCGCGCACGAGACCGACACCGTGCTCGCCTTCCACGACATCAACCCCCAGGCCCCCACGCACGTGCTGGTCATCCCCAAGGCGCACCACCGCGCGGTGGGCGATCTCGACCCGGTCACGGCGGGCGCCGTGCTGCAGGCCGCGCACCACGTGGCCAAGGCCGAGGGGCTCGCCGACGACGGCTACCGGTTGGTGTTCAACACCGGGCGGGATGGTGGGCAGACCGTGTTCCACGTGCACTGCCACGTGCTCGGTGGGCGTTCGATGACCTGGCCGCCCGGATAGGCCCCAGGCGGTCGACACCGGGTCCAGCGGAGCGGACAGGCCCGGGTCACCAGGCGGTGCACCTGGCCGACGTGCCCGACGAGCCCCGCCACGGTCAGGGCGGGGCAGCCGGCAGTCTCCCGCGCGAGGTCTGCCGCTACGGCGCCACCCCGGCCCGCAGGGCGCTGTCGAGCGTCTGTGCGTCCCTCGGCGGCGCATGTCCGAGCCCGCCCGCCGGGCGACATCCCTAATCGGATCGCGCCGACGGGGGCGGACGGCGTATGACGTGAGTATGGCGCTCACGTTTCGCACCCTCCGCTCCGACGAACTCCGCACGTTCCAGCGGATGGTCGACCAGTCGTTCCTGTCCGACACCAAGGACGATCGCCTGGAGCGCTGGCGCGGCATGTTCGAGCCGGACCGGCACCACGCGGTGTTCGACGGCGACGAGCTGATCGGCGGCGGCGGTATCCAGACCCGGCACATGACGGTGCCCGGCAACGGTCCGCAGCCCTGCGCGGCGGTCACGTCCGTGGGCGTGAAGCCCGGTCACCGGCGGCGGGGCGTGCTCACCCGGGTGATGACCGGCCAGTTGCACGGGCTGTTCGAGGACCAGCGGGAAGCCTTCGCGGCCCTGTGGGCGTCCGAGGCGGCGATCTACCCGCGCTTCGGCTACGGCCTGGCCGCCGAGTTCACCCGCCTCGACGTGCCGCGCGGCGCGGCGTTCCGGCCGGGTGTGGAGGTCGACGGCACGCGGATCCGCGAGGTGTCGGCGGAGGAGGCGTTGCCGCTGGTCAAGGAGATCTACGAGCGGCTGCGGCCGACCCGGACGGGGTGGCTGAGCCGCACCGACGCGCACTGGGAGCACCACCTGGCCGACCAGGAGGACGACCGCGAGGGGCTCACCGCCTTCCGCTACGCGGTGCACCCCCAGGGTTACGCGGTGTACCGGGTGAAGTCGGACTGGCGGGAACGGGGTCCGCGCAACGAGCTGCACGTGCGCACGCTCGCCGCCGAGAACGACCAGGCGTACGCCGCGCTCTACCGGTACCTGCTCGACCTCGACCACGTCGGCGAGGTGAAGTACTTCACGGCCTCCGATGACCCGATCGTGCACCTGCTGGACGACGCACGGCTGGCGCTGCGGGCGCGCACCGACTCGCTGTGGGTGCGGCTGGTGGAGGTCGACCGGGCGCTGTCGCTGCGCCGCTACCTGTCCGACGTCGACGTCGTGCTGGACGTGACCGACGCGTTCTGCCCGTGGAACCAGGCCCGGTGGCGGTTCACGGTGAAGGGCGGCGAGGCGTCCGTGCGCCGGGTGGACGACGCCCCGGACGTGGCGCTGGACGTGCAGGCGCTCGGTGCGGCGTTCCTGGGCGGCACGAGGCTGACGACGCTGGCCCGGGGCCAGCGGGTGCGGGAACTCACACCGGGCACGCTGAACGGCCTGTCACATGCGTTTCTGGGTGACCACGAGCCACACTGCCCGGAGGTGTTCTGACCGGTTCGGGAACCTCTGCCCCGGTCTGGTGCGTTCACCTGACAGCAATGCCCTCGCACCGTCCGGGAGGACCCCGTGAACGCCGCCATCGTGGTGCTCGTACTGATCGTCGTGGTCATCGGCGGTGTGTGGTACCTGGCCAAGTCCCGTGCCGCCGCCCGGCAGCGGGCCCTGGAGGACGCCCAGGCCGACGCCCGGCGCTGGGTGGAGCGGCTGGGCGGGCAGGTGATGAACCTGACCGGCACGGACGTCGCGTCCAGCCAGGCGCTCGCCGACGCGTCCGAGCGGTTCACCGCGGCCGGGTCGCAGATGGAGCAGGCCAAGACGGTCGAGCAGTGCAAGCTCGTCACGCAGACCGCGATGGAGGGCCTGTACTACGTCCGCGCGGCGCGCACCGCGATGGGCATCGACCCCGGTCCCGAGCTGCCGGACCTGACCGGTCAGAGCCGCGCGGGCCAGGTCAGCGAGGACCGCCAGGTCAGCGTCGAGGGCCACGACTACGCCGCCTCGCCGCGGCCGGGTGCGGGGACGCCGCACTACTACCCCGGTGGGGTGGTGGCGGGCCGCCCGGTGCCGCAGGGCTGGTACAGCGAGCCGTGGTGGAAGCCGGCGCTGGTCGCCGGCGCGTGGGGCGTGGGCTCGTTCCTGCTGTTCAACGCGATGTTCTCGGGCATGGCCGGTGTCGCGATGGCCGGCGCCTACTCGGACGGCTACGCCGACGGCGCGGCTGCCGACGGCGGCGACGGTGGTGACGGCGGCGGTGGTGACGGCGGCGGCGACGTCGCCGGGGGCGATGGCGGCGGCGGCGACTGGGGTGGCGGCGACTTCGGCGGCGGGTTCGACTTCTGACCGACGCACGCGACGAACGCGAGAGGGGCCGTCCGGTGTCGGACGGCCCCTCTCGACGTTCACGGGGTCAGACGGACTGGGTGCGCAGCACGGACACCGCCGCGCCGCGCGCCCCGAACCACTGCTCCAGTTCCGCGCCGCCCAGCTTGAGGCCGGGCACCACTTCGGCCGGGCCGAGGACGGTGCCGGTCATACCGGTGACCGTGGCGTCGATCAGGACCGCATCCCGGAACGAGGTCGTGGTCACCGACGTGCCGGACAAGTCGGCGCGGGTGAAGTCGGCGTCGATGAACGACGCGTCGCCCAGGTCCGCGCGGCGCAGGTCGGCTTCGGTGAACCGGGCACCCATGGCGTCGGCCTTGGTGAGGTTCGCGCCGATCAGCTTGGCCCGGACGAAGCTCGTCCCGTGCAGGACGGCCCGGACCAGGTCGGCGTCCACCAGGTTGGCCCGGATGAACCGGGCCTGCTCGCAGTGCGCCCCCCACAGCTCCGTACCGCGCAGCACCACGTCGGCCAGGTTGGAGCGGGTCAGCCAGCTGTCGACGAACGGCCCGCCGGACAGGTCGGCGCCGCGCAGGTCCACGTCGAGCGCGTAGAGCGGCTGGTCCGGGTCGTCGAGCCACCGGCGCAGGGCGGCGACCGCCTCCGGCGCGTCGGGCCAGCGCAGGGGCTGCCACGGCTCACGGGTAGAAGATGATTCGGTCACCCCAACCCTTCCTCTCCACCAGGGCCCGCACGCTCTCGATGTCCGCCGCGTTGGCGTTGCGCGTGTCGAGGATGACGTTACGCTGCTTGGTGAACTGGTCCTCTACCGTGCGTTCCAGCCACGCTTCGGTGTACCCGTTGGTGTACGGGTTCTTCCGGATGTCCGCTGGCACGCCCGGCGGCCAGTCCGAGTTGATGCTCTTCGCGTCCCAGAGCTGGCCGGAGGCATCCACGAAGTCGCCGTGCTTCGGGAGGAGCTTGCCGTCCGGGCCGGTCGGGCGTTCGAACGGGCCGTAGCCGCGCCCTTCCAGGTCGAGCGCCAGCCGGGCCTCGTCGCGGGCGGCTTCACGGGGCTTGCCGTTGTGGTCCGGGTCCTTCTCCAGCTCCTTGAACCGCTCGGGGTTCTTGGCCTCCAGCTCCCGGACGTGCTTGTCCAGCGCCGCCTTCTCGGCGGGCGTCAGCTCCGGGTGCGGCTGCCTCGGGTCGATCGGCCGGCGGCCCAGCGGGTGCGGGTTCGGGTCGCCCGGGGTCGGCGGCGGGGTGGTGTCGCCCGGCGGCTTGTTCGCGCCGCCGCCGCTACCGTCGGTCGGCGGGTTCGAGCCCGAACCGCCGCCGGCCGGGGTGGTGTCGCCGCCCGTGGGCCTGGTGGGGGCGTCAGTCGTGCCGCCGGTCGTGCCGGACGTGGTCGTGGTGCCACCCGGGTCGCCGCCGTGCGGCTGCGGGGGCTTGGCCACCGGAGGTGCCTCGCCGCCCTGCCTGGGCGGCGGCGTGCTGCCGTTGTCACCCTGGGTCTGCGGCGGTTTCGACACCGGCGGGTCGCCGCCCTGCTTGGCCGGCGTGGTGGTGCCGCCCGGGTCGCCCTGCGGCTTCACGTCGGTGTTGCCCGGCTTCTTCACCGGGTCGGGGGCCTTCGGCGCGCCACCGGGCGCGTCGCCCTTGCGCAGCGCCTTGAGGCCCTGCTTGATCAGCTCCCAGATCTCGTCCAGCCGGGACAGCAGTGGCCGCAGCTTGGCGATCGAGCGCAGCAGCTGGGCGATCTTGTCGCCGATCTTCTTCACGAAGTTGGCGATGACCGCCACCGCCGCCGCGACCACGTGCGCGGTCGCGAAGCCGAGCGTGACGGCCTCCTCCAGCAGCCACTGCGGGATGCGGGCGATCAGCGTCGCCACGCACTCGGCGATGATCTCCCGGACGATCGCGCGCACGGTGCCGACCAGCACGCCGGACACCTCGACCGCGGTGCCGATGATCTCGGCGCACCGCGCGGCGGCCGTGATGTGCCGGGACTGGCCGGTGATCGACGCGCGGTAGGCGTCGGCGGACGCGCCGGTCCAGCCGGCCGCGCCGCGGCCGACCTCGTTGACCAGGGTCTCGTTGGCCCTGGTGACGGCCTGCGAGACGTTGCCCCACGTCTTGGCGTAGGCGGCGATCTGGTCGGCGTCGCCGGCCAGCCAGTCCAACGCCTCGCGCAGCGGGCCGACGTGCTCGATGATCCACGAGACGGCGGTGGCGATCAGCGACCCGAGCGGGTCGAGCACGAACGCGAGCGCCTCCAGCCCGCCGCCCGCCAGGGCCAGCCCCTGGTCGAGCCAGGTCCCACTGGCGAACGCCTGCTGGAGGTCGACGGCGGCCTCGATCGGGCCGATGCCGGTGTAGCTCTGGGTGGAGTCCTGCCGTTCGGCGACCAGCGGGTTGTTCATCCGCCGCTCCCGCGCAACGCCTGGGCGTTGCCCTGCTCGACGGCCTCGTAGTCGGCCGCGGTCCGCTTCACGGTCTCGATCGTCTCGCCGACGGACCCGGCGACCTCGGTCAGCGCGTGCACCCCGGCGTTGGCGATGAACGTCATCATCGGCGGCAGCATCATGCAGGTCTTGCCGTAGGCCTGGCCGGACAGGCTGACCTGCCGCGCGGCGTCGACGGCCTGGGCGAGCTGGTCCTCGACGCCGCGCAGGCGGTCGGCGTGGCCGCGTAACTCCTCGACGAGGACCTGGTAACCCTGGTTCACGCGAACCCCCTACTCGGTGACGGAAGGACCGTCCCAGTCCTCGTCGTCCTGGACGGGCCGCCGGGCGGGCGGCGGCGTGGTCGGCCGCACCTGGTCCGCCCACGGAGGGGTGTCGGACGAAGGCTCGGGGAAACGCTGCCGGTAGGACGAGACCAGCGCGTCGGCGGTTCCCGGTTCCTCCACGCCGACCGCGGTCACGATCTCGGACACCCGGCCCGCGATCCGGGACTGCGCCCGGCGCATGGTCGTCATGATCGACGCGGCGAGGGTCGCGCCGGACACCTCGCGCGCCTTGTCGGAGATCTCGATGTTCTGCAACGCGCCGGACGCCCCGACGCTGAGCCGCACGAGGCCGTCCTTGGACACCTCGGCGACCGCCACCTCGGCGACCTGCCGGCTCATCTCCTGGTACTTCTCGGCTTTCGCCGCGACACCCGCCACCCACCGGGCGATTTCCTGCTCCGTGCGGACTTCGTCGCCGCCGAACACGGGATCGGTCACCCCACGCCCCCTTCTCCTGCCGGCTGATCGTTCGCGGACCTGTTTCCGTTAGCTTCGACGGCGCGAGCGGCGAGCGGTTCCCGGCGTACCGGGTACGGCCGCGCCGGGTCACGATGTCGCGATCCAGTGGCTGTGGTTCAGGGGTCGCGATGCAGAGGTCGCGATGCAGAGGTCGCGGTTCAGGGGGAAGGCGCTACTCCGGTTGGCAGCCAGGGCACCAGTACAGGTTGCGGGCGGCCAGGTCGGCCATCGCCACGGGCGTGCCGCAGACCAGGCACGGCATCCCGGTGCGCCGGTAGACGTAGACCTCGCCGCCGTGCCGGTCCTCGCGCGGGGCGCGGCCGGTGGCGGCGGGCAGGTGCTCGGGGCGCACGGTGTCGATCCGGCCGACCTTCACGCCGTGGCGCATCAGCACCACCAGGTCCGCCCACATCAGGTCCCACAGCGCGCGGTCGACCTTGTTGCCCGGCGTCAGCGGGTGCAGGCCGTGGCGGAACAGGACCTCGGCGCGGTAGACGTTGCCGACGCCCGCGATGACGTCCTGGTCCATCAGCAGCACGCCGATCGACTTGCGGGACTTGGCGATGCGGGCGAACGCGAGGTCGGGACGCGCGTCGCGGCGCAGCGGGTCCGGGCCGAGCCGGGCGCGCAGCGCGGCCACCTCGACGTCGGTCAGCACCTCGCACCGGGTGGGTCCGCGCAGGTCCGTCCAGTGCGTCGGACCGACCAGGCGCATCCGGACCTGGCCGACCGGCTCGACGACCGGGTGCGGGTACTCGCTGAACGTGCCGTACAGGCCCAGGTGGACGTGCACGGTGGCGTCCGGTCCGTAGACGTGGAACAGGTGCTTGCCGTGCGCCTCCGCGCGGAGCAGCACTCGTCCGTCCACAGTGGACGCGTGGAACCGGCCCTGCGGGCTGGTGACCGCGACGGGCGCGCCCACGTACCGGCGGCGGTGCAGCCGGGCGAGCCGGTGCAGGGTGTGGCCCTCAGGCACCGATCGCCACCACCGGACGCAGGTGGACCCGCACGCTGAGCCGGGTGTCCTTGCGCAGCAGGCGCTCCGCGAGCGGCACGGCGCGCGCCCGGTCGTGCCGGCCGAGCACCGCGCACAGGCCGGCGAGCTGGAGCACGCGGTCGAAGTCGGCTTCGTCGGTCCGGTCCACGCCGCGCGCCACGACCTCGGCCACCGCGTCCGCCGCTGCCGGCTCGTCGGCCGCGTAGGCCAGCTGCCAGTCGAAGAACAGCTCGTCGCCCAGCCCCACGAGGGCGGCCAGCGCGGCGATCCGGGCGGGCTCCGCGTCGGTGCCCGCCGTGTGCCGACGGCCTTCGGCGACCGCGCCGGCCAGCTCCGGGAACGTCCGGTCCCGGCCGGTCAGGTCGCGCACCACGCCCAGCCACGGCGAGCGGCGGCCGGCCTCGGCGGTGGCCGCCACCACCGGGTAGACCGCGCCGCAGCCCCAGGACGCGAGCGCCTGCACCGCCAGGAAGCGGTGGTAGCGCTCGGTCCCGGGCGCGGCGAGCAGGGCCAGCAGCCCCGGCACCCGGTCCAGGTAGCGGGGGTCCGCCGCGGCGGCGTCGATGACCGTCTCCGGATCGGGCGCGAACGTCCCGTCCAGGTCCTCGAACAGCAGTTCCCGGATCATCAGGGCAGTTCCGGGGCCTCTCCGGTGCGCTCGTAGTCGCTCAGGACCGCGATCCGACGGGCGTGCCGGGGCTGGTCGGAGAACGGGGTGGCCAGGAACGCCTCGACGATCGCGGTCGCCTCCTGCGCCGAGTGCATCCGCGCGCCGACGCCGATCAGCTGCGCGTCGTTGTGCTCCCGCGCGAGCCGCGCGGTCTCCACGCTGTAGGCCAGCGCGGCCCGCGCGCCGGGCACCTTGTTGGCGGCGATCTGCTCGCCGTTGCCGGAGCCGCCGATCACGACGCCGAGGCTGCCCTCGTCGGCCACCACCCGGCGGGCCGCCTCGATGCAGAACGGGGGGTAGTCGTCCTCCGCGTCGTACACCGCCGGGCCGACGTCGACCACGTCGTGGCCGGCTTCGGACAGGTGCTTCGCGAGGTGGGCCTTCAGCTCGAAGCCCGCATGGTCGGATCCCAGGTAAACGCGCACGTCCGGTGAGTCTGCCATCCTTGCTCGGGTGTTCGGTCAAGAGGGATACCAGCTGCGGGTGGAATGGGGCGACGAAGGCGTCGCGGCGCTCGGCGGGCTGTGCGCCGTGCTGGTGGTCGTGGACGTGCTGTCGTTCAGCACGGCGGCCGACATCATCGTCGGGCGGGGCGGCTCGGTGCGGCCGGTGCGCTGGACCGACCGGGCGCACGCGGCCCGGCCCGCCGACCCGTCGTGGACGCTGCGGCCGTCGTCGCTGGTCGAACTCCCGGCGGGCACCGAACTGGAGCTGCCCTCACCCAACGGGGCGACCCTGTGCGACCTGGCGGCGGCCACCGAGTCGCTGGTGCTGGCCGGGTGCCTGCGCAACGCCCGCGCGGTCGCCACGGCGGCCCGTGACCTGGCCCGGGGCGGGCCGATCGGCGTGATCGCGGCCGGCGAGCGGTGGGGCGTGCACATCAACAGCCCCGCCGACGCGCACCGGGGCCCGCTGCGCCCCTCGGTGGAGGACCTGCTCGGCGCGGGCGCGGTGCTGGCGTCGCTGCTCGGGTACGGGGCGGCGTCGGTCGAGGCGGCCGTGGCGGCGGAGGTGTTCGCCCGGTCGCCGGTGGAGGACGTGCTGGCCGGGTGCGTGTCCGGGCGGGAGCTGATCGCGAGCGGGCACGGCGCGGACGTGGCCCTGGCCTCCCAGGTGAACGTGAGCACCGCCGTGCCGCGCCTGGTGGACGGGGTGCTGCGGGCGTGATCGCCGGACCGGCCGTGGACGACGTGCCGGCGGCGGCGTGGTCGGCGGGGCTGTGGGCGGCGGGGCTGTGGGCGGCGGGTCGGTCGGAGTCGTCGGGCGAGCAGTCCGCGCTCATCGAGGTGCCGGGCCGTTCGGTGTCGGACCGTGGCGGGGTGAGTCGTGCTGGGGTAGGCCGGGCGAGGGTAAGCCGTTGCGGGGCAAGCCGTTCTGGGCGCCGACCCACGTGCCGAGTTCGACCCGGTTGGTGACCGAGACCTTGGCGAAGATGGCCGTCAGGTGGTTCTCCACGGTCGACACCGACAGGTGCAGCCGTCGGGCGATCTCGTGGTTCGGGTGCCCCTGGGAGACCAGGACGGCGACCTCGCGCTGGCGCGGGGACAGGTCGGCCAGCGTCACGTCCGCCGGCGGTGTCCGGCGCACCTCGGGCCGCAACGCCAGCGCGTACACGTCGTCGCGGCCGGCCAGCGCCTGGCCGCGGTCGTAGGCGGCCTGGTAGCGGGCCGAGCCCAACCGGGCCACGACGGTGGCGTGCGCCTTCTCCCGCTCCCGCCGGAACGGCACCAGCCCGGTGATCGCCACCCCGGTCGCGGCCCGCATCAGCACCGCCGCGCCGAGCAGTTCCGCCGCGGTCTCCAGCAGGTCGGACGACGCCCCGTCGTGCTCCGCGACACCCGCCAGCGCCCACCCGATCGCCTCGGCCGACCAGGTGCTGCCCCACTGCTCGCGCAGCCCGACCTGGATCTCCAGACCGGCCCGGAACCACGACACCGCCTCTGCCGGCGAGCCGTGCCGCAGCGGAGCCAGGCCGCGCGCCCACAACGCCCAGCTGATCGCCCACTCGCCGCCCGCGGCCCGCGCGTCGGCCAGGTAGTCCTCGGCCGCGGCCACCCCGGTCGCCTCGTCGCCGTAGAACCCGGCGGCCAGCGCCCAGATCAGCTTGAAGTTGCCGCGGTCGCCCCGGTACTCCGGGCCCATCACCGCGAACAGGTCCACCGCGCGGCGCAGCAGCCCGATGCACCTCGGGTCGCCCTCGACGAGCATCGCGTAGGCGCCCTCCAGCAGCACGGCCGGCGCGACGTCGTCCCGGTCGCCGACCAGCTCGCGCAGCTGTGCCAGGACCACACCGGCGTCGTGCTGCGAGCCCTGGCACAGCATGGTCCAGCCGAGCTGCACGGTCGCGCCGATCCGCTCCGGGGTCGGCTCCACCGGGGTGAGGTCGAGCAGGGTGCGGAACCAGCCCCGGAACTCGCCGAGCATGGCGAAGAAGAACTGCACCCGCAGCCGGGCCAGGTCGTGCAGCAGGGCCAGGCCGAGCCCGGCCAGGCCGGGCGTGGTGGCGCAGTGGTGCAGCGCCGCCCGGAAGTTCGGCATCTCGTCGTAGCCGCGCTGGAGCAGCGCCACCTCGTCCGGGGAGTACCAGGTGGTGGCCAGTTCGCCCGCCAGGTCGCGGAAGAACGCGCTGTGCGCGTCCCGCAGGCCCTGCTCCTCGCCCGCCGCGCGCAGCCGGCGCTGGCCGTACTCGCGGACCGGCTGGAGCTGGTGGTAACGCCCGTCGGGACCGGCCTGCACCAGCGACTGGGCGACCAGGTCGGCCAGCAGGTCGAGCACCTCGTGCTCACCGATCCCGTTGCCGGAGCACACCTTCTCGACCGTGTCGAGGGTGAAGCCGCCCGCGAACACCGAGATCCGGGCCAGCAGCCGGCGCTGCCCGGCCGAGCACAGGCCGTAGGACCAGTCCAGGGTCTGCTCCAGGGTGCGGTGGTGCGGCCGGACCCGGCGGGTGCGGGTGGCCAGCAGCCGGCCGCCGTCGAGCCGGTCCAGGATCTGCCGGGGCGACATGCCGCCGCCCAGCCGCACCGCGACCAGCTCCAGCACCAGCGGCAGCCCGCTGGACCAGGCGACGAGTTCGGCCAGCGCGCCCCAGTCGTCGTCGGCGGTGATCCGCCGGCCGGCCGCCTCGGCGCGGCGCAGCAGCAGGCACATCGCGTCGGACCTGGCCGCGTCGTCGGCGTGCACCGACAGCGGCGGCACCAGCGCGGTGTGCTCGCCCGCGATGCCCAGGTGCTGCCGGCTGGTGGCCAGCACCCGCACCCCGGGCGCCTCCTCCAGCAGCACCGAGCACAGGTCGCCGACGGCGTCCAGGATCTGCTCGCAGTTGTCCAGCACGAGCAGCAGTTCCCGGCCCCGCAGGAAGTCCACCAGCACGTCCACCGGGTCGGCGCAGGACTGGTCGTTCACGCCGACCGCGCGCACCACCTCGCGGTGCAGCTCGTCGGGCCGGGTGGTGTCGCCCAGGTGCGCGACGGCCACGGTGCCCGCCCGCCGGTCGCGGCAGCGCCGGGCCACCTCCAGCGCCAGCACGGTCTTGCCCACGCCGCCCGGCCCGGCCAGCGTCACCATCCGGTGGCCGGCCAGCAGCCGGTCCGCGGTCGCCGCGGCCAGCGCCTCCCGGCCGACGAGTTCGATCACCGGCGCGGGCAGTGCCGCGCGGGCGCGTCCGGTCGTCATCGCCCCCCTCTGGCCCCTTCGCGCCTCCCTGGAGGTGCCCGCCGAAGCTTAGGGGGCCGGGCCGACCCCCGGTCGCGGATGTGCGGAGTTCACCGGTATGCCAAGCGACGCGGATCCGGCAGGCTCGTACCCGTCCCGGAGATCGGGACGGCGTCGTGCGCGTGGCGGGGCTGTTCTCCCCAGCAGCGCCTGGTGGGCGGGACGCGGTGGTCCTTCGCGGGGTGAATTCAGCCGACCGTGAACGCGCAGCCCGCCGGCGTGCCCGGTGCGCGCCGACGTCAAGGGGGGTTGTGATCGGGGTCCCGGGCCGTCCCAGCCCTGGGACCCCGATCGACCCGCTACCGCTGGACGGACTTCACCTCGGTGAACTCGTCGAGCCCGAACCGGCCGAACTCGCGGCCGTTGCCCGACTGCCGGTAGCCGCCGAACGGGGCCGCGGTGTTGAACGCCGCGCCGTTGATGTCCACCTGGCCGGTGCGCAGGCGCTTGGCCACGGCCAGCGCGCGCTCCGGGTCGGCGGAGAACACCGCGCCGCCCAACCCGTAGATGGTGGAGTTGGCGATCCGGACGGCGTCGTCCTCGTCGGCGCAGGGCAGCACGGACAGCACCGGGCCGAAGATCTCCTCCTGGGCGATCGCCATGTCCGGCCGGACGTTGCCGAACACGGTCGGCGCGACGTGGAAACCCCGCTCGGTGGGCGAGTCCGGGCCGCCGAGGGCGAGCACCGCGCCTTCCTCGACGCCGCGCCGGATGTAGCCGACGACCCGGTCGCGCTGCGCGGCGGACACCGCCGGGCCGATCCGCGTGGTGGGCAGGGCCGGGTCGCCCGGCACGTACTTGGCGGCGGCGGCGACCGCGATTTCCAGCGCCTCGTCGTGCCGGTCGGCGGGCACCAGCAGGCGGGTCCACGCGCTGCACGCCTGGCCGTTGTTCATGAACGCGTTGGCGACGCCGATCTTCACCGCGCGGGCCAGGTCGGCGTCGTCGAGCACCACGTTGGCGGACTTGCCGCCCAGTTCCAGCGCGACCCGCTTGACCGTCGCGGCGGCCAGCTCCGAGACCCGGCGGCCGGCGCGGGTCGACCCGGTGAACGACACCGCGTCCACCATCGGGTGCCCGGCGAGCGCCTCGCCGACCACCGGCCCGGTGCCGTGCACCAGCTCGAACACGCCGTGCGGCACGCCGGCCGCGGTGAGCACCTCGGCCAGCAGGTCGGCGGTGAGCGGGGCCAGCTCGCTGGGCTTGAGCACGACGGTGTTGCCGGCGGCGAGCGCGGGCACGACCTTGGCGACCATCTGCTGGAGCGGGAAGTTCCACGGCGTGATCGCGCCGACCACGCCGACCGGCTCGCGCAGGATCAGCGAGTTGCCGATCTCGGTGTCGGCGAAGTAGCCGGCCTCCAGCGCGTCGGCGATCCCGTGCGCGATCCCGACCGGGTTCGGGACCTGCACCTTCGTCGCGAACGTGCGGGGCGTGCCCATCTCGGTGGTCATGGTCGAGGCCAGCTCGTCCGCCCGCGCGGCGAGGCCCTCGGCGATCCGCCGCGCGGTGGCCGCGCGCTCGTCGACGGGGGTGGCGGCCCAGGTCGGGAACGCGGCGGCGGCCCTGGTGACGGCGGCGTCCACGTCGCCGGGCGTGCCCGCGCGGACCGTGCCGACGACCTCTTCGGTGGTCGGGTTGACGATCTCGATCATGACCTGACTCCCGGATGTTGTGACACTCTGGGGCACTTTCTGCCTCAGAGTGTCACAAACCGGGCTGCACGAGAAGTCGGGCTCAGGAGAAGTCGGGCTCGCTCGTCCGGGTGCGCTTGAGCTCGAAGAAGTACGGGAACGACGCCAGCGCCACCGCACCGTCGAACACCTTCACCGCGTCTTCACCGCGCGGGATCCTGGTCAGCACCGGACCGAAGAACGCCACGCCGTCGATGTGGATGGTGGGCGTGCCGACCTCCTGCCCGACCGGGTCCATGCCGCGGTGGTGGCTGGCCCGCAACTCCTCGTCGTACTCGGTCGAGTGCGCCGCCTCGGCCAGCGACGCGGGCAGCCCGACGTCCGCGAGCGCCAGCTTGACGACCTCGTCGTAGTCCTTGATGCGCTCGTTGTGGATGCGCGTGCCCAGCGCCGTGTACAGGTCGCGGAGCACCTCCTCGCCGTGGTGGCGCGCCGCGGCGATGGCCACCCGGACCGGACCCCAGGCGCGGTCGAGCAGGTTGCGGTAGCCCGCGTCCACGTCCTGGCCCTCGTTGAGCACGGAGAGGCTCATCACCCGGAAGTGCAGGTCGAGGTCGCGCTGCTTCTCGACCTCCAGGATCCACCGCGAGGTGATCCAGGCGTACGGGCAGGCCGGGTCGAAGTAGAAGTCGACCTTGGTGGTCATGGTGCGGTGCTCCTCGTGCTCAGGCGGTGTCGGGCGCTCCGCCGCTGCGGTGTCCACCCATGCCAACCACCCGGCCTCCCGGACTCTTCCCTCGGACGGAGTCCACCTAACGCCGTCTCACGTGATTGGATGCGACTGTCGTGTTCACCGACACGACACCTTCCCCGTTCCGACGAGGTCGGCGCCGAGACCACGAGGGCGCCGGCAGACGAGGTGACCAGTGGCGGCACCCAACCTGACCCGCGACCAGGCGCAGCAGCGGGCTGTGCTGCTGGAAGTCGACTCCTACCAGATCGAGCTGGACCTCACCGACGGCGGCGGCAAGCCCGGCACGGACACGTTCCGGTCCACCACCACGGTGGCCTTCCGCAGCCGGACGCCCGGCGCGTCCTCGTGGGTCGACATCGTGGCCGCCACCGTGCACCGCGCGGTGCTCAACGGGGTCGAACTCGACGTCTCCGGCTACCGCGAGGACGACGGCCTGCCGCTGACCGGCCTGGCCGAGGTCAACGAGCTCACGGTCGAGGCCGACTGCCGGTACATGAACACCGGCGAGGGCCTGCACCGGTTCGTCGACCCGGTCGACGGCGGCGTGTACCTGTACTCGCAGTTCGAGACGGCCGACGCCAAGCGCATGTTCGCCTGCTTCGACCAGCCCGACCTCAAGTCGGTCTACGACCTGACGGTGACCGCGCCGGCGGACTGGAAGGTCATCTCCAACGCCACGATCGAGTCCACTGTGGACGCTGAGGGTGGTGCGGACAAGCACACCTTCGCCCGCACCAAGCCGATGTCCACCTACCTGGTGGCGCTGGTGGCCGGCCCGTACGCGGAGTGGCGCGACGAGTTCACCGACGGCGGGACCACGATCCCGCTGGGCATCTACTGCCGCGCGTCGCTGGCCCCGCACATGGACCACGAGCGGCTGTTCACCGAGACCAAGCAGGGCTTCGGGTTCTTCCACAAGGCGTTCGGCGTGAAGTACCCGTTCGGCAAGTACGACCAGTGCTTCGTGCCGGAGTTCAACGCGGGCGCGATGGAGAACGCGGGCTGCGTCACGTTCCTGGAGGACTACGTCTTCCGCAGCCGGG
Organism: Saccharothrix espanaensis DSM 44229; assembly: GCF_000328705.1. Lineage (NCBI taxonomy): Bacteria > Bacillati > Actinomycetota > Actinomycetes > Pseudonocardiales > Pseudonocardiaceae > Saccharothrix > Saccharothrix espanaensis. The sequence continues at coordinate 1,410,558 of NC_019673.1, read as the reverse complement.
TCACCCGCTACCTGTACGAGCGGCGCGCGGAGACCGTGCTGCACGAGATGGCGCACATGTGGTTCGGCGACCTGGTCACCATGCGCTGGTGGGACGACCTGTGGCTCAACGAGTCGTTCGCCACCTGGGCGTCGGTGCTCGCGCAGGCCGAGGCCACCGAGTACCGGCAGGCGTGGACCACGTTCGCCAAGATCGAGAAGGCCTGGGCCTACCGGCAGGACCAGCTGCCCTCCACCCACCCGGTCGCCTCCGACATCCCGGACCTCCAGGCCGTCGAGGTCAACTTCGACGGCATCACCTACGCCAAGGGCGCCTCGGTCCTCAAGCAGCTGGTCTCCTACGTCGGCCTCGACAACTTCCTGGCCGGCCTGCGCGTCTACTTCGCCAAGCACGCCTGGGGCAACGCCACCCTGGCCGACCTGCTCGGCGCACTGGAAGAAGCCTCCGGCCGCGACCTGTCCTGGTGGAGCGCCCAGTGGCTGGAGACCACCGGCCTGAACCTGTTGCGCCCCAAGTACACCGTCGACGCCGAGGGCAGGTTCACCGACTTCGCCGTCCTCCAGGGCGGCGCACGACCCGGTGCCGGCGAACTCCGCACCCACCGGCTGGCCATCGGCGTCTACGACTCCGGCCCGGACGGCAAGCTCGTCCGCACCCACCGCGTCGAACTCGACGTCGACGGCGAACGCACCGAGGTCCCCGACCTGATCGGCGTGCCACGCGGCAAACTGGTCCTGGTCAACGACGACGACCTCACCTACTGCACCATGCGCCTCGACGAGCACTCGCTCGCCTCCCTGGTCGACCACATCGCCGACATCGCCGAACCGCTGCCCCGCACCCTGTGCTGGTCCGCCGCGTGGGAGATGACCCGCGAGGCCGAGCTGAAGGCACGCGACTTCGTCAACCTGGTCCTCGGCGGACTGCACGCCGAAACCGAGGTCGGTGTGGTCCAGCGACTCCTGCTCCAGGCGCAGACCGCGCTCTCCTCCTACGCGGACGTGACCTGGCGCGACGAAGGCTGGCGGCGGTTCGTCGCCAAGACCCTGGAACTGGCGCGGGCCGCCGAGCCGGGCTCCGACCACCAGCTGGCGTTCGTCAACGCGCTCGCGGGCTCGGTGCTCGACGCCGAGGGCGTGGCCGTGGTGCGGGGCTGGTACGAGGGCACGGACGTGCTGCCGGGCCTGGGCGTGGACACCGACCTGCGCTGGCGGCTGTTGCAGGCGCTGGTCGCGCACGGCGCGGCGACGTTGGAGGAGATCGACGCCGAAGAGCGCCGCGACCCGACGGCGACCGGGCGGCGCCGGGCCGAGTCGGCGCGGGCGCTGCGGCCGACCGTGGAGGCCAAGACCGAGGCGTGGGACCGGGCGGTGAACGACGACGAGCTGCCGAACGCGGTCAGCGAGGCGGTCATCGGCGGCATCCAGCACCCGGGCCAGAAGGCGCTGCTCCAGCCGTTCGTGGCGCGCTACTTCGCGGACGTGGCGGACGTGTGGGACCGGCGGTCCAGCGAGCGGGCGCAGTCCGTGGTGGTGGGGCTGTTCCCGTCGTGGTCGATCGCGCAGGACACCGTGACTGCGGCGGACGCGTGGCTGGCGGAGGACCGTCCGCCGGCGCTGCGGCGGCTGGTGTCGGAGGGCCGGGCGGGCATCGTGCGCGCACTGGCGGCCCAGGAGTTCGACCGGTCCTGAACCGGTCCTGATCGGACGGTGCTCGGAGGCCGCGTCCCCTTCGTGGGGCGCGGCCTTCGTCGTGTGCGGGGGTCGCCGAGCCCTGAGGCTTCGGGTTTCGGGCGCTTTGCGCTTCGGGTTCGGCGCTGCGAGCGCTGGGGTTCAGGCGCGGAGGTTGGGGTGTCGGGGAATGGCGAAGGCCGCGTCGCCCGGGTTCGGGGGACGCGGCCTTCGTGGACGGTGTCAGGAGCGCGGAGCGTGCCCGGCCTGGTCGGTGAGCATGCGCAGGCCGCTCACCAGGCCGCCGGCCAGGTCGCCCTCCTTGAAGGACGCGACCATGCTCATCACGGCGAGCTTCGCGCCGCGGTCGGCGAGCCGGCGGTGGGACTCCTCGCCGGTCACCACCTCGACCACGCGCTCACCCGGCGACACGGCCAGCAGCACCGCGTGCGACGGGCGCTCGGTGGCGGCGTGCAGCTGCTCGGCCTTGGCGCGCGTGTCGGAGCCGAGTTCGCCCAGGTACACGCTGAAGTCCAGGCCGGTGGTGCGGCTCGCGAGGGTGATCGCCTCGTCCAGCGCGGCCAGTTGCACCGGGGTGAACGGCAGCGCCGGCGGGTGCGGCTCGTACATCTTCGCGGCCGACACGCGGCCGCTGTTGGTCACCACCGCGCCGACGTCCAGCGTGGCCGGGTCGACCTCGGCGATCTCACCAGTTGCCACGTGCGCCTCCCCGGGCGGTCGTGCCCGAGACCGGCGCGGTCTCGGTGTGGTGGTGGGTGGCGGGCAGGCCGCCGGGGTTGGCGCTCCACCACACCGGGGCGTAGCCCCACTCCTGGCCTGGGCGGTACCGCACGATGCGGGTGGCCTTCGGCCTCAGCGTCAGTAGCGTGATCACGCCGTAGATGGCCAGCGGGATCAGCGCGAAGACGAGCACGGTCTCCACGATGGTCACGGCGGTTACGGTAACCGATCGACCCCGTCACGTCCGGGCGAGGGGGCGTGCGAGCGCCACGGCGGTCAGCACGACCACGCCGCCCGCCACCAGGTACACCGTTCCGAGCGACGTCCCGGCGGCCAGCGGACCGGCCAGCCCCGCCCCGATCGGGGACAGGCCCCACGCCAGCACGCGGTACGCGCTCGTCACCCGGCCCATCAACGGTTTGGGCGTCAGGCGTTGCCGCCGGGTCGCGGACAGCACGTTCCAGCCGGCCGACGCGAGTCCGAAGAAGAAGACCGCGCCGATCGCGACCGGCAGCAGCGGCACCGCGCCGAACACCGCGAACGCCACGCCCAGCAGCGCCAGCGCGCCCACCATCACCGGCGCGGCACCCAGGCGCGGTGCCAGGCGCGGGCTCAGCCGCGCGCCGACCAGCGCGCCCAGCGCCATCACCACGACCAGCCACGGCACGAACTGCTCGGGCAGGCCGAGGACGTTGATCGAGTAGAGCGCGAGCATGGCGTTCACGCCCGCCGCGCACACCGCCGTGACGGCGACCGCGAGCACGAGCACCCGCAGACCGCGCACCCGGAACAGCGTGCTTGCCCCTTCGACCAGTTGAGACCGCAAAGTGCCGGGTGACGGGTGCTCGTGGCGCTCCACCTCGGGCAGTCGAACCACGAAAGCGGCGGCGACCACGAACGTCAGGGCGTCGAGCGCGAAGCAGGCGGCGGGGTGCCACCAGAACAGCAGGCTCGCCGCGAGCGGCCCGGCGAGGTCCATCCCGATGGTCTCGGCGGTGACGAACCGGCCGTTGGCCTCCTCCAGGTCGTCGGGTCCGGCCAGCTCCACGAGCAGCACCTGGGACGCGGAGTCGGCGAAGGTCTCGGCACTGGTGAGCAGGAAACCGGCGGCGCACAGCACGGCGACGGTCGCGCTGTCCGTGAACACGGCGTAGGCGAGCAAGCCGGTGACGACCGCCCTGAACGTGTGTGCGACACCGACCACGAGACGGGGCTTCCAGCGGTCCACCAGAACCCCTGCTGGGAGCGCTACCACCAGCCAGGGGAGGACCACGGCGACGGCCACGGCGGACGCGGCGAGCGGGCTCCTGGTGCTCACCGCCGTGTACAGCGGGAGGGCCACGGTGCGCACGCCGTCGCCCACCAACGACGTGATCCAGGCACCTGTCAGCAGGCGGAATTCCGAGGAGCGGACACCCTTGACGCCGATCGATCTGCCCACGTGCGACGCCCCGTCTGTGATCCGGACGACTCTCGACCAGACCTCACGTTACGCACGGTGTCCATAGTTGCCGAAAGCAGTAACCGAACGGTTCTACTGTCGCAGTGAGTACACCCGTTCGGCCTTCCCCCGTAAGGAGGCGAATGGCGGCCGGTTTGGCGTCTTGTCCTGGGCCCACTCGGCTTCTAGCTTTTCACCTGTACGGGTCTTGCGCATCCCTTTCCGGATACTAATTCCCGCCCGATGAGTCTCGGAGGACACGACATGTACACCGTGAACCGCAACCAGGCCCCCACCCTCACTCGTTCGTCGTACACCCGGATGGACGAGTCAGTTACGCCTGTTCAGCGCCCGGACGTGACCTCCAACTCGGTGCGCATCACTGCGCGTGCGTCCGTTCGCATCACCGCTCTTGACCCTGTTCGGATCAGTGGACGTGACTCCGTGCGGATCACCGCGCTGCGCGATTCGGTCCGCATCACGGCCCGCGACTCCGTCCGCATCACCGCTTCGGACTCGGTCCGGATCACCGCGCGTGACTCGGTTCGGATCACGTCGCTGGGCTCGGTCCGGATCACCGGGCTCGGGTCGGTTCGGATCACGGCACGGGACTCCGTGCGCATCACGGCTCGCGACAGCGTACGCATCACCGCGCGGGACAGCGTGCGCATCACGGCACGGGACTCGGTCCGCATCACGGCCCGGGACTCGGTTCGGATCACCGCTCGGGACAGCGTGCGCATCACGGCTCGCGACAGCGTGCGGATCACGGCCCGGGACTCCGTGCGGATCACCGCTCGGGACTCGGTGCGGATCACCGCTCGGGACTCGGTGCGGATCACGGCGCGGGACAGCGTGCGCATCACCGCGCGGGACAGCGTGCGGATCACGGCGCGCGACAGCGTGCGGATCACCGCGCAGGACGAGTTCGCCTTGGCGGGGTGAGTTACGCCGCCGGTTCGCCCAGGTAGGGCAGCCACAGCGGGTCGGCCTCGGTCACGCCCGCCAGCAGCCGCCAGTGCGGCCCGCGGGGCGCGTTCGGCACGACCCGGAGACGCCAGCCCAGTTCGGACAGCAGTTTGTCGGCCTTGCGGTGGTTGCACCTCGCGCAGCAGGCCACGCAGTTCTGCCAGGAGTGGGGCCCGCCTCGGGAGCGCGGCACCACGTGGTCGATCGTTTCGGCGCGTCCGCCGCAGTACGCGCACCGATACCGGTCCCGGTGCATGAGACCGGCGCGGGTCAGGGGCACCCGGCCCCGGTACGGAACCCGCACGTAACTGCTCAACCTGATCACCGACGGCACCACTACCTCGGCCGTCGACGAGTGGACGACGGCACCCGCCGGGTCGCCGTGCACCACCTCCGCCTTGCCGCACACCACCAGGACCACCGCGCGTCTCAGGGGCAGCGCGGTCAACGGCTCGAACGTGGCGTTCAGCAGCAGGACTTTCCGTCTTCCCCAGGGCAACACCACGGGCGCCTGACCGGCCCCCTCCCCGTCGACCACAGCGTGCACGGTGTGCACAACAGGCTGTTTTTGGCCGGACGGTGCCGACGACGCGATCCCGGTGCTCACCAGGGCGCCGATCGGGGTGGGTTGTCGGTCTGGCACGCGACCACCTCCACCGGTTCAGGCATAGCAGACCACAGATCACCCCCAAAAATCACGCGTGATATGTGACGCGTCATGGACCCGGGGTCAAAACTTCGGTGAACCAAGCCCTATCGGACATGGTTTTCACTTCGCGCGCTACTCTCGGCGGGGTGACGGACCCCTCTCCCGCAGCCCTGCCTGCGACGATCACCTACCCGGCGGCGGAACGCCTCGACCTGGTCGACGACCTGCACGGACACCCGGTGCCCGACCCGTACCGCTGGCTGGAGGACCCGGCCGACCCGCGCACCACCGAGTGGTCGGGCCGCCAGGACGCGCTGGCCCGCTCCTGGCTCGACGCGCTCCCCGGGCGTGGCGCGCTCGGTGAACGGCTGACCGAGCTGATGCGCACCGGATCGGTGGGCACGCCGGTGTGGCGCGCCGGCCGCGCCTTCTACACCCGGCGCGGACCCGAGCAGGACTTCCCCGTGCTCTACGTGCTCGAGGACGGCACCGAGCGGGTGCTGCTCGACGTGACCGAACTCGACCCGTCCGGGCGGACCACACTGGACCGGTGGTCACCGTCCGTGGAAGGCGACCGGCTGGCCTACCAGGTGTCGGTGGGCGGTGACGAGCACTCCCTGCTGCACGTGCTCGACGTCGCGACCGGCGAACTGGTCGAAGGCCCGATCGACCGGTGCCGGTACTCCCCCGTCGGCTGGCTGCCGGGCGGCGAGGAGTTCTTCTACGTGCGGCGCGTCGACCCTAAACTGGTGCCCGAGGACGAGCGCCAGTTCCACCGCCGCGTGTGGCGGCACCGGGTCGGCACGGATCCGGCGACGGACGTGAACGTCCACGGCGACGGGCTGGACCACACCTACTACTACGGGCTGTCGGTCACCGACGACGGCCGGTGGCTGATCGTGAGCGGCGCCCCCGGCACGGTGCGCCGTGACTCGGTGTGGATCGCGGACCTGCACGGATCGGGCGAGCTGCGCCCGGTGATCCTGTCCGACGCGGGTGCTCAGTGCTCGGCGTGGGTCGAAGAAGGACGTCTCTACCTGCGGACCAGCCTGGACGCGCCGCGCTTCCGGCTGTGCGTGGCGGACCCGGCCGATCCCGGCGAGCCCGCGCGGTGGGCGGAGCTGGTCCCGGAGCAGCCGGACTCGGTGCTGGACGGGGCGACCTGGCTGGACGGCGCGCTGGTGCTGCTGCGCACCCGGCACGCGGTGTCCGAACTGCACCTGCACGACCCGTCGTCGGGCGAGCACCTGGGCGAGATCCCGCTGCCCGGGACCGGCTCGCTGCACGGGTGGTCCACAGTGGACAGCGCGACGGCCCAGGACCGGGACGTCCTGTGGTTCGGGTTCTCGGATTTCGTGACGCCGTTGTCGGTGTTCCGGTTCTCGTTGTCCCGCAGGGAGACCGCGCTGCACGCCGCCGCACCCGGCTCGGCCGTGCTGCCGGCGGTGACGACCCAGCAGGTCGCCTACGACTCGCTCGACGGCACGACCGTCCGGATGTTCGTGGTGTCCGGCGAACAGCACCCCGACCTGCCCCGGCCCGCGCTGCTGACCGGGTACGGCGGCTTCGCGGTCGGCCGCGGTCCGGGGTACAGCGCCACCGCGCTGGCCTGGGTCGAAGCGGGCGGGGTGTGGGTGCACGCGTCGCTGCGCGGCGGCGACGAGGAAGGCGAGCAGTGGCACCGGGCCGGGATGCGCGAGCACAAGCAGAACGTGTTCGACGACTTCCACGCGGCGGCCGAGCGACTCATCGCGGACGGCTGGACCACGCCCCAGCAGCTGTCGATCATGGGCGGGTCCAACGGCGGCCTGCTCGTCGGCGCGGCGCTGACCCAGAAACCGGAGCTGTACCGGGCCGTGGTGTGCTCGGCGCCACTGCTGGACATGGTGCGGTACGAGAACTTCCTGCTCGGGAGGCTGTGGGCGGAGGAGTACGGCAGCGCGGCGGTGCCCGAAGAGCTCGCCTGGCTGCTCTCCTACTCCCCGTACCACCGCGTCCGCCCGGACGTTGAGTACCCTTCGGTGCTGTTCACGGTGTTCGAGTCGGACAGTCGCGTGGATCCGAACCACGCCCGCAAGATGTGCGCCGCGCTGCAGCACGCGACGGCGAGCGACCCGACGAAGCACCCCGTGCTGTTGCGCCGGGAGACCGAGGTGGGGCACGCGGGACGGTCGGTGAGCCGATCGGCGGGGCTGGCCGTGGACCAGTTGACCTTCCTGGCCGGCGCGACCGGGTTGGAGTTCGCCCGAGGGTCGCGGACGGCTGGGGACGCAGGGCCTGAGAAGTCGGAGCTCGGGAAGGCAGAGCCCGGGAAGTCGGGGCCTGGGAAGTCAGAGCTTGAGAAGTCAGAGCTTGAGAAGTAGTGCCTGGGATGTAGAGGAGGAGTGGGTCGGTGGACGTGGAGTCGACGCTGGCAGTCGATTGGTGGGTGGTCAACGGGCCGAAGATCGCCGAAGGCGCGTTGCGGATCGCGTTGACGGTGTTGATGGCCGTCGTGGTCCGGTTCCTGCTGCGACGGCTGATCGATCGGCTGACCAGGAGCCCGTCCGCGGAGCGCAAGCCCAAGCTGCTGCGGCCGCTGCGGGAACGCGCGCCCCAGGCGTTGGGCGTCCTGGTGTCGGAGCGGCGCGAGCAGCGCGCGAAGACCATCGGCTCGGTCCTCAAGTCGGTCACCACGATCGTGGTGTTCGGCATAGCGTTCATCCAGATCCTGACCGAACTGGGCATGGACGTGGCCCCGATCCTGACCTCGGCCGGCATCCTCGGCGTGGCGGTCGGTTTCGGCGCGCAGAACCTGGTCAAGGACTTCCTGTCCGGCATGTTCATGATGCTGGAGGACCAGTACGGAGTGGGCGACGTCGTGGACCTCGGACCGGCGACCGGCACGGTCGAGTCGGTGGGCCTGCGCATCACCACGATCCGTGACACGAACGGCACGGTCTGGTACGTCCGCAACGGCGAGATCCTGCGAGTCGGCAACTCCTCGCAGGGCTTCGCCGTGGCGGTCGTCGACCTGCCCCTGGCTTACGGGGCGAACCTGGCATCGGCGGCGGACGTGCTGAAGACGGCGGTGGAAGCGGCGGTGGCCGAGGAGTCGCTGGAGAAGGACGTCATCGACAAGGCCCAGGTGCTGGGCGTGGAAAAGGTGACGCCGGAAGGCATCACGATGCGGGTGACGGTGAAGGTCCGGCCCGGACGGCAATGGGCGGTGCAACGAGCGTTGCGCGCGAAGCTGATGCCGGCGCTGGACGAAGCCGGAATCTCCCTCAAGTCCTGACCGCGGCCCCTGCCCGGCGCGTCGGCGGGTCGGCGCGTTGACGGGTCGGCGCGTTGACGGGTCGGCGCGTCGACGGGTCGGCGCGTCGACGGGTCGGCGCGTCGACGGGTCGGCGCGCCGACGGGTCGGCGGGTCGGGAGATGGCGGTGCGTTGAAGGTTTCGGCGTGTCGGGAGATGGCGGCGTAAGGCGTTGGCTTGAGCGACAGTCTCTGCTTCGGGCGTGGGATGTCGGCGGTGCGGGGACGTCGATGGTGTGGGGGATGTCGGTGGTGCGTGGGATGATGGTGTCGGGGGCCGGAGGCCACGCCTACGAGGCGCAAACCTGAAGCGGTGCGAGCTGGGAAGCGGCCCAAGAGCGAAGCGGCGTAATGGTGCGAGTGGCGTGAGAGCGAAGCCGCGTAAAAGCGCAAGTGGCGCTAGGCGGAAGTGGCGTAGAGCCAAAGCGTAAAAGAGTCCTCGCCGGACGGGCGAGCCGCCAAGGATGACTAAGGCGGTGGGCGTCGTGTCATCCCCGTATGGCCCAATGCCGCTAAGTTAGTGTCCTTACGGTAGAATTCAGCCATGGCGCGTGCTGGGCAGAAGAAAGCGTCGGTTGCGGTCGGCGAAGATGTCCGGCTTGTCGACCGGGTTTCGCTCGGTGTTCTGGCCGAGGTGGTTTCGCGGGACTTGATCGAGGAGGTCCTGGACGAGACCGGGAAACGCGAGCAGCGGACGCGTCTGCTTCCGGCGCATGTGATGGTGCGGTTCTGTCAAGCGATGTGCCTGTTCTTCGACGACGACTACGAGGAGGTCATGCGGAAACTCGTCGGCTCGTTGAAGTCGATGGGGTCGTGGCGCGGTGAATGGCATGTTCCGTCGACCTCGGCGGTGGCGCAGGCACGGCAGCGTCTCGGGTCCGAGCCGTTGCGCGTGTTGTTCGAGCGGGTCGCGGTGCCGGTCGCCGGGCCGGGTGCCCATGGGGCATGGCTGAGGTCGCGGCGGGTCATGGCCGTGGACGGTGTCATGCTCGATCTCCAGGACACGCCGGAGAATGTCGCGGAGTTCGGCAAGAGCGGAAACGACCACAAAGCAAGTGGGTTCCCCCAGGCGTTGGTGGTGGCGTTGGCCGAATGCGGGTCGCATGCGATCGTCGATGCCGTGATCAGTGGCTACCGCGGTGACGAGAAAGCCTTGTCCCGATCGTTGCTCGGCTCGGTCGAGGCCGGGATGCTGGTCACCGCCGATCGGAACTTCTACAGCTACTCGCTCTGGGAGGATTTCCTCGACACTGGCGCCGACCTGCTCTGGAGGATCGGCTCCGGGGTCGAGCTGCCCGTGCTGAAATGGCTTTCCGACGGCTCCTTCGACTCGATCCTGCTGAACCCTCAGGTCCGCGCCGGACGACGCCGACAGGTGATCGCCGACGCCGCCGCCGGGAAGACCGTCAGCCCCGAGCAGGGATTCCGGGTCCGGGTTGTGGAATACGAAGTACCCGACCGGGAGGGCAACGGTACCGGCGAAGTGATCTGCTTGGCCACCACTATTCCGGAACCATCGGAAGCCACTGCCGCCGAACTGGCCTGGTGCTATCACCAGCGGTGGGAGATCGAGTCCGTTTTCAACGAGATCAAGACGCATCAACGCGGTAACGCCCGGATACTGCGGTCGAAATCGCCGGACATGGTCCGTCAGGAGATCTGGGCATTCCTGCTCACTCATTACGCCATCCGCAGTCTGATGAGCCGGGCTGCCGACGAGGCCGATGTCGACCCCGACGAACTGTCCTTCATCCGCACTCTCCGCGTCGTCCGCCGCCAGGTCACCGCTCAGGCGGATTTTTCCCCCTGACCACCGCTGGCGAGCACTTGTCGACACCTTCGAGGAAATCCTCTGGAGACCCACACGAAGACGTCGCAACCGTACCTGCGCTCGCGTTGTCAAACGCGGACGCCACAACTCCTACCGCGTCAAACGACCTGAACACCGCAGCATCAGGCATGACGGAACACCGACCATCAAGCTCCGCTCACCCGCCCTAACTTAACGGCATTGCCGTATGGCCCGGTCGGAGACAACCACGACGGTGTCATACGGTCATGGCGACAGCAGATTTGATCTCGCCCGTCGAGTAGTGGGGTCGTTCGTATGGCCGGTGGCCCGTTGTTGTCGTTCGAGGAGCGGGAGCTGGTCTCCCGGGAGTTGAGTCGGAACGCACGTTGTTCGACCCGTGTCCTCGGGACGCTTCTGGGTCGGCATCATTCGACGGTGGCGCGGGAGATCGCCGCGAACGGGGGCCGCCGTGGTTACCGGGCGGTGCGGGCGCAGTGCCGGGCGGCGGACAATCGTCGGCGGCCCAGGCTGCGTAAACTGGAATCGTCGGCCCGGTTGCACGATGCGGTGAACACCGGACTCCGGGAGAAGTGGTCGCCGCGTCAGATCGGCCGGCGGCTGCGCCTGGACCACCCGGACGACCCGGAGATGCGCGTGTCGCACGAGACGATCTACCAGAGCCTCTACCTCCAGGCCCGGGGCGAACTGCGCACCCAACTGAAACTCGCGCTGCGCCGTGGCCGTGTCCAGCGGGTCGACCGCACCCGGCCGGCGGCCGCCCGCCAGTACATCAAGGACATGGTCCGCATCAGCGACCGGCCGAAAGAGGCCGACGACCGCGCGGTCCCGGGCTTCTGGGAAGGCGACCTGATCATCGGACGCGGCAACGCCTCGCAGATCGCCACCCTGGTCGAACGCACCACCCGATTCGTCATGCTGGTCCGCATCCCGCACGACCGCAACGCCCAACGCGTCGCCACCCTCCTCGCCCGAAAAATGGAGACCCTGCCCGAGTTCCTGCGCCGCAGCGTCACCTGGGACCAGGGCCGCGAAATGGCCCGCCACGCCTACTTCACCATCCGCACCGGCATCCCGGTCTACTTCTGCGACCCCCACAGCCCCTGGCAACGCGGCAGCAACGAAAACACCAACGGACTACTCCGCCAGTACTTCCCCAAAGGCACCGACCTGTCCGTCCACACCCAGGCCGACCTCGACAAGGTCGCAGCCGAGATGAACGGCCGCCCCCGCCACACCCTCGACTGGCGCAAGCCAATCGAGGTCTACAACGACCTGGTCAACACCCACACGTCGCCATGACCACTTGACCCCACCCACCCTTGGCTGGTCAGTGCAAGCGAAGGGCGTGCTTGCACTGACCAGCCAAGCGCGGTTCGCTGGCGCGCGGGCCATACGGGGATGACACGACGCGGTGGGTGGGTTGTGTGCCGGCGCACCTCTGTTGGCGTGCGGTGGTCTCGGTGGGTGGCAGGATGGTGGGGTGAGCAGTGCGGAGAACTTCTACGAAGCGGTGGGCGGGTACGAGACGTTTCACAAGATCGTCGCGCGGTTCTACGAGCTGGTGGCCGACGATCCGGTGCTCCGGCCCCTGTACCCCGAGGAGGACCTCGGGCCCGCCGAAGAGCGGTTCCGGATGTTCCTCGTGCAGTACTGGGGTGGGCCGCGCACCTATTCCGACCAGCGTGGCCACCCTCGGCTCCGGATGCGTCACGCACCGTTCGTGATCGGTCCCATTGAGCGGGACGCGTGGTTGCGGTGCATGCGGGTCGCCGTGGACGAGGCGGACATCACGCCCGAACACCGTGACCAGCTTTGGGCGTACCTGGAGATGGCCGCGAACAGCCTGCTGAACGCCTGGGTGTGATTGTTGATCACCCGAACGGGGGCGGGTTCGGCGTCGCGGGTGGCAGGATGACATCTCGTGCGACGATCCTCCGACCTCCAACCAGAGATCGCCGACGACTCCGCCTGGTGGCGTGACGCCGTCTTCTACCAGGTCTACGTCAGGTCGTTCGCGGACTCTGACGGCGACGGGGTCGGCGACCTGGAGGGCATCAGGTCCCGCCTCGGCTACCTCGAACTGCTCGGCGTCGACGCCCTGTGGCTGACGCCGTTCTACACCTCGCCGATGGCCGATCACGGCTACGACGTGGCCGACCCCCGCGACGTGGACCCGCTGTTCGGCGACCTGGCCGCGTTCGACCGGCTGGTCGCGGAGGCCCACCAGCACAACATCCGCGTCACCGTCGACCTCGTCCCCAACCACACCAGCGATCGGCACGCCTGGTTCCAGGCGGCCCTGCGGTCGGCTCCGGGAAGCGCGGAGCGGGATCGGTACATGTTCCGCGACGGTCAGGGCTACGACGGGTCGCAGCCGCCCAACAACTGGACCAGCGTGTTCGGTGGGCCGGCGTGGACGCGGGTGGCCGACGGCCAGTGGTACCTGCACCTGTTCGCGCCCGAGCAGCCCGACCTGAACTGGGACAACCCGGACGTCCCCGCCGATCTGACCCGGACCTTGCGGTTCTGGCTGGACCGGGGTGTCGACGGGTTCCGGATCGACGTGGCGAACGGGATGGCGAAGCCTTACGGGTTGCCGAACATGGATCCGCGCGTCCTGACCCAGGGGCCGGGCGTGGTCGCGGGCGATCCCCGGTTCGACAACGACGCCGTGCACGACGTGCACCGGATGATCCGCAAGGTCGTCGACGAGTACCCGGGCCGCATGGCCGTCGGCGAGATCTGGGTCATGGACGACGAGCGCTTCGCCCGGTACATCCGGCCCGACGAGCTGCACCTGGGCTTCAACTTCCGGTTGGTGGAGGCGGCGTTCGACGCGGACGCGGTGCGCACGGCGATCGATCACTCGTTGGCCGCTGTGGCGCCTTACGGCACGCCGGCCACGTGGACGCTCTCCAACCACGACGTGACACGTCACGTGACGCGGTACGGCGGCGGTTCGCTGGGTGTGCGACGGGCGCGCGCCATGGCGTTGGTCGAGCTGGCGTTGCCTGGTGTCGTCTACCTGTACAACGGCGAGGAGTTGGGCCTGCCCAACGTGGAGCTGCCGGACTGGGCACTCCAAGACCCGACCTGGCTGCGTTCCGGCCACACGGAGCGCGGGCGGGACGGGTGCCGTGTTCCGCTTCCCTGGGAGGGTGACACGCCGCCGTTCGGCTTCTCGCAGGGTGTGACCACGTGGCTGCCGCAGCCGAACGAGTGGGCGGGCTTGACGGCGGAGTCCCAGCTGGAGGACCCGGAGTCGATGCTGTCGCTCTACCGGCACGCGGTGGAGCTGCGGAAGTCGCACCCGTCGATCTCCGGCGAGGAAGTGGAGTGGTACGGCGCGCCGGCCGGCTGCTTCGCCTTCCGGAGGAAGGGCGGCGGGCTGATCTGCGCCCTCAACACCTCCGGTGGGCCGGTGCCCCTGCCGCCGGGTGAGGTCCTGCTCTCCAGCGGTCCGATGGACGGCAACCAGCTGCCACCCGACACGGCCGTCTGGCTCGTCTGACCCGCGAGCCCCGGACGTTGCCCGGTGGGGCGGTGTTCGGGGCTCGTCGTGCCGGGTGTCAGACGAGCAGGGGGAGCATCGAGTGGCGGCGGCGGACCACGGCGCCGTAGCGGGCGTCTATGCGCAGCCACGAGTCGGTGGCGGTCACGCGGACGTCGTCGCCGCCCAGGAAGCCCATGCCGGAGAGGGCGAACAGGCAGCGCAGGGGGACCTTCACGTCCAGGCCCGAGCCGCTGACCGTCAGCACGGTCTGGTCCAGCAGGGACGCGGGCGGGGTGCCGTGCGGTCCGCTGTTCTCGCGGGCCACGGCCACGCCCTGTTCGGCCAGTTCGGCGACGACGTTGCCGGGCAGGCGGTCGACCGGGAGCCAGCCTTGCGCGGGCGGCAGGGCCGAGCGCCACATCAGGTCGCGGGCGGGGCCCGGGTCGACCGTTTCGCTGCGGACCACGGCCAGGCCGGTCAGCAGGTCGCTGCCGGACACCGTGACGTCGGCGGGGGTGATCCGGCCCGCGACGGTCCGGGTGGCCAGGGCGTCGAACGGGGTGGCCACCCAGGCGTCCAGCAGGTCGCCGGCCGGGCGGTTGCGCAGGCGGACGACGCCCTGGGCGTCGAGGCGGACCGCTCGGGCCACGAACGCGCCGAGGTCGTCCCGCTCGGCGGGATCGGCGAGCACCAGGTCAGGCACCGTTACCTCCGGCTCGCCAGCCCGCGAGGAAGTCGCGTTCGGCTTCGAGGAGACGGCGGGGGCGTCCGGCCGTCAGGTTGTAGGGCACCATCAGGGTCTCCGCGGTCGCTACCACCGGACTCCCCTCACGCCGCCCGTTGCGCACTGAGTAGTCCAACGTGAAGGAAGCCGATTTCAGTTCCCGCACGGACATCTCGACCACGATCTCGTCACCGGTGAACACCAGCGGTGTCAGGTAGTCGACCGTCAGGCGGGCGACCACGACGCCGTGCGCCATGTCCGGCACGCCGTGCCGGGCGGCCTCGGTGAACAGGAGGTCTATCCGGGCCTCCTCCAGCAGGGTCACCGTGTTGGCGTGGTTGACGTGGCCGAACGCGTCCATATCCGACCAGCGCGGACGCACACCCGTGACGAACACACCCAACTTGAACGCGCCTCCTGCGGTAGCTTCCGGTGGCGTTGACCCTATCCGCGTGCTACTGCCAGGTTAAGTCGGCACCCGTCCCCAGGAACGCCGCCACCCGCTCGGCCTCTTCGCGCAGGTCGGGGACGGTGTGGTCGGGGAAGGGCCGGATCTCGAAGCCGCTCGGGGCCTTGTGCCAGGTGGCGACGACCCGGCCGTCGACCACGACGTGCGGGGTCAGGAAGCCACCGCCGGTCTGGACGCGTGACGCGTGCTCGGGGGCCAGGGCCAGGGAGCGGTCCTTGTAGCCGAGCAGGTACGGGTCGAAGTGGCCCAGCATCCGGGCGGTGCCGTCGGGGTCGGCGCGTTCGCCGGGGATCTCCGGCAGGTCACGCAGTTCGCGTTTGGGCAGGCCGCTCCACGCGGCGAAGTCGGCGACGGTGGCCGGGCCGTACGCCCGCCGGTAGCGCCGCCAGAGGTCCTCGACGGTCCCGTCCTGCCACGGCACGTCGTCGAACAGGTGGTAGCGGTCGTCCAGGTCGCGGTGCAGGAAGCTCGACACGGCCGCGTACATGAGCAGGTGCGCGGGGGCCTGGGAGGCGGGGTCGAGCGGGAAGCCGACTTCGTTCAGGCGGGTGACGATCTCGGCGCGGGTGAGCGGTTCGGTCACCACCTCGCAGAGGGCGCGGATGCCACGCCCGCACACGTCGTCGGTCAGGCCGAGTTCAGTCCTGCGCTTCTTGGTCGAGGCGAGGATCGACGGCTTGAGGACGGGCAGGACCCACAGGTCCTCGACGGCGATGAGGTGCAGGGTGCCGCGCATGGCCCACGTGCGCACGAACGGGCCGTCGAGGGTGTCGACGCCGCGGGCGTGTGCGGCCAGGCGCAGGGCGGGGACGTCCTGTGCTTGCAAGGCGAACACGGAGTCGAGGAGGTCCGCGAGGGTGCTTGCCGGGTGGTAGAGGCGTTGGGCGTGCATCCGGCGGGCGAGGGTGTCGGGTGGGGTGAGGGGGATCATCTGGGCGTGGCTCCGGTCGAGCCGCGGACCACCAGTTCGGGTTGGAAGACGAACTCGGCGTGCGGGGCCGGGGTGCCGCCGATCTCCTCCAGGAGGGCGTGCACGGCGGCTTGGCCCATCTTGTCCACGGGTTGGCGGATGGTGGTCAGGGGCGGGTCGGCGAAGACGATCAGCGGTGAGTCGTCGAAGCCGACCACGGAGACGTCCCGCGGCACGTGCAGACCGCGCCGACGGGCCGCGCGGATCGCGCCGAACGCCATCAGGTCGCTGCCGCAGACGAGCGCGGTGCAGCCCCGGTCGAGCAGCGCGTCGGCGGCGGCCTGGCCGCCCTCGACCGTGAACAGGGAGTGCTCGACCAGGTCGGCGGGGCGGCCGAGGGCGGTGAACGCCTCGACCATCCGCCGGGTGGGCACGAACCGGGGCGGGCCGACGGCCAGGCCGATCCGCTCGTGGCCGAGTTCCACCAGGTGGGAGACGGCCAGGCGGACGGCCGCCCGGTTGTCGACCGACACGAACGGCGCGGACACGCGGTCGGTGTGGCCGTTGACCATCACGAACGGGACGCCGCGGCCGGCCAGCTTCACGTACCGGTCCATGTCGGTGGTCGTGTCGGCGTGCAGACCGGACACGAAGACGATCCCGGTGACCCCGCGGTCGACCAGCATCTCGGTGAGCTGGTCCTCGGTGGAGCCGCCGGGCGTCTGCGTGCACAGCACCGGCGTGTAGCCGTCGCGGGTCAGCACCTGCTCGATGACCTGCGCGAACGCCGGGAAGATCGGGTTGGTCAGCTCCGGGGTGATCAGGCCGATCAGGCCCGCGCTGCGCCGGCGCAGCCGGGGTGGGCGCTGGTAGCCCAGGACGTCCATCGCGGCCACCACCACCTGGCGGGTCGCGGGCGAGACGCCCGGCTTGCCGTTGACCACCCGGCTGACCGTCGCCTCGCTCACGCCCGCCTGGGTGGCGATCTCACTCAGCCGTGCTGTCACATCGGGTGACTTTACGGCTGGTGGGACCACACGGCGGTGTCCGCCGGCACCTTGATCGTCGGGCCCGCGGTGGTGCACGTACCCGACGTGAGCAGGAGGTCACCGTCCGTCGGGAGGGTGACGGGTTCGGCGCTCAGGTTCACCGTGCAGGTGAAGGTGCCGCGGCGGAAGCGGAGCACGTTCTCGGGTGCGTCCAGCCAGTCGACCCGGGTCCCGGCACCCAGGTCGGGGTGCTCGCGGCGGATCCGGAGCGCCGCCCGGTAGAGCTCCAGCACCGAGTCCGGGTCGCCCTGCTGGGCTTGGACGCTCCTAGCGCCCCAGTCGGACGGTTGCGGCAGCCAGGGGGCGGCGTCGCCGAAGCCGAACGACGGGCCGTCGACCGTCCACGGGATGGGCACGCGGCAGCCGTCCCGACCCCGGTCGGTGTGGCCGGAGCGCTCCCACACGGGGTCTTGCAGGACGTCCTCGGGCAGGTCGAGGACCTCCGGCAGGCCCAGCTCCTCACCCTGGTAGACGTAGGCCGAGCCGGGCAGGGCGAGCATCAGCAGCGCGGCGGCGCGGGCGCGGGCCTGGCTGCCGTAGCGGGTGGCGTGCCGCCGCACGTCGTGGTTGGACAGCACCCACGTGGTCGGGGCCTGCACCGGGGCCATGGCGGCAGGGCGAGCATCAGCAGCGCGGCGGCGCGGGCGCGGGCCTGGCTGCCGTAGCGGGTGGCGTGCCGCCGCACGTCGTGGTTGGACAGCACCCACGTGGTCGGGGCCTGCACCGGGGCCATGGCGGCCAGCGAGTCGTCGATGACGGCGCGCAGGGCGGCGGCGTCCCACTCGGCGGTCAGGTAGTGGAAGTTGAACGCCTGGTGCAACTCGTCGGCGCGCAAATAGCGGGCGGTGCGCTCGGGGCTGGGCGTCCACGCCTCGGCGACGCCGATCCGGTGGTCGGGGAACGAGTCGAGCACCTTGCGCCAGTCGCGGTAGATCTCGTGCACGCCGTCCTGGTCGAAGAACGGCAGCGGCTCGGTGCCCAGCAGGCTGAGCTGGCCGGTGCGGCCGACGTCGGGCAGGCCGTCGGCCTTGACCATGCCGTGCGCGACGTCGATCCGGAACCCGTCGACGCCCAGTTCAAGCCAGAAGCGCAGCACGTCGAGGAACTCCTCGCGCACCTCGGCGCGGTCCCAGTCCAGGTCGGGCTGCTCGGGCGCGAACAGGTGCAGGTACCACTGGCCGTCCGGGACGCGGGTCCAGGCCGGACCGCCGAACACCGACTCCCAGTCGTTCGGCGGCTGGTCGCCCCGACCGTCGCGGAAGTGGTAGCGGGCGCGTTCGGGGGAGCCGGGGGCGGCGGTGAGCGCCTGGCGGAACCACTCGTGCGCGGACGAGGTGTGGTTGGGCACCAGGTCGACGATCACCCTGATGCCGAGCGCGTGCGCGTCGGAGACCAGCGCGCGGGCGTCGTCCAGGGTGCCGAACAGCGGGTCGACCGCGCGGTAGTCGGCGACGTCGTAGCCGCCGTCGGCCATCGGCGAGGTGTAGAACGGGGTGATCCACACGGCGTCCACGCCGAGGTCGGCGAGGTGCGGCAGGCGGGAGCGGATGCCCGGCAGGTCGCCGACGCCGACGCCGTCGCCGTCCGAGTCGGCGAACGACCTGACGTAGACCTGGTAGATGACGGCCTCGCGCCACCAGTCCTGGCTCATGGGGTGCCCGTTCCTTCCCGAAGGGGTCGTGGGTGCGGAGGCCATGAAATCCGTTGCAAGAGTTTTCAGCAAGTTCGGTCAGGGCGTTTTTGGGCGCGTGTTGACTGGGCGGATGTTCTGCAAACTTTTGCAGTGATCGTCACGGTTCTTCCGGCTGAGTGCGACCATGGTGCGGTGGATGACGTGGCCGACCTGGTCGACCGGATCTGGCGGGCGGACGCGGGCGGCATGTTGGGTGCGCTCAGCAGGCGGCTCGGCGACTTCGACCGGGCGGAGGAGGCGCTGGCGGACGCGGTGGCCGAGGCGCTCAAGCGCTGGCCCGACGAGGGCGTGCCGGACAGCCCCACCGGCTGGCTGGTCACCGCGGCCTGGCGCAAGGCGCTGGACCGGCTGCGCCGTGACGCCGTCGGCCGGGAGAAGGTGGCCCTGGTGGCGGCCCAGCCGCCGCCGGAACCGGGCGTGGACGACCGGCTGGCGATGATCTTCGCGTGCTGCCACCCGGACCTCGCCGAGCCCGCCCGGGTCGCGCTCACGCTGTACGCCGCCGGCGGGTTGAGCACCGCCGAGATCGCCGCCGCGTTCCTGGTGCCGCTGCCGACCATGGCGCAGCGGCTGTCCCGGGCCAAGCGCCAGCTGCGGGAGCACGGCATCGGGTTCGAGGTGCCCCGGCCGCACGAGTACGCCGAGCGGCTGCCGGCCGTGCTCGCGGTGATCTACCTGGTGTTCAACGAGGGCTACCTGTCCAGTGGCCGGTCGGCCCAGCGGCGGGAGCTGGCCCGGGAAGGGGTCGAGTTGGCGCGCCAGCTCGCGGCGCTGCTGCCCCGTGAGCCGGAGGTCGCGGGCCTGGCCGCGTTGCTGGAGCTGCACCACGCGCGCGCTGCCGCGCGCTTCGACTCGTGGGGCCGCATCGTGCTGCTCGCCGATCAGGACCGGCGGCTGTGGGACACCGCGGCCATCGAACGCGCGGTGCTCCGGCTGGGCGCGGCGGTGCGGCTGGGCCGACCCGGGCCGTACCAGGCGCGGGCCGGCATCACCGCGTTGCACGCGCTGGCCGCCTCCTACGAGGACACCGACTGGGCCGACGTGCGCTCGCTCTACGACCGGCTGTACCCGTTGGACCCGTCGCCGGTGGTGCTGCTGAACCGGGCCGTGGCGACGCGGTTCGCCGTGGGCCCGGGTGCGGCGCTGGACGAGGTCGACGCGCTCGGGGGCAGGCTGGCCGGGTACCACCTGTGGCACGCCACCCGGGCCGACCTGCTGGCCACGCTCGACCGCCCGGTCGAGGCGCTGGCGGCGGCGGAGCGGGCCCGGGAACTGGCCACCAACCCGGCCGAGCGCGAGCTGATGTCGCGCCGGGTGGGCGAGCTGAGGCGCCGGCCGTGAAGCCGACGCCCCGGCACCGGCCCTAGTCGCGGCTGACCACCGGACGGACCTCCACCGCGCTCACCCCCGGCGCGAGCGGCCAGGTGGCCGCGATCCGCACCGCCTCGTCGACGTCGTCGCACTCCAGCACGACGATCCCGCCGACGACCTCCTTGAGCTCCAGGTACGGCCCGTCGGTGATCAGCGGTTCGCCGTTCGCACCGGCCCGGACCGTCTTCGCCGTCGCGCCGGACTGGAGCTCGACGCCGCCGTCGGCGATCTTGCCGAGCGGCTCCCACCGCTCGAACCAGGCGTAGACCTGCTTCATGATGTCTTGCTCGGCGGCCGGCGACAGCGCGTCCCACTGGCGGTCGTCACCGCAGATCAGCATCGCGTACTTCATGCTCGCTCCTCGTGCTCGGAAGGGTCGTGTCGTCCGGGTGACGAACGGGCGGCACCGGTTCTCGACAGCTTCCGCGACGAGTTCCCGCCGGATCTCCGGCGGGGCCGAGGGGGAGGTCGGGGTCCGGGGCTCGTGGGAGGCCCGGACCCCGACCGGCTCAGCGGATCATGCTGCGGACCTGGCGGGCGGCCACCGAGAGGGTGGCCAGGTCCAGCCGGGTCACCCGGTTGATCTCGGCCAGGGCCGCGCGGGCCCGGCCGAGGCGGGAGGCGTTCGCCTGTTCCCACGCCGCGATCTTGGCCGCTGCCGGGTCACCCGGCTCGCTGGAGCGCAGCACGTCGATCGTGATCGAGCGCAGCGACGAGTAGAAGTCGTCGCGCAGTGCCAGTCGGGCCAGCGCGTGCCAGCGGTTGCCGCGTTCCAGGCCGCTGACCGAGCTGAGCATCCGGTCCAGGTCCAGGTGCTCGGACAGCGCGAAGTACAGCTCCGCGGTCTCCGGGTGCGTGCGCTCCAGGCCGACGCCGCCCTCCTCGCGTTCCGCGAGCTCCGCCACCTCGGTCACGTCCAGCAGCCCGTAGCTGAACAGCAGCACCGCGATCCGCCGTGCCAGCTCCACCGGCACGCCGGCCTCGACCAGCCGCTCGACGTGCGCGACCACCGACTCCTTCTCCCGGCCCTGCAACAGGTCCAGGGCCTTGGGCGCCAGCTCGCCGACCACCCCGGCGAACCGGCTGATGGTCGAGCCGACCGCCAGCGGCTGCGGCCGGTTGGTGAGCAGCCAGCGCGACGCGCGGTCCAGCAGCCGACGGGTCTCCAGGACCATGTCGTCCTGCACGTCGGTCGGGATCACGTTGTCCAGCGCGCGGATGTCGCGCCACAACGCCGGCAGGTCGTAGATCGCGGTCACGATCGTGTAAGCCCGCACCGCGTCGGTGGCCGACGCGCTGATCTCCTCGGCCAGCCGGAACGCGTAGGACACGCCGCCGCCGTCCACGACCTCGTTGACCAGGACCGTGGTGATGATCTCGCGGGACAGCGGGTGGCCCGCGATCGACTCGGCGAACCGGTCGCGCAGCTCGCTGGGGAAGTAGTCGGGCAGCTTGCGGGCCATCACGTCGATGGTCGGCAGGTCGCCCGCCAGCACCTCCTCCTTGAGCGCCAGCTTCACGTGCGCCAGCAGGGTCGCCAGCTCCGGCGAGGTCAGGCCGTCACCGGCCTTCTCCAGCGCCTTGAACTCGGCGGGGCTGGGCAGCGCCTCCAGCGCCCGGTCCAGCACGCCGCGCTGCTCCAGGTCCGCGACCAGGCGGGCGTGCACCGAGAGCATCGGCGCGGCGTGGGCGCGCGACACGCCCAGCACCGAGTTCTGCGAGTAGTTGTCGGCCAGCACCAGCTCGCCGACCTCGTCGGTCATCTGGCCGAGCAGCTCGTTGCGCTGGTCCTGGTCGAGCTTGCCGTCCCGGACCAGCGCGTCGAGCAGGATCTTGATGTTGACCTCGTGGTCGGAGCAGTCCACGCCCGCCGAGTTGTCCAGCGCGTCGGTGTTGACCTTGCCGCCGGTGCGGGCGAACTCGATCCGGCCGCGCTGGGTCAGGCCCAGGTTGCCGCCCTCGCCGACCACCTTGACCCGCAGGTCCGCGCCGTTGACCCGGATCGCGTCGTTGGCCTTGTCGCCGACCTCGCCGTGCGACTCGACGCCCGCCTTGACGTACGTGCCGATACCGCCGTTCCACAGCAGGTCGACCGGCGCGAGCAGGATCGCCTTCATCAGCTCCTGCGGCGACAGCTTCGTCACACCCTCGGGCAGCCCCAGGGCCTCGCGGGCCTGGTCGCTGACCGGGATCGACTTGGCGCTGCGCGGCCAGACGCCGCCGCCGGCGCTGATCAGCGCGCGGTCGTAGTCGTCCCACGAGGAGCGCGGCAGCTCGAACAGCCGCTTGCGCTCGGCGAACGACGGCGCGGCCGTCGGGTCCGGGTCGATGAAGATGTGCCGGTGGTCGAACGCGGCCACCAGGCGGATGTGCTCGGAGAGCAGCATGCCGTTGCCGAACACGTCGCCGGACATGTCGCCGACGCCGACCACGGTGAACTCCTCGGTCTGGGTGTCGGTGCCCAGCTCCCGGAAGTGCCGCTTCACGCTCTCCCACGCGCCCTTGGCGGTGATGCCCATGGCCTTGTGGTCGTAGCCCACCGAACCGCCGGACGCGAACGCGTCGCCCAGCCAGAACCCGTAGGACTTGGACACCTCGTTGGCGATGTCGGAGAACGACGCCGTGCCCTTGTCCGCCGCGACCACCAGGTAGGAGTCGTCGCCGTCGTGCCGCACCACCTGCGGCGCGGGCACGACCGTGCCGGAGCTCAGGTTGTCGGTCAGGTCCAGCAGACCCGAGATGAACTGCCGGTAGCAGGCGATGCCCTCGGCCAGGAACGCCTCGCGGTCCAGCCCCGGGTCACCGGTCGGCGTCGGCGGCTTCTTCAGCACGAAGCCGCCCTTCGCGCCCACCGGCACGATCACCGCGTTCTTCACCGCCTGCGCCTTGACCAGGCCCAGGATCTCGGTGCGGAAGTCCTCGCGCCGGTCGGACCAGCGCAGCCCGCCGCGCGCGACCGGCCCGAACCGCAGGTGCACGCCCTCGATCCGCGGCGAGTACACGAAGATCTCGAACCGGGGCCGCGGCTGCGGCAGGTCCGGGATCGCGCGCGGGTCCAGCTTCACGGCCAGGTACGGGCGCGGGGCGCCGTTGGCGTCGCGGACGAAGTAGTTCGTGCGCAACGTGGCCAGCACGAGCGTGAGCAGGCTGCGCAGGATGCGGTCCGCGTCCAGGCTCGTCACGTCGTCGATGAGCGCGGTGATCTCCGCGGCCAACGCGTCCGTGCGGGAGGAGCGCTGCGCGTCGTCCAGCGCCGGGTCGAACCGCGCCTCGAACAGCGCCACCAGGGCCGTGGCGACCTCGGTGTGCGCGAGGACGGCGTCCTCGATGTAGTCCTGGCTGTACGGGGTGCCCGCCTGGCGCAGGTACTTGGCGTAGGCGCGCAGCATCCCGGCCTGCTGCCAGGTGACACCGGCCTTGAGCACCAGCGTGTTGAAGCCGTCCACCTCGGCCTCGCCGCGCCACGCGGCGGCGAACGCGTCCTGGAACCGGGTGCGCACCACCTCCAGGTCGTCCTGGGACAGCTTGTCCAGCGTCGACTGGTCGATGCGCAGGCCGAAGTCGTAGATCCAGCACTCGGTGCCGTCGTCGCGGACGAGTTCGTACGGGCGCTCGTCCACCACCACCACGCCCATGCGTTGCAGCATCGGCAGCACGTCGGACAGCGTCAGCCGCTCGCCCGCGAGGAACAGCTTGAACCGGCGCTCGCCCGGCTCGGCGTCGCGCGGCACGTAGAACTGCATCGCCAGGTCGCCTTGGGCCAGCCCCTCGATGCTGCGGAAGTCGGCCAACCCCTCGGCGGCGGTGAAGTCCTCCTTGTAGGCCTCCGGGAACGCCGCGGCGAACCGCAGGCCCTGCTCGGAGGAGGACTCGGTGCCCAGGCCCTGGCCGGCGGTGTCGCCGTCGAGGACGGCCTCCACCATGCGGTCGTCCCACGAGCGGATCGCCTCGGCCAGCAACTGCTGGACGTAGACGGTGTCCGGCTCGGTGTCGATCTGCCGGCTCGGGTCGGTGTGCACGGTGAAGTGCACGCGGGCCAGCGCGGACTCGCCGACGCGCGCGCTGTACTCCAGGTTCAGCCCGCCCAGCTCGGCGATCAGGACTTCCTGCATGGCCAGCCGGGACGTCGTGGTGTAGCGGTCGCGCGGCAGGTAGACCAGGCACGAGAAGAACCGGCCGTACGGGTCGCGGCGCAGGAACAGCCGCAGCCGGCGGCGCTCGGCCAGCGCGATCACGCCGGTCACGTTCTGGTAGAGCGTGTCCGCGTCGACCGAGAACAGCTCGGTGCGCGGGTAGTCCTGGATCACCTCCAGCATCCGCTGCCCCGAGTACGAGTGCAGCGGGAAGCCGGCGCGGTGGATGACGTCGCGGACCCGGCGCTCGATGGCCGGGATGTCCAGCACGTCCTCGTGCAGGGCGGTCGTGGAGAACACGCCGAGGAACCGGTGCTCACCGGCCACGTTGCCCTGCGCGTCGAACGTCTTGACGCCCACGTAGTACGGGTAGACCGAGCGGTGCACGCTGGACTGGGCGCTGGCCTGGGTGAGCACCAGGAGCTCGGGCGAGAGCGCCTGCGCGCCCGCGTCCGGCCCGGCGGTGAGGCTGCGCGCCGCGAGGCTGTCCTGCCTGAGCACCCCCAGCCCGCTGGCCAGCACCGCGCGCAGGGCGGGCTCGCCGCCGGTCGCCGGGTCGTCGCGGACCAGCTCGTACTGGCGGTAGCCCAGGAACGTGAAGTGGTCGTCGGCCAGCCAGCGCAGCAGGCGCGCGCCGTCGTCCACCTCGGCCGGGTTCAACGGCGGCGGGGAGGTCTGGAGCTGCTCGGCGAGCTGGAGGGCCGTGCCGGTCATCTTGCGGGTGTCCTCGACGACCTCACGGACGTCGTTGAGGACGGTGTGCAGCTTGGTCTCCAGCTCACGCGCCCGGTCCGGGTCGGTGAGCAGGTCGACCTCGATGTACATCCACGACTCGGCCAGCGCGTCCGACGGCGGGTCGGCCGGGTCGGCCGTCGGCAGGACCTCGTGCAACGCGCCGGTCACCGGATCCCGGCGGACCACCACGATCGGGTGGACCACCCGCTGCACCTGCACGCCGCCCCGGGTCAGCTCGGACGCGACCGAGTCCACCAGGTAGGGCATGTCGTCGGTGACCACCTGCACGACGGTCGCCGGACATGTCCAGCCGTCGTGCACGCGGGTCGGGTTCAGGATGCGCACCACCGGCCGGCCCGGTACCCGGGTCTCGGCGAGCTGGTAGTTCGACCGGACCGCTCCCACCAGGTCCACCGGGTCGTCGTCGTTGACTTCCTCGGCGGGGACGTGGCGGTAGTACAGGCGGATCAGGTCGGCCAGTTCGGGGGCGTTGGCGGCGGCCCGTTCGATCAATTCGTCACGAGCTTGTTCGGGACTGGCCGTGCGGCCGGCACCGGCATCGTGGCGGGTGGCGAGCTCCGATCGGGACGGGACTCCAGTCGAGGTCATGTTCAGGCGACTCCACGCTATCCGGCACCTCTGTGTGCCGGGTCCGGCCACCACTTAACCAGACGCGCGGCACCCTGTCGGAGCAACCCTGCGCACTGAATCGAGCCACTTGCGGGAAAGTGGAAAATTCACCGTGGCACGGCTATTTTCGGCGTCCCGGCGCTGTTACCCGCGGGAAACCTCAGTAAAACCTCAAATCATTTCTCAGCTTTCGGGCAACGTCCACCGAGGTGCGTCGCCGGTCACCCGGCGGATGGGCGCGGTGGTCTCCGAGTCGGTTTCCGGCACACCCACCGGAACGATCGGCACGGTCGGTTCGGCCGAACCGCCGAACACGTCGGACCGGCCGGTGAAAGCGTCGGACCGGCCGGTGAAGGCGTCGGACGTGCCGGTGAAGGCGCCGGACTGGCCGGTGAGGCCGTCACCAGACCCGGTCGTGGTGAAGTCGTCGGACTCGGCCTGCGCCGCCTCGTCCTCACGCCGGCCGGCCTCGTAGGCGACCAGGGCCTCGGCGAGCAGTTCCGCCAGGCTCAGGTCGCTCTTGGGCCGGCGGGACGCGCGCGTGACGCTCGGCGACTCGCTCGGAGCAGGCGGCTCGATCAACGGCGGCAACTCGATCGACCGCCCGCCGACGACCACGGATGTGATGAACGGCTCTTCCCCGGCGGCCGGCTCACCGTCGCCGCCCGACCCGGCACCCTCCGCCGCCGCCGAGTCGACACCCGGCGTACCGACGTTCGGAGTAGCGCCGGACAGCACATCGGCGGTCTCACCGGAACCAGCCACCCCGAGGTCGACCGGCCTGGTGTCGACGTGGCCCGCAGCGGCCGACGTGGGAGCCCCCGAAATGGAGTCGGCGGCAATCGGACCGGAGGAAAGCGGACCAGCCGGATTCCCGTCCGAAGGATTCGGGCCACTGGGAGAGGCATCGGAGTGGCCGGCATCGAACGACCCGACACCGAACGCGCCACCGTCCGACGAACTGTTGTCGAGCGGTGCGGGTGTGGGCCCGGCGGGGGCGGGATCGTCGGCCTCGACATCGGCGTGACCGAGGAAGCCGGAGGGACCCAGCGGGTTGGGCGCAGGTCCCTGGCCGGTCATCGGATCCGGAATGGACACCGGAGGCGGGATCGACGCCGAAACCGAGGCGGGGGTCGAAGTCGGGGCCGATGCCGAGGTCGGGGAGGGAGCGGAGGCGGGCGGTGAGACGGCGAACGTCCCCGGCGACGAGCGGGCCACGTGCGCCGACCGCCCGGCCGCGTCGAACGGGCCCGGTGACGGCAACAACTCCGACGGGCCCAGCATGTCCGACGCCTTGGCCGACCGCTCGGAGCCCACCGACGGCTCCCGGCCCGGGTTCCAGTCCGTATCCGTGCTCCAGTCCGAGCCGGACGTGCGCTCCGAAGTCGACGTGTGTTCCAGCCCCACCGTCTGGTCCGGGTCCAGCGTCCGGCCCAGGTCCACCGTCTGGTTCGGAGCCGGCGTGCGGTCCGGAGCAGGCGTGCGATCCGGAGCAGGCGTGCGATCCGGAGCGGGCGTGTGGTCCGGGTCGGGCGACGGGTGGGGGTTCGGGGGCAGTTGCGGTCCCGGGTCCGGGACCGGATCCGGGATCGGGACGGGCGGCACCTGGTCCGGCTCGGGCACGTTCGGCACCGGGTCGGGGAGCGGGCTGGGCGGGGAGGGCGTGGTGAGGTTCGGGTAGTCCGGCGGGTCGGGCACCCGCGCGGTGGGGATCACCGGGCCCTTGACGAACGCGGCACCGAGGCCGACGGGCGGGGCGTCGTCATCGCGGGCGGGCGGGCGCACCATCGTCGGCGAGTCGAACATGTCGATCGACGTCACCTCCTCCCGGGAGGTGAACGGAACCTCGTCCCGAAGCCGCGAATAAGCCTCGTCGCGAGTCCGGGAAGGCAGCTCGTCCCGCAGTCGGGACGGCGGTTCGACCCGCCACGACACCGTGTCGACCTGCGACCGGCCCGCGTCATCGGTGGCGTAGTCGGTGGAGCGGTCAGTCGCGGGCCCGGTGGCGTAGCCGGGGGTGTTCCCGGTGTGTCGAGCAGCCGAGACGTCTGTGGAAGCAGGCCCGTCCCCCGTCTCGTCCGGGCTGGTGTCGACCGGGCTCGCCGCCACGTCGGTCCCTGCGGTTTCGGTCGCCGCCACGTCGATCGCTGCGGTTTCAGCCACTGCGATTTCAGCCGCTACGGTTTCGGCTGGGTGCGGATCGGGTGTGGAGGGGGCGCCACTATCTCCCGCGTCCGGCGCGCGCCGCCGTCCGCCGGCGCGTTGGGAATCCAGCAGACCAGCGGCCTTGAGCGTTTCAAGCACGTTCCCGCCGTCCGATCCCTGCGGGACCACGACCTGCTCAGCCACGTTCGCCGAGGTCTCCCCCGCTGCCTTCCGAGCCGCCCGCCGACGCCCGCTGCGCACCGCGCCGGCAGCCGCGATCAACCCGGCGGCGGGCACACTGCGTTCACCGGCGGCGGGCCGGTCGAACTCGTCGTACGGCGACACGTCGGCGGAGGCCGTGGTCGGCGGGACCGGATCCGTCGCGGACATGGGTTCGGCGGTGTGGGGCCCGGCTGTCGACGACTCGGCTGTCGGCGACTCGGCTGTTGGTGACTCGGCCGACGCTGCCCGCGCCGCGAACGGCGAATCCGGGTGGACCGGCTCGAACGCCCTGGCCAGATTGCTCTCAGCCCGCGCGGAATCGGACTGGAGCGACGACGGCAGCCCGTGCTCCACAACCGACTCGTCCACAACCGGCGGATTCGCAGTCGACGGACTAGCAGCCGACGGGTCCGCGAGCGCCGGGTTCGGAGCCGTCTGGTCCACCACCGACTGATCCACGACGGGTTGGTTCGCCACCGGCTGGTTGCCGACCGGACGGCTCGGGGCCTGCTGGTGTGCGGCCGGCTGCGACGGGACCGCGGGGGTCGGGGTCGGGTGGGTCGGGGGTGGGGGTGCCTGCTGCGGCACGTCGGCCGCAACGGGCGGCAGGTGGTGCGGCGGCGGGAACGCGGGCGGAGCGGGCTGGGGCTGTGGCGCCTGTGGAGCCGGGAAGTTCTGCTCCAAGTACGTCTGTTCGAGGTAGGTCTGCTCGCGCGGGCGGGTGGGGAGCGGGCGGGCCTCGCCGCTCCTCGCGTGCTCGGGACGGCCGAACACCGTCGCGTCCAAGTCCTTCGACAAGGGGAACGTCGATCGCGTGGGCGGCTGCGGCGGCGTCGACCGCTGGGGCGTCTGCGGCGCGGGGAGGACGTTCGGGGTGGGCTGTTCGACCGGCTGGGCGGGAGCGGCCTGGGGTGCGGGGGGTGGAGTGGGGTCCGGGGCTCGGCGGCGGCCCCCGGTGTGCTCGGCGGACTGGTTCGCCGCGTGGCCCACTGCGTGGTCCGCCGGGCTTTCCGACGCGGCACCGGTCGCGTGTTCCGGTGTGAGGTCGACGGGGCGGTCCGGGGGGTGGCCGGTGCTGTGGTCCGGGATGTGGGCGGACTGCTGGTCCGGGGTGCGGGCGGTGGGGAGGTCGGGGGTGTGGCCTTGCGGGCGGTCCGCAGGGGGTGGCGTGGGTTCGCCGAAGGGCTGGACCAGGCGCCAGCGGTCGGCGGCGTGGGCTCGGGCGGCGGAGATGCCTTCCACCGTCATGTCTTCGGCGGCCCGGCGGGAGCGCTTGACGCGCAGCCCTTCGGCGCGGTGGACCTGCACCGGACGCCACTGGCGGAGTTGCTGCTTGACCTCGGGGGGCAGGTGCGGCTCGGCGGGCGTGGTGCTCGGCTTCTTCTCGCGCAGCAGGGCCGTCAACTGGTCGTGCTGTCCGGTCGGCTGCCGGTGCACGCCGGAGAACTCGGCGGCCAGGCGGGCGCGCACGGCGTACACGGCGCGGGCCCGGCGGCGCTCGGCCGCGTGGGCGGCGCGGAGGTTGGCCAGCGCCTCGGTCAGGTCGCCGGACACCTCGTGCACGTGCGCGAGCGCCAGCAGGCTCTCCGCGAGCAGGGTGTCCAGTTGGTGGCGTTCGGCGTTGTCGGCCGCGTCGCGGAGCAGGTCGCGGGCCTGGTCGACCCGACCCGCGGGGAGGTGGACCCTGGTCGCCAGGGCCAGCCGCAACCAGCCCGCGGCCGCCGCCGAGGGCGCGCGCACCGGCCGGTCCAGGAACGGCGTTCCGGTCTCGGACGCCTCGGCGGGCTTGCCCGCGTCCATCAGGGCGCAGACCAGTTCCACGGTGAGCCGGCCGCGGACCTCGCCGCTGTCGCAAGCCTGGTCGGTGAGCTGGTCCAGCAGGCCGACGCCTTCCCGGCCGGCGGTGATCGCCGACTCCAGGTCGCCCCAGCGCCGGTGCTGGCCGGCCGCCGCCGCGCGGAGCAGACCGCGCAGCAGGAGGGTGGTGTCGTGGTCCATCACGGGGTCGGTCGAGTAGAGGTGGTCGGCTTCCGCCAGAGCCTCGGTGAGCGCGCTGCCGCGCCCCACCGAGACCAGGCACTCGCTGGCCTGCACGAGCGCGGAGGCGCGCAGGGCGTCCGGGACGCTCTGCGCTTCGAGGACCGGGCGGACGGCGGCGAACCCGGTCAGCGGCGCGCCCACGGACCTGGCGCTGTCGGCCAGTTCCACCCGCAGGCGCCACGCCGTCTCGTGCTCGGCCTCCGCCTCGGCCGCCTTCAGGGCGTCCAGGGCGCGGTCGGCGATCTTGACGCCCCGGCCCATCCGGTTGCTCGCGAAGACCACCAGGGACTCCGCGCGCAACCGGTCGACCTCGTCACGGCGGGTGGAGGCGAGCGCCACCGCACGCTCGCCCAGCACCAGAGCCAGCTCCGGTGCCCGCCAACGCAGCCGCCAGGCGGGCACGACCAGCGTGCTCACCTCGGCGTCCGCCTGCGCCTCGCCCCTCGCCGCCACGACGTCGCTGCTCAGTCTCGTGTGAGCTTGCGGTAGGTGACGCGGTGCGGCCTCGCGGCCTCCGCACCCAGACGCTCCACCTTGTTCTTCTCGTAGCCCTCGAAGTTGCCCTCGAACCAGTACCACTGCGACGGGTTCTCGTCCGTGCCCTCCCACGCCAGGATGTGCGTGGCGACGCGGTCGAGGAACCACCGGTCGTGCGAGATGACCACGGCGCAACCGGGGAACTGCTCCAGGGCGTTCTCCAGCGAGCCCAGGGTCTCGACGTCGAGGTCGTTCGTCGGCTCGTCGAGCAGGATCAGGTTGCCGCCCTGCTTGAGGGTGAGCGCCAGGTTGAGCCGGTTGCGCTCGCCGCCGGACAGCACGCCCGCGGGCTTCTGCTGGTCCGGACCCTTGAAGCCGAACGCGCTGACGTACGCCCGGGACGGCATCTCGACGTTGCCGACGTGGATGTAGTCCAGGCCGCCGGAGACGACCTCCCACACGTTCTTCTTCGGGTCGATGCCCGCGCGGTTCTGGTCGACGTAGGACAGCTTGACCGTCTCGCCCACCTTCACCGCGCCGGCGTCCGGCTCCTCCAGCCCCACGATGGTCTTGAACAGGGTCGTCTTGCCGACGCCGTTCGGACCGATGACGCCGACGATGCCGTTGCGCGGCAGGCTGAACGACAGGCCGTCGATCAGCACCCGGTCGCCGAAGCCCTTCTTGAGCTTGTCGACCTCGACCACGACGCTGCCCAGTCGCGGGCCCGGCGGGATCTGGATCTCCTCGAAGTCGAGCTTGCGGGTCTTCTCCGCCTCAGTCGCCATCTCCTCGTAGCGGTCGAGACGGGCCTTGGACTTCGCCTGGCGGGCCTTGGCACCCGACCGGACCCACTCCAGCTCGTCCTTGAGGCGCTTCTGGAGCCGCTGGTCCTTCTTGCCCTGCACCGCGAGGCGCTCGGCCTTCTTCTCCAGGTAGGTGGAGTAGTTGCCCTCGTAGGGGTGCGCCTTGCCCCGGTCCAGCTCCAGGATCCACTCGGCGAGGTTGTCCAGGAAGTACCGGTCGTGGGTGACCGCCAGGACGGCGCCGGAGTACTGGGACAGGTGCTGTTCGAGCCACAGGACGCTCTCCGCGTCCAGGTGGTTGGTGGGCTCGTCGAGCAGCAGCAGGTCGGGCTTGCTGAGCAGCAGCTTGCACAGGGCGACCCGGCGGCGCTCGCCACCGGAGAGGGTCGTGACGTCGGCGTCGGGCGGGGGGCAGCGCAGGGCGTCCATCGCCTGCTCCAGCTGGGAGTCGAGGTCCCACGCGTTCGCGTGGTCGAGCTCCTCCTGGAGCTGCCCCATCTCCTCCATCAGCGCGTCGGAGTAGTCGACGGCCATCTTCTCCGCGATCTCGTTGTAGCGGTCCAGCTTGACCTTGATCTCGCCGAGCCCCTCCTGGACGTTCCCCAGGACGGTCTTCTCCTCGTTGAGCGGCGGCTCCTGCTGGAGGATGCCGACCGTGTGACCGGGCGAGAGGTAAGCCTCGCCGTTGCCCGGAGTGTCCAGGCCGGCCATGATCTTCAGCACGCTCGACTTACCGGCGCCGTTCGGACCGACAACGCCGATCTTCGCACCGGGGTAGAACATGATGGTGACGTCATCGAGGATGACCTTGTCCCCGTGCGCCTTGCGCACCTTCTTCATGGTGTAGATGAACTCGGCCATGCCCGCGATCGTAGAGCGGTGCCGATCGGGCAAGTACCTCGGACGCCGGCAACGAAGGTGGGGACAACGCAGAGTTAACGCGAACGTGGGTCACCCACTCCTGTCACAGCGCGTCGCCGCCGCGCGGGTGCGGCGCTGTGACCAGCGGATCCAGCCGGATGCGTGAACTCGTTGCGGTGTCAAGCCCTCTCGCCTGCCCTGGGTACCGCCTCAGCGGCTGCCCACGACCTCCCTCCTCGATGCTCGTGACGACGACACTCGACGCGCATTCTCCGTGCCGAGTCCGCACGCCGACCGGTTTCCACCATTCATGCCCCGAACGGCCCAGGACCACACCTCCGTTGCCCCCGCTCACTGCGCTGCGTCACCGGGACGGCGCCCACCCACTGGACCAGCGGCCTGGATCGCGCCGCCGAACGACTGCATTGGCCGCCGCGCCGACTCCGGTCCGACACGGAGGCCGGTGACCTGCGCCGACGCATTCGGGACGGTGGGGCGGGGGGTGCCGCGACGACGTGGGTGGCCAGGGGCGACAGGGGCGCCCGATGGGTGGCGGCCGCGTGGTCAGAAGGGTGCTTTCGACACCTCCTTGGGCTGGTCGGCTTCCGATGGTCGGCCGACCGGAGGGTGAGCCGGGTTGGCCGGGTCGGCCGGCCCGGAGAGGTTCGGCTCGGGAGGCGGACCGACTTCGGGCGGGCGGCCGGATACCGGTGGGTGGCCGTGGTCGGACGGTGAGCCTGGCCCGGGTCGGCGGCTCTGGTCGGGGCTGCTCGGGTCGGGGCCGCCCGGATCGGGACCGCCCGAGTCAGGACCGCCCGAGCCCGGCCGGTTGAGGGACAGGCCGGCGAAGGCGAGGGGGAGTTCGTCCTCCCTGCGGGGTGGGACGACGATGGGGCCTTCGGCGTCGCGGATCGGGTGGGCCGTGCAGGACGCCAGGTTCGGGCCGACGGCGATGGCCTCGATGTCGATGAACTGGCTGGTCCGGCCGGCGTCGTTGAACTCCTTGACCCGGACCTTGCCGTGCACCACCACCGGGTCGCCCCGGTTCAGTGACGCGTGCACGTTGTCCGCCAGTTCGCGCCAGCAGGTGACCATCAGGAACATGTTCGGGCCGGCGATCCAGTCGTCGCGCCCGCGGTCGAAGCGCTGTTCCCGGCTGTGGATCCGGAACCCGACACGGCTGAACCCGGTGCCGACCTTGGTGTGGGCGATCTTGCTCGCGACGGTGCCGCACACCGTGATCCGCGTGTCGTTGTAAGCCATTTCCCGCCTCCTGGGGTTGATCTCCGGTGTCCAGGTTGCAGGGCTCGGAGCTGCGGGGAAAGAGCTGTTCCGGAATCTGTGGATGGGGTCCGCAGGGCTGTGGACAAGTTATGAGTGAGTCCTCACTCCTTGACATGAGTGAGGACTCACTCATAGTGTTGCACCATGTCGGAAGACACCACCCAGCGCCGCAAGCGCGCACCGGCGATGAGCGTCGAAGATCGTCGCGAGGCCATCGTCGCCGCCACCACCCCCCTGCTGCTCCAGCACGGCGCGAACGTCACCACCAGCCAGATCGCCCAGGCCGCGGGCATCGCGGAGGGGACGGTCTTCCGGGCGTTCAAGGACAAGCAGGAGCTGATCGCCACCTGCGTCCGCTCCGTGCTGGCGGTCGACGCCGAACTGGCCGTGCTCGCCGAAGCACGCCAGGTCGAACAGCTCCCCGACCGGCTGTCGTGGGCCATCAGCGCCGTGTCGGGCTACCTCGACCGGACCTGGCGGCTCATGGGCGTGCTGCGCGAGTCCGGCTACGACCCGCACCGCAAGGGTTCCGAGCACAAGGGCCCGCCCGTGGAGATGCGGCTGCTCTCCGCGCGCATCGCCGAGCTGTTCACCCCGGACGCGCACCGGATGCGAGTCCCCGCGGAACTGGCCGCGCGGCTGCTGATGGGCCTGGTGTTCACCAACCGGATGCAAGGCGAGGGCTTCGGCGAGACCTCCGCCGACACCGACCAGCTCGTTGAGCTCTACCTGCACGGCGTACTGAGGGGGGACCAGTGAACGACCTGATGATCGAGGCGTCGGACGTCGTCAAGGCGTTCGGCGCGCAGAAAGCGCTGGACGGGGTGAGCATCGCCGTGCCCAAGGGGACCGTGCTCGGCCTGCTCGGCCACAACGGCGCGGGCAAGACCACCCTGGTCAACGTGCTCACGACGATGCTGCCGCCCGACCGGGGCACGGCCACCGTCGGCGGGTTCGACGTGGTGACCCAGGCTCACCAGGTGCGCAGCCGGATCGGCCTGACCGGCCAGTTCGCCGCCGTGGACGAGAGCCTGTCGGGCCTGGACAACCTGGTCCTGATCGCCCGCCTGCTCGGCGCGAGCACCCGGGAGGCCAAGGTGCGCGGCACCGAGCTGCTGGAGCTGTTCGACCTCGCGGACGCCGCCAAGCGCCCCTCCCGCACGTACTCGGGCGGGATGCGGCGACGCCTGGACCTGGCCGCGAGCCTGGTCGGCCACCCCGAGGTGATCTTCCTGGACGAGCCGACCACGGGCCTGGACCCGGCCGGCCGGCTCGGCCTGTGGGAGGTCGTGGAGGGCCTGGTCACCGACGGCACGACGGTCCTGCTCACCACCCAGTACCTGGACGAGGCGGACCGGCTGGCCGACTCCATCACGGTCCTCGCGCAGGGCCGCGTGGTCGCCTCCGGCACCAGCGCCGAGCTCAAGGCGCAGGTGGGCCAGCGGACCGTGACGGTCACCCTGGCCGACGCCTCCGACCTGCCCAAGGCGCAGGGAGCCCTGGAACGCGCCGGCATGCAGCCCGTCCCGGCGCTCAACACGCTCACCGCGCCGGTGACCTCGTCGCGCGAGCTGGCCGTCGTGGTCCGCGCGCTGGACGAGGTGGGCCTGGAGGCCACCGAGCTGGCGCTGGGCGAACCGACCCTGGACGACGTCTACCTCACCCTCGCGGCACACGCGGCCTGACAGGAGCTCCCGAATGACCGCCACTCTCGCCGCGCCACAGACCCGTTGGCGCGGAACGGATTTCGCCACACAGGTGCTCGTGCTGACCCAGCGCTCGCTGCGCACGCTGGTCAGCGACCCGCGGATGATCGTGTTCAGCATCCTGCAACCGCTGATCATGCTCACCCTGTTCAGCCAGATCTTCGCGAGCATCGCGAACACGCCCGGTTTCCCGGCCGGGGTGTCCTACATCGACTTCCTGATGCCCGCGATCCTGGTCAACACGGCGATGCAGTCCGCCCTCCAAGCGGGCGTCGGGCTGGTCACCGACATGAAGAACGGCGTGCTGGCCAGGTTCCGCTCACTGCCCATCCGGCTGGGCTCGGTGCTGGTCGCGCGCAGCCTGTCGGACCTGGTCCGGACCGCGGCGCAGTTGGTGCTGATGCTGCTGTTCGCGGTGACGATCTTCGGGTTCTCGCCGGCCGGCGGCATCGCCGGGGTGGCCGGCGCGCTGGCCCTGGCGCTGGCCGTGGGCTGGGCACTGGGCTGGATTTTCCTGGCCATCGCGAGCTGGCTGCGCAACGCCGAGCTCATGCAGACCGTGGGATTCCTGGCGATGTTCCCGCTGATGTTCGCCTCCAGCGCGTACGTGCCGGTGTCCGGCCTGCCGGGCTGGCTCCAGGCGATCGCGAACGTCAACCCGCTCACCTACGCCGTGGACGCGGCACGTGCGCTCGCCCTGTCGCACCCCGTGACGGGTGTGGTGGCCGCGTTGGGGACCAGCGCCGTGCTCGCGGTGATCGGGTGGGTGTTCGCGGTGCGCGGGTTCCGCCGGCCTCTTTAGGACACTGGGTGCGACGCGAGGGAGTCAGTCCCCCGTGACGTCGGCAAGAGGCCCGGCATCACCAGGGAACGTGAACGAGGACGTCCGCACCGGCCCGTCGGCGTAGTGCCTGCCGGTGTGCACCACTCCGCCGCTGCCGAGCATGTCCGGAAGTTCACCGCCGCACGCCTGTTCAAGGTGACCGACGCCCCGCTGGCTGCGCGTGCCGGCTATACGTCGGAGTTAGCGTTCGTCAAAGCGTTCAAGCGGGAGCACGGCGTCGCGCCGGGCGAGTACCGCCGTCACTCCCGCTCGGACAGCTTGCGCAGCATCGCGTTGTAGGCCGCCAGGTCCGCGTCGCCGTCCGAATCGGCTTTGCGGTCCGTGCGGCGCGCGTCCCGGTCGTCCGACCGCGCCCACTGCACCAGCAGCGCGACCATCACCACGATCAGCGGCACCTCGCCCGCCGCCCACGCGATGCCGCCGCCCAGCCGCTGGTCGTCCAGCTGCGACGTCACCCACGGCAGGGCCAGCGCCCGGTAGAAGTTCTCGCCGATCACGGTCTGCGAGCTCATCAGCACGATGCCGAAGAACGCGTGGAACGGGATCGAGGCGAACAGCAGCCCCAGCCGGCCCAACGGCGGCAGCCGGTTGGGCGCGGGGTCGATGCCGATCACCGGCCAGTAGAACACGTACCCCACCAGGATGAAGTGGGCGTTCATCGCCAGGTGCGCCCAGTGGAAGTCCAACGCCCAGTCGAACAGTCCGGAGAAGTAGAGGCCGTAGAACGACCCCACGAACAGCGCCAGCGCGACGAACGGGTTCGTGAGGACCTTCGTCACCGGCGAGTGCACGAAGGCGAGGATCCACTCGCGCGCGCCGGGCGGGTTGTCCTTGCCCGCCGTGGGCAGCGCGCGCAACGCCAGCGTCACCGGACCGCCCAGCACGAGCAGGATGGGCGCAAGCATGGAGAGCAGCATGTGGCTCTCCATGTGGATGCTGAACATCGCGGGCGCGTACCGGCCGAGCCCGGACGACGTGGCGAACAGCACCGTGAAGCAGCCCGCGAGCCACGCGACCGTGCGCCCGACCGGCCACTTGTCGCCCCTACGGCGCAACCGCAGCACACCGAGCACGTACACGACCGCCAACGCGATCGCCGCCGTGCCGAAGATGAGGTCGAAACGCCAGTCGAACAACAGGCGGGTGACCGAGGGCGCTCCGAACAGGTCGTAGCCGATGCGCAGCTCCACCGTGCTCGGGAACGCGCGCCCCTCCGCCGGCGGTGGCGTACGGCTCAGCGCGGCGGCCAAACCGATCGTGAGGAACATCAGCAGCACTTCGACGCCCGCGAGCCTGAGCAGCGAACGGCCCGACCCGGTCGCCACGACCTGCTTGACGCTCTTCTCCCGCTGGAACCAGCCGAACACGCCCAACGCGACCAACGCGAACGTCTTACCCAGCACGAACAAGCCGTAGTCGCTGGTGAACAGCTGGCTCAGCGGCAGCCGCACCCACGCGTTCACCACGCCCGAGAACGCCATCACGATCCAGCACACCAGCGCCAGTCGGGAGAACCTGGTGGTGGCCAGGCCGAGGTGCTCCCCGCCGCGCCGGCCGTGCGCTAGCAGCGCGATCAGCCCGCCGACCCACAGCGCGGCACCGATCAGGTGGTACAGCAGGCTGTTCGTGGCCATGTCATGCGAGCCGCCGCCGGACGAGTGCCCCGTCACGGCCACGGGCACCAGCGCGAACACCGACAGGAAGAACAGCGCCGTGGTCCAGCCCCAGGACAGCGCCAGCCGGCAGCCCAACGCCAGCAGCGCCACGATCACCGCGGTGACCATCCACGCCTTCGTCTGCTCCAGGATGCCCGCGACGGTGAACAGCACCGACGGGTCCAGCAGCGCCTTCACCGGCTGGCCGAGCGCGTCGGCGGCGGTGAACGGGACCGAGGCCACCGCGCCGAGCGTCCACACCAGAGCCGCCCAGCCGGCCGTGCGCAGCGCGGCGTAGCCGTCGGCGGCCAGCGTCCCGTTCTGCTGCGGCGGCACCAGGAAGGCGGCCAGCAGGAGAGAGCCGATCGTCACGACGGCGGCGGATTCGGTGACCACTCGCACCACGAGCAGGCCGGACGTGTCGCCGCCGGTCACGGCGGCCAGTCCGGCGGCCAGCAGCGCGGCTATCGCCGTGCCGACGACCAGCAGGGGGACCAGACCGGTGCGCGTGGAGCGGACTTGGGCGTCGATGGGCACGGGGTCGAGCGTAGGCGGCTCGGCAACGCGACCACCAACCGCCGGACGTGCCCTGATCACACCGGCTACCGTTGCCCATCGTGACCAGCTCTCGCACGTGGGTCGTGCCGGCCCTCTCCGCGCTCGTCCTCACGGCGTGCAGCTACACCATCAACGGCGACCCGTTGCCAGAGACCGGCGTCACACCCGCGAACACCACGACCACCCCATCGGCCGCGTCCGATGGGACGCCGAAAATCGCCAAACAGCGGTCTGTGGCGGGCGTGGACCCGTGCAAGATGCTCACCGCCGACGACCTGAAGCCGGTCGGCTCGATGACCCGTGAACCCGCGCGGCGCGACGACCAGATCCAGGAGTCGTGCCAGTTCGTGTTCGACGGCGCGAGCGTCGTCACGGCGCTCTACCAGAAGTACGAGCACGTACGTCAGCGGCAGTCGAAAGGCCGCGAAGTCCTCGTAGAGGGGCACTCGTCGTGGGTGTCGTGCGACCAGGACGGCAACGCGATGGTGTGCACCACTACGACCGCGGTGAACCCCAACCGCAGCATCCTGGTCGCGATGACGTTGATCGGCGGCAAGGACGAGCAGATGGTGGCGACGCTCCAACCGTTGGTCAAGGCCGCGCTGAACCGGCTTCCGGCCGGCTGAGTTCACGGGCGCGGGCCTTGTCCGCCAACCACACCGTGGGCACGATCAGGGCGACGACCAGCGCGATGACGCCCAGGGCGACGCTGAGCGAGCTGGCGTGCGCGATCGCGCCCATGGCCGGCGGGCCGATCAGGAACCCGGTGTAGGCGACCGTCGTCACCAGGCCGATCTCGCGTTCGCCGCCGGTGCCGTCGGCGCGCTTGCCGGCGTCGCCCGCCAGGTCCATGACGACCGGGAAGCAGAACGCCAGGCCCAGCCCGGCCAGTGCGAAGCCGGCGAACCCGGCGGCCGGGGCCTCGACCAGAACGGTCAGCCCGATCCCGGCCGACGCGACCAGCGCGCCCGCGCCGAGCAGCCGGTATGGGCCCAGCCGACGTTGCACGGGTTCGCCGACGAGGCGCGCGATGACCATCGTGATAGAGAAGCCCGCGTAGGCCGCGGCGGCGACCGCCTCCGTAAGGCCGCGTTCGCGGACGAAGAACAGTGTCGACCAGTCTGCCGACGCGCCTTCGGCGATCGCGGAGAGCACGGTGATGCCCGCGAGCAGCCACAGCAGCGGACGGCGCACGACGGAACGGTCCCCGGCGCGTTCCGCAGCCGTCTCGCCGGTAGCGCCGGGCACCGAGCGGACCACGGCGGCCATCGCCAGCGCGCCGATAACCGCGACCACCACGAGGTGCGTGCGCAGCCCCCATCCCGCCGCGGAGGCGCCGGCAGCGCCCAGCGAGCCCACCAGCCCGCCGACGCTGAACCCGGCGTGGAACTGGGGCATCAGCGGTCGGTCGAGGGCGCGCGAGGCGGCGACCGCGGCGACGTTCATGCCGACGTCCAGCGCCGCGCCGCAGCCGCCGAGCACGAACAGGTTCAAGCCGAGGTGCAGCGGCGAGCCGGCCAGCGAGAGGGCGGGCGCGGCCAGCACCGTGACGATCGCGCCGATCACGATCAGCCGGCGCGCGCCGACCGTCGCGCACAGGCGGGCCGCGAAGGGCGCGGTGATCGCGAGTCCGATGCTGGAGCCGAGCAGCGCCAGGCCCAGGGTCGCCTCGTTCGCGCCCACCTGTGCGGCGAGAGTCGGCATCCGGGCAGCCCAGGACAAGAACACGGCCCCGTTGAAGAGGAACACTGTGAAGACCGCGAGGCGCATGCGGAGAGTCTGGCTGAAGCGCTTCAGGACATCCACCGGGTCCGCTGGTTAACCTCGTCACGTGGACCGCCCCCGCAAACCGACCCTCGACACCGTGGCCAGCGCGGTCGGGGTGTCGCGCGCCACGGTCTCCAACGCCTACAACCGGCCCGACCAGCTCTCGGCGGCGCTGCGCGAACGCATCCTGGAGACCGCGGCGTCGATCGGCTACGCGGGCCCCGACCCGGTCGCGCGCAGCCTCGCCACCCGACACAGCGCGGCGGTCGGCATCATGCTCGGCCAGCCGCTGTGCGCGGCGTTCTCCGACCCTGCGGTGTCACTCGTGCTGGACGGCCTCGCGTCCACCGTCGACGGTCACGACCACTGCCTGGTGCTGATGCCCGGAGGCACCGAGGGCGGACCGCGCCCGTCGACCGTGGCGCGCGCTCAGGCGGACGTGGTCGTGGCGTACTCGCTGCCGGACGACGCGCCGGCGCTGGACGTCGTAAGGGCGCGCGGACTGCCGTTGGTCGTGATCGACCAGCCCGTGCTGCCGGACACCGCACGGGTCGAGGTGGACGACGTGGGCGGCGCACGGATGGCCGCGGCACACCTGTGGGAGCTGGGGCACCGGCGGTTCGGGGTGCTGACGTTCGGGACGCGCGCGGGTTTCCTGAGTGGACGCGAAGGTGCGTTCCGGGTGACCCGCGACCGCCTGACCGGGTACCGGGACGTGGTGGGTCACGCGCCGGTGTGGGAGTGCGCTGGGAGCAACCGGTCGATGGGCCGTTCAGGCGCACGGGAGTTGCTGTCGTTGACGCCCCGCCCCACGGCGCTGCTGTGCGCTTCGGACGAACTGGCGCTCGGCGCACTTCAGGCCGTACGTGATCTAGGTCTCCGCGTGCCCGCCGACGTGTCGGTGATGGGGTTCGACGACGTGCCGGAAGCCGAGCACGCGGAGCCCCCGTTGACTACGGTGCGTCAACCCCTGGCCGAAAAAGGCCGTCGAGCGGGCGAATTGGCCCTCCGCCTGCTGGACGGAGGGAGACCAGGAGAGCCGACCAGACTCCCCGTTTCCCTCGTGGAACGCGCCTCAACCGCCCGCCTAACGTGATCCACATCACTTTTCGGCCAACTTGATCACTCTTCCGGTGCCTGGACGGAAACGGTCCACGTCTCCCGGACGATGAGTCCGGTGGGGCAGCTACGCTGCTACAGCGCGTGGTCAACAGCCCCTCCAGCCTCCGTAGCTCAGTGGAGAGAGCGAGGGACTTCTAATCCCGAGGTCGCAGGTTCGAATCCTGCCGGGGGCGCTGGCTTGAAGGCCCCCTGACCTGCAACGACAGGTCAGGGGGAATCCTGAGGTGAGTCATCGCTAGCTCACGTAGAGCCACACCTGGAGCCAACCGGCCCTACGCAGACCGCATGAGCGCTGCCAAGGCTTGCAAGAAACCAAGCAGCGGTGCGACGCAACTCCACGGCATAATCCCAGCTGGAGACTCATGGATCCGGCTGGTTCGGAAATTCTGATCCGAGGTCGCAGGTTCGAATCCTGCCGGGGGCACGTACAGCATCCACACGAGCGCCGCTCACACCGTGACCAGGCGTTTCGTGTGGTTCGCCGGCCATGGTGTTGATCTTTCCCGCCGTGTTGGTGATCTCGGGCCCGGTGTCGGCGGGTAGCCGGACGCTGATGATCACGTGGTCGCCGTCGTCGGTGATCTGGACGGTGAGGCTGGTTGCCTCGAAAACAAACGCAGCAGCGGTTCCGGTGCGTGGGACAGGTTTCCGGTGAAGTACGGGAGCAGGTCCAGCAGTGCCACGTCCGCCGTGTCCGGGCGAGTGCGGCGTCGTCGGTGGCGTCCAACGCGGCGACGGCGGACAGGGCGGCGTGCCGTTCGGCTTCAAGATCGTTATAGGTGCCGCGCAGGACGCGGGTGAATGGGTCGTCGGGGTCGCCGTCCTGCGCCTGCCTGATGATCGAGTTCTGTCGGCGGGCGAGGTCGGCGACGACCCGCCGCAACCGGTCGCGTTCGGCGTCGCGTTCCCGCGCTTCTCGATCACCCACAGTGGACAGGTCGGCGGCGAGGATCGCGCGCCGGTCGGGTCCGAAAATGCGTTCTGTGAAGAATCGGGAACGGCGTCCATCACGACGTCTTCCCGTCATCTCGGCTGCCCCGATTACGAAGACGGCACAACTGGTTACTTAGTGTAGCTCCTGCTGGTCGGCGGGTGTAGTCGTCATCTACGACGCATCCTGCCACCGAACGCAGGTAGGGCGCGCCCCGTTTGACTCCATGAATTCCTTCACGGCCTTTCGGATAACGTCGATAGGAACTTCCGAGTTTGCAGGGAACTCGCGGCCATGCCCCATGTAGAAGTATGAACGCGGTTCACCGTCCGCAGAACCGTCCCCGGTGCTGACAACACCGTGCGGCCACTCCCGCCCTGAATACCGGATCACGCCGCGATCAACCGCTACGCCGACGTCCAACCCTTGCGCGTACGGATCGCCCGACAGGTGTACATCCATCAGCATGGGCGCTGCCGGCGGGGACTCGACGCGAACGCGGTCAAGCAAGGCGTCTACCTCGTCCACTGTGGACAGTGTGACGGGAATGTCGCCGTGCTCGTACAGGTAGTACACGTCTAGGGCACCCACTTCGAGGTCCCACCTCCCTTGTATTCCTGCCTGAACCCGTCAGGACCATATACCGTCATCGTATAACCGGGTGGGAGAACCACCGGAACCAGCGCGTCACACCCCATCGGACCGCGACACGGAAAATTGTTCAATACCAACGTGGCAGACGGAATCCCGTTCTTCCGCATGTGTGCCGCAAGCTTGATCTCCACGTCCACCACGGTGACCGGAATACGACGAGACTTTATCTCTTCGAAAAACCGGAGAGCTTCCTCCGACTTCTCGTCCTTGCCGCTCACTTCCTCATGAACTGTGCCAGAGTTCACGGCGGCTACGGGTTCGTGTGGATGCTGTACGAGTCGCGCCGGGGGCGCTGGTGCAGGTCGTGGAGCTGGCTGCCGATCCTCTTGAGATCGGCCCAGCCCTCACTCGGAAGTTTCCGGTCGTGTGAGGTGAACCGGTGCCGGTGGGGATCGTGGGTCGGTAGCTTCGCTGCCGTGGGGTGGAACAAGCGGAGCGGTTTATGGGCGGCGATGGTGTGCGTGTTGGCGACGACCGCGTGTGCTTCGCCGCCGCCGGCCGTCGTCACGGTCACGGTCACGCAGTCGGCTACCTCTTCGAGCACGAGCACGACCACTACCTCCGCAGGTCCGTCGATCGTGGCCAGCGGGTACTCGGCCGTCTGCGACGGGAACGGGTTTCCTGACGCTGCGGCCTATACCGGGCCCGGCCCGCACACGATTGCGGTCTCCGTTCGCGCCACGCGGGGTACCGCGTTCGGGCCCGACGCTGACATGACTTCGGACGTCGCCACGTTGCCCGACGAGTGGAAGGCCGAGGTGAACACGGCCCTCCAGTTGGTCGCGTGCGTGATGGTGCTCGGCGTCATCGAGGTGCGGGAGTGCGAGTACCGGACCATCGGAGGCACGGCGGGGACTGCCCTGTTCAAGAATCGGCTGTTCAACCGTGTGCTGCGGGTCGAGGTGCGGGCCGCCCGGACCGGGAAGCCGATCGCCGACGCCGTCGAGGCGACGACGGCCACGACCACGTGCGCGGCCACCGCCAAGCAGCCGCCGGTCGGCTCGACCGAGAGCCCGAACCAGTTCGGCACCCTGACCGACGCCCAGCGCGACGAGCTGCTCCTCGGCGTCGTCACCGCCACCGTCTGACCGGGCCGGTCAAGAGGACCGCTTGCCACCCCGCGGACGCCTGGCGCGCACGTAGACGACGCCCGGCTTGCCGTCGCCGGGGCTGCGGCGCTCGGAGTCGAACAGCGTGGTCGCCGTCATCAGGTCGCTGAGCTTCCCGTAGCCGTAGGTGCGCGAGTCGAAGTCCGGGTGCTGCTTGGTGATGATGTTGCCCACCGACCCCAGCGCGGCCCACCCGTCGTCGTCCGACGCCGCTTCCACCGCGTTGGCCAGTTGGCTGACCAGCGCCTTGTCCCCGACGAGCTGCTCGGCGGGCGTCCGCTGGGGCGGGGAGAGCGCCGCGTCGGCCGCTACGACGCCGCTGTCCGGGTGGGCGAGGTTCTCGATGTAGACGAACTTGTCGCAGGCCGCCACGAACGGCTTCGGGGTCTTGCGCTCACCGAAGCCGTACACCGTCAGGCCGGACTCGCGCAGGCGTGAGGCGAGGCGGGTGAAGTCGCTGTCGCTGGAGACGATGCAGAAGCCGTCGAAACGTCCCGTGTAGAGCAGGTCCATCGCGTCGATGACCATCGCGGCGTCGGTCGCGTTCTTGCCGGTGACGTACGCGAACTGCTGCACGGGCTGGATCGACTGGGCGA
Source organism: Saccharothrix espanaensis DSM 44229 (assembly GCF_000328705.1). NCBI lineage: Bacteria > Bacillati > Actinomycetota > Actinomycetes > Pseudonocardiales > Pseudonocardiaceae > Saccharothrix > Saccharothrix espanaensis. Next base: position 1,365,999 of record NC_019673.1, on the reverse strand, counting down.
GCAACCGGTCCTTCCAGCCCTTGAGGCTCGTGCCGGTCCAGTCGCCGTAAGCGCGCTTGACGTGCGCCGTGCCGTACTTGGCCACCTCGGCCAGCAGCGCCTCGGCGATCGTGGGCCGCGCGTTGTCGGCGTCGATGAGCACCGCGAGCTTGGCGGCGTTCTCATTGCCCGAGACCATGCCGGTTCCCTTGTCCTCGACGGGCGGGGCACGGGTCGGCCGCTCCCCTGCTGATCTTCCCGAAGAACGGCGGCGTACGTCTTCTCGCCACGCCGGACGTCGGCCGATCGGGGCAGCACGGTGGGACGCGTGCGCATCGGGGATAGTGTTCGGGCCGGTGGGCGTCGACGGGTGCGAGGGGGCCTGGTGGGGTCGGCTGTTTTCGGCGATCGGGCGTCGTTCGGGGTGGTGGTGAAACCGGCCGACGTGGTGCACGGGGGTGGGCGCGGTATCCGGATCTTCGTGACCGGGGTGGACTTCACCGTCGGCGACGACCAGGTGTACGTGCCGCACTTCCTGTTCTCCGTCGGCCGCACGATCGACGCGCTGCGCGACTGGCCGGACCTGACGCCGTACGAAGCGGTGTTCGGCGGGCGTGACCCGAAGGTGCTGCACGAGAAGGTGGACGACGATTCGCTGGACGACTCGGCGTTGCCGAAGTACTTCACCGGGCGGCTCGCCTTCATGGAGTGGGGCGAGATCACGTTCGGGTTCCGGAGCTACCTGTTCCGCTTCGGCGACCGGGCCTGGCTCACCTGTCGCGCCCACGCGCACGGCAGCGCGCTGCACGTCGTACCGATCGACCTCACGGTCATGCGGGACCTGCTGACGCGGGCGCACCAGGTCGTGAAGGTGGACTACGAGGCGTATCGCGCCCGGATCGGGTGAGATCAGGACTCTCGGCGCTGGAGCCGCGGGCTCCGGTCGTGCGACCGTACGGGTCCGGCCCGGCCTCGACCCGAGGTCTGGCCGGATCCGCCGCCACCACCGGAAACGACCTTTCCAAGGAGGTGCGCCTTGTCCATCCGGTCCCTGCTACTGCCGATGGCGGCTGCACTGGCGTTGGCCACACCCGTACCGGCTGCGGTCCCTGCCCAGGCCGAACCCGCACAAACACCACAACCGACCGTGAACGAGCACGTCACCAAGGCGGGTGAGCTGAAGTCCCGCAGCGAGTCCCTCCGGTACGCGCCCACCGGCCGTTCCTGGCAGGTGGTGCTCACCGAGCCCGGCTCCAGCTACGTCAAGGTGCACTTCGCGTCGCTCAAGCTGGCACCCGGCGACCGCGTGACCGTCGCCGACCCGTCCGGCCGTGAAGTCCACACCTACCACGGCAACCCCACCACCACGGCGTTCCCCGGCGACTCCGCGCACACCGTGCACGGCCGGACGGGCTTCGCGGCGATGTCCGTCGACGGCGACACCGCCGTGGTCACCCTGCACGCCGCGAAGGAACGCCCTAACGCGGCCGTCCTGACCCGACAGGGGTTCGGGGTCCGCATCGACAGCTACTACCGGGGCTTCAACCAGGCCGAGACGGCCGCGGCGAACCCCGGCACGCTCAGCGTGTGCGGCACGGACGCGCGTAAGGACGTGGTCTGCTACCAGACCAACCACCCGACCGAGTACGCCCGGTCCGGCGCGGTCGCGCGGCAGCTGCTCAACGGCCTGGGCCACTGCACGGCGTGGCGGGTCGGCAACACCAACCGGATGCTCACCAACTTCCACTGCATGGAGAGCGCGGCCGACCTGCGGGCCAGCGAGTTCCAGTTCGACTACCAGTGCTCGACCTGCGGCGGGAACAACCCGAAGCCCGGCACCAAGGTCAGCGGGCTGGAGCTGATCAAGTCCAGTCCGCTCAGCGCCCTGGACTACGCGTTGTTCTCGGTGAACAACTTCGACTCGATCAAGTCGTTCGGCACGCTCTACCTGGACGTGCGCGAGCCCAAGGCGGGCGAGCGCATCTACATCCCCGGCCACGGCGACACCAAGCCCAAGCGGCTGTCGCTGTACGAGGAGAGCGACGGCGGCGCGTACTGCAAGATCGACGTCGTCGCGTCCGGCGTGAACACCGGCTACAAGTGCGACAGCTCGGGTGGCAACTCCGGTTCGCCGGTGCTGGCCGGCTCGTCGCACAAGGTGATCGCACTGCACCACCTCGGCGGCTGCCCGAACTGGGGGACCCGGATCTCGCTGGTGAACAACGAGATCGCGAGCCTGATCGACAACAACGACGGTGGCGGTCCCGGCCCGGGGCCGGGCAAGCGGTTCGACAACGCCGCCGACTTCGCGATCAAGGACCTGGCCACGGTCGAGTCGCCGATCACGGCCAGCGGGCTCACCGGCAACGCGCCGTCGGCGTTGAAGGTCGAGGTGAGCATCAAGCACACGTACAGGGGTGACGTGCGCCTGCACCTCGTCGGTCCGGACGGGACGGCGTACCTGCTCAAGGACACATCCAACGACTCGGCGGACGACATCGTGGCCACGTACCCGGTGAACGCCACCGCGCAGGTCGCCAACGGCGTGTGGAAGCTGCGCGTGTACGACGCCTACCAGGGTGACACGGGCACGTTGGACTCCTGGGCATTGCAGTTCTGACGGACCGCGTTGCAGTTCTGACGGACTGCGGTGCGGTTCTGACGCCGTGACGGCCGGTCCGGTGTCCGCTCGTGAGGGCGGACTCCGGGCCGGTTCAGGGTTTGCGGCCGACGGCGGCCAGGCCGGCGAAGCGCTCCGGGTGGTCGCCGACGTCTTCCCGGGACGCCGGGCGCCACAGCGGCAGGTGCACCACACCGGGCTCTACGACGTCGAACCCGTCGAAGAACCGCAGTACCTGGTCGTGTGACCGCATGGTCATCGGGGTCGCGGTGCGCTGCCGGTACAGGTCCTGGTGGGTGTCGGCCTGGGTGTCCTGGCCGTCGTGGGTCGCGTGCGAGATCACCAGGTGGCTCCCGGACGGCACCGCGTCCCGGTAGGCGGCCACGATGTCGGCCGGGCCGTCCTCGTCGGTCACGAAGTGCAGCACCGCCACCATCATCACGGCGACCGGGCGGGACAGGTCGAGCAGGTCGCGGACCGCCGCCAGGACCGCGTCCGGGTGCCGCAGGTCCTCCTGCACGGCGGAAGTCTGCCGGTCGTCACCGAGGATGGTCCGGCTGTACGTGACCGCGATCGGGTCGTTGTCGACGTACACGACGTGCGCGGTCGGGTCGGCGTTGCGCGCCACCTCGTGCACGTTGCCCACGGTCGGGATACCGGAACCGAGGTCCAGGAACTGGTGCACGCCGTGCGCCGCGCAGTACTCGACGGCCCGGCGCAGGAACGCGCGGTTGGCCTGCATGATCAACGGCAGTTCCGGCCACATGCCGATGGCCTGCCGCGCCATCTCCCGGTCGGCCGCGAAGTTGTGCGCGCCACCGAGGTAGTAGTCGTAGACGCGGGCCGCGCTGGGCCTGGTCAGATCGATGTCCGGGCGCTCCCCCATGAGCTGCCTTTCAATGCTGTTGGGACGAATTTCACTCATTTTTCCGCCAGCCGTCCGAGTGCGCCCGTTCAGTCCCTCCGCTGCGCTGAACAGGTGAAACGTCCGGCGACGCTAGGCGAGCCCGCCGGGTGGTGCACGCCCCGTGCGCATTCGTGCGCTATGCCGTTCGGGCGTCCGCAGTCGTGCGTGCGACGTGATTCAGGGTGTAATTACACCTCCAGGGCCGTTCTCCGCGTTGTGGACCTTACGAGGGAAGGCACGCACCATGACGGGTGTACCCCCCGCGTCCGACAGCGGTAGGCCGCTGACGTGGGTGGACCTGGAGTCGATGCCCGATGACGGTCGGCGCTACGAGCTCGTGGACGGGGTGCTCCTGGTGAGCCCTTCACCCCGCCCCGTGCACCAGCGCGCCGTCGCCCGGCTGGTGATCGCGCTGACCGCGGTCTGCCCGCCGGACTGGGAGGTGCTGCCCGCCCCGGTGGACGTGGTGCTGGCCGACGACACCGTGTTCATCCCGGACGTGGTGGTCGGCGACCGCGAGGCGTTCACCTCCCGCGCGCTGGTCGGGCCGCCGGTACTGGCCGTGGAGGTGCACTCGCCCCGCACCCGCACGCTGGACCTGGAGCTCAAGCGGGTGAAGCTGGAGCAGGCGGGCTGCCCGCACTACTGGCTGGTCGACCCAGACCTGCCGTCGCTGCGCTGCCTGGCGCTGCGCGACGGCCGCTACGAGGAGGTCGCGGTGTCCGAGGGCGACGACGTGATCGCGCTGGTGGAGCCGTTCGCGGTGCGGCTGAGCGCGCTCGGGCTGGTCAGCGACAACCCGGCATAGGATGTAGACCCATACCTGCACTCCGGGGAGGGTCGTCTTGTCCGTCCGCGCCACCTGGTCCGGCCTGCGCACGCTGCACAACCGGATCAACGCGAGCCTGGAGCGCGCGCTGCAACGGAAGTTCCACTTCGGGATGTCGGAGTTCACCGCGCTCGGAGCGCTGCACGAGTCGCCGGAGGGCGAATTGCGGATGCAGGAGCTGACCGAGGTCGTCGGCCTGAACCAGAGCTCGGTCTCCCGCCTGGTCGCCCGGTTGGAGCAGTCCGGCCTGACCACCCGGGAGATCTGCGAGACCGACCGGCGCGGGGTGTTCAGCTGCATCACGCCCGCCGGCCGCGACGTCTACCGCACCGCGTCCCCGTTCTACGAGGAGACGCTGGCCTCGATCTTCGAGGAGGTCGCGGCGGACCCCGAGCTGGGCCCGCTGCTCGGGAGGGTCCGGTCGTAACCCCGGATTGTCGTACCCGACGGGTAGAATTCGAACATCAGTTCGGTACGGCGAGGGGAGCCTGTCGTGGTCGTGGAACCGGTCAGCGTCACCGCATTGTCGTTCACCGAGTACGTGATGAGCGGCCAGCGCGGACGGATCAGCATCGTGTCCGAGCAGCGCGAGGTGTACCTGGGGGTCGACCCGTGGGTGTGCGGGTTCTACAACCCCATGCGGGACGCGATGCGCCGCGCGGCGAACTCGACCGACCCGGAGGCGGAGCTGGAGGTCGCGGTGCGCGCGGCGAACCGCAACGGCCAGTCGCGGGCGTTCGCGGAGCTGCGCGAGGGGTTCCTGCCGTGGCTGCGCGGCACGCGGGCAACCGGCGTGCCGGTCCAGGCCGCCCGCTGGACCGAGGGCGAGCTGTCCCTGCGCGTGCGGCCCCACCTGGGGCTGCGGATGCCGGACGGGTCGACGGCCGCCGTGCTGGTCTACACCAAGGAGGCGGTGATGACGCAGGAGTCGGCGAACGTCGGGCTGCGCATCCTCCAGCAGACCACCGCCGACATCCTGCCCGGCGCGACACCGCTGCTGCTCGACGCGCGGCGCGGGCGGGCGTTCAAGATGGCCAAGCGGACCAACCTGGCCAAGCTCGACGCCCTGATCGCGGCCGAGGCGGCGGGGTACGTCGTGCACTGGCGGATGAGCGCGTGAGGGGCGTGGGCACCGTGGACGGCTGAGGCCGGCGGACCGGGTGGGGTTCGGCGGGCTCGGCGGGCGGCGGGCTCGACGGGCCGGGAGCGGCGTCCCGGCGGTCAGCCCGCGAACCCGGTCGGGTCGTGGCGGAACTGGCCGCCGATCACGGTCGCCAGCACGCCGATGTCGCCGATCCGGGAGACCTCGCACGTGCGCGGGTCGTCGTCCAGCACGACGAAGTCGGCCAGCTTGCCGGGCGTGAGCGAGCCCAGCAGGTCCTCGCGCCGGCACGCGTACGCGGCGTTGTGGGTGTAGGCGCGCAGGGCCTCGGTCACCGTCACGGCCTCGTCGGGCCCGACCGCGAGCCCGGTGCGCGACCGCCGTTCGACCATGAACTGCACCGCCCGCAACGGACTCCCGTCCGCGACGGGCCGGTCCGAGCTGCCCGCGAGCACCACCCCGCGGTCCAGGAACGCCCGGCCACGGTAGAGCCACGGCGCGCGCTCGGGGCCCATGATCGCCGAGTAGTCGTCGCCGTAGGCCCACAGGAACGTCGGCTGCACCACCGGGATCACGCCCAGCGCGGCAATCCGGTCGAGCTGGTCGGGGCGCACCAGCCCGCAGTGCTCGATCCGGTGCCGGGCGTCCGGGCGCGGCCGTCGGGCCAGCGCACCGGCCAGCGCGTCGAGCGCGAAGTCCACCGCCCGGTCGCCGATCGCGTGCACCGCGAGCTGCCAGCCGGCGGCGTGCCCGTCGAGGATCGCGGCGCGCATCACCTCCGGGTCGTCCTGCAACTGGCCCGAGCCGGCCACGCCGACGTACGGCACGGTCAGCGCCGCCGTCCGGGCGATCATCCCGCCGTCGGTCCACAGCTTCAGCGCGCCGATCGACAGCCACTCGTCGCCCAACCCGGTGCGCAGGCCGAGCGGGAGCGCGCGCCGCACGCCGTCCGCCGCGTGCGCCCGCACGTCCCGCAGCTCGCCCGAGGACACCATCAGCTGCACCCGGATCGGCAGTGGTTCCCGTTGGTAGGCCGCGATCTCCAGCGGGCTGCTGCCGATCAGCCCCTCCCCCACCCCGGCCTCGGCGGCGAGCACGACCCCTTCGCGCAGGCACTGCTGCGCGCCCCGCCGCACGTCCGACGCGATGTCGGCGATCGAGTAGGGCAGCACCATCGCCCGCACCGCCGACTGCGCCCGCTCGGCGAGGAACCCGGTCGGCGCGCCGGCCGCGTCCCGCTGCACCTCGCCCAGCGGCGGCAGGTCGGCCAGCACGTCGCTGCTCACCACGCACGCGTGCCCGGACAGGTCCTGCACGTAGACCCGGGACCCGACGGCGTCGAGGTCGCGCGCGGTCAGCGGCCGGTCGAGCCCCCGGTGGTCGTACCCGGCGACCTCCAGCCACGCCGAGCGGGGCGCGCCGCGCAGCAGGTCCAGCACCTGCGCCACGGTCGCGCACCCGGAGATGTCGACCGTCCGGGACGCCCGCCCGGCCCATGCCAGGTGGTTGTGCGCGTCGACGAACCCCGGCAGCACCACTGCCCCGCCCAGGTCCACCACGCGCCGCGCCGGCAGGTCGGCCACGTCCTCGTCCAGACCGACGACCCGCCCGCCCCACACCCCGAGGCAGGTCGCCGCGGGTCGCGCCGGGTCCAAGGTCGCGAACCGGCCGCCGACCACCTTCAGGTCGAGGATCACCCCCGCAGGTTAGTCGGCGGCGCGTGGACCCGGCGTAGCCTCGCGGCATGCGCAAGGGGTGGTCGATCGGTGCGGGCGTCCTGCTCGTCGTGCTCGGCGCGGTGTGGACCACGCAGGGCCTCGGCTACCTGGCGGGCAGCTTCATGACCGGCCAGCAGCTGTGGACCGCGATCGGCCTGGTGTGCGCCGTGTGCGGCGTCGCGCTGCTGGTGTCCGGTCTGCGGCGGAAATAGCGCGGCGCTGCGGGACCCCGAAACGACTTGCGGCCCGTCACGCCTTCGGCACGCCCGCGCGCTCGGCCAGGTGCCGCACCAGCACCCCGATCGAGTTGGCCAGTTCGTCGACGAGTTCCTCGGAACGCGGTTTGCCGTGACCCGCGCCCAGGCACCAGGACATGCTGAAGGTCAGGATCGAATCGACGTCGCTCGGCCGGAGCAGGATGGCCTGCCCGACGTGCAGGGGTTCGGCGGAGCCGTTCTCGTGGAGCCGGTGCCAGATTCCGGTCCGGTGGTCGAAAGCCAGGTGGTTGATGCCGGCGGGGCTCGCCAGGACGTAGTCGAACGGCACGTTCGGACCGGGCGCCCACGGGCGTTCGGGGCGGCCGTTCATCGTGCGCCCGCTGTCGTGGTCGGGACGGTGGACACGAGTTCTCCTCGCTTCACGGGGACAGGGTTACCGCCGTCAAGGACTACCACACAAGGCGATATGAGGGGTCCTTAGAAAATCTGCATCCAGGACCCCTGAATCGTTTACACCCCGATTTCCCGGATTCCTGTTCCACCATTCCGGCAATTCCCGAACGGTCCGCGCGCGCCCGGTCGGCCGGTGGCCCGCCGGCCTGACCGCACCTGTGACCGACCGGACGGGTCACAACCCGGCCGGGTTGAGTTAGGGTCGGGTAACTTAGGCAAGCCTAAAACCTTGGAGGAGTCCCATGCGGGTCGTCATGTTCGGCTACCAGACCTGGGGGCACCGGACGCTCCAGGCGCTGCTGGACTCCGAGCACGAGGTGGTCCTGGTGGTGACCCACCCGAAGAGCGAGCACGCGTACGAGCGGATCTGGAGCGACTCGGTCGCGGACCTGGCCGCCGAGCACGGCGTCGAGACGATCATCCGCAACCGGCCGGACGACGACGAGTTGTTCCAGCGGCTCAAGGAGGTCGCGCCGGACGTCATCGTGGCGACCAACTGGCGCACGTGGATCCCGCCGCACATCTTCACGCTGCCGCCGCACGGGACGTTGAACGTGCACGACTCGCTGCTGCCCGCCTACGCGGGTTTCTCGCCGTTGATCTGGGCGTTGATCAACGACGAGAAGGAGGTCGGCGTCACCGCGCACATGATGGACGAGACGCTGGACGCGGGCGACATCGTCCTGCAACGCGCGGTTCCGGTGGGCCCGCGCGACACGACCGCCGACCTGTTCCACAAGACGTTGGAGCTGTTCGGCCCGATCACGGTGGACGGCCTGGCGGAGATCGCCAAGGGCCGCAAGGACTTCACCAAGCAGGACCGGTCGAAGGCCAGCTTCTTCCACAAGCGGGCGGAGGAGGACCTGCGCATCGACTGGACGTGGCAGGCGGAGGAACTGGACCGGCTCGTGCGCGCGCAGTGCGCCCCGTACCCGAGCGCGTTCACCTTCCACAAGGGCGAGCGCCTGGAGATCGTCGAGGCGGAGGTCTCCGAGGCCCGCTACGGCGGCACCCCCGGCCGCATCTTCTACCGCGAGGGCGACGGCGTCGCGATCGTCGCCGGCGCCGACTCCCGCCGAGGCCGCAACCACGCCCTGCTGGTGAAGCGGGTCCGGACCGCGGACGGTCGCGAACTGGGCGCGACGGAGTACTTCACGCACATGGGCGGCTACCTCACCACCCGACCCTGACGACTCCCCGCCGGCACGCCCGCAGCGGTAACCGGATTCGCCCGATCTCCGTCAGTGCTTTGGTCAAGGCAGGGCGCTGAGGCAGTCGGGTCATTCGCCGGCTGCGGGTCGGGCGGATCCGGCGAACGGGAAGGGTTTTCGCGATCCGTGCCACCCGGTGGTCAGGTCGTGGTGGTGATCGCTGATCATTGGTGCCCATGAGCCGGAAGCGGACGACGACGTGGGCGAGCGTGGCGGTGTTGATCCTGCTGCTGGCGATCGGCTACTACCTGACCCGCTACCAGGAGTCGAAGACCCCGACCCAGCCCACGTCCACCGCCGGCCAACCGCCCGGCACCGCGCCCGCCCAGGACCCGGCCCCGTTGTTGGCCGGGTTGGCGGTCGCGGCCGAGGGGAAGATGGCGGGCTACAGCCGGGACCGGTTCCCGCACTGGAGCGGGCAGGGGAACTCGTGTGACACGCGCGAGGTCGTGTTGCAGCGGCAGGGCGCGGACGTCCGCAGCGACAAGGACTGCAAGGCCACTTCGGGAACGTGGGTCAGTGCCTACGACGGGGTGACCTTCACCGACGCGGGGAAGTTGGACATCGACCACACCGTGCCGCTGGCCGAGGCGTGGCGGTCCGGTGCGGACAAGTGGACCGACGAGCAGCGGCAGAAGTTCGCCAACGACCTCGGGGGCGTCCAGCTCGTGGCGGTGTCCGCGACCAGCAACCGGGCCAAGGGCGACCAGGACCCGGCGAAGTGGAAGCCGCCGGTCGAGGGGTACTGGTGCGTCTACGCCGCCAACTGGATCACCGTGAAGAGCACCTACGGGCTGACCGTCGACCAGGCCGAGCACGACGCGTTGGCCGCGATGATCGCGATCTGCCCGAAGTAGGGCGGCGCGCGGGTCAGGGGCGGAGGGTTTCCAGTTGGTCGGCCAGGTCGGTGTGCACCTCGGTGCGGCGGACCCACGCCGCTGAGCCGGAGCCGGCGGTGGGGGGATCGCCCAGCGGGTCCACGGCCGTGGTGACGCCGTACTCCAGGCGGTAGGCGATCAGACCGGTGGCGGCTCGTACCCACGGGTTGGGGTTGGGGCTGGGGATCTCGCCCAGGCCCACGCGGAACCACACCGGCAGGCGGGTGTCGGCGGCCAGGGCTCGCTCCAGGCGCCTGGTCGCCGCGTCCCAGATCTCCTCGCGGGCCTTCTCGCCGGCCAGGATGGCCTCCTGGCGCCTCGGGTCCTCGGCCGCCGCCGAGTCGGCTTCCAGCCGGGCCGCCGCGTCCTGGGCCCCCGGCTCCGCGGCGCCGATCTGCCAGTCGAGCTGGTGCACCTCGTGGTCGAGCTGGTCGCGCTCGAACCGGGGCATCCGGCCGGCGGCCAGCCGCGCCCGCCCGGCGTCCCGCCGCTCCTTGAGCGCCTCGTACTCGGCGACCTCCTGGCGCAGCTCGATCCGCACCGAGTCGGCCAGCACCTCCTGCTCGGCCTCCCACGCGGCCCGCAGCGCGGCCACGATGTCGCCGACCTCGCCGTCGAGCGCGTCGAAGTCCTCGTCCGGGCCGGAGCCGGCACCGGCCAGCCGGCGCTCCAGCACCTGTAGCCGCGCACCGACCCGCCCCAGCTCGGCGGTCAGCAGCTGGAGCCGGGTGACGAGTTCGGCGACGGTCGGCTCGACCGCGTCGAGCCGCTCTTTCTCCGTGGGCACGCGATCCAGCCAACCCCACGAACCACGCCCGTCGAGCCGCCCGCCGGGAAAACCACGCGGACGGGCCGGGACAAACCCCCGTGCAGGTCAACGGCCGCTCACCCACAGTTACCTAGCGTAAACACCCATTCAACGGTGTATGCCTGGTACATGTCGACATCGGTTCACGAGACGGAACGAAAGTACGAGGCCCCGACCGGCGTCGCGCTGCCGGAACTGGCCGATCTGCCGGGGGTGGCCGCCGCCGCGGGCCCGGAGGAGCAGCGGCTGGAGGCGGTCTACTACGACACCGCCGACCTGCGGCTGGCCCGTGCCGGTCTGACGTTGCGCCGTCGGGTCGGGGGTGACGACGCGGGCTGGCACCTGAAGCTGCCGGTGGCCGAGGACACCCGCGAGGAGGTGCGGCTGCCGCCCGGACGGGCCGCGAAGCACCCGCCCAAGGAGCTCGGTTCGCTGGTCCAGGTGCACGCCCGGGGTGACGCCCTGACGCCGGTGGCCCGGATCCAGACCACCCGGCAGCGCTGGCAGCTGGTGGACGAGCGCGGCAAGCTGCTGGTCGAGGTGGTCGAGGACCTGGTGTCCGCGCAGGACGTCGCGGACGCGTCGGTGGACACCTGGCGCGAGATCGAGGTGGAGTTGGGCGAGCGGGGCGACCTCGCGCTGCTCGACCAGGTGGAGCGCCGGCTGGCCGAGGTGGGCATCACCCGGTCGACGTCGTCGGCCAAGCTGACCCGCCTGCTCTCCGGCCGGCTCACGCCCGCACCGCCTCCGCCCAAGCGGGGGAAGTCCGCGGGTGACGTGGTGCTGGCGTACCTGCGCGAGCAGGCGGACGCCCTCAAGTTCCACGACCCGAAGGTGCGCCGCAAGGAGGAGGACGCGGTGCACCAGATGCGGGTGGCGTCACGTCGGATGCGCAGCGCGCTACAGGCGTTCGGGAAGGTCGTGGACCGTGAGCGGACCCGTGAGCTGACCGACGAGCTGAAGTGGTTCGCGGGTGTCCTGGGTGACGCGCGCGACGCGGAGGTGATGCGCGCCGGGTACGAGGCGAACGTGGCGAAGCTGGACCCCACGCTGGTGCTCGGGTCGGTGTCCGCGCTGCTCACGCGGCACTTCGCGCCGATGGAGGCCGGTGCGCACGAGTCGGCCATGACGGCGATGAACAGCCGCCGCTACTTCTCGCTGTTGAACGCCGTGGACGCGTTGATCGCCGATCCGCCGTTGACGCCGTTGGCCCGTGGCAAGGCGAAGGACGTCCTGCCGAAGTTCGTGGTGAAGACGTACACGCGGCTGGCCCGTCACGCGGAGAACGCGCACGACGACGAATCGCTGCACGAGTCGCGTAAGGCGGCCAAGCGGCTGCGGTACGCGGTGGAGACCGTGGAGCCCTTGTACGGCAAGAGCGCCCAGGAGTACCGCAAGCGCCTCAAGGATCTCCAGACGCTGTTGGGCGACCACCAGGACAGCGTCGTGGCGCGGCCGGTGCTGCGCGAACTCGGTGCGCAGGCGTTCCGGGAGGGCGAGAACGGCTTCACCTTCGGTCTGCTGCACGGGCTGGAGCAGGCGAAGGCCGCACGCGTGGAAGAGCACTTCCCGGCCGTCTGGCGGGAACTCGGCACGCCGAAGTTCGTCTGATTGGTCTGGACCTTGACACTGTCGGGGCACGGCTGAAACGGTGATCGGAGCCGCCGCACGGGTGATCCACGCCGATCATGGAGGATGTCCGTGCCTCGAAGAGTGGAACCGACCAGTCGTGCCGGCCGCTTGCTCGGCCCGGCGCTCGCCGCCCTGCTGGTCCTGGGCGCCGCGAGCACCGCGGTCGCCGAACCGGCAGCCCCGGAGAAACCAGTGCCCCTGAGCATCGTGCCCGCACCCGTGAAAGCCGCGCCCAAGCCGGGCGTGACCTACTCGCTCACCGGCGGCACCCGCATCCACACCCAGCCCGGGTCCCGCGAGGCCAAGCAGGTCGGCGAGTACCTGGCGGGCGTGCTGCGGCCGTCCACGGGCTTCCGGCTGCCGGTCGTGCCCGGCGCGTCCGGCCGGGGCATCTCGCTCCTGCTGACCGGCGCGGACCACCGCGTCGGCAAGGAGGGCTACCAGCTCGACGTGACCCGGCGCGGGGTCGTCATCCGGGCGCGGACGGCGGCCGGCCTGTTCGCGGGCGTGCAGACGTTGCGGCAGTTGCTGCCCGCGAAGGTCGAGTCCAAGACCAGGCAGCGCGGGCCGTGGAACGCGACCGGCGTGAGCGTCCTGGACTACCCGCGCTACGAGCACCGGGGCGCGATGCTCGACGTGGCGCGGCACTTCTTCTCCGTGGACGAGGTCAAGCGCTACATCGACCAGATCGCCCAGTACAAGGTCAACCGGCTGCACCTGCACCTGACCGACGACCAGGGCTGGCGGCTGGAGATCAAGAGCTGGCCCAACCTGACCAAGCACGGCGGCAGCACCGAGGTCGGCGGCGGGCCGGGCGGTTTCTACACCCAGGACCAGTACCGCGACCTGGTCGCCTACGCGGCCTCCCGGCACATCGAGGTCATCCCGGAGATCGACCTGCCGGGCCACACCAACGCCGCGCTGTCCTCCTACGCCGAGCTGAACTGCGACGGCGTCGCCCCTCCGCTCTACACGGGCATCGAGGTCGGCTTCAGCTCGCTGTGCATCGACAAGGACATCACCTACAAGTTCGTGGACGACGTGCTGCGCGAGGTCGCGGCGCTGACGCCCGGCAAGCACCTGCACATCGGCGGCGACGAGGCGCTGGTGACGACGGACCCGGACTTCATCAAGTTCATGGACAAGGTCCTGCCGCTGGTGCGCAAGCACGGCAAGGTCGCGTCGGGCTGGCACGAGTTCGTGAAGGCGACGCCGGACGCGTCGGCCGTGCCGCAGTTCTGGGGCACCAAGACGGTGGCCGCGGACATGGTCGCCGCGGCCGCGCGCGGCAACCGGATCGTGCTGTCGCCGGCGACCAAGGCGTACTTGGACATGAAGTACGACGAGAACACCAAGCTCGGCCTGAAGTGGGCGGGGTACACCGACGTGGAGGACGCCTACGACTGGAACCCCGGCGCGTACGTCCAGGACCTGCCGGAGTCGGCGGTGCGCGGGGTCGAGGCCCCGCTGTGGTCGGAGACGCTGACGAACTCGGCGGAGGTCGAGTACATGGCGTTCCCGCGGCTGCCCGCGATCGCCGAGCTGGGGTGGTCGCCGTGGAGCACCCACGACTGGGCGAAGTTCAAGGAGCGGCTGGCTGCGCAGGGTCCGCGGTGGAAGGCGCAGGGCGTGAACTTCTACCCCTCGCCGCAGGTCCCGTGGAAGTAGTCGGCCGGGGATAGCCGGCCGCGGAGAATCGGCTGCGGAGAATCGGCCGGGACAGCCGAGGTGGGGAGGCGGCCGGCGGGTCGCCTCCCCTGGTGGTCCTAGAAGAGCCCCTGCGCGTCGGGCGAGTAGCTCACCAGCAGGTTCTTGGTCTGCTGGTAGTGGTCGAGCAGCACGCGGTGGTTCTCACGGCCGATGCCGGACTGCTTGTAGCCGCCGAACGCCGCGTGCGCCGGGTAGGAGTGGTAGTTGTTCACCCACACCCGGCCGGCCTGGATCTCACGGCCCGCGCGGTACGCCGTGCCGCCGTCGCGCGACCACACGCCCGCGCCGAGCCCGTACGCCGTGTCGTTGGCGGTCTTCACGGCGTCGTCGAAGTCGTCGAAGCGGGTCACCGAGACGACCGGCCCGAAGATCTCCTCCTGGAACACCCGCATCTTGTTGTCGCCCTCGAAGATCGTCGGCGTCACGTAGTACCCGCCGGAGAGCTCGCCGCCGAGGTCGGCGGGTTCGCCGCCGCACACCAGCCGCGCGCCCTCGCGCCGGCCGATGTCGATGTAGGACAGGATCTTGTCCCGCTGCCCGGCGCTGACCTGCGCGCCGATCATGGTCTCGGTGTCGAGCGGGTCGCCCTGGCGCACGGCCTTGGTGCGCTCGGTCGCATCGGCCAGGAACTGGTCGTAGATGGAACTCTGGATCAGCGCCCGGGACGGGCACGTGCACACCTCGCCCTGGTTGAGGGCGAACATGGTGAAGCCCTCCAGCGCCTTGTCGTAGAACGCGTCGCGGCGCGCGGCGACGTCGGCGAAGAAGATGTTGGGGCTCTTGCCGCCCAGTTCCAGCGTGACCGGGATCAGGTTCTCGCTCGCGTACTCCAGGATCAGCCGGCCGGTGGACGTCTCGCCGGTGAACGCGACCTTGGCGACCCGCCGGGACGAGGCGAGCGGCTTGCCCGCCTCCTCGCCGAAGCCGTTGACGACGTTCACCACGCCGGGCGGCAGCAGGTCGGCGATCAGGTCCAGCAGGACGTGGATCGAGGCGGGGGTCTGCTCGGCGGGCTTGAGCACGACGGTGTTGCCCGCCGCGAGGGCGGGTGCGAGCTTCCAGGTGGCCATCAGCAGCGGGAAGTTCCACGGGATGATCTGCCCGACGACGCCGAGCGGCTCCGGGAAGTGGTAGGCGACCAGGTCCTCGCTGATCTGCGAGATGCCGCCCTCCTGGGCCCGGATGACGCCCGCGAAGTAGCGGAAGTGGTCCACCGCGAGCGGCAGGTCGGCGGCCAGCGCCTCGCGGACCGGCTTGCCGTTCTCCCAGGTCTCGGCGACGGCCAGGACTTCGAGGTGGTCCTCGATCCGGTCGGCGATCTCGGTGAGCACGGTCGCCCGCTCGGCCGGGGAGGTGCGGCCCCAGCGGCGCGCCGCGCCGTGGGCGGCGTCCAGCGCCCGGTCGACGTCCTCGGCGGTGCCGCGGGCGACCTCGGTGAACACCTCGCCGGTGACCGGTGAGGTGTCGGCGAAGTAGCCGCCCCTGGCCGGCGGCACGGGCTCGCCGCCGATGAAGTGGTCGTACCGCTCGCGGTAGGTCATCACGCTGCCCGGCCGGCCGGGTGCCGCGTACCTGGTCATCTCGTCGCCTCCCGCGTCGTCGCGTTGATCGCCGGGTGAACGTAAGGCGCACAACGTTGCAGTCACGTTGCACCCGATCGGAGCAGCGATCGGCTTGCCGCCCCGCGCGGCGACGGGTCATCCTGGTCAGCCAGGAGGTTGCCCGATGCACCCAGACCCGCGCCGGCTCGCCCGTCTGCGCGAGGCGACGTTGAGCGGGACGCCGACGCCCGGCGCGCGCGCCGTGATCGTCGAGTCGTGGCGGCGCTCGCTGGCCGCGCTGGTCGACCCGGACCGCCACGAGGCGCCGGTCGTGCTGGCCCCGGACGAGGTGGTGGAGCGGCGCGGGGCGCACCCGCTGGCGGCGATGCTGCCGATGCTGCGGGAGACGCTGGTGGCCATCGCCGACGACGCCGAGCACATCATGATCATCACCGACGCGGAGGGCCACGTCCTGTGGTGCGAGGGCGCGGCGTCGGTGCGCGGCCGGGCCGAGCGGGTGCGGCTCACCGAGGGGTCGCGGTGGAGCGAGGACGCGATCGGGACCAACGCCATGGGCACCGCGCTGGCCCTGGGCCGCCCGGTGACCGTGCACTCGGCGGAACACCTGGTGCGCACCTACCACGGGTGGACGTGCACGGCGTCGCCCGTGCGCGACCCGGACACCGGCCGCACGCTCGGCGTGGTCGACGTGAGCGGCCCGCTGACCAGCGTGCACCCGGCGATGACCGCCCTGGTCGCGACGGCCGCGCGGCTGGTGGAGAGCCAGTTGCAGGTCCAGCAGGCGCTGCGCGACGAGCGGGTGCGCTCGGCGCACCTGGGCCGGCTGATCGACCTGCGCGGGGAGCCCGGCGCGCTGCTCAGCCCGAGCGGGCGGGTGCTGGCGGCGGCCTCGGACCTGCCGGCAGCCCGGGTGGACGTGTCCGGCGGGCCGGTCCGGCTGGCCGACGGGCGCGAGGCCGTCGTGGAGCCGTTGGACGAGGGTTTCCTGCTGCGCGTGCCGCGCCCGACCCGGCGAAGACCGGTGCTCTCGCTCGCGGGCATCGGGGAGGACGCGGAGGTCCTGGAACGGCTGGTCCGGCTGCTCCCCCGGGCCGATCCCCGGCGGGCGCTGACCCGGGCCCGGCTCGGCCGGGCGCTCGGGTAGCCGCCCGGTCCCGCCCGCCTAGGCTGGTCGGCATGGGGTTCTTCGCGCCGGGGGACGTGGCGTTGCGCCGGGAAGTGCTGCACGGCCGGCCGTGGGCGGTCACGCCGACCAGGGTGGTCGAGGACGGGCCGGACCTGCTGGCCGTCTTCACCGTGCCGGGCACCCGGTTCGGGTTCCCGCCGCACCCCGTCCCGCACCACTGGCGGGAGCTGGGCCGGGAGCGCTGGAACGGCCACGGCAAGCTCCAGCTGCACCGCCCCGGCGACGCCTACTCGGTCGACCTCTACTGGCAGGGCGACGCCGACGACCGCCGCTTCGCCGGCTGGTACCTCAACCTGCAGGACCCGTTCCGGCGCACGCCGCTGGGGTTCGACACGCTCGACCACGAGCTGGACTACTGGGTGCCGGTCGGCGGCGGCTGGACCGACCGGGACCGCGAGGAGTTCGAGGCGCAGGTCGCGCAGGGCAAGTACACCGCCGAGCAGGGCGACGCGATCCGCCGCACCGGCAAGGAGATCGAGGCCATGCTGGACGCCGGCACGACCTGGTGGGACCCGGCGTGGTCGGAGTTCGCCCCGGACCCCGGCTGGCCGGTGCCGGCGCTGCCGGCCGGCTGGGAGGACTACCCGCAGCCGTGAAGGTCCGACCGCTGACCCCGCAGACCCTCGTCGCCGAACTGGTCGAGCGGACCGACGGGCCGCGCACGGCGTGGACCCGGGTGCTGCTTGACGGCGCGCCGCCGGCCCGCCCGGACGCCCTCGCCGACGCCCTGGTGGAGCCGCTGCGGGCCCGGGGCCGCCCGGTGCTGCGGGTGTCCGCCGGCGACTTCCTGCGCCCCGCCTCGGTCCGCCTGGAGTTCGGCCACACCGACCCCGACTCGTTCCGGGACAGCTGGCTGGACACCGGCGGCCTGCTCCGCGAGGTGCTCGACCCGCTGGAGCCGGGCGGCACCGGCCGGGTGCTGCCCTCGCTGTGGAACGCCGCCGCCGACCGAGCCAGCCGGGCCGACTACGTCACCCTGCCCGAGGGCGGCGTGCTGCTGCTGGACGGGACCCTGCTGCTGGACAAGTGGCTGCCCGCCGAGCTGACCGTGCACCTGTGGCTGTCGGAGGCCGCGCTGGCCCGCCAGACCGCGCCCGGACAGGCGTGGACGCTGCCCGCGTACGCCGGCTACGAACCGGCGGCGGATGTGATCGTGCGCTACGACCACCCCACCAGGCCCGCTCTGGTGGGTAGTCTCGACTGACGGATCCGGGGAGGTGGACGTGGCCAGGTTGCAGGTGCTGCTCGCGCTCTGGCTGCCGGGCCTGTTCGCGCTCACCCTCCCGCACTCGCCGGCCGACCTGCTGGCGGTCGTCACGGCCGTCGCCGTCGTCCTGCTGCTGCTCTCCGCCGCGCCGACGGCGCAGACCGTCCCGACCTGGGCGCGGTCCCTCTCGTTGCGCGAGAAGGCCCTGAAATCGGCTTTCCTGCGCCTGCGCGACCCCGACGCCGCAGGGCGTCCCCGTCCACGAGCACCGGGACTCGGCCTGAGCGCCTGACGTCCCCGTTCCCGCTCGTGCAAACGGAGTCATACCTTGTTCTACGACCTGGGCTCAGCCCTGGCCGGCGTCGCCACGCCCGCCCTGGCCATCGTCGCGTTCACCGCGCTCGTCCGACTGCTCATGCACCCGCTCAGCCGTGCCGCCGTGCGCGGCGAGAAAGCCCGCGCCGCGCTCGCCCCGGAGATGCGGGTGATCCAGGAGAAGTACCGGAAAGACCCCCGCAAGCTCCAAGAGAAGACCTTGGAGCTGTACCGGGGCAACGGCACCTCGATGTTCGCGGGCTGCCT
The DNA here is from genome assembly GCF_000328705.1 of Saccharothrix espanaensis DSM 44229. NCBI lineage: Bacteria > Bacillati > Actinomycetota > Actinomycetes > Pseudonocardiales > Pseudonocardiaceae > Saccharothrix > Saccharothrix espanaensis. The sequence continues at coordinate 1,347,397 of NC_019673.1, read as the reverse complement.
GCCCACCCTCGTCCAGGCGCCGTTCTTCATGGTGATGTACCGCCTGGTCAGCACGCCGAACCCGCTGCTGGACGGCACCCTGTTCGGCACCTCGCTGGGCACGCACTGGTTCGGCGTGTACGAGCACAACGCGGTCTTCCTGACTTTGTTCGCGGTGCTGACCGCGGTCGCGTTCGCGACGTCGCGCCGGCAGGCGGCGGTCGCCGCGCGGACGGGCGGGCCGCAGCCGCCGTTCGCGAAGGTCCTGCGGCTGCTGCCGTTCGGCACGGTGGTCATCTCCGCCGTGCTGCCGCTGGCCGCCGGGATCTACCTGCTGACCACGACTACTTGGACGTTGATGGAGCGAGCCTATCTGTATCGCGCAGTTCAGCTCCCGCCTCGTGCAGGAACTCCAGCACGTAGCCGTAGGACCTGAACAGCCCGCACTCGGCGTAGGAGATCGACTTCTCGTGGCAGAAGTCGCGGACCAGCTTCTGCGCGTGGCGCAGGTGCGGCCGCGGCATGTTCGGGAACAGGTGGTGCTCGATCTGGTAGTTGAGGCCGCCGAGCAGGAAGTCGGTGAACCAGCCGCCGGTCACGTTGCGGGACGTCAGGACCTGCTTGCGCAGGAAGTCCAGCTGGTGGCCGGCGGTGAGCACCGGCATGCCCTTGTGGTTCGGGGCGAACGAGCAGCCCATGTACACGCCGAACAGGCCCTGGTGCAGGGCGATGAACGCGATGGCCTTGCCGGGGGACATGATCGTGAAGACCAGGCCGAAGTAGGCGACGACGTGGACCGCGAACAGCACCAGCTCCACCTGCCAGCCGCGCACCTCGCGGCGGACGGCGGCACCGATGCTGATGGCGTGCAGGCTGAAGCCTTCGAGCAGCAGCAGCGGGAAGAACAGCCACGCCTGGTGCTTCACCACCCAGCGGAAGAAGCCCCGCTTGCGCTGCGCCTGCTCGGCGCTGAACGCCAGCACGGCGATGTCGACGTCCGGGTCCTCGTCCTCGTGGTTGGGGTTGGCGTGGTGCCGGTTGTGCTTGCCCATCCACCACCCGAAGCCGACGCCGACCAGCAGGTTCCCCAGCACCAGGCCGATAGCGCCGTTGACCTTGTTGGTGGCGAACATCTGCCGGTGGCCCGCGTCGTGGCCGAGGAACGCGAGCTGGGTGAACACGACGGCGAGCAGGGCCGCCAGGGCCAGCTGCCACCACGAGTCACCGACCACCACCATCGCGGTGATGGTCGCGCCCAGTGCGGCGATGCCGCCGACCAGGCACAGCACGTAGAAGCCGATCCGGCGGTCGAGCAGACCCGCCTGCTTGACCGACCTGGACAACTCCGCGAAGTCACTGCCGCGCCTGGGCGACGCATCGAGGTTCACGCGCGGAGCTTAAGGGCCGGACGGTGACGTGCTCAGGGCAGCCTTAGTTGCAACTGTGCGAACACCCGGAGCAGTGGGTCCTGGAGGTCGAAACCACCGAGCTCAGCGGCCCGGCGGACCCGGTAGCGCAGGGTGTTCGGGTGGACGTGCAGGACACCGGCCGCGGTGCGCACGTCACCGAACGCGTCCAAGTACGCCAAAAGGGAACGGGCCAGTTCCGGGTCGAGGGCGGCGAGCCGGGGATCGCGGATCCGGGGGTGGTCGGCGAGCAGCGCCAGGGTCTCGCTGACCAGCACCCGCGACCGGACGTCGGCGAGCGTGGCGACGTCCGCGTCGAGGTCGCGCGCCATCGCGTCGAGCACCCGGTCGGCCTCGTTGCGCGAGACCATCACCTCGTCCACGGTGGACACCGTGGAGCCGATCGCGCCCTGCACCCGCAGGCCCATGTGCTTGCGCGCGGTGGCCACGATCTCCTTGGTCAGGGCCAACAGCGGCGCGGTCGGCGGCAGGTCGGGCAGCAGCACGTAGGTGCGCCCGGCCGACCGGCTCACCAGCGCGCTGCGCCGGTAGGCCGCCGCGTGCACCGAGATCAGCCCGGTCATCTCGGTGTGCCGCAGCTCGTGCTGGGTGCGGTCCGCGCTCTCCTGGCCGCGCAGGGCGAACACGACGACGGCGGCGGGCTTGTCCGGGTCCGCGCCGATCTGGCCGGCGACCGACGCGGCGTCCATCCGGCCGGCCAGCAACGACGCCAGCAGGTTCTCCCGGAACGCGGCGGCCGGCTCGCGCTGCTGCACCAGGTGCAGCGCGGTCACCCGGGCGGCGCCCAGCAGCGCCCGCTCGGACTGCCCGGTCAGCGGGGTCGTGCCCTCCTGCACCCAGATCGTGCCCAGCGGCTGGCTGCCCGCGTGGATCCCGACCGCGATCCGCCGCCGGATGCCGAGCTCGGGCCGCTCCTCGATCCGGACGACCTCCTCGCCGGAGCGCAGCCGCTGGTAGACGCCCCACTCGCGGAGCATCTTCAGGTACGGCTCGGGCCCCTGCCGGCCCAGGATCGACAGCCGGCGCAGCTCGTCGACCTCGTCCGACGACCGGGAGTAGGCGAGCACCCGGCTCGCGGTGTCCTCGATGCTGACGATCCCGCCGGTCAGCGCGGCGATCGTCTGGGCCAGCGCGAACAGGTCGCCGAGCACCTCGCCCGCGCCCGCGTCGGCGGTCAGCCGGGCACTGCTGACCACGCCCCGGACCAGTGACTCCAAGTGTTCCCAGCGCACTTCGGGGCGGACCGCGAGCAGGGCCACGCCCGCGTCCGCCGCGGCTTGGCGCAGCATCGGGGCGGGCGCGTCGACCTTCACCGCCACCGCCGCCGCACCGCCCTGCCCAGCCGCCCTGACCAGCGACAACGCCGCACGTCCGCGAGCACCGACGACCAGTGCGAGATCACCGGGCCGCACGTCGGGCACGTCGTCCGGGTCGAGGATCACCACGTCGTGGACGTCGACCTCCAGGCCGTGCGGGGCGACCTGGATCTCCACCAGGGGGTCACCGAGAGCGATCAGCACCTGCCGCAGGCTCACCCGTGCCCCCCTTTCGGACGGCAGCCGACCGGCCGCACGTTTGTCCGTGCGAACAACGCCGGGGTCGCAAGCCTAGACGGGCGGACAACAGCGTGCACGCTCGGTAGTCCTACCGTGGGACGACACAGTCTTTCCGTGGCGAAGGAGCTGCTTTGTGGATGCCGTGACCAGGGTCCCCGTGCCGGTGAACGAGCCCGTCCTGAACTACGCCCCCGGCTCGACCGAGCGGGCGCAGCTGCAGGCCAAGCTGGCCGAGCTGGCCAAGGAGCCCACCGAACTGACCCTGACCATCGGCGGCGAGCAGCGGGTCGGCGGTGGCGAGCGCTTCGACGTCGTCCAGCCGCACAACCACCGCGCCGTCCTGGGCACCCTGCACGGCGCGACCACCCAGGACACCCGGGACGCTATCGCCGCCGCCCAGCAGGCCGCCCCGGCGTGGCGCGCGCTGTCCTTCGACGACCGCGCGGCCATCCTGCTCAAGGCCGCCGACCTGCTGGCCGGCCCGTGGCGGCAGACGCTGAACGCGGCCACCATGCTCGGCCAGTCCAAGACCGCGATCCAGGCCGAGATCGACGCCGCCTGCGAGCTGATCGACTTCTGGCGCTTCAACGTGGCCTTCGGCCGGCAGCTCACCGCCGAGCAGCCGCAGTCCTCGCCCGGCGTGTGGAACCGCACCGACCACCGCCCGCTGGAGGGCTTCGTCTACGCGGTCACCCCGTTCAACTTCACCGCCATCGCGGGCAACCTGCCCACCGCGCCCGCCCTGATGGGCAGCGTGGTGCTGTGGAAGCCGTCGCCCACCCAGAGCCTCGCCGCGCACCTGACCCTGCGGCTGCTCGAGGAGGCCGGCCTGCCGCCGGGCGTGATCAACCTGCTGCCCGGTGACGGCCTGGCCGTGTCCGAGGTCGCGCTGACCCACCCGGACCTGGCCGGCATCCACTTCACCGGCTCGACCCGGACGTTCCAGCACCTGTGGGGCCAGGTCGGCGCGAACATCGCCGGCTACCGCTCCTACCCGCGCATCGTCGGCGAGACCGGCGGCAAGGACTTCGTGCTCGCGCACCCGTCGGCCGACGTCGACGTGCTGCGCACCGCGCTGGTCCGCGGCGCGTTCGAGTACCAGGGCCAGAAGTGCTCCGCCGCGTCCCGCGCCTACGTGCCGCGCTCGGTGTGGAACCGGGTCAAGGACGACTTCATCTCCGACGTCGAGTCGCTGACCATGGGCGACGTCACCGACCTGTCGAACTTCCTCGGCGCGGTCATCGACCGGCGCTCGTTCGACAAGCTGTCCGGCGTGCTGGAGGCCGCGAAGGGCGACCCGAAGCTGGAGGTCGCGGCCGGCGGCACCGCCGACGACTCGGACGGCTTCTTCGTGCGCCCCACCGTGATCCTGGGCTCCGACCCGTCGCACGAGGTGTTCACCACCGAGTACTTCGGCCCGGTGCTGGCCGTGCACGTGTTCGACGACGCCGACTACGACACCGTGCTCAAGCAGATGGAGAGCGCCGCCCCGTACGGCCTCACCGGCGCGATCATCGCGCGCGACCGCGCCGCCATCGCGCACGCGCAGAACGAGCTCCGGTTCGCCGCGGGCAACTTCTACGTCAACGACAAGCCGACCGGCGCGGTCGTCGGGCAGCAGCCGTTCGGCGGCGGCCGGGCGTCGGGCACCAACGACAAGGCGGGCTCGGTGCACAACCTGCTGCGCTGGGTCAGCCCCCGTTCCATCAAGGAGACGTTCGCGGCTCCGACTTCCCACCGCTACCCGCACCAGGGGTGACCATGCTCCGCTCCACACTGCTCGCCGCCTCGCGATCCGGGGCCATCCGCGGGCTCGTCGAACGCACGCCGCTGACCCGGCCGGTCGTCAAGCGCTTCATCTCCGGTGACGACGTGGACGCCGCGATCGCCACCACCGGCGAGGTGCTGGCCGACGGCCGGCTGGTCACCCTCGACCACCTCGGCGAGGACACCCGCGACGCGGCGCAGGCCACCGGCACCGTCGAGGCCTACCTGGAGCTGCTGGGCCGCTTGCAGAAGGCGGGCTACGCCGACCGGGCCGAGGTGTCGGTCAAGCTGTCCGCGGTGGGCCAGTTCCTGCCCGTGGACGGCGAGAAGATCGCGCTGGAGAACGCGCGCAGGATCTGCTCCGCCGCCGGGGTCGTGGGCACCACGGTCACCCTCGACATGGAGGACCACACCACCACCGACTCGACGCTGGGCATCCTGCGCGAGCTGCGGGTGGACTTCCCGTGGGTCGGCGCGGTGCTCCAGGCCTACCTCAAGCGCACCGAGCAGGACTGCCGGGACCTGGCGCACGCCGGGTCGCGGGTCCGGCTGTGCAAGGGCGCGTACCAGGAGCCGGCCTCGGTCGCGTTCCAGGACAAGGCCGAGGTCGACCTGTCCTACGTGCGCTGCCTGAAGGTGCTGATGGCCGGCAAGGGCTACCCGATGGTCGCCTCGCACGACCCGAGGCTGATCGCGATCGCCGCCGACCTGGCGTCGGAGCGGTCGAAGGACAGCTACGAGTTCCAGATGCTCTACGGCATCCGGCCCGAGGAGCAGCGCCGGCTCGCCGCCGACGGCAACCGGATGCGGGTCTACCTGCCCTACGGCGACGAGTGGTACGGCTACTTCATGCGGCGGCTCGCCGAGCGCCCGGCGAACGTGGCGTTCTTCCTGCGCGCCATGCTCACCAAGAGCTAGCCACCAGGACGGTCACGGGCGCGGCGCCGCCCGGGTCCGGGCGCGCGCGGCCTGCGGGTCGTCGTGCGCCCGGACCACCGCGTCCACCACCTCGACGGCGCGCGCGAGCCGGTCCGGCGCGGCCCGCCCGTCCCGCAGCACCAGCACCGCGCGGTGCGCCGCCGGCAGCGCGCGGTCCAGCTCCTCCCCCGCCTGCGCGCACAGCCGGGCGTAGAGGGACAGCGCGTCGGCGTAGCGGAACTCGGCCGCCAGCTCGTCCGGCGTCCGGGTCAGCCGCCACGCCAGCACGGCCCGCCGAGCCCTCGACAACGCCTCCGGGTTCCCGTTCGCCCGCAACAGTTCCGCCGTGCGGTGCACCGCCACCGGGTAGCCGACCGACGCGCCCCGGTGCCGGCCGACCAGGTCCCGCCACAGGTCGGCGACCCGCTCGGCGAACGCCAGCGCCGGCTCGCCGTGCCGGGCCCGCGCGAGCGCGTCGGACAGGCCGCGCCACGCCACCGCGAGCTTCCCGCCGCCGGACACCAGGACCTGTCGCGGCACCCGCCGCCGCTCGGCCAGCTCCTCCCGCGCGATCCGCAGCGCGCCGACCGGGTCGACGTCGAACAGCAGCCGCGCCAGCCGGGAGCGGGCGACCGCGAAGTCCACCTGGTGCTCCAGCGGGGACCGGATCGCCAAGGGGCGCAACAGCTCCACCGCCTCCGCCGCGGCCGCGACCCGCTCCGGGCCGGCCAGCAGGTCGACCTGCTCACCCAGCGCCGCCGCCAGCCCCGCGCCGCCCACCGCCCGCCACAGCCCGACCGCCTCGCGGGACGCGGCCAGCGCGTCGACCCGGCGGCCCGACCGGTGCAGCACCGCGCCCAGGTGCGCCAGCGCGGCGGCCAGCTCCGGTTCGAAGTCGCGCGGGTTCGCCGACGCCAGCCGGCGCAGCACGGTGATCGACTCACGGGCCGCCGACGCCGCGTCGTCGGGCAGCCCGAACGCCGACAGCAGCGCCGCGACGGAGGTCAGCGTGCGGGCGAACTCGGCTTCGTAGCGCGGATCGGCGTCCGCGACCTGCCGCCACCGCAGCACCGCCCACCGCGCCGCGTCACCGGCCTCGACCTGCCGGTCCACCTCGAACAGCCGCACCGCGAGGTGGTGGGTGACCTTCGCGAAGTCCAACCGGAACAGCGCCGGGTTGCGCCGGTGCAGCTCCTGGTAGAGCAGGGCGGCCCTGCTCACCGCCGCCAGCGCCGCGTCCCGGCGGCACAGCGCCGCCCGCCCCAGGGCGAGCCGGTCCAGCGCGGCGGCGAGCTGCGGCGTGCACTCCTGATCGTCGGCGGCGACCTCCCGGCACAGCGCCACGGCCTCCTCCGACGCGGCCAGCGCCGCGCCGTCCCGGCCCACCGCGATCAGCCGCAAACCCAGGTCCCCCACCGCGTCCGCGAGCGCCGAGCGGTACTCCCCCGGGTCGTCCTGGACCAGTTCCCGGTACAGCGCGACCTCGGTGCGGGCGGCCTCCAGCGCCTCCTCGCGCAGCGCGGCGAGCGCGGCCCGCGCGCCCAGCGTCCCGTGCAGCTCGGCCAGTTCCGGCTTCCGCGCGCTGCGCGCGTGGTCGTGCAGCAGGGTCCGGGTGAGCACGGCGGGCAGCGCGTCGCCGTGGAACCTCGGGTCGTCGAACACCTGGCGCGCGACGGCTCTCGCCGGCTCGGGGCGTTCGGCCAGCACGGTCAGCGGTGCCGCGCCGACCAGCGCGACCAGACCCGGGTCGGCGGCGAACAGCCGTTCGGCGCGGCGCAGGGCGTGCGGCCAGCGCTCGGCGGCGCGCAGCAGGGTCTCCAGCGCGTCCGGGGTGCGCTCGGGCTCGATCCGGTCGTCCAGCAGGGTCACCGCCAGCACGTCCTCCGCGAGCCGGCGGGTCGCGGGCGCGGCCGGGTCGGTGTCGGACAGCCAGCGGACCAGCTCGACCGGGTCGTCGGCGGACGAGCCGTGCACCGCGGCGAGCGCGGCCAGGTGCAGGTCGTGGAAGGTCCCGGCGGCCGGCGTCGGCACCTCGGGGCGCGGGCGGCCCAGGAAGTCCGCGAAGTGCGCGCACGCCGACGCGAACGACGCGGCGTGCTCCTCAGGGCACGGCGTGAGCGCCAACTCCGTTGCCGCGTAGTCGAGATCGCCCGCGCGTTGGCGCAACGCCGACCACCACCAGCCGGCGCGGCGCGCCACCAGCAGCACCCGGGCCCGCCCGACCGGCTCGCCGAGCAGCCGGACCAGCTCCCGCCACGGCACCAGGTCGGCGTCGTCCACCACCCGCACCACGTCGTCGGCGAACCGGTCGGCCAGCCGCGTCTTGCCCACCCCGGACGGCCCGTGCAGCAGCAGGAGCGCCGCCGGCGCGGCCCCGTCCCGCCACCGCGCCACCGCCGCCGACTCCCGGACCCGGCCGTGGAAGGGCACCACCTCGTGCCGGGCGTCGAGCAGCTCGCCGGGGGACAGGATCCGTTCCACGGCGCACATACTGCCCGCCACCTCCCGCCACGAACGGGTGTCCCCGTCCGGGGTGCGCCCGACCGGCGGCGTCGGTCGACCGGGGCTGTCGTACCCCCCGTGCACAATCAGGACATGCTCGCCGCCCTGGTGTCGCACGCGGAGAACGCCGGACGGGTCCGGCTGCTCTCCGACACCGGCGTGCCCGAGGGGCCGGTGGTCGAGACGACCGACCTGGCCGCGACCGTGGCCGGGTTGGAGCGCACCCGCCCGCGCTGGCTGTGGCCCGCCACCGCCGAGGTCTACCCCGACCTGCTGGCCCGCGGCGTGCGGGTGGAGCGCTGCCTCGACCTGCACCACGTGGAGTCGCTGCTGCTCGCCCACCAGGGCCGGCACCGCGAGCCCCGGGAGCTGGGCGCGGCGCTGGCGCGGCTGCGCGGCCTGCCCGTGCCACCGGACCACGGCCCGCGCAAGCGCGACACCCAGCCGACCCTGTTCGAGCCGGAGCGCGAGCCGCTGCCCGGCGCGGAGGACCCGTTGGCGGCGGTGCTGGCCGTGCACGCCGAGCAGCAGCGCGTGGTGGCCGACCTGCCGCACGCCGACCGGTTGCGCCTGCTGTTCGCCGCCGAGTCGGCCAGTGCCCTGGCCGCCGCCGAGATGACCCACGCCGGGCTGCCGTGGCGGGCGGACGTGCACGAGGACCTGCTGGTCGAGCTGCTCGGGCCGCGGCCGGCCGCCGGTGCCCGGCCGAGCCGGCTGGCCGAGCTGGCCGACCGGATCACCGCGGCGTTCGGCGGCCGGGCGGTCAACCCGGACCACCCGCCGGGCATCGTGCGCGCGTTCGGCCGCGAGGGCATCGAGATCCCGTCCGCGCGGGCGTGGGTGCTCAAGGACGTGGACCACCCGGCCGTGGCACCGCTGCTGGAGTACAAGGAACTGGCCCGGCTGTGGGTCGCGCACGGTTGGTCGTGGCTGGACCAGTGGGTGTCCGATGGCCGGTTCCGGGCCGATTACGTGGTCGGCGGTGTCGTGTCGGGCCGGTGGGCGACCCGGGGCGGTGCCGCGTTGCAGATCCCGCGCACGCTGCGGCGCGCCGTGCTGGCCGACCCGGGCTGGCAGCTGGTGGCCGCCGACGCGTCCCAGCTCGAACCGCGCGTGCTGGCGGCGCTGTCCGGCGACCGCCGGCTGACCGAGGTCTCCGGCGACGACGACCTGTACACGAACCTGGCGGCGGACGCGTTCGACGGCGACCGGGGCCGGGCCAAGATCGCCATGCTGTCCGCGATGTACGGCGGCACCAGCGGCGAGGCGGGCCCCCTGCTGGCCGTCCTGCGCCGCCGCTTCCCGGACGCCGTCGGCTACGTCGAAGCCGCCGCGACGGCCGGCGAGCAGGGTCGGCTGGTCCGGTCCAGGCTGGGCCGCACCAGCCCGCCGCCGTCCGAGGCGTGGCACGAGACGACCGGCAACGCCGACGAGGGCGAGGACGCCGCCCGCCAGGGCCGCCGGGCCGCCCGCGAGTGGGGCCGCTTCACCCGCAACTTCGTGGTGCAGGCCAGCGCGGCCGACTGGACGGCGGCGTTGCTGGGCGCCCTGCGGCGGCGGTTGCAGCAGTCCGCGCCGGAGGCCCACCTGGTGTTCTTCCAGCACGACGAGGTCCTGGTGCACAGCCCGGTCGAGATGGCCGACGTGGTGTGCGCGGAGATCACCGCCGCCGGCGTCGAAGCCTCCCGGCTGGTCTTCGGCGACACCCCGGTGCACTTCCCGATCAACGCCACCCCCGTCAACAGCTACGCCGACGCCAAATGACCCACCCGTCGCGCCTGGCACGCGCCGAAGCCTTGTCCAGGGTTCCGCGCGGTTGCGCTTGCGCCGACCGGGTCGAGCGGAGCGCGGGACGTGTGGTGGACCGCTTTCTCAGGTGCCCGCCACGATGAGGCGGAAGCCGGCGTCCCAGTGGTCGCGGTCGAGGAGGTCCCGGTGGCGGTCGTGCCAGCGGCCGGTGTCGAGGTCCTCGCGCAGCCGTCGCACGCCCCGTTCGACCGCGCCGGGGTCGGTCTGCGCGAGTGCCGAGCAGGCGCGGCGGACGCGGGGGTCGAGGTAGGCGGTCGGGCGTCGCCAGTAGGCGGGGAAGACCCCGTCGGTGAAGTCCCAGGGCAGCGGCAGCGGCGTGACGCTCTCGGCACCCAGCTCGTGCGCGATGTCGGGTGCGGAGGGTCGGCCCAGTTCCAGGTCGGCGATCTCGGGCACGTACTCGCGGACGAACCAGAACTCGGTGTGCAGGCGGGTGTCGTAGGCGAGCACGACCTGGCGCGGCGCAACCCGTCGCAGCTCGGCGAGCCCGCGCCGCCAGTCGGTCCAGTGGTGGACGGTGAGCACCGCCAGCGCGGCGTCGACCGCGTTGTCACGGACCGGCAGGGCTTCGGCGATCGCGCGGACGGCGGGGCAGGCGTCCGGTGGTCGTTGGCGGATCATCTCGCCGGAGGGTTCGACGGCGAGCACCGCCCGGTCGCCCGGCTCGTAGGAGCCCGTGCCCGCGCCCACGTCGACGATCGAACGCGCGTCACCGAGCGCCGTGACGATCGCCGCCATCCACCTCGGGTCGGTGCGTCGTCCCAGCGAGTACCCCGTGCCGATGTCGTCGTACAGCTCGGTTCCGGCCACGCTCGCCCCCTGTTGATCGCCTCGATCCGAGAGTAGCCAACGGCAAGCCTGTCTCCAGCCGAACCGGCCCCGCGCGCGGGAACCCCGGGCGCGAGGAACCTTGGTGCGCGAGCGGTCATGGCCCTGCGCGCCGGCAGCCGGGGCGGAAGGAGGCGTGGGAGTGGTGTGAGAGGCCGAATCCGGTGCGCGAGACGCGCGTTCGTTCCTTCGGCCTATTGAGCACCAGCGGTGAGAGCGCTCTCATAGACCTGTGCACCCCGTGCCGCCGCGCAGGACCACTGACAAGGAGGTCACCCGCGCATGGAGCCCAGCCGAACGCGGCGCGTGCTCGTCACCGCCGCCGCCCTGCTCGCCGCCGTTCCCGCAGCGGTCTTCGCCACCACCCCGACCGATCCGGCCCAGGCCGCGGTCCCGCCGACCCCGCCGGGCTGGTCGTTGCGCTGGAGCGACGACTTCACCGGCCCGGCCGGCACCCAGCCCTCCGCCGCGAACTGGATCTTCGACCTCGGTCACGGCTACCCCGGCGGCCCCGCGAACTGGGGCACCGGCGAGGTTCAGAACTACACCGACTCCACCCGCAACATCGCGCTCGACGGCGCCGGCAACCTCCGCATCACCGCGCTGCGCGACGGCGCGGGCACCTGGACGTCCTCCCGGATCGAGACCCGCCGCGCCGACTTCCGCCCGCCCGCCGGCGGCAAGGTCGCCATCGAGAGCCGGATCCGGCTGCCCGACGTCACCGGGCAGGCCGCGCTCGGCTACTGGCCCGCGTTCTGGGCGCTGGGCTCCCCCTACCGGGGCAACTACTGGAACTGGCCCGGCATCGGCGAGTTCGACATCATGGAGAACGTCAACGGCCTCAACTCCGTCTGGGGCGTCCTGCACTGCGGCGTGAACCCCGGCGGGCCGTGCGACGAGACCTCCGGCATCGGCAACAGCCGCGCGTGCCCCGGCGCGTCCTGCCAGTCGGCGTTCCACACCTACCGCTTCGAGTGGGACGAGAGCGTCAGCCCCCAGCAGTTCCGCTGGTACGTCGACGGGCAGCGGTTCCACAGCGTCAGCCAGAACCAGTTCGACGCGGGCACGTGGAACAACATGACCTCGCACGCCGGCTACTTCGTCCTGCTCAACCTCGCGGTCGGCGGCGCGTTCCCGGACGCCCTCGCGGGCAAGACCCCCACTCCCGCAACGGTTCCCGGCCACTCGATGGTGGTCGACTACGTCGCCGTGTGGACCACCGGCACCACCCCGCCGACGACAACCCGGCCCGACAACCCGGGCTGGGACGCCTACGCCGAGATCCAGGCCGAGCAGGCGACCGCGCGCTCCGGTGGCGTGCTGGAGAACGCCTCGGAGGGCGGCCAGGCCATCGGCAAGCTCAAGAACGGCGACTCGCTGCGCTTCGCCGACGTCCGCTTCGGCTCAGCCACCGCCCGCCAGTTCCTCGCCCGCGCCGCGTCCGGTGCGACCGGTGGCGTCAGCGGCCTGGTCGAGGTCCGGCTAAACAGCCCGACCGCGCCGCCGGCGGGCAGCTTCGCCATCGCCGGCACCGGCGGCTGGCAGTCGTGGCGCACGGTGCCCGCGAACATCTCGGGCATCACCGGCACGCACGACGTGTACGTCACGTTCACCAGCGGTCAGCCGGCCGCGTACGTGAGCCTGAACTGGGTGAAGTTCGCTGCGTGAACCCCGGCGGGCCGCATCCTCCGCTGCGGCCCGCCGGGCGGCGGTTAGGCTGGAGTCCGTGCAGGTCGCCGCGATCCAGACCACGCCGGAGCCAGGGCTCGACGCCAACGCCGCCGCCCACGCCCGGCTGATCGGCGAGGCCGGCGCACGCGTCTGCGTGTTCCCCGAGCTCTCCCTCACCGGCTACGTCCTCGACCCGGCCGCGGCGATCACCGAGGACGACCCGCGCTGGTCGCCGATCCGCCGCGCCTGCACCGCACACGACGCGTACGCGCTGGTCGGCGCGCCGCTGTCGACCCCGGACGGCGCGGTCATCGCGACCGTCGTGATCGGGCCGGACGGCGACACCCTCGGCTACTACGGCAAGCGCCACCTGCACGGCCCCGAACTCGACTTGTTCACGCCCGGCGGCCACCACCTCCTGCTGGAGGTCGACGGGTGGCGGCTCGGGCTCGCGATCTGCTACGACGCCGCGGTCACGTCGCACCCGGCCGAGGTGGCGGCCGGCGGTGCGGACGCGTACGTGGTGAGCGCGTTGTACGCCAAGGGTTCCGAAGGCCGGATCGACCGGCAGATGGGCCACGCCGCGAGCTTGGGCATGTGGGCGGTGATGGCCCAGTTCTCCGGGCGCACCGGCGGCTACGACACGTGCGGCGGCAGCGGCGTGTGGCGTCCGGGCGGCGAGGCCGCGGTCCGGCTCGGCCCGGGACCCGGCACCGCCAGAGCAACCCTCACCAGGACGTGAACACCTACTTCGAGCGGGCCGCGGCGGGTCTGGACTGCGTCTGGCAACGGACGTCGGGCACGGCGACGTCGGGCCGGGTCGTGCCGGACGGCCGCACCGACATCATCTGGACGCCGCGGGACGGCCTGTCCGTGGCGGGCCCGGACACCGTGGGCCACGTCACCGCGCTGAGTCCCGGCGAGATGTTCGGCGTCCGGTTCGGGCCGGGCGTCGGCCCGTCCGCGCTCGGCGTGCCGGCGCACGTGCTGCGCGACCTGCGCGTCCCGCTGGCCGAGCTGTGGGACGACGTGGCGGCCCTGGAAGACGCACTGGCCGCCGCGGCCGACCCGTGCGCGGTCCTCGCCGACGCCGCCCGGCACCGCCTGCGCACCACCCCGCCCGACCCGCTGACCGGCGCGATCGCCGGCTCCGCCGGCACCCCGGTCGCCGCGCTCGCCGACGACCTGGGCCTGAGCACCCGCCAACTGCACCGCCGCAGCCTCGACGCGTTCGGCTACGGCCCCAAGACCCTGCACCGCGTGCTGCGGTTCGACCGGGCGGTGAAGCTGGCGTGGACGGGCGCGCCGTTCGCCGACATCGCCCACCGCACCGGCTACGCCGACCAGGCGCACCTGTCCCGCGAGGTGAAGGACCTGGCCGGCGTGCCGCTCGGTCAGCTGATCCGCCCGTAGGCACGCAGGGTCAGCAACGCCTCGATCGTCACGATCGGCCGCCACTCGAACTCGGTCACCGGCGTCCACACCGGCCACGGGAACGTCCAGCCGCCGTCGTCCTGCCGGGCCGCCACCAGCTCGTCGAGGTCGCGGGCCAGTTCGTCGTCGCTGAACCACCCCCGCGCGATGCTGTCCGGCGTGGCCGCGTAGTGGTGCGGCTTGTGCGTCTCGCCCGCCGAGTACCCCTCGGGGGCCTTGCCCTCTCCGAGGTCGACCAGCCCCTGCTCGCGCACCAGGTCGCCCAGCCGTGCGGCGGCGGCCTCGGCCCATGAACGGTCCGGGGCGTGCTGGAGGAACTGGGCGCAGGCGTTTGCCTCGTACGGGTGCGACTTGCCCAGCGCGTCGATCCGCTGCCGGCAGAACGCGGACGCCCGGTCCAGCCATTCGTGCTCGACCCCGGCCCGGTGCAGCTCACCGGCGGCGAGCGCGGTCATCAGCAGGTCGCTGTCGGCGGAGACCTGCCACCACGGCGCCCGCGGGTGGTCGCGCGCGGTGCCCAGGCAGTTGGGCACCCCGCCGTCCGGGTTGGCCACCGAGGCGAGGAAGTCCGCGGCCCCGGCCGCGAACCGGTCGTCCCCCACCTCGTTGCCCAACCGCACCGCCGTGTAGGTGTGCAGCGGCTGGCTCGACGGCCCCCGCCCGTCCGGCTCCAACGCGTGCCCGAACCCGCCGTCGTCGTTCCGGTACGCCGCCACCGCCGTGACGACGGGCTCCGCCGCGCCGCCGTCGAACAGGAAGGAGAACCGCCGCTGCTCCAGCACGCGGGCGTGACGCCAGAGAAAGGACCTCGCTGCTTCGATCATGCGTCGACCCTAGGCACCGCCGACCCGGCCCGTCTTGAACGAATCGGACATCCTCCCCGGCCGGGCGAAACCACGCCGAATCACCGGACACGCCCGGGGCGCTATGCCATCATTGACCCCCGGTTGGCGTGAGGGGAGCGCGAGCGATGCTGGACGCCGGGGGCGGTGGCGGGAAGCTGGGCTTTGTGGCCGACACGGTCGCGAAAGGCCCTGGCGCGGACTACGTGTCCACCCAGACGAAGTTCTACGTGGAGCCGGACGAGGCACAGCGCCTCATCGACGGCCTGAAGCTGGCGCTGGAAAAGCTGATCGGGATCCGGGACGTCTCGGACGAGATCATGGCGTCCGGATCACCCGGCAAGGACGTGTACAGCGGGTTCGCCACGATGGCCATCCGGCAGACGGCGGGCACCGACCCGGGCGGGTACGGCTGGGCCAACTCCAAAGCGCAGGAAGCACTCGAGAACACCATCGAGAACATCCAAAAGGCGCTGGACGAGTACAAGGCCACGGACTCGGCGGCGGCCGACGCACTCAAGCCGAAGGACTGAATTCCTTGAATCGCACTTTTCGGACCCTTCTCGTGATCGCCGCGGCGGCGGGCGCGCTGGGCGCGTGCGGTGCGGACCCGGTGGGCGGCAACCCCACCGCGGCACCCGGCACGGGCGATTCGGCGGCTCCCACGACGACGAAGAGCGGCTCCCCGAGCGGCGCGCCGGACCTGGACATCGCCGAGTACGTCGCGAACCCGTGCTCGGTCCTCACCCAGGCCCAGCAGAGCGAACTCGGCACGTTCCGCGAAGCCAAGGTCGAGCAGGACGGGGTCAACGGCCCGAGCTGCACCTACCAGGGCAAGGACGTCCTCGCCAACTCCACCTTCAAGATCGTCATGGTGACCAAGGGCAACACCGTCGAGACGTTCGCGCGGGAGGGCAAGGCCAACTTCCCGGTGTCCCGGGAGAACACGGTCCTCGGCTACCCGACGGCGAGCTTCGCGACCCCGGACGGCAAGCGCGACTGCAACACCGCGATCGGCACGTCCGGCAAGGACGCGATCCTGATCCAGGGCAGCATCGCGAAGAACGACACCAAGCTCAACGACGGCAACGCCTGTGGGACGACCGAGCGGGTCGCCGCCACGATCATCGGGAACCTGAAGGGGTAGCGATGGCTCCTCCCGGCAACGTGGACATGGACCTCGGTGGCTTCGCGCTGCTCCAGCTGGGGGTCGGCGCGGACAAGATCTACGGCTGGTTCAAGGACGGCAAGGGTCCGGAGCAGACCACCGACGCCACCCAGCTGAACTGGGAGCAGGTCAACCGCGGGCACACCGACATCTCGTACCTGATCAACAAGGCCGTCCAGGACTCGGGCGCGTCCTGGGAGGGTGCCGCCGGCGACCAGGCGCGGTCCTCGACCGCCCCGCTGGGGAGTTGGGCCGAGGCGGCCGGGACGAGCGCGCAGACCGCCGCGGCCGGCGCCTCGTCGATCAGCGAGTCGTTCCGGCTGGCGCGGGACTCGGTGGACAAGCCCGTCGACGTGCCGGACAAACCCTGGTACAACGACGGTGTCCCGTGGGACACCGACTACGACGACGCGGTCGAGAAGAGTCAAGAGGTCAACTCCAAGAACATGCAGGTGCTCAGCACCTACGGCACGTCCGCGAACGCCGCGGGCGCGTCGATGCCAACCTTCCAGTCCCCCGACGAGATCGGCGCGGGGATCGACCCGCCGCCGATCGACCCGCCCCCGATCGAGCCGCCGCCGGAGTGGAAGCCCAAGCCCTACGAGCCCAAGGGCCGGGACGGCGACGGGGACGATTCGTCCGGCGGTGACGACACCAAGAAGCAGTGGGGCGAGCCGACCGTGCCGCCGCCCACCCCGCCCGGTGGCAACGACGACGGCACGACGCGCAAGTCGCTGGCCGACCCGCCGGACCGGCCGACGATCCCGCCGGGCACCGTCGACCCGCCGCGCGTGCAGCCGCCGCCGCACGACCCGAGGTTCCCGCCGTTCGACCCGCGGCTGCCGTACGACCCGCGCAACCCGAACGACCCCCGCAACCCGAACAACCCGCGGAACCCGAACAACCCGAACTTCCCGCGCAACCCCAACAACCCGCCGGTCCGGGTGCCCAGCGCGAACGGCCCCGGTGGGCCCGGTGGCGGGTCGGGCGGCGGTCGTGGCGGCATGGGCGGGATCCCCGGTGGCGGCGGTCCCGGGGGTGGCGGTGGGCGGATGCCCGGCATGCCCGGCCCGGGTGGGTTCGGGCCCGGCGGGTTCGGGCCCGGTGGCACGTCCGGCGCGATGCCCGGTGAGCGCGGGTTCGGGCCCGGTGGCAGTGGTGGCGGGTTCGGGCCGGGTGGTGGCGGTGCGGCCGGGCGCGGTGGTCCCGGTGGTGCGGCCGGCATGGGCGGCATGGGCGCGGGTGCCGGCCAGGGTCAGGGCGAGGACGACCTGGAGCACAAGGCCGCCTCGTACCTCCAGGGCGCGGACGACATCTTCGACGACGGCACGATGGTGGCCCCGCCGGTCATCGGGGAGTGAGGGGCACTGTGCTGCGCACCAAGGTGGCGATCCCGGTCGTCGCGCTCTACACCGCCTGGCAGGCCGAAGGTCTGCCGACCCTGCACAACGCGCTGCTGACGGCCGTCGACTTCGACGAGGACCGGGTGGCCGAGGGCGACGTGAGCGGCCTGTCGGACCTGGTGCGGCGCGCGTGGGCGGAACTGGAGCGGCTCGGGCTGGCCCGGGGCCGGCAGGTGCACGCCGACCTGGCCAAGTCGCTGCGGCTGATCGCCGACGCGGGCACCGAGTACTACGCGTTCTTCAACCAGGACGACGGCGACACGCGCACCGCGCTCGTGGCGCAGTCCGGCGATGACGCGCTGCGCGTGGTCCTGCGCCCGGACAAGCACTTCGTGCTGGAGCCTGTGCGCGCGCAGGACGCGGTGCAGTCGCTGCTGTCGGCGCTGCCGGAGGCCAAGCCGGGCCGGGGCGGCGTGCTGTCCCTGCCCGCCGACGCCCTGGAGGACAAGCCGCGCCGCCGGCAGTTCAACGACGACGACGGCGGCTCGTTCCTACAGGCCAGCAGGCCGACCGGCACGTACGTGGCGGAGGTGCAGAACATCCGCAAGCTGTTGGCCGAGAAGCGCACCGGCGGCGGCCAGCTCTACGCCGCCCGCCGCGACCGGTTCGGCCGCAAGCAGCGCTGCGCCACGCCGTTGACGTTCTTCGACACGATCACCGGCCGGTACGTGTCGGCGAAGTCGAAGGGCGGCGACGGGACCCCGTGGATCACCGTGCAGCCCGCCGACTTCGCCACCTTGCAGAACCGGATGCGGCAGCTCAGCGCGGACGCAGCACCTCGCGGCTGAGCTCGGCCGGGCTGCGGTGCCCGGACAGCGCCAGGGTGAGTTCGAAGTCGGCGAGCAGGCCGCGCAGCACGTGCCGCACGCCCGCCTGCCCGCCGTGCGCGAGCCCATAGGCGAACGGCCGCCCGACGAGCACCGCCTTCGCGCCCAGGGCGAGGGCTTTCACGATGTCCGCGCCGCTGCGGATGCCGGAGTCGAACAGCACCTCGACCTGCTCCCCCACGGCGTCGGCGATCTCCGGCAGCACGTCGAGCGAGCCGACCGCGCCGTCCACCTGACGTCCGCCGTGGTTGGAGACCACGACGCCCTGGACGCCCGCGTCGACGGCCTTGCGCGCGTCGTCCGGGTGCTGGACGCCCTTGAGCACGATCGGCCCGTCCCAGTGCTCGCGCAGGAAGGACAGCTGCTCCCAGGACTTGTCGGTGCCGGTGAACAGCTGCACCCAGCGCAGGATCGCCATCGGCAGGTCGTCCTCCGGGGCGGCCGCGAGCCCGGCCCGGAACGCCGGGTCGGAGAACGGGATCGCGGTGCCCACGCCGCGCAGGAACGGCAGGTAGGCCTGGTCGAGGTCGTGCGGTCGCCAGGCGAGCGTCCAGGTGTCGAGCGTGACCACGAGCACCCGGTACCCGGCGGCGCGGGCCCGGTCGAGGATGCTCACGCACACGTCGGGGTCGTTCGGCCAGTAGAGCTGGAACCAGCGCGGCCCGTCCCCGGCGGCCTCGGCGACGTCCTCGATGGTGTGCGAGGAGGCGGTGGAGAGCACGAACGGCACGCCGAGCTCGGCGGCGGCGCGGGCGGTGGCGAGTTCGCCGTCCGGGTGCAGGATCGACTGGACCCCCAGCGGCGCCAGGAGGACCGGCGCCGGCGCGGCGGTCCCGAGCACGGACGTCCCGAGGTGCCGCTGGGTGGCGTCGGTCAGCATCCGGGGCACGATCCGCCACCGGTCGAACGCCTCCCGGTTGGCCCGAGCGGTCGCCCCGGTCCCGGCCGCACCCGCCACGTACCAGAACGGTCCGGGCCCGAGCCGCTGCCGCGCCGACGCCTCCAACCCCTCCGGGTCGGTGGTGAACGGCGGCACGGTGCCCGCCAGTCCTTGCAGGTAGATCTCGTTCTGGTACCCGGCGAAGCCCGTCATCCGTCCTCCACAGCGGCCGTCGGCGTCCGGATCATGCTCTGCCCGTGCGGCTCCGCCCGCAACCACGGGGTCCGGGGTCAGTCGGGAGTGATCTCCCGGACGACGCTCACGGAATCGTCGGTCACCGCGCGCATCTCCTCGTCGAGTGTGTACTTGTGCAGATCAGGCGGATTGACGTCACGTGACGAACGTTTCGCCGCGCCGCCCTCGGCGACGAAGGTGAACGACGAGCCCTGTTCGACCGAGTTCCAGGCCCACCCGGGCATGGCCAGCTGCCACGTGTGCGTGGTCTTCCAGTCCGTTGAACGGTCGTGCAGCACTTCGAGGTCCAGTCGCAGTTCCGCCTGGCGCACGGGTTTGTCCCACCTGACCGTGAACACGTAGAACTTGGACGCGGTGGCCTTCGGCAGGACGACGAACGAGTGGAAGTCGCCGAGCTTCGCCTGGTCGATCATGGTGAACCGCTTGCCACCGTGCGCCTGGTACTTCACGGGGTCGTACTCGCCGTGGCAGGCGAACACCTCGTACGCGTCGGGGATCGGCAGCGAGGTGTAGCGGAGCACCAGGCGCACGCCGAGCACGCGCCCGACCTGCGTGCCCGAGTTGGCGAAGCCGACCGACAGCGCGAAGTGCGGCAGCAACCAGGTCTCGCCGGTCTCGCTCTCCATCTGGTGGATCCGCAGTTGCACCTGGTCGGCGGTGACGAGCAGCCGGAACGGCGTCAGCTGCGCACGCCACAACGTCACCGCCGACACCGTCAACGCGAGCAGTGACACGACGAGAGAGGCCCAAGCCGCCATCCAACCACCGCCTCCGAGAGAACATCCCGAGCCCGAACACTAGCGGCGATCCCGGTGGCCGACGGCGGTTCCGGTGGTCACGCCGGCCCGGCATCGGCCTCCAGTTCGCGCAGCCGTTCCCTTTCGCGGTCACGGATGCGGGCTGCCGCGGCCTCGGTGACGTTGTGGACGCTCGGCGGCGGGTTGTGGCAGAGCAGGGCGAGCAGCCACCTGCCCAAGCGGGCGGGCGGTGTGCGGTTGTCACGTCCGCCGGTCTCGTTCCACAGCACGGCCAGGTCGACGTCCAGCACGGACAGCGCCGCCACCGCGACGCTGTCCTCCAACGAGAGCAAGCCCAGCCAGAGGTCGCTGGTTCCGGCTGCCCGTCGGCCGTCCTGTCGGGCGTGGGCGTACGCGTGGGCCAGCGCCCGGGACGTCTGCTCGCTGAACCGGTTCTGCCAGGTCGTCGGCACCGCCTGTTCGACGGCCAGGAAACCCGCCTCCGTGACGCCGGCAGCGGGTCCTGCCGCAGCAGCGCCACCACCAGGTGGCCGGTGTCGACCAGGTCCATCACTCGATCAGGTTCTCCGCCTCGACGTCGGCGCCGACCGCCGCCAACGCCTGGTACGCCACAGGTCGGGCCAAGACGCCCAATCACAGGTAGTCGACCCGACCTCGTCAGCCCGCGACCGTTGCGCCTCACGCAGAGCGATCTCCAGCACCACTTGGAGATCGGTGGTGCAGCGCTCGGCGCGGGCGTCGAAGAAGGCGTGCGAGTCGGCCACACCGCCTTCCTACGCGAACAGCTTCTTCGGCAGCAGCCAGCTCAGCCTGTGCGACCGCAACACCGCCAACGGCCCGATCACGGCCAGCAGCAACACGTACCCCGCCACGAACGGCGCGACGCGCGAGTCCAGCCCCGCCGTCACCGCCATGGCCGCGAGCACCAGCGAGAACTCGCCCCGGGTCAGCACGGTCAGCCCGATGTCGACGCCCTGCTGCCGGTCGAACGAGTGCAGCTTGGCCGCGAACAGCCCCGCTCCCAGGTTCAGCACGATGGTCACCGCCACCGCCGCCAGCACCGGCACGACGACCCCGCCCACGGCGTTCGGGTCGATGCTCAGCCCGAAGATGAAGAAGAACAACGCCCCGAACGCGTCCCGCAGCGGCAGCACCAGTTTGTGCACGCGCGGCGCGACGCCGGACCCGCCGAGCACCGCGCCGACCATGAACGCCCCGATCGCGTCGGACACGCCCAGTTCGTGCGCGACGGCCGCCCCGGTCACCGCGACGCCGACGAAGCACACGACCAGCAGTTCGTCGTCAGCCGACCCGAACAGCCGGGTCACCACCCGGCCGCCCCAGCGCGCGACGGCGGCCAGCACGACCAGGAACAGGAACGCCTTGCCGAAGTCGAGCAGCGCGTCGACGCCGGACGTGCCGCCGAGCACCGGCTGCAGCACCGCCAGGTACAGGGCCAGGAACACGTCCTCGATCACGATGATGCCCATGACCAGCCGGGATTCCGGGTTGCGCAGCCGGTTGGCCTCGACCAGGAGCTTCGTCACGATCGCGGACGACGAGATGCCGATCGCGCCGGCGATGACCAGCGCCTCGCGGGTGCCCCAGTCGAGGGCGAACCCGAACGCGAGCCCGCCGCCGATGTTGAGCGCGAGGTACCCGGTGCCGGCCAGGGCGAGTGTGCGGCCGCCGGCGACCAGGTCGTCCACCGAGAACTCCAGCCCGAGGTAGAACAGCAGGAACACCAGGCCGAGCCCGGCCAGCACGCCCAGCTCACCGGGGTCGCTGACCAGTGACACGCCGGGCGTGTGGGGCCCGAACACGATACCCGCCACCATGAACAGCGGGATGGTGGGCAGTCCGATCCGGACGCCCGCGCGTCCGATGAGACCGGCCGCGAGGAACGCCCCGCCGACCGCGAGCAGCTCGTGACCGGTGCTCACCGGCGGCCCCCCGCGCGCCCGTCCAGGGCGATGGCCACGGGCGCGGCCGTCAACACCGTCGAGACGGTCCCGGCGACGACGCCGACCAGCAGCGCGGTGGCGAAGTCGGCGAGCGACCCGTCACCGAGCACGAGCAGCGCGGCGAGCACGAACAGCACGCCGATCCCGGTGTTCACCGTCCGCGGCACGGTTTGCAGCACGGCCGCACCGACCACGTCGGCGTACGGGTCCTTGCGCCGTGCCTTGCGCAGCTCGCGCACCCGGTCGAACACCACCACCGAGTCGTTGACGGAGTAGCCGATGAC
Source organism: Saccharothrix espanaensis DSM 44229 (assembly GCF_000328705.1). Classification (NCBI taxonomy): domain Bacteria; kingdom Bacillati; phylum Actinomycetota; class Actinomycetes; order Pseudonocardiales; family Pseudonocardiaceae; genus Saccharothrix; species Saccharothrix espanaensis. Next base: position 1,325,125 of record NC_019673.1, on the reverse strand, counting down.
GGTCAGCAGCGCGGCCAGGAACACGCCATCGGCGGTCTTGCCCAGCCACGCGAACGCGCCCACCAGCACGACGACGTCGGTGACCAGCGCCACGACCGTGGCCAGGCCGAGCCGCCAGTCGAACCGGACCGCCAGGTAGGCCAGCTGCGCGGCGACGGCGATGGCCAGTGCGATGATCGCGTTGCGCCGCAGTTCGGAGCCCAGGCTCGGGCCGATCAGCTCGTTGCTGACCTGCTGCGCCCCGCCGGTGGCCTTGTTCACCGCTTCGGTGACGCGGGCCGCCGCGGCCTCGTCGATCGGGCCGGTGCGCACCGACACGCCGGTGTCGCCCGAGGTCGCGACGACCGCGTCGGCGAAGCCGGCGGCGGACAGCTCGGCGCGGACCTCGCCGGCGTCCACGGCGGACGCGGTGTAGTCGATCATCCGGCCGCCGGTGAACTCGACGCCGAGGTCGAGGCCGCGCACGAACAGCCCGGCCAGCGCGACGAGCAGCACGGCCGCCGCGGTGACCAGCCAGCGCTTGGGCCGCTGGAACAGCCGGATGCCGCGGCTGGTCAGCCACGTCCGCACCCGGCCCAGGTCGTGCAGACCGCTCCAGGTGGGTCGCCGCTCCAGCAGCGGCATGGCCAGCTGGAGCAGCACGCGGGTCAGCACCAGGGCGCTGAACAGCGACGCGAGCACGCCGATGGACAGCGTGACGCCGAACCCCTTCACCGGCCCGGTGGCCAGGAAGAACAGCAGCCCGGCGGCGAGGAGGGTGGTCACGTTGGAGTCGGCGACGGCGCTGAACGCGCCCTTGAACCCCTGGTCCACCGACCGCGGCAAACGTTTGCGACGCGCGTACTCCTCCCGTGACCGCTCGAAGACCAGGACGTTCGCGTCCACCGCCATGCCGATCGCCAGGACGAACCCGGCCAGGCCCGGCAAGGTCAGCGTGGCCCCGACGGCGAGCAGCGCCGCGTAGGACATGCCCGCGTAGCCGACCAGCGCGAGCACCGCGACCAGCCCGGCCAGCCGGTAGACGAAGATCAGGAACAGGCCGGTCAGCGCGATGCCGACGACCGCCGCCCGGCTGCTGGCCTCGATGGCCTCCGCGCCGAGCGTCGGGCCGACGGTCCGCTGCTCGACCACCTCGACCGGCACTGGCAGCGCCCCGGACCGGATGACCAGCGCCAGCTCCTCCGCCTCGGCCTTGGCGAACTTGCCGGTGATCTGGGTGCTGGTGCCGATCATCCCGGTGCGGCACGGCACGGACGGGTCGACCTGCGGCGCGGACACGACCTTGCCGTCCAGCACGAACGCCACCCGGCGCTGCGGGTCGCCGGGCGCGAAGCACGCGGCCTCGCCGGTCACCTTCTGCCAGGTCGAGGGCGCGTCGCCCTGGAAGTCGACGGTGACCTGCCAGCCCGCGCCCTGCTGGTTGGGCGAGGCCACCGCGCCCTTGATCCCCTCGCCGGTCATCGCGATCGGTCCCAGCGCCACCGAGTCGCCGGCTTCGCCGGTGGGCGTGTCACCGGGTCCGGTGACCGGCTGGACGGCCAGTTGGGCGGTGCGGCCGAGCACGTCGATGGCCTCGGCCGGGTCCTGCACGCCGGGCAGCTCCACGATGATCCGGTGGTCGCCGGAGCGCGCCAGGACGGGTTCGGCGACGCCCAGCTCGTCGATCCGGCGGCGCAGCACCTCCATCGCCCGGTCGGTGTTGTCGGACGTGGCCTCGGCCGGGGTTTGCAGCACGATCTGGGTGCCGCCGCGCAGGTCGAGACCGAGGCGCGGCTGGCTGGTGAGCAGGATGAACGCGGACGCGGCGAGAACACCGAGGGACAGCAGTCCTCGGACGAGCAGTTCCCGCCGCGCTGAGGAGCGCGGCATGGCGAAGTGACCTCCGGGGTCGGGGTGCGGGGTGGGTTCGACTACCGGAGGTGTGCGGGTGGGGCGCGTTCGCCGAGCGGGGCCTGGCCGGTGCGCTCGGGGGTGCGGTGGGTCGGGTCGACGACGTCCTCGGCGAGCCGGGGCTCGGGCGGGACGTGCACCGGCGGCTGCACGCCGTCCAGCGGCTGACCGGGCAGCCCGTACTGCTGCACGGGGTGCGCGGTGGCGCGGGTCGCCGTGCCGGGCAGGTGGGCGGCGTCGACGGTGGCCGAAACTGCGACCAGGTCGACCGGGGCGTGGTGGGCGGGACCGGCGACGACGAACCCGGCGATCAGCGCCAGGAGCACCAGCAGTCGCGTCACGGTCGGCCCTCCTCTCCACCCTCCAGGTTAGCGGCCCCCGGCGAGCACCACGACGGATCCGCCGACCAGCGCGCACAGCCACGCGATCACCAGCGGCTGCATGGTGGTGGCACCCAGGAACAACGCGACCGTCCAGCCGGCGAGGACCAGGGTGGACAGACCGAACATCGTCGTGACGGCGGCCACCTTCGGCCGGTGGCGGGGCAGCGCGAACAACGCCTTGCGCACGCCGCGCCGCGCGCGCACGAGCAACTGGAGCACGACCGCGCCCACACCCACCACCAGCACCCCGGAGAACCACCCGAGCAGCGGGGTCGGCTTGGGCATCCCGGCGAGCAGCAACAGCAGACCGCCCCCGACCAGCAGCACGGCCAGCCGGGACAGCGCGGGCCAGACCATCGCGTGCGCGAGGGTCAACGCGTCGCCGGACGGGTGCGCGGGCGCGGCGGCGCGCTTGCGCCGCACCGTGGCCAGGTTCGCGCGCACGTCCTCGTCGGCGGGGTCGAGCCGCAACGCGCTGCGGTACGCCCACTCGGCGGTGCCCCAGTCCCGGACGCGCAACGCGGCGTCACCGAGCACTTGGAACGCCCTCGCCTCGGTCGGCGCGAGCCGGGCCGCCTCCTGCCCGACCTCGACCGCCTCGCGCCTGGTGTCCGGTGCCGCCGAGAGCACCTCGGCGAGCACCACCTGACACCGCCAGTCGCCGGGCTTGCGCCGCACGCACTCCCGCGCCGCGACCACGGCCTCCTGGTGCCGGCCGAGTTCGCTCAGCGCCAACGCGGCCAGCCGTTGCGCCCACGCGTGGTCGCCGTCCAGCACGAGCGCGCGCTTGGCGGCGTCCAGCGCGGGATCGGGCTGCCCGGCGTCGAGGTGCGCGGCGGCCAACCGGCACCACGCCTCGGCGTGCAAGGGGTTCGCCGCCAACGCGGGCCGCAACAACTCGATGGCCCGCTGCGGAAACCCACGAGCCGTGAGCTCCGCCGCACGAACCACGACGGCGGCAATGGGCTCGGACATCCACACCTCCCGGACTTCGCCGACAGTCTGGCAGTGTTGGATTGCCGCGACTTCGTCGCGGCGGGCTCGGCCGCCTGGAAGTCGGCCCATCGAGCCGTCTTTCACCCCGATCGGAAAGCGTGATCGGGGTGAAAGGCGGCTCGACAGGCCGACGCGGCCTCGCGTGGTGGTCCATTGCCAGCGAAGGGCGTGGTGGAGAAGGCGTGAGTCGGGAGCGTTACGTCGAAGGCGTGGCGTGGGGGGCGTGACGTGGGTGCGGCGTGGGTGTGGGGCTAGGGGGTGGTTTTGCGTTGGATGCCGCCGCGGACGGCGTCCAGGCCGATCAGGTTGAACTGGCGGCCTAGGGAGCGCATCAGGGAGTTGTCGGTCGGGCGGTAGACGCCGCGCTTATGGTAGTAACCGCCCTGGTAGGTGCCGATCACGCCGCCGTCCGGGGACTGCTTGCCCAGGTACGCGTACCACTTCGCGCGGCGCTGGGTCATCGTGGCGCTGGGGTGCGTGGAGACGTTGACCTCACGGGGTTCCGCGCCGGTGTAGAGGTCGTTCGGGTAGTCGTACTCGTCTGCCAGGCCGCCCACGGAGTGGCCCAGTTCGTGCGCCACGATCCAGGTCGCCTGGGCGTTGCCGCCGGACGCGGTGGCGACACCGCCGCCCGCGCCGCCGTACTTGGTGGTGTTGGCCAAGGCCAGGACCTGGTCGACGGCAGGCGCGGAGTTCGCGTACTGGCGGGCCTTCGTCTCGTTGACGCAGAGCAGGCGTTCGGTGTCGCCGCACCAGAAGTACATGTCCAGCGCGGTGTTGCGGCGCACGCCCTGGGTCGGGTCGTTGTCCACCCCGGACTGCGCCGAGACGACGTTGACCTGCCACACGTTGAACGACTGCTTGAGCGACTTGTACGGCTCGATCCGGGTCAGCTCGGCCCACCGGGCGAGCACGTGCTCGTGGTAGGTGGCCAGTTCGGACGCGGTGTAGCCGTCGCCGACGAAGACCAGGTCGAACCGGGACGCGGACGGTCCGGTCTGCTGGATCGGGACCACGTCCGCCGCGGCGAGGGTGAGGGCGGGTGCGGAGGGCGGGCGTGGGACGCGGACGCGGGAGATGCCCCCATCGGGCGAGAACACCTCTTTCACGACGGTCGATGTGGCCCGCGCGGCCGAAGCGGGCGGTGCGGCCGTGGCTGGGGTTGTCGCTGTCACCAGGGCGGTCGACGCGGCGAGCGCGACCAGGACAGGCAGGAATCGGGTGCGCATGGAACGGCTCCAAGGTCGGTACGGAGCCACGAGGCGGCGGTCTCGTGACCGGCGTCGCCCACTCTGGGCCGTCCGGGCTCACCTGCGGAAATCCCAGTCGTGATCGAAGCGGTTTATGGGCTGTCGGCCGATTGATGGCACCGCCCGGCCTCCCTACGCTCTGGTGGATGGAGCTGGAGCTTCGCCACCTGCGGACGGTGTGCGTGATCGCCGAGACCGGCAGCCTCACCAAGGCCGCGGCGGTGCTGCGGATGTCCCAGCCCGCGCTGTCGGCCCGGCTCAAGCGGCTGGAGCAGGAGGTCGGCGCGCCGCTGTTCGCCCGGCACCCGCAGGGCATGGTGCCGACGAGCGTCGGCGACTTCGTGCTGCTGCGCGCCCGCGCGATCCTGCACGGGGTGGCCGAGCTGCGCCGTGACGCGGCCCGCTACACCCGGCACGCCACCGCCGTCGTCGCGCTCGGCGGCGTGGTCGGGTCGGTGTCGGTGGGGTTGGCCGAACGGCTGGCCGACCACCTGCCGGACCGCGACGTGCGGCTGACCATGGACTACTCGCCGCTGCTGCTGTGGGACCTGGTCACGGCCGGCCGGCTGGACGTCGCGACGACCGTCGACTACCCCGGTTACGAGCTGCACCCGACGCCGGCCGTGCACTGCGAGCCGATCGTGCGGGAACCGGTGTTCGTCGCGGTCGCCGCGACCGACCCGCTGGCCGACCGCGCCGAGATCCCGCTGGGCGAGCTGGCCGACCGCACCTGGGTGATGACGCCCTCGGACGGCGCGGGCTGGCCCGACTGCTTCCACGCGGCGTGCGAGCAGGAGGGTTTCCGGCCGAGGGTCCGGTACACGACGCCGAGCAGCGACTCGATCCGCGCGCTGGTGTCGGGCGGTCGGGCGGTGGCGGCGTGCCAGCCGGTGTACCTGCCCAGTGACGAGGTGGTCGTCCGGCCGATCGCCGGCAACCCGGTGTCGATGCGGCACGTCCTGGTCTGCCCGCGCGAGGGGACGTTGGCCGGGTGGTTGCCGACGATCGTGCGGCTGGCCCGTGAGGCGTACTGGGCCTACGTGCGCGACCACACCGCGCACTTCGAGTTCCTGTCGACCGGGAACGCGGTGTAGCGCGTCGACTCGGTGGTCGGTGGGTCGGTGGGCTCAGGCGAGCGCCAGCTTGCGGACGGTGCGGTGGGCGTCCTCGCGCGATTCGTCGGCCTTGTCCCGGAACTGCGCGAGGTGCGGCACGGTGTGCGCGAGGGTCAGTTCGGTGTGGACGAACTCCAACGTCTGCCGCACCCCCAAGCGCTCGAAGATGAACCGCAGGTAGGGCTCCTGGTAGTCGTCGGTGTGGCGCGGGGTGCCGGGCGCGTACGAGCCGCCGCGGGCGGTGACGATCACGAAGTGCTTGTCGGAGAGCGCGCCGACGCCGGTCTCGGGGTTCGCGAAGTGCTCGGGCACGAGGATCCAGTCCAGCCAGGCCTTCAGGCCCGACGGCAGCGAGAAGTTGTACATCGGCGCGCCGATCAGCACGGTGTCCGCGGCGGTCAGCTCGGCCACCAGTTCCTGTTCCACGCGGTGCCGGTCGGTGGTCTGGCGGGCTTCGACCGCCGCGCCGTCCACGTGCGGGAGCGGTCGGGCGGCCAGGTCCCGGTAGGTGTAGCCGACGTCCGGGCGCGCCTCCCGCCACGCGGTGGCGAAGGCGGCGGTCACCTCCCTGGAGACCGAGCCCTCGGTGCGCACGCTGGAGTCGATGTGGAGCAGACCCGTCATGTTCCCTCCTCAGAAGTTCTTGGTTGAGAACATATTGGTCGGGTTGTTCCGAGTCAAGATATTCTCAGGCGAGAAGTAACCGTCGTTCGCGTATGATCGGTGTCATGAACGCGCCCGTCGACCCCGGTTGCGTGTCCCGGTCGGACCTGAACTGGCTGTTGCACCGGGCCGCGCAGAAGCTGGGCGCGTTCGCGCAGGAGGCCGCCGCCCGGCACGGCGTCACGACCCGCGGTCAGCTCGTGCTCAGCGCGCTGATCAGCGAGGAGTTCCGGCGGTCGCAGCTCGCGCTCGGCCAGGCGCTGGGGCTGGACAAGACGACGTTGACCGCCGAGCTGGACCGGCTGGAGCGGGCCGAGCTGATCGTGCGCAAACCCGACCCCGCGGACCGGCGGGTGCGGGTGCCGGTGATCACCGAACGTGGGCGCGCGGTCCAGGCCGAGGTGGAGAAGCTCCACGTGCGAGTGGAGTCCGAGTTCACCGCCGGTCTGGAACCGGCCGAAGCGCACGTCCTGCGGGCGTTGTTGCAGCGGTTGATCGTGTCCGACCACCGACCGGACAGCGGTTCCTGCCTGTAGGTCGGCGAGCGGCGGGCGAAGTCGGAGGTCGTCGGGCTGAGTCGGGAAGAGTCAGGCCAGGTCGGAGAGTGTGGCGCTGCGCAGTTGGTCGGGTGGGATGGTCGCCTGCGCGTCGGTCAGCGCTTGGAGGGCGACGCCGTCGTCCCACTGGTTGACGTTCATCGCGGCTCGCACTCGCCCTTCCCGCAACCAGAACGCGGTGAAGTCGCGGCTGTCGAGGTCGCCGCGGACCACGAGTTGGTCGTGCTCGGGATCGGCCAGACCCCGGTACTCCATCCCCAGGTCGTACTGGTCGGAGAAGAAGTACGGGGCGGCGGTGTACGGCTCGTCCAGACCGAGCAGGGTGCCCGCGACGTGCGCCCCCTGGTCCTTGGCGTTCGCCCAGTGCTCGACGCGGACGCGACGGCCGTAGCGCGGGTGGTCGTGGGCCGCGATGTCGCCGATGGCGCAGACGTCGGGGTGTGACGTGCGCAGCGCGCCGTCCACCGCGACGCCGCCGTCGGCGAGGGCGAGACCGGCCTTCTCGGCGAGTTCGGTGTTGGGTTTCGCACCCACGCCGAGCACCACCAGGTCGCCGTGCACCTCGGACCCGTCGGCCAACCGCACGCCGCCCGGCAGGAACCCGTCGACCCCGACGCCCAACCGCCAGTGCACGCCGTTCTGCTCGTGGAGGTCGTGGAACACCTTCGCGACGACCGGACCGAGAACCCGGCGCAACGGCAGGTCGACGGGATCGATCACGGTCACGTCCGCGCCGTGCGACCGGGCCGCGGCAGCGACCTCACAGCCGATCCAACCGGCGCCGACGACGACCACCCGGGGACGCTCGGCGAGCGCGGCACGCAAGGCCAACGAGTCCTCGACCGTTCGAAGGGTCCGCAGACCTGGGAGGTCTTCACCGGGAACGGGCAGGGTGCGCGGCGTCGAGCCGGTCGCCAGGACCACCCGATCGTACGAGTGCGTTGCTCCAGTGGTGTCCACGACCACCCGCTCGCCGAGACGGAGTTCGGTGACCTCGACGCCCAAGCGGAGGTCGACCGAGTGGGAGTCGTAGAAGTCCGGCTCGTGCACGCGGTTGGGCCCGTCGGCGCTGCCGAGCAGCACGTTCTTGGAAAGAGCAGGCAGTTCGTAGGGCTGGTGGGCCTCCCGCCCGAGGAGCACCAGCCCCTTGTCATACCCCCGTTCCCGCAACGCGCCCGCTGCCGAGGCCCCCGCGAGCCCTGATCCGATTATCACGATCCGTTGCGGTTCAGCCATTTTTCACCCTCCCAGGTGACTGGAGTGATGACTGCATGCGACGCTATCGGCAGCTCGGCACGGTCGCCCGTCGGGAGTTCCCGTCATGGCACCAACCCGCGTGCGTCTCACTTCCGCGAGCGCCCGGATTGGTCCGAGCACCCGTGTCGAGACATTGGAGGTTCGGGGCCGTGGGTACAGGCAAGGAGTGGCAGGTTTCCTGTCGCGACATCGCATCCCGTCGCCGTGACATGACAGTGTTCGTCAGCCAGGGGCACGTGGTGGTCACCGTGCCGCCGGGCGAAGCCGCCGTGCTGACGCCACTGGAGGTGGGGCGGCTGCGAGCCGCTCTGCGCGATGCGGTGGTGAACGCTTCGGGCACGCCCGACAACTGACCCGCGCCCGCACTTCGCACCAGGGCTTGACGACCGGGGTCCGCGTTCAGCGACCTCGACTCTGCGGGTTCGCAGTGTGATGCGGGCCGATCGCAGGTCAAGTCGGAGACCGTGGAAGAAAGAGTCCCGCCGGACGGGCCGGCCGCCAAGGATGACATGAGGGAGTCGGCGGGCCGTCTGCGCGCGTCGCACGCCCCTAATTGCAGGTTGAGTCTTCCTACTCGCGGGTAGGTAGTGTCAGTATCGAGGTTGTGAGTACCTACTTCGTCCCTGGTACGGGTTTCATCGGGCGGCGGCTGGTGGAGAGGCTGCTCGGGCGTGATGACCCTTGGCTCGACGTGCGGACGAGTTGGACGCGGTCGTCGGCGAGATCCAGGGTTGTTGCCGCACATGCGGGAACGGCCGGAGGACGTGAACCTGCCGTTCGGCGTGCTGGTCGAGCTTGCCCGCAAGGCCGTTCCCAGGACGATGAGGTCGCTGGTGCATCTCGGATATCGCGCTATGCCGGAGAGGACCAACCGCGCACCTCGCCGTTGACGTCGGTCGCGGCGGGTGTGACGCGCCTGGTGCTGCGAGCCGTCCGGTGATCCGGGCGTTGGTGACCTTGGTCCGGGCCGGTGTGGTGCGGCCGATGGGTCCAGGGCGGCTGGTCGGGGTGCTGGACGCCTATTTGCGCTGGGACTTGACGATCGCGTCCGGGTTCGCGATCGGGGCGGCTCGCCACCCTGATCGTACGGCGGTCGTGGATGACCTGGGGTCGTTGTCGTACCGCGAAGTCGACCTGCGGACCACGCGGTTGGCACACGGTTTGCGTGGGCTGGGTGTCGACGCCGGTGGGCGGGTGGCCGTGTTGTGCCGCAACCACCGGGGGTTCGTGGAGACCGTGACGGCGTGTGTGAAGTTGGGTGCGCACGTCGTGTTGTTGAACACGGGGTTGAGCGCGTCGCAGATCGCCGTTGTGCTGCGCGAGCAGGAGGTGTCGGTGGTGGTGGCCGACACGGAGTTCCGCGACCTGTTGGCACACGCGCCGCGCAAGGTCCGACGTGTAATGGCGTGGGTGGACGGAACCACCAAGAGCCGGACGGTGGAGCAGCTGATCGCGTCCGCACCGGGCGGGCCGTTGGGGAAACGGCCGCCGCGTGGGCGGGTGATCGTGTTGACGTCCGGAACCACGGGGGCTCCCAAGGGTGCACGGCGGCCGGAGCCGGCCTCGCTGACGCCTGCGGCGGCGTTGTTGTCGCGGATTCCGTTGCAGGCCGGTGACCGGTTTTCGGTGCCCGCACCGCTCTTCCACACCTGGGGGCTCGCGGCGTTCCAGATCGGGTTGGTGCTCGGGGCGACGTTCGTGTTGCGGCGCACGTTCGACCCGGCGGCGACGCTGGCGGACGCGCGGCGGCACGACAGCACGGCGTTGTTCGTGGTTCCCGTGATGCTGCAACGGATTCTGGAACTCACGGGTCGTCCGCACCTGCCGGGGTTGCGCGTGATCGCGTCGAGCGGGTCGGCCTTGCCGCCGCCGGTCGCACGGCGGTGTCTGCGCGAGTTCGGGCCGGTGCTCTACAACCTGTACGGGTCCACCGAAGTGTCGTGGGTTTCCATCGCCCGGCCCGACGAGCTGGAACGCCACCCGGACACGGCCGGGATGCCGCCGCACGGCACACGGGTGGAGATCCTCGACGAGGTCGGGCAGCCGGTGCCGGCCGGGACGACCGGACGGATCTTCGTGACCAACGAGATGCTGTTCGACGGCTACACCAACGGGGGCAACAAGGAGACCCGCGACGGGCTGATGTCCACCGGGGACGTCGGGTACCGGGACGACTCGGGGTTGCTGTTCGTGGCCGGGCGGGACGACGAGATGATCGTCTCCGGCGGCGAGAACGTCTACCCGCGTGAGGTCGAGGACCTGCTGGCGGGGCTGGCCGGGGTGCGTGAGGTGGCCGTGGTCGGGGTCCCGGACGAGCGGTTCGGGCAGCGGCTGGCCGCGTACGTGGTGCGCGAGGAGCCCGGCGTGCTGGACGAGGACGCGGTGCGCGAGCACGTGCGGGCAAACCTGGCGAAGTTCTCCGTGCCGCGCGAGGTGGTCTTCCTCGACGCGCTGCCGCGTAACGAGACCGGAAAGGTGCTCAAGCGGGATCTCCGGTGAGTATCCTTCGGCCTTCAAGGGGGCTGATGGACCGGATGACGATTCCCGTTCAGCGAGCGGCCGATCCTCGCGCCAACGCGGTGACGAACCTGCGTGAGGCGCGGATGGCCCTGGACGAGGGCCGTCCCGGGGACGCGTTGGAGTCCGCCGAGAAGGCCGTCGCGGCGTTCTCCTGGCTGGACGACGCGGAAGGCGTGGCGCAGAGCGTGCTCGCCCAGTCGGTCGCGCTGGGCAAGCGCGGGCTGCTGCCGGGCGCGCTGGACACGATCGACCGGGTGCAGCAGATCGCGTCGGCCAACCGGCACGCGCTGCTCCAGGCGTGGTGCAGCTTCTCCCGGGCCGTGGTGGAACTGCGGCTGGACTCGCGGGAGCGGTCCCTGCACTCGCTGGCGCGCGCGCTGGGGCTGGCCGAGCTGACCGGGGACGCCGAGCTGACCGGGTCCATCCTGTTCGAGCAGGCCAACCTGATGCGCACCCAGTACCACGAGCACTGCATGGTCCGGGCCGAGGCGACCCGGTGCAGCCCGGACGGCGAGCCGTGCGTGCGCAAGCTGCGGCGGGCCGAAGCGCTGTGCGCGCAGGTCCGGGACAAGTGGAAGAACCTCGACGAGCCGGTCCGGATGGCGCGGGTGAACCTGCTGCTCGCGCACGTCCGGCTGGACCTGGGCGAGCTGGACCGGGCGCTGCGCTCGTGCCAGCGGGCCGACCAGTTGCTGGCCGGGCGGGAACGGCCGGTGCTGCGGGCCGAGCTGCTGATGGCGCGGGCCCGGGTGAACGGCGCCCGGGGGCGGACCGTCGACCAGGTGCGCCAGCTCACGCAGGCCGCCGAGCTGGCCATGAGCTGCCTCGCGCGGGAGGTGGCGGTGCGGGCGCACGGGGCGCTGAGCGTCGCGCACGAGCGGTCCGGCCAGCTCGGTGCCGCGCTGCACCACGCGCGCGCGCAGTTGGAGCAGTACCGGCTGTGGGAACTCCAGGAAGGTCGTGACCTGCTGCGGATGCGCGAGCACGACCTGTCGGCCCGGCTGGTCGAGCAGTTGGCGCACCACCGGTTCGAGCCGCGCCGGGAGAACACGGTGGTCCGGGCGCCGCGGCACGAACCGTCGCTGCGCACGTCGTCCTCCGCCGAACAGGTCAACCGGCGGATCGCGCGGGCGCTGGCCGCGGGCCTGACCAAGCGGGGTATCGAGGTGCTGCGGAGGGTCGCGGGCGGGGCCAGCACGACGGCCATCGCGCAGGAGCTGGAACTGTCCCCGAAGACGGTCCAGAACCACCTCCAGCGGATCTACCGGACCATCGGCGTCCGGGACCGCGCGGGGGCCGCGGTGTGGTGGCTCGACCTCGTCGACGATTCCACGGGTTGAGACGCGTAACCGGGCGAACGGCCCTCTCGTTGCCGCCAATGGTGGGATGTTCACGACAACCGGAACGTCCCGCTTGGGGGTTTTGCCTATCCCGATGCGACAGAACTGGGTGATGAGCCGCATGACACCTGTGTGTCATGCTCCGCTTGGACGCTTGTCCCTGCGTCCCCTGGCGAAGCGGCGGTAGTGCGATGCGGGTGGTCGGTGGGCGTTCGAGCCCGCGAGAGGTCGCCCGGCGGCGGCGCGTGCCCGTCGCGTCGCACGGCTTCGCACCGGCCCCCTCCAGCACCGGGCGGACGGCCGGCGCACGGCCCGTCCGCCGCCCCGAGCAGCGTCTCCGGCTCACGCAGCCGCGGCACTCAGCCGGCCCCCGATCGGCCGGACGGCGTCCGACGCCGCCGACGTGCCACGCGCAGCCGAGCGCCGAACCACGCGCCGGCCCGGCCGGCCACCCGGCGACGACCCCGGTCGTCGTCCTCCTCCAGGCCGCTACCAACGAATGGAGCTTGACGATGGTTGTCAACGCGATCCGCAGGATCCTCGCCGTCGTGGCCCTCTGCGCCGGGCTCGGCGCCGTCCTGGCCGCGCCGGCGAGCGCGGACGTGCAGCGTGAAGGCACCTCGACGGAGATCTTCATGCCGCCGTACGTCGCGCCGTAGGTCACGCACCGCCGAGGCCGGGTCCGCGTCCGCGCGGGCCCGGCCTTGGGGCATTGTGGACGCCGTGAGCACCGATCAGTTGCGCCTGCGTGCGCCGCGGCACCGCGTGAGCCGCAAGTCGATCACCCTGTGGACGTTGAACGCCCTGATCGGCTGGGCCGTGCTGCTGGTGCCGCAGGCGGTGGCGCTGGTGTTCAGCCGCTCGCCGTGGCAGGTCGCGGTGGCCGTGGCGACGCTGGTCGTGGGCACCGCGCACACCCTGGTGATGCCGCGCTGGCGGTACCGGGTGCACCGCTGGGAGGCCACGCCGGAGGCGGTGTACACGCTGGCCGGCTGGCTGAACCAGGAGTGGCGGATCGCCCCGGTGTCCCGGATCCAGACCGTCGACACCAAGCGCGGGCCGTTGCAGCAGCTCCTGGGCCTCTCGACGGTGACCGTGACGACGGCGTCGGCCGCCGGGCCGGTGCACATCGAGGGCCTGGCGCACGACGACGCGGTGCGGCTGGCCGACGAGCTGACCTCCACCACGCAGGCCACGCCGGGGGACGCCACGTGACCGGCGATCTCCCCGACGGGCGGTTCCCGGCCGCGCCGGCGTTCGTCGAGCCGGTGGTGGACTGGCACCGGCTGGACGTGCGGATGCTGGTCGTGCGGCCGTTGAACGAGATCATCGGCCTGGTGCCGCTGTTCATCGGGCTGATCGTGCTGGGCAAGGGCGAGACCTGGCGGATCCTGGTCAGCATCGGCGTGATCGTGGCGATCGTGCTGTTCGGGCTGCTGCGCTGGGTCACCACCCGGTACCGGATCACCGTCGACCAGGTGGAGATCAACTCCGGGTTGTTCGTGCGCAAGCGGCTGGCGGTGCCCCGGGACCGGATCCGGACGGTGGACCTGACCGCGAAGCTGGGCCACCGGCTGTTCGGGCTCTCCGCGATCCGGGTCGGCACGGGTCAGCGCGACCAGCCGGGCGAGGACGGGCTGACGCTGGACGCGGTGTCGTCGGCCGAGGCGGAACGGCTGCGGGTGTTGTTGCTGACGCAGGTCGCGCGCGAGACCGGCGGCGCGTCGGAGCCGGTCGGGGGCGTCCCAGGAGGTGTCCCAGGAGGTGTCGCGGAGGGCGTCGCGGAGGGCGTCGAACTGTCCGCTTGGGACACGCGGTGGCTGCGGTTCGCGCCGTTGACGCTGTCCGGGTTGGTCGCGGTCGGCGCGCTGTCCGGGTTGACGGCGAACTTCGCGCGGGAGTTGGAGGTGGAGGTCCTCGGGCCGCTCACCGACGCCGCGCACTGGGTGGTGGACCAGCCGATCGGGCTGACCGTGGGGCTGTTCGCCGCCGCCGTGCTAATGATCGCCGGGTTCGGGTCGGTGGTCGTGTACGTGGTGCAGTTCTGGGGCTACCGGCTGACCCGCGAACCCGACGACACCGTCCGGGTGCGCCGGGGCCTGGTGACGACCCGGTCGGTTTCCGTTGCCGAGCAACGACTTCGCGGCGTCGAGATCACCGAGCCGTTGCTGCTGCGGGCCGGGCGCGGCGCGCACGCGAAGACCGTGACGACCGGGTTGGGCCGCAAGGGCGAGAGCAACCTGCTGCTGCCGCCCGCACCGGTCGCCGAGGCGCACCGGGTGACGGCGGAGGTGTTGCGGCAGACGCCGCCGCCGACCGTCGCCGCGCTGCGCCGGCACCCCGCTGCCGCGTTCCGCCGCCGGATGGTGCGCGCGGTGGCGCCGTTGCTGGCGCTGGCGGCGGGGCTGGCGGTCTTCGCGCCGGCGTGGACGTGGCAGGTGACCTTGGCGCTGGTGCCGTTCTCGGCGTTGCTGGGCTGGGACCGGTACCGGTCGCTGGGCCACGTGCTGACCGAGCGGTACTTGGTGGCCCGGCAGGGTTCGGCGGTGCGCGAGACGTTCGCGTTGCAGCGCACCGGCATCATCGGCTGGCGGGTGTCGCGGTCGTTCTTCCAGCGCCGGGCGGGCCTGGTCACGATCTCGGCGACCACCGCGGCGGGCGACGGGGCCTACCACGTGGTGGACGTCGACGAGGCCGAAGGTCTGGCGATGGCCGAGGAGGCGGTGCCGGACCTGCTGCGGCCGTTCCTGGAACGGTGAGTGGGGCACCCGGCGCCCCCCAGGACCGGAAGGACCCGCGTTCACGGCGGTCACGCGGGTCCGACGCCCCTGCCGCGCCACTTCCCCCTCCGGGCGCCCCACTCACCTCGTTGCGCCGGACCGCTCGACGATCCGCGCACACCGCACGTTAGGGCGCGTCGGTGGTGGTAGCGCTGTAGAGCGCCGGGCCGACCCCTACCTGCGGGGACGACCCGCTATCCGGGACGATCGGCAATACCGGCGGCAAACGTGTCGAGACGCTGACACGATTGCCCCATGCCCGACGCCCACCAGCTCGCGCGCTTCGCCCGCGCTGTGCGCGGTCACCGGCTGGCCAACGGGGTGACCCAGGCGGAGCTGGCGGCCCGCTCGGGGGTGAGCGTGCGGACCATCCGCGCGGTCGAGCAGGGGCACGCGACCCGGCCGCACGCCGCGTCGTTGGCCAAGCTCGCGGCGGCGGTCGGGCTGGACTGGCCGCCCGCCGGGCCGAGGATCGGCGTGCTGGGCCCGTTGGCGGTGGACGCGGGCGGCCCGGTCCGCTGGGAGTCGCGCAAGCCCCGGGTGCTGCTGGCGGTGCTCGCCGTGCACGCCGGGCAGCCGGTGTCGCAGGCCGAGATCGTGGACGTGCTGTGGGGCGAGGACGTGCCGCCCACGTGGCAGAACCTGGTGCACGGCTACGTCGCGCGGGTGCGGGCGGCGTTGGACGACCCGACGGCGGTGCGCGCGTCCCGGCACGGCTACCGGCTCGTGGTGCGGGACCTGGACCTGCTGCGGTTCGACGCGCTGGTCGCGCGATCCCGCGCGGCCCCGCCGGTCGAGGCGATCGGGCTGCTGTCCGAGGCGCTGGAGCTGTGGCGCGGGCCGCTGCTGGCCGACCTGCCGGAGGAGGTGCGCGGCCACCCGACCGTGCACGCGATCACCGCCCGCCGCGTCGCCGCGGCCCTGGCCCTGGCGGACCTGGCGCGGGAGCACGACGTGGCCGGCGAGGCGGTGGACCACCTGCGCCGGCTGGTGGTCGAGGAGCCGCTGCACGAGGGGCTGCACGCCCGGCTGGTGCTGGCGCTGGCGGCGGACGGCAGGCAGGCCGCCGCGCTGGAGGAGTTCGCCCGGGTCCGGGCCCGGCTGGTGGACGAGCTGGGCGTCGAGCCCGGCGCCGAGCTGCGCGCCGCGCACGTCCGGGTGCTGCGCCGCGACCTGCCCGAACCGGCGGACCCGGTGCCCGCCCAGCTGCCGCCGGCCACCGGCCACTTCACCGGCCGGCGGGCCCAGCTGCTGCGGCTGGACGGGCTGCTCGCGAACCAGGGCCGGACGGTCGGGATCACCGCCATCGCGGGCACCGCGGGGGTCGGGAAGACCGCGCTGGCCGTGCGGTGGGCCAACGACGTGCGGCACCGGTTCCCGGACGGGCAGCTCTACATCGACCTGCGCGGGTTCGCCGAGCACGAACCGGTCCGGCCCGCCGAGGCGCTGGGGCGGTTCCTGCGCGCGTTCGGCGTGCCGCCGGAACGGGTGCCCGCCGACCCGGACGAGGCCGCCGCGCTGTACCGGACGACGGTGGCGACCCGGCGGGTGCTGGTGGTGCTGGACAACGCGGCCGGCGCGGAGCAGGTCCGGCCGCTGCTGCCCAGCGGTCCGGGCAGCCTGGCCCTGATCACCAGCCGCGACCGGCTCGGCGGGATGGCGGCGCGCGAGGGGTTGGTGCGGCTCGCGCTGGACGTGCTGCCCGCGCCGGACGCGCGGGCGCTGCTGGAACGGGCGCTCGGCGCGGCGCGCGTCGCGGCGGAACCGGACGCCGCGCGGGAGTTGGCCGAGCTGTGCGCGCACCTGCCGCTGGCGCTGCGGGTGGTGGCGGCGAACCTGGCCGACCAGCCGCACCGGGCCTTGGCCGACCAGGTCGGGGAGCTGCGCGAGGGCAACCGGCTGGCCCAGCTCGGCATCGACGGCACCGGGGAGGCCGCCGTGCGCACGGCGTTCGAGCTGTCCTACCGCAGGCTCGCCGAACCGCACCGCCGGCTGTTCCGGTTGCTCGGCGTCGTCGCGGGACCGCACTTCACGGCCGACGCGGCGGCGGCCCTGCTGGACGCCGACCGGCGCGCCGCCGAGCACGGCCTGCGGGTGCTCTCGTCGGCGCACCTGGTCCAACAGCTCTCCCCCGACCGGTACGGCTTCCACGACCTGCTCCGCCTCTACGCCCGCGAGCTCGCCGAACCGGAGACCGCCGCGGCGCGCCGGCTGTACCGCTGGTACCTCGACGGGGCGGACGGCGCGGCGCGGGCCGCCTACCCGCACATGCTGCGCCTGCCCGCGCGGATCGGCGAGACGAGGTCGTTCGCGGACCAGGAGACCGCGATGGGGTGGCTCAACGACGAGATCGCCAACCTGGCCGCCGCCGTGGCCGACCGCCGGTTCCCCGACGTGGCCCGGACGGCGTGCCTGCTGGCCGACGCGCTGCGCGGCTACTTCTGGCTGACCATGAAGATCGCGCTGTGGGAGTCGACCGCCCAGGCCGCGCTGGCGCTGGCCCGCGCCCGGGGCGACACCGCCGCCGCGGCCGCCGCGAGCCTGAGCCTGAGCAGCGCCCGGTTGCGCAGCAGCGACCAGGTCGCGGCGGCCGGGCAGAGCGCCGTCACGCTCGACCTGGCCCGCGCGGCCGGGTGGTGGGAGGGCGAGGTGGCGGCCGGCGGCACGCTCGCCGCGTCGCTCTACCACATGGGCGAGATGGACCGGGCCGCCGCGCACCTGGAGCACAACCTGTTGGCGGCCGGTTCGGAGCGGACCCGGTGCACCACTTTGGTGCTGCTGGGCAACGTGTCCTACACCGGCGGCGACCTGGACCAGGCCGCACGGCGCTACCAGGAGGCGGCGCGGCTGTGCCGGTCGATCGGGTCGCACTACGTGGAGGCGATGGCGTCCGGCGCGATGGTGGGCGTGCTGCGGCGGCAGGGCCGGATCACCGAGGCGCGCGAGCACGGGCTGCGCTCGCTGGCGTACTTCCGGGAGATCGGCGACCTCGCGTCGGAGAGCCAGACCCTGGTGGTGCTGGCCGAGGTGGAGTTCGCGGCGGGCGACCCGACCACCGCCCTGGCCACCGCCGAGGTCGCGCTGGAACTCAACCGGCGCACCGGCGAACGGGCCGCCGAGATCGACGCCCTGAACTGCCTGGGCACGATCCGGGCCGCCCTGGGCGACCACGCCCGCGCCCGCGCGCTGCACGAGGAGGCGCTGGACGTGGCGAAGCGGATCAAGTCGCCCTACACCGTGGCGCAGTCGTTGGTCGGCCTCGGTGACGAGGAGTCGTTGCGGCAGGCGTCGGAGTTGGCCGACAGACACGGCTTCGGGTTGGTGCGGCAGGACATTCTCGCCCTCAGGTCAGGGTTCCCGGCCCAGCCACACGAGCCGCGCGCTGCTGTCGTCGCCGCGGGAGAACCGCCGCACCACACGTTCGGCTGAATCGGAGCTCAAGCGCACCCCGTGCGGACCGATCACCTCGATATGGTCCTCCCACGCCAGTCCCCACGCCGCGATCTCGGCGTCCTCGTACTCGCCGAACTCCCGCAGCACGGCGAACAGGCGCGGCTGCTCCTCGGTGATCATCTCGGCCACGAACTGGTGGTATTCCGACTGGTCCGGCGTGAGCGACATGACGCTAGAGTGCCGGCTGGAATTGCAGTATCGAGCCGGGATCCCGTTTCTACACCCAATCGGAGTACCTCATGACGCAGGACATCGGCGCGGCGGCCAGCGCGACCGTGCGCAGGTGGCAGCTCACCGAGACGCTGCGCCGGCTGCGCGAGCAGCGGTCGCTGACCATCGACCAGACGCTGGAGCTGTTGCGCGACAAGCCCGGCAAGTGGTCCCGGTCGAAGATCAGCCGCATCGAGACGCGCGAGCAACGGGTCAAGCCGCACGAGGT
The DNA here is from genome assembly GCF_000328705.1 of Saccharothrix espanaensis DSM 44229. Lineage (NCBI taxonomy): Bacteria > Bacillati > Actinomycetota > Actinomycetes > Pseudonocardiales > Pseudonocardiaceae > Saccharothrix > Saccharothrix espanaensis. Next base: position 1,306,482 of record NC_019673.1, on the reverse strand, counting down.
CGACCAGCTGCTCGACGCCTACGAGGTCACCGACCTGGCCACCCGGCTGTGGCTGGCGGACCTGGCCACCACCGCGCACGAGCGCGGCTACTGGCTGGCCATCCGCAAGGACCTGCCCGAGGACTTCCACGACTTCCTCGACGTCGAGGCCGCGCTCGTGGCGCTGCGCCAGCTGGAGACCATGGTGGTCCCCGGCCTGCTCCAGACCGGCGACTACACCCGGGCCCTGATCTACGGCGCGAACCCGGGCATGGCGCACGAGGTCGTGGACCGCCGGGTGGTCGCCCGGCTCGCCCGCCAGCAGGTCCTCGCCCGGCCGAACCCGTTGCAGTACCACGTGATCCTGGACGAGGCGATCCTGGAACGGCCGGTCGGCACCCCGCTCGTGATGCGGCTGCAACTGCGCCGACTGCTCGACACGGCGGACCAGAGCCACATCAAGATCCAGGTCCTGCCCAAGGCCGCGGGCGCGAGCCCGGCGCTCGACGGCCCGTTCTCGGTGTTGAGCCTGCCCGAACCGATTCCGGACTTCGGGTACGCGGAAGGCCCGGGTGGCGCGGTCTACGTCGAAGGTCGTACCGAGGTCCGCGAGTGCATCGAACGGTGGGGTGTCCTGACCGAGCGCGCGTTGTCACCGGCGGATTCCCTGGACGTCATCGGTGAGGCGGTGAAGACTTACGGGTGATCGACGGACGAGGGGCGTGCGATGAGCGACTGGCGCAAGAGCAGTTACTCCGGAAGCGGCGGCACCGGCGGCGGGAACTGCGTCGAGATCACCTTGCGGGGCAACGGGTTCCTGGTGCGGGACAGCAAGAATCCCGACGGTGGAACGGTTCCCGTGACGCGCGCCTGGCTCGACTCGCTCAAGGCCCGTTAGCCCGCCGGGCGGAACGTCGTCCGGTAGGCGCTGGGCGAGACCCCGACCAGCGCGCTCATCTGCTGCCGCAGGGCCGCGCCGGTGCCGAACCCGGCGTGCCGGGCCACCTGGTCGACCCCGAGCTGGGTGGTCTCCAACAGGTGCCGGGCCCGCTCGACCCGCTGCTGGGTGATCCACTTGCCCGGACTCACCCCGGTCTCCTCGCGGAACCGGCGGGTGAACGTGCGCACGCTCATCCGCACGTGCCCGGCCAGCACCCGCAGTTCCAGCGGCTCGTCCAAGTGCGCCAGCACGTACGCGCGGGCCGGCGCGGTGGACGCCGCCGCGGCGTCGGGCACCGGCCGTTCGATGAACTGCGACTGCCCGCCCGGACGCCACGGCGGCACCACGCACCGCCGTGCGGCCTTGTTGGCGATCTCCGCGCCGAGGTCGTTGCGCACCAGGTGCAGGCACAGGTCGATGCCCGCCCCGACACCGGCCGACGTGAGCACGTCGCCGTCGTCCACGAACAGCACGTCCGGGTCGAGGTCGACGTGCGGGTACAACCGCCGGAAGGTGTCCGCGTGCATCCAGTGCGTGGTGGCCTTGCGCCCGTCCAGCAACCCCGCTGCGGCGAGCACGAACGCCCCCGTGCAGATCGACATCACCCGTGCACCACGGGCCGCAGCGGCGCGCAGGGCGTCACGCACGTCGTCGTCGATCGTGCCGTCCTGCATCGGACCGCCGCCGTACACGCCGGCCACGATCACCGTGTCGGCTTCGGCGAGCAGTTCCAGACCGTGGTCCGGGGTGACGGTGAACTGCGCCGAGCTGCGCACCGGACGTGCGCCGGGCGTGCAGACGCACACCTTGTAGTGGCGGGCGTCGTCGTCACCGGCGCGGGCGGCGTTGAAGATCTGCGACGGGGTGCCCAGGTCGAAGACCACGACGTTGTCCAACGCCAGCACGGCCACCAAGTGCGTCATGGCCGGATTCTTGCACATGATGGCCGTCCGGCCACTGGCCCCGGTGCGGACGGTCGAGCACGCTCCTGACGTGACTCGAAGCAGATGGGCATGGGTGGTCGCGGGCGTCAGCTTCGTGGCGCTGATCGGGGCCGCCGGGTTCCGGGCGACCCCCGGTGCGTTGATCGAACCCCTCCAGCGGGAGTTCGGCTGGTCCACGGCCACGATCGGGCTGGCCGTCTCGGTGAACCTCCTGCTGTTCGGGGTCACCGCGCCGTTCGCCGCCGCGCTCATGGAGCGGTTCGGGGTGCGCAAGGTGGTGGCGTGCGCGCTGACCGTGGTCGCGATCGGCAGCGGGCTGACCGTGTTCATGACCACGAGCTGGCAGCTGGTGCTGTTGTGGGGCGTGCTGGTGGGCCTGGGCACCGGGTCGATGGCGCTGGCGTTCGTGGCGACCATCACCGGCCGCTGGTTCGTCAAGCAGCGCGGCCTGGTCACCGGCGTGCTCACGGCCGGCGGCGCGACCGGTCAGCTGGTGTTCCTGCCGGTCGTGGCGTCGCTGGCGGAGTCCTCCGGGTGGCGCTCGGCGTCGATCGTGGTGGCGGTGGCGGCACTGGCCGTGGTGCCGCTGGTGCTGCTGCTGCTCCGCGAGTACCCGGCCGACCTGGGCGTGCCCCCGTACGGCGGCACCGAGGTCGTGCCGCGCCCGGTGCCGGCCGGCGGTGCCGCCAAGCGCGCGATCACCGCGCTCACGTCGGCCGCGCGCACCGGCCCGTTCTGGTACCTGGCAGGCGGTTTCGCGATCTGCGGCGCGACCACCAACGGCCTGGTCGGCACCCACTTCATCCCCGCCGCGCACGACCACGGGATGCCCACGACCACGGCGGCGGGCCTGCTCGCGCTGGTCGGCGTGTTCGACATCGTGGGCACGATCTTCTCCGGCTGGCTGACCGACCGGGTGGACTCGCGCATCCTGCTCGCCGCGTACTACGTGCTGCGCGGCGCGTCGCTGCTCGTGCTGCCGCAGCTGTTCCAGGACTCGGTGCACCCGAGCATGCTCGTGTTCGTCATCTTCTACGGCCTGGACTGGGTGGCGACCGTGCCGCCGACGGTCGCCCTGTGCCGGGAGGTGTTCGGCCTGTCCGCCCCGGTCGTGTTCGGCTGGGTGTTCGCCTCCCACCAGATCGGCGCGGCCATCGCCGCCACCGCCGCCGGCCTCACCCGCGACCACTTCGGCAACTACGCACCCGCCTGGTACGTGGCCGGGTTCCTCAGCATCGGCGCGGCGTTCCTGTCGATGAGGATCCGCCGCTCGCCGGTCGGCTCCGGGGACCCGACCGGCGACCTCCAACCGACGCGGACCTGATCAGGAGTAGTAGACCCGGCCGGACGCCTGCACGTTGCCGGTCCCCGGACTGGTCACCTCGGCCCGGAACCGGTACGTGCCCGGCGTGGTGTTCCACACGGGGTAGTTCGGGCGAGGGCAGTCGGCCGCTCTGGTGCCCTGGTCCAGCCACCCGCCGATGGTCTGCTTCTCCAGCCGGATCGTGAACGACGCGCACGAGTTGTCGTTGACCCGGTGGCCGACGACGACGGACACGGCCGTGTAGCCGTTCGTCGACGCGGTCCACGTCGGCGAGTTGTAGGCCCAGTCGAACGTGGCGGACCAGTCGAACGGATCGCCCATCGAAGTGCGGGCCGACGCGTTGGCCACCGCGCCCGTGCACACGAGCGCGAGCACGGCGAGGGCGGCGGCGAACCAAGCCGTGACACGGTGGGTCGAGGACATCGGGGTTCCCTCCGACGAGACGGTCCCCCGACCTGTCTCCCACGCTAACGGCCGGCGACGACCCCGACACCGCCTATCGGCGCTTGCGGGAGGTCCCGAAGATCCCTCGGGTGATCTCGCGCCCCAACGCGCTCGCGGCGGACCGGAAGAACGACTTGACCGCCGAGTTGCCGAGCACCTTGTCCACCAGACCGGGCTCCTCGCGATCCCGGCCGGGCGCCGCCTCCCGCTGCTGTTCGGCGGGAGGCGGGGCGACCTTCGCGGCCAGCTCCTCGTAGGCCGACTCGCGGTCCACCGTCTCGGCGTACTTCGCGTGCAGCTCCGACGACTCCGCCGCCGTCCGGATCGCGTCCGGGCCGATCGTGTCCATGAGCGACCGGGGCGCGCGCAGCCGGGTCCACGCGACCGGTGTCGGCGCTCCCTTCTCGCTGAGCACCGTCACCACCGCCTCGCCGATCCCCAGCGACGTCAACGCCTTGTCCAGTCGGTAGTGCGGCGTCGTCGGGTACGTCTTCACCGTCTTCGCCAGCGCCGCCTGGTCCTCCGGCGTGAACCCGCGCAGCGCGTGCTGGATCCGCGCGCCCAGCTGCGACAGCACCTCGTTCGGCACGTCGGTCGGCAGCTGCGTGCAGAAGAACACCCCGACCCCCTTGGACCGGATCAGCTTCACGGTCCGGGTGATCTGCTCCTTGAACGCCTTCGACGCGCCGGAGAACAGCAGGTGCGCCTCGTCGAAGAAGAACACCAGCTTCGGCCGGTCGAGGTCGCCCGCCTCCGGCAGCACCTCGAACAGCTCGGCCAGCAGCCACATCAGGAACGTCGAGAACAGCGCGGGCCTGGCTTGCAGATCGGCCAGCTCCAGCAACGTCACCACGCCGCGCCCGTCGACCTGCCGCATCAGGTCGCGCGGGTCGAGCTCGGGCTCGCCGAAGAACGTGTCGCCGCCCTGCGCCTCCAGGTTCACCAGCGACCGCAGGATCACCCCGGCCGTCGCCGACGAGACCCCGCCCAGCCCCCTGAGGTCCTCCTTGCCCTCGTCCGAGGTCAGGTGGGTGATCACGGACCGCAGGTCCTTGGTGTCCAGCAGCGCCAGGCCGCGGGTGTCGGCCCAGTGGAAGACCAGGCCGAGCGTCGACTCCTGGGTGTCGTTGAGCCCCAGCACCTTCGACAGCAGGATCGGTCCGAAGCTGGTGATCGACGCCCGCACCGGCACCGCCGCGCCGCCCGTGCCCAGCGACAGGAACTGCACCGGGCACGCCTGCGGCTGCCAGTCGTCGCCGGTCTCCTTCGCGCGCGAGGTCACCCGGTCGTCGGCCGAACCCCGTTGCGACAGACCGGACAGGTCGCCCTTCACGTCCGCCATGACGACCGGCACGCCCGCCGCGGACAGCTGCTCGGCGAGCAGTTGCAGCGTCTTGGTCTTGCCGGTGCCGGTCGCCCCCGCGACCAGCCCGTGCCGGTTCAGCATCGCCAGCGGGATCCGGACGTGCGCGCCCGGCTCGACCGCCCCGTCGACCAGGACGGAACCCAGCTCGATGGCCGCGCCCTCGGCCGCGTATCCCGCCGCGATATCGGTCTGAGCCGTCATTGCGCAGAGCGTAATGAGATTGGAAGGACCCGCCACTCGAAGCGCCGGCGGTGTCCGCCGACCCGACGACTAGGCTCGCGCGGGTGATGGATCGCTTGGTGTGGATCGACTGCGAGATGACCGGGCTCGACTTGGGCAAAGACGCTCTGATCGAGATCGCGGCGCTGGTGACCGACGCGGAGTTGACCGTGCTCGGAGAGGGTGTCGACGTGGTGATCCACGCCGACGACCCAGCGCTCGACTCGATGCCGGAGATCGTCACGGCGATGCACGCCAAGTCCGGGCTGACCGAAGAGGTGCGGCGCTCCACCGTGACGCTCGCCGAAGCCGAGGAACAGGTCCTCGCGTACATCAAGCAGTGGGTCCCGGACCCGCGCACCGCGCCGCTCGCGGGCAACTCGATCGCCACCGACCGGGGGTTCATCGCCCGCGACATGCCGGTGCTCGACGCCCACCTGCACTACCGGATGGTCGACGTGTCGTCGATCAAGGAGCTGTGCCGGCGCTGGTACCCGAGGATCTACTACGCGCAGCCGGAGAAGGGCCTGGCGCACCGGGCGCTGGCCGACATCCGGGAGTCCATCCGGGAGCTGGCCTACTACCGGCGCACCGCGTTCGTGGCGCAGCCCGGACCGTCGACCGAGCAGGCGCAGGCCGTGGCGAGCGCGCTGCTGGCCGCCGACCGGGAAGAATAGGGTCGATTTCGGCACCGGCGGTCTGGCACTGTATGCTTCGTTCCGCCGGGTCGACCGGTCTTGGTGGGTGTAGCTCAGCTGGCAGAGCACTGGGTTGTGATCCCAGGTGTCGCGGGTTCAAGTCCCGTCACTCACCCCAAGCGAAACGCCCCCTGGCCACGCCGGTCAGGGGGCGTTTTTCCGATGTCCACGGGGAGTTTCCGCCACATGAGCGCCACACTCGTCGCGAAAGACCTGGCGGCCGGGCACGGGGACCGCGTGCTGTTCTCCGGCCTGGACCTGGTCGTCGCCCCGGGCGACGTCGTCGGGCTGGTCGGCGTGAACGGCGCGGGCAAGTCCACCCTCCTGCGCACCCTCGCGGGCCTCGTCCCGCCGGAGAGCGGTGTGATCCGGCTCTCCCCCGTCAGTGCGACCGTGGGGCACCTGCCGCAGGAGCCCGAGCGCCGGCCCGGCGAGACCGTGCGGGACTTCCTGGCCCGGCGCACCGGCGTCGCCGCGGCCCAGGCCGAGCTCGACCGGGCCACCGACCTGCTGGCCGAGGGCGTGGACGACGGGTACTCCGAGGCGTTGGAGCGCTGGCTCGCGCTCGGCGGTGCCGACCTGCCCGAACGCGCCGCGGAGAGCGCCGCCGACCTCGGCCTGGACGTCAGCCTCGACCAGCCCATGACGTCGCTGTCCGGCGGCCAGGCGGCCCGCGCCGGCATGGCGTCGCTGCTGCTGAGCCGGTACGACGTGTTCCTGCTCGACGAGCCGACCAACGACCTCGACCTGGACGGCCTGGCCCGGCTGGAGGCGTTCGTCACCGGCCTGCGCGCCGGGACCGTGCTGGTGTCGCACGACCGCGAGTTCCTGGCCCGGACGGTCACCCGGGTGGTGGAACTGGACCTCGCCCAGCAGCAGGTGCGGGCGTACGGCGGCGGTTACGAGTCCTACCTCGAAGAACGGGAAATCGCGCGTCGGCACGCCCGCGAGGACTACGACGAGTACGCGAACACCCGGTCGTCGCTCGAAGAACGCGCCCGCTCCCAACGGGCGTGGATGGAGAAGGGCGTCAAGAACGCCCGGCGCAAAGCGGGCGACAACGACAAGGCGGGACGCAAGTTCCGCAGCGAGGCGACCGAGAAACAAGCGTCGAAAGCGCGCCAGACGGAACGCCTCATCGAACGCCTCGACGTGGTCGAGGAACCGCGCAAGGAATGGGACCTGCGGATGGAGATCGCCGCCGCGCCCCGGGCCGGCGCGGTGGTGGCGGTCCTGCGCGCCGCGGTCGTGACGCACGGGGAGTTCACCCTCGGCCCGGTGGACCTCCAGGTCGACTGGGCCGACCGGATCGCCATCACCGGCGCGAACGGGGCGGGCAAGTCCACCCTCCTGGCCGCCCTCCTGGGCCGCGTCGAGCTGACCTCGGGCACGGCGTCGCTGGGTCCGGGCGTCGTCGTCGGCGAGATCGACCAGGCCCGCGGCCTGTTCCTGGGCGAGCAGCCGCTGGTGGACGCGTTCCAGGACGCGGTGCCCGAGCTGGTGCCGGCCGACGTGCGGACGCTGCTGGCCAAGTTCGGGCTCAAAGCCGCGCACGTGCTGCGGACCGCCGCGTCGCTGTCCCCCGGTGAGCGCACCCGCGCCGCGCTGGCCCTGCTCCAGGCCAAGGGCGTCAACCTGCTGGTGCTCGACGAGCCGACCAACCACCTGGACCTGGCCGCGATCGAGCAGCTCGAAGCGGCCCTGGAGACCTACCCCGGCACGCTGCTCCTGGTCACCCACGACCGCCGGATGCTCGACCACGTGAGAACGACCCGCCGCCTGGAAGTGGCAGCGGGTCGCGTCGCGGATCTCTAGTCGGGCTCAGCGGTTGCCCTTGGCCCACTGGTCCCACGGGATCTGCCAGTCGCCGAAGCCGTCCCACGCCTCCAGCGGCGGACCCCCGGAGTTGGCGACCACCACGACGTCGCCGGGCTTGGAGAGGTCGAAGACCCACTTCGCGTTCTCCGGCGAGAGGTTCAGGCAGCCGTGGCTGACGTTCCGGTTGCCCTGGTCGCCGACCGACCACGGGGCGCTGTGGAAGAAGATGCCGCTGTTGGACATGCGGGTCGCCCAGTCGACCGGGGTGACGTAACCGCCGGCGTCGAGCGCGAGGCCGTACGTGCGGGAGTCCATGACCATGTGGTCGTGCTTCTCCGTCAGCACGTACGTGCCGGTGGGGGTCGGGTTCGCCGCGTTGCCCATCGAGGTCGGCATGGTGCGGGCGACCTGGCCGTTGATCTTGGTGACGACCTGGTGCGTGCCGCCGTCGGCCTCGTGCACGACGGCGTCACCGATCGCGGTGCTGATGACGCGGTCTTCCTCGCCGTACACGCCGTTGCCGAGGTGCTTGCCGTAGATCTTGGCGTTGATGGAGATCTTGGTGCCGGCCGCCCAGTAGTTCTGCGGACGCCAGTGCACCTGCTTCTCGTCGAACCAGTAGAACGCGCCGTCCACCTTGGGCTCGGTGGTGATGGAGATCATCGCCTCGGCGGCGGCCTTGTCCGCGATCGGCTCGTCGAAGTAGAACGCGAGCGGCTGCCCGATGCCCACCGTCGTGCCGTCCATCGGGTTGACCGAGAGGTAGGTCAACGTCCGGGGCTTGACGGTGGTGAAGGTCGAGGTCTTGGTGACCGGCTTCCCGTCGGCCCCCTGCGCCGTGACCGCGAAGGTGTAGGCCTTGGAGTACCCGAGCACCTCGGTGCTCGCCCACTGCGTGCCGTCGGAGGAGACCTGGCCCGCGACCGCCTTGCCCTCCGGGTTGGTCAACGCGACCTCGGTGATCTTCCCGTCGGTGGCCGTGGCCACGACCGGCGCCCCGGGAGCCACGTCGACGGCCTTGTCGAGAGGCCCCGTGCTCAACGAAACCGGCTTCGGCGGAGGTGTCGACGAAGATGTCGTCCCCCCACCGCCAACCCCGCCGCTGTCCCCCGAGGCAGTCCCACCACCCCCGGAAGAACAAGCCGCGACCACCACCGCGACCACACCGACCGCGACAGCCCCCAGCGCTCTCCGCGCCCCCCGGCCGACCGTCATGCCAAGCCTCCGATTCACTCCCCAGGACACCGATTCCCAGCTTTGGTGTCCCCTGACAAGGTGACGCCTGGAGGGTTGACGACGTTGCCCGAGATGCTGGATCGTTACCCACGCGAAGTTCCCGCCCGGACACGGCGCACACCCGTCCTGACCAGGCGATTGGGAGCCGCGTAGGACGCTGTGCTAATGTTCTTCACGTCGGACGGAGCACCACGAAGCCCGACAAGCGCCGCTAGCTCAACTGGCAGAGCAGCTGACTCTTAATCAGCGGGTTCGGGGTTCGAGTCCCTGGCGGCGCACCAAAGGCCCAGGTCATTGACCGGGGCCTTTTTGCTTGCAAGATCGCCCCCATGACTTACCCATGGTTTACGGGCTGACTCCCTAACCCCAGCGGGTCACGCCGCAGGCGACGACTCACCATCCGAAGTCGATTCCTGCGCCTCCTCGTCGCCGTTCTCCGGCACGCCGAATGCGCATTCCAACGCCTCTGCCGTGCGCCTATCAACGGCCTTCCGACCGAGGTACACGTCCTGCGTCATCGACGGCCGGGAGTGCCCGAGCTGGTCCGCGATCAGCCGGGCCGTCAGGTTGGCCTCGTCCAGGATCGTGGCCGCCGTCTTCCGGAACACGTGCGAGGTCACCCAGACGAACTCGTCGCTGCCCCGAGCGTCCCGAAGGTCCCGCCGGGTGTTGGACGGGTCCCGCAGCCCACCCAGCGCGTCGGGGAACACCGGCCCTTCCGGGTAGTCGGTAGCCGCCCGCCGCCGAGCCAACACCTTCACCGCCCACGACGGCAGCGGCAACGTCCGCTCCCCCGCTTCGGTCTTGGTCGACTTCCGAACCAACCCAGCGGCCTTGACCCGGATGACCGTGAAGTCCACGGCGACCGTCCCGGCCTCAAGGTCGACGTCATCCCAATAGACGGCCAGCGCTTCCCCGATCCGAACACCGGTCGCCATCATGAACCGCGACAGGTCGGGTACGTCCTTCCGAACCGCTCTCTCGTCGGAGTCCATCAACGCGAGCCACCGCGTCCGCTCCTCCAACGTGAGCGCCCGAGGCCCCTTCTTCCGGCCGCCTTCCAGACGTGACGTCTCCCGAGTCGGATTCGCGTCGAGCGCTCCGTGACGCACCGCCAGGCCGAGCACCCCGGAGACGACGGATCGAGCCGTCTTGGCGGTCGAGACGCCAACCAGGTCCCTCACCGAGCCCAGGAAGGTATCGATGCGCGAAACCGTCGCCTCCCGCAGCAACAACTCCCCCAGCCCCGGCAGCACGTGACGATCCAAGATCCCCCGGTACGTCTCTGCACTGCCCGGTGAGCGCGTCCCCGAGTCGGCAGCCGCCTGAAACGCCGTGAACCACAGTTCGGCTGCCTGCTTCACCCGACTGTCAGCGTTGAGCGCCCCACCGGACGGCCCGGCCCGCTCCGTCAGCGCCTTCTTGAGGTTCCGCTCCGCAGCCGCCTTGGTCTTGCCCAGCCGCTCGACCGGCCGAGTCTTGCCGTCGTAGTCGCGGAAGTACGTAGTCGCCCGCCACCCGGTGGACGTCTGGTAGCACCGGATCTTCCCGTAGGTGCCGATCGGCATAGGTGGACGACCCATCACGCCACCTCCGGGTTCTGCCGCTCAACCCACGCCCGAACCTCCGCCGGCAGGTACCGCAGGTGCTTCCCGACCCGCCGAGCTGGTGGCCCGTACCTCTTGGTGCGCCATCCGTAGAGCGTGTGGACGGGGACACCGAGGAACGACGCCACGTCCGTGACCGTCCACAAGGGCTCAAGGTGTTCAGTCATGCTGTCTCCTCTGTGTAGTTGCGTTGCCGTTGGGCGCGTAGCCGCTCGCCAAGCGCCGTAGCCAGCTCCCGTTCGGCGTCATCGGCGTAGCCCGACCCCGCATACGCCCAGTCGTTGACCACCAGGACCGACTCCGCGTCCAGCCCAAGCCGGTCCAGCACCTCAGCGGCCCGGTACGCCCGCCGGTCTTCACGAATGCGCTTGAACGTGGTGCTGTAGTGCTTGGACTTGGTCAGGAAGTGCCCGCGGAACCCGAGCATGTGAGCCCACTTCCGCAGGTTCAGATCGGTGTAGAACCCCAGGTCACCGAGGTCCCACGCGGCCTGGATCATGCGTCGGTGATGCGGGGACACCCGCAGGTGATCAATGTCGAGCTGCGACCTGATCGACCGATCCGGCGTGTCCCGCGCACCGGTCCCCTTGGTCGCGTACTTGGCGACGTACGCGGCCAACTTGGCGTCACTGACCGCCCCGGCTTCCTCGACCTGGTCCGCCGAGGCCGCGCGGATCGGCCGCACGTCGACCTGTGCACCCCACACGAGATCAAGCACCGTGCCGTCCGGGCGGTGCGACTCGACCAAGACCACACGCGCAGCGGCACGAACCGCCTGGTCAAGCAGCTCAGCCGTAGCCCACGCGGGTGCCGGATCGTCAGATCCTTCCGGCCCGTCGATGCGCATAACCGCGTGGAAATGGACGAGGCCCCGCCGCTGGTACTCGGCGACCTTGGCGTACGAGACGCGGGCATGGTTGCCGAAGTCCCGCACCGTCAGCCCAACCGACCGAGCCAGCGCCCGCCGAACCGCGATCGTGAACCGATGCCAGAGCTTCCCCGCGTGCGCCTGCCACAACACCGCCCCGACGTAGTCGTACCGGTCCGGATCGACGGCCGCCCCAATGCGCGGATCGTCCTCGTGATGAAACTGCCCGCACCCGCTACACGGCCGAGCCTTGCCGCCGGCAGTCGTCGCCCGGTTGTGGACCGCGCCGAACGACGGGGCGGTCAGCGTCGCGAACACGCGCGGTTTCTCGGCAACCGCCACCGGCACGCCCTTACTCCCACCCGACAGCCCCGCCCGCATCAGGTGAAACGCATCCGCCGCGTACTGGTCCGAGCAGGCCGAGCACACCGACGCCCGCCGGTTGCCGCACGGCACCATCACGTCCCCGCCGAGCTGCGCCAAGACGCGCGCCCCGTCCAGGCTCCGCAGCTCCCAGGCCCCGTTCAACCGGATGGGCTGAGCACACCCACCCGTAGCCGTGACCTTGTCCCGCCAGTCGCGATAGTCGTTGCGCCGCAACCGATCCGCGATCCGCTCATCCAGCGTGACTACCAATAGCGCCCCCTTTCACAACCTCACCGGAACGACCTCGAACAGGTCCTCGAACTGCAAGGGCGCGAGCGCCTTCAACGCCCCGCCGATGAACAACGGTCCTGGCCGCTGCGAGCCCTTGAGAACCCGAGACAAGGTCGACCGCTCAACTTCCATCGCGTTGGCCAACGCGTAGTCAGACCTGAACCCCGCGAGCTGTGCCGCCGCTTGGAATCGGCGGGTCCGCAGTGCAACCGTCGTCGCCATGTCACGCCGCCTCGACGTGGCCGACACCCTGCCGACGAGCCACAGCCCGCCCGAGGTGAACCAGCCGGGAGACCTCCTCGAAGGTCACCGGCTCGACTACCGATGGCACCAGCCGGAACGGCCCCACCTTCACCGCGGACTGCCCCGCCACCACCACGCCGAGTTCCGCCAGGCCCACCGAGGCCGTCAACCCGAACTCCAACCCCGCACGGTTCCGCGCCGTGGCAGCCACGGTCAGGACTCGATCCGTCCGCAGGTTCCACGTGAGCGTCACGCCGTCCAGGCACACGACCCACAGCAACAACGCCGCGAGCCGATCCGGCGCAGTACCGGCGCTGAACTCGACTTGCACCGAGCCTGACCGGGCCGAGATGACCACCCGATCAGGCCGAGGCAACCCCGACGTCCGCATGAGCGACCGCAGAGTCCGGATGATGCGGTCAAGCGACCGCGAACTGTTGGAAGACAAGGAAAACCTCCATACTCAGGCAACGGCCCGCAACCCGTAGGCAGGACCGTCTTTGATGAACTCGACCAACTCAGCGATGTCCCGATCAGTCGTGTAGGCCGCACGCACACGGCGCGGCGTACGAGAACGCGGATCAACCCGGAAGCCGATCCCCGCAGTGGACTGGTCAGCCCCGATCTCGTCGGCAATCGCCCCGCGCTCCCGGGCACCATCACCCAGCACCATGTCCGGGTGCCGTTCAGAGGTCACCCGCAGGCACACCCGATGCGGGATCAGATCCCGGATCGGCAGCACGTCCTTGGACGGCTCCTGCACGTAGACGTCAAGCACGTCATTCGTCGCCCGCCCCATCGAGGAGACGACCGCGCACGCGTTGGTGATCTCGCTCGCGTACTCGGAGTTGTAGGCCATCAAGAAGCCCACTTCGTCCAGAATCAGCCAGTCCACCGGATGATCCACCGACACCGGAACCGACCGCTTCCCCTTACGCTGCAAGCGCTTCTGCTTACGCTCCATGTTGTCCACGAACCGGCCGATCAACTCGGCGCAGTCCTCCGGCGTGTCCGCGTACCGCCCATCCAAGATCGGCCGCAACGCCACGAACTCGAACCGCTTCGGATCACACACCCACGGCCGAACCACCCCATCCCGGATCAGTGGCGCGACAGCCCGAAGCTTGGCCATCACGACCGAGTTCTTGCCCGCCCCGGTAGCTCCCGCCGTCAGGTGATGCGTGCCGATCAACGGCTCACGCCACTCCCCACCCAACTCGTCCTCACCGAGGCACAACGACCGCAGATCCACCGCGTCCGAACGCTCAGGCATGGCCGGAGCAGGAATCACCGACGTGAACGGCTCCCGCCACTGGACGATCAACGCGACCTCACCAGGCCGTCCCTGCTCAACCGCGACCCGCTCAGCCTTGAGCGTCGAGGCCAGCTCCGGCACGACCTTGGAGAACGCCCGCAACGCCTGCCCAGGCACCAACCGCACCCGAACCACATCCAGCGACGGCGACCAAGACCGAACCCGCAGCACACGCGGCACCAGGACTTCCCCAGTCCGGTGATGCACCGAGGTCAGCCCACACGCGCCCATGAGGTTCACCCACCGACGCCCGCCGAACGCCCCAACCCAGCGCCGCCGCCAAGCCCTCAACACCGGAGCCGCCCACACGTCGAACGTGTCCGGATGCGCCCGATACCAAGCAGCCGTACCTGTGGCCAACCCACCAACCACACCGCCGGCCACCCAAGGCCCGAACTCGACCACCGAGGCCCCAAGCCCACCAGGCCCCACCACCGCGCCGGGATGCCGCACCAACCACCGCAAGGTGCGGAACTCCCACCCGACCGACCGCCGGGACCTCCCCGAAGGTTCAGCCATGAACACCTCCTTTGCTCATGGCGGCGGCCGACCACCACCCAGTGACCGACCTCCGCACGACTCAACAACCACCCACACCCACCGGTTTCAGGCATGGGTCTATCCACTGTGGAATTGACAAAGACCAAGCAGCCCAACAAAAGGGCTTAGACGGAACTCTCCAGACGCGACCAGATCAGGCCGCGCTACGCGCCGACCGCGTGACCGACTTCAACCCCGCCGCCTTGAACCACAACCCAGCCGAGGCGATCTTGCGCGGGTCGATCCGATCCGGAATCTCGTACGTGTTGACCACCGCGTTGACCAACTCCACGTACGTGCCCTCCTCGAACCCCTTCCCAGGGTCACCAGGCAGGTTGACGCGGATCTCTTCCCCCTTGCCTACCTTCCGCCCCTCCACCGGGACCGGCTTGGCGAACAGCGTCACCACGTACTGCACCGCACCCGACACCCGATCCACGACCGGCGTCACGGTGCCGTCATCGGCCTCCCGCACCTTCGCCACCGGCGCTTCCGTGATCATCAGCCGATAGCCGCTCAACATCACCGGCAAGTCCTGCAACGCCATCCAAGAACCTCCACCAGATCAGGGCGGCCGAACCGCCACCAACTACACCACCAACATAACTAGTAGAGCTAGGAGTTTCACTAGGCCGATCAGGTGACTTTCAACTGAGCTAGCTGTGTCGGTACAGTCTCGCCATGGGCCTAGACGCAACCGACCCCCGCCCGGCGTACCAGCAGATCGCAGAAGACCTACGCCGCCTCATCGCGTCCGACGCCATCCAGGTCGGAGACAAGCTCCCTTCCCTGGCCGAACTCCAGGTGAAGTACGGCCGAGCCGTCATGACGCTGCAGAAGGCTCTGGACCAGCTCCGCAACGAGGGACTGGTGATCTCCCGCCAGGGCGAAGGCACGATCGTCGTCAAGAAGCCCGAAGCCCATGCGGGGGACGACGCGCCCTCACCGCATGAGCTTCGGGAGATGTTCCAGCAGATCAACACCGTCTTGGACGACCTCAGCAGGCGCGTTTCGGCGGTTGAGGCTGAGCTTTCCGGTCGGAAGCCAAGTGATCCTCAATCCGACTCAGACGCGCGCTGAGTTCGTCCACCCGCCCCAGCAGCTCGGCGAACCCAGCCCCCAGCACGCGTCGTTCCTCATCAGTCCACTCAGCCCCGCCAACCATCACGCTCCACCCCTCGACCAGTCCCCGCCGCACCGACCCGCTACACGTTGCAGACTTCCGCCCTCTCCGGCCCCAGCCGCTCCCGAGCCTCCGACGAGCCGAAAGCGACTCCCGCTCACTGGCGAACAACGCCGGCGCGCTGTCCGGCCGGCTCAAGCTCAGCCGCGTCCTCTGATCAACCGTGTAGACCTCCGCGTGGTCCTCAAACGCCATGCCCCACGCGATGACCCACGCGTTCAGCCGCTCCCCGTACTCCTGCACCACAGCAAAGATCCGGGGCGGCTCGATCGCCACCAACTGGTCAACGATCACAGCGAACTCTTCCCTGCCGCACAACGGCTTCAGGCCGTCAACATCGCTCACCGCTCGACGTCCTCATCGCGCCCGCCGGCCGTCAACGCGTCCACTTCCTCCGGCGTGGTCCCGACCAACGCGGCCAAGTGCTCGAAGTCCAACGGAGCGAGCTTCGTCAACGCCTCGCACCGGTCCGCGAACGCCGCCGCCGAGCCGGCCAACTCCCGCGCGAACTTGATGGCGAGCTGCGCGCCGTCCTCCTGCCCCGCGATCTGCACCGTGAGCCGAGCGTCACCGGACGAGATCACCAAAGACGGATGCCCCTGGGCACGCTCGACCAGCGCCGACTCCGTGCCCTCCTCGGGCTGGAGAAGCAAGTAAAAGGCCATCGGCCCCACCTCCATGTAGCAAACCTGGTTCTTGTTTGATCAGGTTCACGCGTACAGAAGGCCGATTCCATACCAGCAGCTACTCGGAATAATAGGCGTCCTATTAGTACCGGGTCAGCCACGTAACCGGCGCGCTACACTCCGAAGTAGACGCAGCTAGCGCAGGGGGTGAGCGTGCCGAAGCGCCGATGCCACACGTGCAACACGTTGCTGGCCAGCGACAACCAAGGCACCCAGTGCAGCAGATGCGCCGCCGCCGCAACGCTCAGTCCGCCGAACCTCCCGCCGGAGTTCTGGACCCGACCCACCCTCCGCGAGGCATTCGAAGCCCGCAACATCGGCCTTCTGTTCCGCGCCTACCGCCAGGCCCAGAGCCCCAAGGTCCCGCAAACCACCCTCGCCGCCTGGCTGGACCTCACCCAAGGCCGGATTAGCGAACTAGAACGCACCCGCCGCGCCGTAACCGACCTAGAACGCCTAGAACGCTGGTGCGACGCCCTACACGTCCCACACCACCTGAGGTGGTTCACCGGCGGCGCTCGCCGACTCCCCGACGCCGCCACCCTCTACGCGGCCCGCACCGTAGAACCACCTACGCCCTACACACCACAACCGTGGGCACCAACCGACCAGACCAACGACAGCCCCACCGCCCAAGATCAGAACATCGTCCACGTAGCCGTCCCACGCCTACGGCGCGCTCTGGACATCCTCGACATCCCCGACGACGGCCCAACCCGCACGCTCGCCGAGCTCCAAGCAGACGTCACCACGATGAACACCCACCGCCTGGAGGCCCGCTACGGCGAGCTGGTCCGCCACCTCCCAGCCCTGATCGGCGAACTCTCCCGCGCTCGCCAGCTCTTCACCACAGCCGACCGCCGCCACGTGGCGTCCTTGCTCACCCTGGCCCTACGCGCAGCGGACGGCGTGGCCTACAAGTTCCGCTACTTCGACCTGTCAGCCCGCCTGATCGACCTGATGCGCACCACGGCCCAGGAGTCAGACAACATCCTCCTACCCGCCGCCGTCTCGTACGTGCGCACCGAAACGTTCTTCGCCAGCGGCGACCTACACACGGCTTCCCGCGCCCTAGACCAAGCCGCGGACCAGATCCCGACCCGCAACCTCAAGCAGGCAGCAACAGCGGCAGCGTTCGGCTCCCTACACATGCGAGCCGCAGTGGTCGCAGCCCGAGCAGGCAAGGCAGACGTAGCCGCCGACCACCTCCTAACGGCCCGCCACGCAGCCCACACCGCTCCCGAAGGCATCTATGACGGCACCGCGTTCGGCCCGGCATCGCTCCGCATCCACGAACTAGCCGTAGCCGCCGAACTCCGCGACCCAGCAGGCATCCAACGAGCCGCAACATGGGAACCCCCGTCCCACCTCCCAGCCGAACGCCGCTCGCACTACTTCATCGACCTGGCCAGAGCCCAGCTAGACCTGGGCCACTACGAAGAGGCCCACATCTGCCTACAAGCAGCCCGCCAGGCCGCCCCAGAACACACTCGCTCCCACCCACAGGTCCGCCAGGCCCTCTCCGTCCTCCTACGCACGCACCCGTCCCTAAGCTCCGGTCTCCTAGACCTGGCAGCCTGGGCAGGTGCCCGCTAAGCCGGAAACAACACCCCCGGCAAGTCGTGCAACGAGTCGATCACCCAGTCGGCATCCCGCCGCACCAACGGATCATCGGCCCACAGGTACCCCCAAGGCCCACGCCGGATCAACGCCGTCCGCAACCCAGCCGCCTTGGCCGCCACCACGTCGTTGTCCCGGTGATCCCCCACGTACAACACGTCCCCAGCGGCCCCCGCAGGCGTCATCCCCACCACCCGCTCAAAGAACCCCGCAGACGGCTTAGCCACACCCCACTCCCCAGAAGTGGCGACCGCATCCACCGGCAACTCCAGTTCCCGCAACAACTCCCCCACCCGAGCCGTCTGGTTACCGGCAACCCCAACCCACAACCCCAACTCCCGCAACCGAGCCAACCCACCCCGCACATCCGGGTACAGATCAACCTCCTCGATCCGCTCCCCCACCCCCGCGGCTTCCCGCAACTCCCGCTCCCGAGCAAGGTCAAACCCAGGCCGGAAGTACTGGAACGTCTCAGCGTTGTCCCGCCCAGCAGAGGTCACGGCCCCCAACACCGTCGAGAACGTATGCCGAGACACCCCAACCCAGTCAGCCCACGCACCCCACTCGCGGGAGTCGTCCAACAACGTCTCCCCAACGTCAAACACCACCGCAGCGACCATGCCCTAGTCCTACGCCACCCAGCCCCGAGGCGCGACAACGCCCCGCCAACACTCAGCGCTCAGGCCCGCGACCACGGTGTTCAGAGTTTCTTTTCTTGGTCAAGGCGGCCCCCTGCGGGGGGCCGCTGGCCGTTGGTGCCAGGCCGGTGACGGAGACCGGCACCCTGTGTAGTGCGGCCCGCCCAAGGCCGCCTGGCGGCGTCCGGGCGCGCCGCGTACGGCATGGGCACCGGTCCCGCCGTCGGCAAGGAACGGCCACCGACCCCCGGAGGAACCGCAAGAGCATTCGAGTGCCCATCGCCTCACAGGTCAAAGAATGCCCAGAATTGACCGCCGCGTCGAGCCCCGCCAGAAACTGGGGACCACGACGTCGGTTTCGATACCGAAGACTACGATCCATCATTCAAACCCTGCACACCTACTAGGAATTCAGTAGATAACCGCCAACCGACAGGTATTCTTGCCATTGGATAGCCACATGTATCGAGAAGTGTGAAAGATCATCCAAATACGCCTCGATTTCACGCATCGAAGTGCCAGCTTGCTTAAAAACGTCGGCAAATGCCACATTGCCATGCGCGATATCATTGCGAAGAAGCGCCACTTTTTGAAGCGAAGCGGCCCAGCCCACGACAGGGAAAGCCTCTCCCGGCAGGTTGTAGATTGCCCATATTCGATAAAAATGTTCCGGCTTCAAAGTCCGGCCGTCTAGAGGCGGTTGAGCGTGCCGCCTTTCTATCGGCAACTTAACGAAATCATTGCAGAACTCTAGAGTGGTGGCGTGAGCCCTCCGATCCCAAAGTCTCGAGTGATCACGAAGTGATCGCAGGCTTTCAAATGTCTCGTGGGCCGCCAGCTGCCTAAGTGATGCCGACATTTGACTGTACGGGATGCTGCTTTCATTAATCTCCTCATGGGATCGTTGCAGTATTGTCCGCGTCAAAGCCTCCAATTCTGCGCAAATCCCCACAATAGCGGCACCACGAGATTCAACCGTAAGAAAGTAAAGTGATTTTGGGTCCGATTGCGCAAGTGCAGCACTGATTACCATGTACCTCTTAAGCTGGTCGGCACGCGTCAAGAGTCGATCACATTGCGCAGCTATCTCAGCTACCAGGTCTTCATGCTTGGCCACTGAAAATTGCCTTCGCGCGATCGATGCGACGCCCCAGCATGGACTTTGTATTGGTGCCAGCACCCGAAGCCTCACGAAGCTGAGGATCATTCACCCAGCCTGACGCTGGCGCAACAACTTTCACTCCACCGTCAATAAGCTCGCCCAAGGCCACCATGCAGGCTTCGAATTGCACGAGCGGAGTAAGCGGATGCGTGCCAGCAAGGAACGGTCCTCCACAAATTGCCGCCAATTCATGAGCAGCCGACTCAAAGAGTCGCCGCTCTTTGTCGTAGTTGAAAGCTTTCTCGGCTTCACCCATATACCGATTCAAGAACTTTTCCACACGACCATCGAACCGATCTCGATCATTCTTGTAAGCGAAAAACTTGAGTACTTGCTCGACACTAGTACCGTCACTTTGTCGAGCCTGCTGCAACTTCAAAAGACTTGCAAAGTCCGGAAATTGGGCAAGCGGCTCGATAAAGTCGTTGAACTGACCGCGATAGACACAGGCACGTACCTCCTGCGGCGTCAGCACGATACCGCCCTTATTCAACCTCTCAAACAGATCGAATCGGATCTGGAGATCACTCTTATCTGTCAGCGATACAACTTGGAGCGGCTGCCTACCGAAGTAGATCTGAATGTTCTTCGGAAGATCTTTGTAGCCTCTCCCATTTAGTTGACTCAGCTTTTCAAGTCCAGCTAGCCGCAGAGGTTCAGTACGGCCAACCAGATCCAAACTGCTATCGGAGTCTGACATGAAGTGATGCAGAGTAGACAGACGCTGCAAACCGTCAACAACCTCCCATTGAAAACCTATGTTGGTCGCAACGAAAAGAGGCGGGATAGGCAGACCCAAGAATACTGATTCAATAAAGAGCGATTCCCCTTCCTTTGTCCATCGAAACTTCCTCTGATAGGCGGGAGCAGTATTCAGTTCTTCATCTGCCATCATACGAACAAGCTCGCGTGTGGAGAAATTGTGAATCGCCACATCCACCTTGCGGCGTTCAACCGCAAGCTGCTCTTCCAGTAGCTGCAAGTCGTCCACGGTCATGTCAGCAGCCTAGAGGTTCCGCCTCGGTAAGTCGCGATGGCTCGCCACGCTCCTGTCGGACATCCTCGTGAGGAACCTACGTCCAATTGAGCTTGAGACGGTCAAGTCTCGGCCCCGCCGGTGTGGCACCAACCCCTTCCGTGTCGTGGCACGCCGGGTCTCGTACTGAGTAGCTCTGCGTGGGGCGCAGTGCAGGTAGCCTGATCGGCGGCGCCTCCCCACCGCTCGCGCCAACCACTCGGCTCACGTTGCCCTACTGTCGGATCGATCGCGGTGTCGCGCGGCTGGGCTGCCCTGGGCCCGGAGATCGGCTGCCGCGACGGCTTCGCCCCCTTGCCATCGAGCGATCACAACGGCCAGACGACCAAGATCAACACCATGGCTTACCCTTGGAAAACAACGTCGAACGACCAGGGGTATCCGTCTATCGCGGCCAATTTTGCTAGCGGTTACCGCTGCTAGTGAGCCCTATCCGTGATCAACGCCGAAAGACGGCGCACTTCGGCTCGGAATCAGCGGGTTCGGGGTTCGAGTCCCTGGCGGCGCACCAAAGGCCCAGGTCATTGACCGGGGCCTTTTTGCTTACCCTGGCGGCGCCATACTTCTCCCCCGCTTAACCCCCCTCTATCAGCGCCCGGAATGTCGGTGCGTGAACCTTCCGTGGGGGATGTCGGCCGGGCTACAAGCCGTCGGCGAGTTCTTCCAGAACTTCGACGAACACACGCCGTCTGGCCGCCGGCACCGATGCCAGGAACTCCGCCTCCATGGCGCGCACCTCACTCTGACAAGCGACCAAGAGCGCGCGCCCTGCCTCGGTCAACGCGACTACCCGGTTGCGTCGGTCCGCCGGGTCGGGTGTTCGGCTGAGCAGGCCCCGTGCTTCCAGCCGGTCCAGGATCGGGATGAGGCGGGTCTTGTCCCGGCGTACTGCCGCCGCGAGTTCGGCCTGGGTGGGTGCGGCTCCGGATTCCAGGGCGGTCAGGACTACGTAGTCCCACATTTCCACGTCGTGCGCGCCGAAGATCGGCGTTTCGGCGTCGATCATCGCCCGCGCCAGTCGGGCGAACGACGCCCCGAGGTCGTGGCGCTGTCCGGTCACCCGCAGGACGATACCGCTTGACCAACGATCTACCGGGGTAGATAGTAAGCACATGCAGACCATTTTGGAACTCCACCGCCGCTCCCTCGCCGCGATCCAGCCGATCGTGGCGGGTGTCCGGCCCACCGACCTGCACCGCCCGACCCCGTGCGCGGGCTGGGATTTGACGGCTCTGCTGGCACACATGATCGGCCAGGACCACGGCTTCGCCGCCGCCGTGCTGGCCGACGTCGGCGAGGAGGCGTTCGCGCCCCGCGAGCCTTCGACCAGCGCACACGAGGCCGGTCTGGCCGTGGTGGCCGCCGCGTTCGCCGCCGCCGACCCCGACCGGCGGGTGCTGCTGGCCGAGTTCGAGGGTCGCCGGTTCCCGCTGCGCAACGTGATCGGCTTTCACCTGATCGACACCCTGGTGCACGGCTGGGACGTCGCGGTCGCCGTCGGCGGCAAGCTCGACTACGACGACGACCTCGTCGCCGCCGCGCTCGAACAGGCCGAACTGGTCCCGGACGGCCCGATGCGCACCGCACCCGGCGCGGCGTTCGCCCCCGTCCTCCCGATCGCCGCCGACTCGACGGGCTGGAACCGCACGCTGGCGCTGCTCGGCCGCGACCCGGACTGGACGGCCTGATCCCGACCACCCGGTGGCTCTCGGAGTCCAAGGTGGACAGTCCAGTGCGCAACCACCGTGACCAGCTTTGATCAGCCGAAGGCCAACGCGATCCGCCGGTCGGCCGACAGCCTGGTCCGCCGCACGTCCAGGCCCACCGGCACGTCCGGGTTGCGGTCCAGCCGGTGGTAGGACTTGGCCAGCAGCCAGTGCGCCGCCTCCGCGCCTATCTCGTTCAACGATCCCTGCCCGCCGAGTTCCTCACGTGCCGCCTGCACGTCACGTGTGACGAACGCCTTACGCACCACACCGCCGGCCAACTCGTCGATCAAGAAGACCATCGCGTGCTCGTCCTCGAACCTGTACGTGCACACCAACGCCAGGTAGCCGGCGTCGATCGACCGGTCGCAGATCCACGCGCGGCCCACCGTGAGGTCGGGGCCATCCGGGGGCACGGCGCTCGCCGCCCACTCCCGCGGCCGGCCGGTCAGCATCGCCGCCAGCACCCGCAGCAGCCGGTCGTTGCGCCTGCTCGGCAACGACACCGCGTGCTCCACGACCCCCGCCCAGAACTCCTCGTCCGTGGACACGTCGGCCACCGCCGCACTCACCGCGAGTTCCGCGTCCAACGGGTCGGTCAACTGCGGCAGCGACCGGCAGCCGTCCACGAACGCGCGTTGCGCCGGGCTCAACGCCGTCCCCAGTGGACGTTGCACCACCACGATCGGGCGCCGCCTGGGGCGCTGCGTCTTCCGGCTCACCGCGCGAGGCTGGCACGCCACCTGCCCCACCGGCCGCAGCGACACCACGCCACGGGGGAGAATCACCCATCGTGGACTCTCTGGGCGAGGCGATCCGACGTGCCGCCGTGAATCGCCGTGCGCCGAAACCCCGTACCGCGGGCCTGTCGCCGACCGAAGTGGACGGTGCCGTGCACGAGGTGCTGGACCGTGCGCTGGACAACCTGTGGGACCACGGTTGGCTGCCGACCGACGTATACGAGACCGTCCGGCGCAACGAGGACGAGCGCGCGCTGTCGTTCGTCGTGGACGCGATCGCGCACAACACGTCCCGCTACACGTCGCTGCACCCGCGCTGGACCGAGCAGTTGACCGACATCGGCGCGACGATCTGGTGGGACCGGTCACAGCCCCACCTCGCGCAGTGGGCCGTGAAGCACATCGAGCTGCCCGATGACGCGCTGGCCGTTGTCGTCACGCTGCTCGCCACCCTGTCCACGTTGCCCGCGCTGCCGCTGATCGTGCCCCGGCCCGGCTCGCCGCTGGCCGAGATCACCCACCACAGCGTGGCCCCGAAGATCCTCAAGCGGGTCCGGTCGCTGCTGGCCAAGGCCGAGTCCACGCCGTTCCCGGACGAGGCCGAGGCGCTCTCGGCGAAAGCGCAGGAGCTGGTGACCCGGCACGCGTTGGAGCGGATGCCGTCCGAGGAACCGACCACGATCTCCCGCCGCGTGTGGCTGGACAAGCGCTACTTCGACGGCAAGGCGCAGGTCGTGCACGTGGTCGCGGACGCGAACCGGTGCCGTGCGGTCGTCTACGACCTGGGTTTCGTGGCGTTGGTGGGCGAGGAACTCGACCTGGAGATCGTGGAGCTCCTCACGGCGTCGCTGCTCGTACAGGCCACCCGGGCGATGGTCGCGGCGGGTGACAAGGCGCGCAAGGGCGACGAGTCCCGCAGCCTGGCGTTCCGGAAGTCCTTCCTGCTGGCCTACGCGCACCGCGTCGGCGAACGTCTGAAAGCCGCCAACACCCCACCCGAGGACGACCGCCTGCTCCCGGTGCTGGCCGCCCGGAAGCGCGCGGTGGACGACCTGTTCTCGACCCTGTTCACCAACACCACGAGCAAGTCCACCGCGATCCGGAGCGAGGCGGGCTGGGACGCGGGCCGGGCGGCGGCCGACCGGGCGGACCTCGACGTCGATCGCTGACGGTCTGACCTGCGCGTTCCACGAACTGTCGGTGCCCGTCCGTAACCTCTCCGTCATGACCACGACAGCGCTGGACGTCCGCCGGACCTTCAACGTCACCCAGGAAACCCGGTTCCACTTCAACGGCTGGTTCAGCAAGCGCAAGCACGTGGTGGACCACGTCATGGCGCACACCACCGACACCGTCCTGCGGCTCGCCCCGGAGGAGGTCGTCGACGCCTGCCTCAGCACGCCCGGTGCCGGTCCACCGCCGGACGTCGTCGACATCAGGGAGTGGCGGCCCGAGTTCGCCTTCACCCATGTGGCCCACCACGTGGTCGAGACGCTGGGCCGATTACCCGGCTGGGACGAGTTCCGCGAGTTCTGCGAGACCGACGACCGGACCAGGTCGATGCTGTGGACGCCCGCCCAGGAGGCGATCGCGGACGCCCGTGCCGACAAGGCTCAGGCGCGGGACGCCATGCGCCGCAAGGTCCTCGCCGACTTCACGGCGTTCCTGCGGGACACGTACGTGGTCGCCGAGTTGCGCCGCAACGGCCTCGACGTGCGCGTGCACCCGCTGGCGGACGTGGTGTTCCAGGTCGACGCCTGGGTGGAGCGCCTCATCCTCAACCCGCGCGGCGGGGCGCAGCGGTCCGAGGCGCTGCTGGTGCACGCGATGCCGCCGTTCTTCTTCCACGACCTGGGTTTCACCGAGTCCGAGCACGTCGGCGGGGTACCCCTGCCCACCCGCGCCCAGCTCGGCCGGGCGGTGCGGAGCCTGCGCGCGATCCTGTACCCGCGGTGAGCCATCATGGCCCGGTGGGCAAGCCGGAGACGAAGCTGGACACCACGGACGAGGTCCGCGCCCGGATGAGCAGGCAGCGGTCCCGGGACACCGAGATCGAGATCGCGCTGCGCCGCGAGCTGCACCGCCTCGGCCTGCGCTACCGCGTGCACCAACGCCCGGTGCGCGCGGTCCGCCGCGAGGCCGACGTCGTGTTCGGTCCCGCGAAGGTCGCGGTGTTCGTGGACGGCTGCTTCTGGCACGGCTGCCCGACGCACGGCACGTGGCCGAAGAACAACGGCGACTTCTGGCGGACGAAGATCGAGACGAACCAGACCCGGGACGCGAACACCGACCAGCGGCTGGCCGAGGCGGGCTGGCTGGCGGTCCGCGTCTGGGAGCACGAAGACCCGGCCGAGGCCGCGAACCGCGTCCGCGAGACCGTGCTGGCCCGCCGCCGGCCGACCCCCGCCACACCCGCCCCGCCGACGCCCGACTGACCCACCACACCCCGCCGGCCGGTCGCCGGCGCGCCGGCCCCGCGCGCGCCCCGACGTGGGCTAACCTGACCGACGTGCTGTCCATGATCGACCTGTTCGCCGGCTGCGGCGGCATGACCGCCGGGTTCGCCTCGGCTGGTGGCTACCGGCCGGTCATGGCGGTCGAGTGGGACCTGCGCGCGGCGGCGACGTACGCCGCGAACTTCGGCGAGGACCACATGCGCTGGTCCGACATCGCCGCGATCCCGGACGAGAGCATCCCCGAGGTCGACCTGATCGTCGGCGGACCGCCGTGCCAGGGCTTCTCGAACCTCGGCTCGCGCGACGTCAACGACCCGCGCAACTCACTGTGGCGCGAGTACCTGCGGTTCGTGCGCACCGCGCGGCCCAAGGTGTTCGTGATCGAGAACGTCGACCGGTTCCTGTCCTCCACCGAGTTCGCCCTGCTCCAGGCCGAGACCGAGGGCTATGAGCTGAGCTCGGGCATCCTGCTGGCGGCCGATTTCGGGGTGCCGCAACGCAGGCGGCGCGCGATCGTGATCGGCTCCCGGATCGGCCCGATCCCGCTGCCCGCGCCCACCCACCCGCGCGGTAGCTGGCACACCGTCCGCGACGTGCTCACCGGCCTGCCCGAACTCCCCACGACCACGGCGCTGCCGGACTCCACGGTCGAGTTCTTCGGCCAGACCATGCCCGGCCGCCACAAGAGCCCGGACCTGCACATCGGCCGCAACCCGACCCCGCTGTCCGTGCAGCGCTACCGGCACGTCCCGCCCGGCGGCGGGCGGTTCGACCTGCCGGACGAGCTGCTCCCCCGGTGCTGGCGGGAGAAGAAGACCGGCACCACGGACGTGATGGGCCGGATGCGCTGGGACGAGCCGTCGCTGACCATCCGCACCGAGTTCTACAAGCCCGAGAAGGGCCAGTACCTGCACCCGCAGTGGGAGCCCGGCGAGGACGGCCACCGCGTCGACCGGCCGATCACCCACCTGGAAGCCGCGCGCCTGCAGAGCTTCCCGGACGACTTCGAGTGGTGCGGCACGAAGATCGAGGTGGCCCGGCAGATCGGCAACGCCGTCCCGCCGTCGCTGGCCAGGGCCATCGCCACCCACCTCGAGCCGTACCTCACCGGTGCCGCGCCGACCACCTCGCAGTGTCCCCTCTGTCGCTGAAAACGGGCCGCTGACCAGCGCCAACGGAAATTGTCGTACCCCTGGTCTAACGTCATCCGCATGACGACAACCACGTATGAAACCGAAACCCGGATCGGCCCGACGACCTACCGCCTGCGGGCGTTCGCCGATCCCGATCTGTTCGTGGAGGTGTCCGGCACGGACACCTCCGGCCTGCTGGTGGCCGAGGGCAACCTCCGCCTGCCCGCCGGCGCGGGCAGTTCCGTGGGCAAGCTCCTCGGCCAGGTCCTCGACGCCCTGGGCAAACTCGGCGCGCCGCCGCCGAGAGGGGGCCGCCACCGCCCGGCGAACGCCAACCAACCCTGGACCGACGAGCTGGACGAAGACCTCCGCGACACCTGGCTGGCCGCCTCGCCGGGCGCACCCGCCGCCGACCTGATCCGCGCCATCGCCAAGCAGCAGGAACGCTCCCCCGCGTCCATCCGCTCCCGCCTCGCCAGGGTGGGCTGCGACCCGGACATAGCGGGCCGGCCCCTGAGTCCGGAGGCGGCGCACCTGCTGGGAGTTCAGGGTCGGGATCAGGGCGAGGTCAGGGCCACACCCGATTCGACGGGGGTGGTCGGCGGGTGATGCTCGTGGTGCAGACGTAGTTCGGCGGAGGGGACCTCACGTGGAAATCACCGGCATCATCTCGGCCCTGTTCATCGGCGTGATCATCGGCGGCCTGGGACGACTGGTCGTGCCGGGCAAGCAGAAGATCTCGCTGCTGCTGACGATCCTGGTCGGCATCGGGGCGGCCCTGGTCGGCACGTTCACCGCCACGGCGCTCGGTGTCGCCGACACGGACGGCGTCGACTGGATCGAGCTCGCCCTCCAGGTGGGTCTGGCAGGTGTCGGCGTGACGGCCCTGGCCGGCCGCGCCAAGGTCCGCCTGGACCACTGACCCCTCCTGAACACCGAGGCCCACCGGCCGGGTGGGCGCACGCCACACCAGCCACCGCCCACCCGGCCGCCACACCACCGACACACAACGCAGCAACGGCGGTGACGGAGACCCGCACGACGACAGGTCGACCCGCCTCCACTGGGCCGAGCCAATCGTCCAGTCCCGACAAGGACTGACGGTCGCGCTCGGGCCGAGGGAGAAGGTCCGACGGTCGCCGGGGCGGCCCACACCAGCACCACCTAGAGTCGTGCCGGTGTTGGTGCTGCACGGCCTCTGCGCGGCCGACGGTCGTCCGGCGCTGTGGGCGGAGGATTCGCTGCTGCCCGCACGCGTCGAAGGGCGGCTGCCGAAAACGGCCGTGGGTCACCCGTTCGCGGTCGACGGCACGACGCTGGCGGACCTGGTCGGGGGCGTTTCGGGCACTGTCGCGGTACGGCTGCCGTCGTACGCCTCGGGTCCGGTCGACTCGCCCGAGCTGGTGCGCGATCCGCTGGCCAAGCCGCCCTCGCGGCGGGGTGTGCCGCGGTGGCGGAGTTGGCTGGTGCCGGTGGTGTGGCTGGACGGTGAGCTGCCGTCCGGGCTGCCGGACTGCCGGATGGGCGCGTCCGCGAAGTTCCTGGACGAGGTCGTGGAGTTCGCCCGGGACCTGGTCTCCAGGGGGCGCGTGCTGCCGGTGGTCGCCGACCCGGCGCGACCGACCGCTCCTCGCGAAGGCCGGTACGCGGTGGGGCGGTGGCGGGCGTCGCTGTCCGGCGTGGACTCGGTGCGCCACGCCGGCCTGCGTGCGGGGATGCCCCCGGCGTTCGGCGCGGCCGAAGGCGTCGGCGACGCACTCCGCGCGACCGTCGACTTCCTCGTGGACGGCGAGATCCGCCGCCGGCTCACCCCACCCACCTCGACCTCGACCTCGACCCGGAACAACACACCAGACCAGGAGGCGAACGGACACGACACGACAGCGATCCGCGACCGGACCGACCGGGGCACCACGGGCCGGTGGCTGGCCGCGTTGGCCGGGCGGGCCGAGTTCGAGGCCGACCCGACCGACGTCGACCTGCTGCGGGCGAAGGTCGCCGGGTGGGCGCAGGACGAGGCCCGGGGCAGCCAGGTCCGCGTCTGCTTCCGGCTGTCCTCGCCCGACCAGGGTGGCCCGGGGGACGACGGGTGGCGGCTGGAGTTCCTGCTCCAGGCCGTCGACGAGCCCAGTGCCCTGGTGCCCGCCTCCCGGGTGTGGCGGCGCGAGGACGCGGTGTTGCGGCGGTGGGTGGACCGGCCGCAGGAGGTGCTGCTCGGCGATCTCGGGCGGGCCGCCCGGCTCTACCCGGCGCTGGAGCACGCGCTCGCCGACCGCCGCCCGGTCGGGATGGACCTCGACGTCGACGGGGCGCACGAGTTCCTGACCCACGCGTCCCTGCTGACCCAGGCGGGTTTGGGTGTGCTGCTCCCCTCGTGGTGGCGGCAGCCGCGCCGGCTCGGGTTGACCTTGACCGCCGCCGGTCGGGGCGTCGCGGGCACGGTCGCGAAGGAGAGCGAGCTGGGGCTCAAGGTCCTGGTGGACTACCGCTGGGACCTGGCGCTGGGCGACGAGCGGTTGACCGAGGCCGAGCTGACGTCGCTGGCCAGGGCCAAGGCACCGCTGGTGCGGCTGCGCGGCCAGTGGGTGCACGTCGACCGGAAGCGGCTGGCGGAGGGGTTGGCGTTCCTGGCTCGCGGCGGCGGGCAGATGTCGGCCGCCCAGGTGCTGCTGCACTCCGGTCTCGGGCCGGAGGACGCGGACCTGCCGCTGCCGCTCAACGCGGTGCGGGGCGACGGGTGGCTGGGCGACCTGCTGTCCGGCGAGGTGGAGCACCGGCTGGAGCCCGTCGAGCCGCCGGCCGGGTTGACCGCGACGCTGCGGCCGTACCAGTTGCGCGGGCTGGCCTGGCTGGCGTTCCTGGACCGGCTCGGGTTGGGCGCGTGCCTGGCCGACGACATGGGCCTGGGCAAGACCGTCCAGCTCTTGGCGTTGGAGGCGCACAACCGGCAGCACGGCGCCCGGCCGCCGACGTTGCTGGTCTGCCCGATGTCCGTGGTGGGCAACTGGCAGCGGGAGGCGGCGCGGTTCACGCCGGGGCTGCGGGTCCGCGTGCACCACGGCGGCGAGCGGTCCGCGGCCGGGCTCGGGGTCGGGCACGACCTGGTGGTCACCACCTACGCCGTGGTCGCGCGGGACGTCGAGGCGCTGGCCGCGATCGAGTGGGACCGGGTGGTGCTGGACGAGGCCCAGAACATCAAGAACAGCGCCACGCGGCAGTCGCGCGCGGTGCGGGCGCTGCCCGCGCGGCACCGGGTCGCGTTGACCGGGACGCCGGTGGAGAACAGGCTGGCCGAACTCTGGTCGATCATGGACTTCGCCAATCCCGGCGTGCTCGGGACGGTGAACACGTTCCGCGCGCGGTTCGCCGTGCCCGTCGAACGCCACCGCGACGAGGACGCGGCCGTCCGACTGCGCCGGATCACCCGGCCGTTCGTGCTGCGCAGGCTCAAGACCGATCCCCTGATCATCACCGACCTGCCGGACAAGATCGAGGTCAAGCAGCTCTGCACGCTCACCGCCGAGCAGGCGACGCTCTACCAGGCGGTGCTGGACGACATGTTCGCGCGGATCGCCGAGTCCGAGGGCATCAAGCGCAAGGGCCTGGTGCTGGCGACGATGTCCCGGCTCAAGCAGGTGTGCAACCACCCGGCCCAGCTGCTCGGCGACGGCTCGCGGGTCGCGGGCCGGTCGGGCAAGATCGCGCGGCTGGAGGAGATCCTGGAGGAAGCGCTGGCCGACGGGGACAAGGCGCTGTGCTTCACCCAGTTCACCGAGTTCGGCGCGCTGGTCGTGCCGCACCTGGCCGCGCGGTTCGACACGGAGGTCCTGTTCCTGCACGGCGGCACGTCGAAGGGCGCGCGGGACGAGATGGTGCGCCGCTTCCAGTCCGAGGGCGGGCCGTCGATCTTCGTGCTGTCGCTGAAGGCCGGCGGCACCGGGCTGAACCTGACCGCCGCGAACCACGTCATCCACCTGGACCGCTGGTGGAACCCGGCGGTCGAGGACCAGGCGACCGACCGGGCGTTCCGGATCGGGCAGCGCAACCACGTGCAGGTGCGCAAGTTCGTCTGCGTCGGCACGGTGGAGGAGCGGATCGACCGGATGATCGAGGAGAAGCGCGGGCTCGCGCAGCTCGTGGTCGGCGCGGGCGAGGACTGGCTGACCGGGATGTCGACCGGGGAGCTGCGGGACCTGTTCGCCCTGTCCGGCAACGCCGTCGGCGACGACCGGATCGAGCAGGACGGCGAACCGGCCGGCCGGGACCGGGCGAGCGGGCCACGAGGAGGCGGGTCGTGAGCGACTGGCACGGCGAACGTCCGCCGGCGGGCCGGCACCCGGCGGCGCGGCCGATCCGGGTCGAGGGCGGGCTGACGTTGCGCAGCAAGCGCGGCGACGTCGCCCGGACGTGGTGGTCGCGGCGGTTCGTCGAGGTGCTGGAGTCGTTCGGCATGGGCGGCCGGCTGGACCGCGGGCGGGCCTACGCGCGGACCGGGCAGGTGATGAGCCTGTCGCTGTCGACCAGCCTGGTCGTGGCGCTGGTGATGGGGTCGCGGCCGGAGCCGTACCGGGCACGGATCGGGGTGCGGAAGTTCTCCGACGAGGACTGGCGGCGGATCGAGCA
The DNA here is from genome assembly GCF_000328705.1 of Saccharothrix espanaensis DSM 44229. Classification (NCBI taxonomy): domain Bacteria; kingdom Bacillati; phylum Actinomycetota; class Actinomycetes; order Pseudonocardiales; family Pseudonocardiaceae; genus Saccharothrix; species Saccharothrix espanaensis. The sequence goes on along the minus strand of NC_019673.1, from coordinate 1,275,301 downwards.
CGTGCTGGCCGACCGGGCGGTGTTCGCGGCGAAGCTGCTGGCGGGCGAGATGCCGCCGGAGATCGAGGACGTGTTCGCCGGGCTCGGGCTGACGCTGTTCCCGCAGTCGCCGCGCGAGCTGTCGATGGACTGCACGTGCCCGGACTGGGAGGTGCCGTGCAAGCACCTCGCCGCGACCTGCTATCTGCTGGCCGAGTCGTTCGACACCGACCCGTTCGAGATCCTGGCGTGGCGCGGCAGGTCCCGCGAGGACCTCCTCGACCGCCTGCGCGAACTGCGCGACCCGATGCCACCGCCCGAGGACCGCCCGGACGACACCCCGCCCGACCCGGAGGACGACCTGGCCGCGTTCTGGCTGCGCCCGAAGGCCCCTGCCGTGCCCGAGCCGGACGAACTCCCGACCCGTCGCCCGGACGCGATCCTGGACGAACTCCCCCCGCTGACCGTCAACGGCCGCTCGCTCACCGACGACCTCCGCCCGCTCTACCGCCGCTTCGCCACCTGACCCACGAACACCTGCTGCCCGGCTGCCCCACCCGTAGCGCCCCCATCCCTCTGCTACTCCCTCACGCCCACCTGCCGAAATCCCGGGACGCACCGCGCGTGTCCGGTCCCGGGCCGAATAAGTTACCGGCTGGTAGCGTGCGGGCGGGACGAAGGGAGAACGCCGGTGTTGTTCGATCCGCACGACTTCGAGGCCGCGCACCTCGACTTGGACCCCGAGAGCAGGCGGCTGCTGCGGGCCACCGTCGACTGGTTCGAGGAGCGCGGCAAGCGGCGGCTCATCGCGGACGACCAGTCCCGGGTCTGGTACGCCGAGTTCCTCGACTTCGTCGCCCGCGAGAAGCTGTTCGCCACCTTCTGCACCCCGCGCGCGGAGGCCGACGGCGCGCCCGACAAGCGCTGGGACGCCGCGCGCAACGCCGCGCTCAGCGAGATCCTCGGCTTCTACGGCCTCCAGTATTGGTACGCGTGGCAGGTCACCGTCCTGGGCCTGGGTCCGATCTGGATGAGCGACAACGCTGTCGCCCGCAAGCGGGCCGCCGAGCTGCTCGACGGTGGGGCAGTGTTCGCGTTCGGGCTGTCGGAGAAGGAGCACGGGGCGGACGTCTACTCGACCGACATGCTCCTCACCCCCACCGCGACGGGGTTCAGCGCGTCCGGCGGCAAGTACTACATCGGCAACGGCAACGTCGCCGGCATGGTGTCCGTGTTCGGCAGGCGGGCCGACGTCGACGGGCCGGACGGCTACGTCTTCTTCGCCGTCGACAGTCGGCACCCGAACTTCCGGCTGGTCAAGAACGTCGTCGACTCGCAGATGTTCGTCAGCGAGTTCCGGCTGGAGGACTACCCGCTGACCGCCGACGACATCCTGCACACCGGCCAGGACGCGTTCAGCGCCGCGCTGAACACCGTGAACGTCGGCAAGTTCAACCTGTGCACAGCATCCGTCGGCATCAGCGAGCACGCCATGTACGAGGCGATCACGCACGCCCACAACCGGGTCCTGTACGGCAAGCGGGTGACCGACTTCCCGCACGTCCGGCAGAACTTCGTGGACGCCTACGCCCGGCTGGTCGCCATGAAGCTGTTCTCCGACCGGGCCGTGGACTACTTCCGCACCGCGTCCCCGGACGACCGCCGCTACCTGCTGTTCAACCCCGTCACCAAGATGAAGGTCACCAGCGAGGGTGAGCGGGTGATCGACCTGCTGTGGGACGTGATCGCGGCCAAGGGGTTCGAGAAGGACACCTACTTCGCGATGGCCGGCCGGGACATCGGCGCGCTGCCCAAGCTGGAGGGCACGGTGCACGTCAACCTGGCCCTGGTGCTCAAGTTCATGCCCGCCTACCTGTTCTCCCCCACCGAGTACCCCGAGGTCCCGACCCGCCACGACGCGGCCGACGACGACTTCTGCTGGCGGCAGGGCCCGGCGCGCGGGCTCGGCAAGATCACCTTCCACGACTGGGAGGGGCCTTACCGCGACCACGCGCACGTCCCCAACGTGGCCCGTTTCCACGAGCAGGCGCAGGCGATGCGCACCCTTCTCAGCACCGCCGGCCCCGACCAGGAGCAGCAGGGGGACCTGGACTTCCTGCTCGCCGTCGGCCACCTGTTCACCCTGGTGGTCTACGGCCAGCTGATCCTGGAGCAGGCCGCGCTGACCGGGCTCGACGGGGACGTCCTGGACCAGGTCTTCGACGTGCTGGTCCGCGACTTCGCCGGCTACGCGGTGGCGCTGCACGGCAAGGCGTCGTCCACCGAGGCGCAGCAGGAGTGGGCGTTGGGCCAGGTCCGCAAGCCGGTGGTGGACCGCGGCCGGTTCGACCGCGTGTGGGCGCAGGTCGCCGCGCTGTCCGGCAGGTACGAGATGAACCCCTGACCCGACGACCGGTCACGGCGGCACCCGTCCACCGGGTGCCGTCTTGACTGGTGGGCCGGGCCGGTGTTTGGTCGGGCACCGGGCGAGGGAGGGGGACGCATGACCGCGTCCAAGTCACTGCGGGCGCTGCGCGAGGCGATCGTGCTGGAGCTCCTGGAGTCGGAGAACGAGCACGAGTTCGCGGCGGCCGTGGCGGCGTTCGACCACCCGCGCTGCGAGGTCGTGGCGACCGGCGAGGTGTTCGAGGGGCCGGCGGCCCTGGCCGGGTACTACGCGCGGGTCCACGCCGCGTGGCCGGACCGGTGCTGTCGCGTGGTGGAGTTGCACCACGCCGACGCCGCGGTGATCGTGGAGCTGGCGTTCGACGGCACGGATCGGCGGTCGACAGCGTCCTTCGTGTTCGACGGGGCCAGGCTGGTCGGCCAGCGGCTCTGCGGCGACCCGCACGCGCCCGCCCGTGAACAAGAAAACGAGCCGCCACACCCGTCACCGGGAGTGGCGGCTCGGATCTCCGAGTGAACTAGCGAACTCGGATGTTAGGTCAGAGCGGTCGGACCGCCTGTGCCTGCGGGCCCTTCTGGCCCTGGCCGATTTCGAACTCCACCCGCTGGTTCTCTTCCAGGGTGCGGTAGCCGTTGCTCTGGATCTCCGAGTAGTGCACGAACACGTCGGCGCCACCGTTGTCCGGGGAGATGAAGCCGAAGCCCTTCTCCGCGTTGAACCACTTGACGGTGCCCTGAACTGCCATCTTGCTACTTCTCCTCTAACAGGTGCCGGATCGCGCTTGCGACCACCGGGTCAGCTAGGGCGACGGTCCTTCCTGGAGGAAAGTTCGGCGCCCGCAACTCCGTTCCGCGAGCGTGGTGGAACACGAACACAGAAAGGTACGACCGAAGACAGTCAACCATGACAGGCGGCCGGCAGTCGAGCGGTAGAACGCGGCGAGTCGCACCACTACCTAGCGCTACAAACCGGTAACCTATAGTCATACCCGCCGCGACCAGCGACGACGCGCACCCCCGCTCCGAACTCCGCGAAAACCGCTGATCGGAACTCCCCTCGCAGGTCCAGACGTTGCCCGAGGTCAAGCCCGCATCCACCGAACGCACGGTCGGACGGCTGGAGCGCGCACCGGACAGACCGCAAGAAACGGCCCGGAGCCCCTCTACGGGAACCCGCTGTGGACCGTTGGCTCCAGAGCTGCTACGGGTGGCCAATAGCCGGCGCGGAGCAGCCTCCTCGCGTGAAGATGGAGTGGTGTCGACGCTCCACCTGCCCCAGTCCCGGCTGCTGTTCTTCCTACTCGGCCTGGTCCTCACCTTCGTCCTGATCAGGATCAGCGTGCGGCTCATCCGCGCGAAGGTGCGCTGGTGGCCGGGCAACATCAAGCCGGGCGGCACGCACATCCACCACGTGGTGTTCGGCACGGTCTTCATGCTGCTCGGCGGAGTGCTCGGGTTGGCCGCCCCGGACGACGAACACGGGCTGCGGGTGTCCGCAGCGGCGTTGCTCGGCATCGGTGCGGCCCTGGTGCTCGACGAGTTCGCGCTGATACTGCACCTGCGCGACGTCTACTGGTCCAAGGACGGCCGGCTGTCCGTCGACGCGGTGTTCCTGGCCATCGGCCTGACCGGCCTGCTCCTGCTCGGCGCGCGCCCGCTGGGCTACGACGAGCTGTACGACGAGGGCGTCGGCCTGCGCCTGGTGGTGATCATGATCAACCTGGCCTTCGCGATAGTGGCCCTGCTCAAGGGCAAGGTGTGGACGGGCCTGCTGGGCCTGCTGGTGCCCGTCCTGCCCGAGATCGGCGCCCTGCGCCTGGCCCGGCCGGGCTCACCGTGGGCCCGCTGGCGCTACACCGAAGGCTCCCGCAAGCTCCGCCGCGCCTACCGCCGTGAGGCGAAGATCAGGCAGCCCCTGATCCGCGCCAAGATCCGCTTCCAGGAGTTCATCTCCGGCAGGCACGACGACGACTAGCCCCTACAGACCCATCTCCAACCACCGCTCCGGACGAGCGGTGAATAGCACAAACGTTCCCGTAGGCGCGTCAAGCTCAGCGGCCGCGAACGCACGGGCGTCAGTCGCCGGCATGTACCGCCCCGCGATCGCCACGACCTGGTCCACCGACGGAGCACGGTCCGTGCGGACCACCGCGCACTCCGCCGTCACGGTGCGCAACGCCCCTTCGGTCTGCTGCACGCACAGACTCACCTGCTTGGCACGCGCGATGAGCCGCGTCTTGCGCGCCTTACGCCCCTGTGTGCCGGTGAAGAACGTCACGAGCCCGTCCACGTATGCGTAGAACACGGGCACCGTCAGAGGCGGACGCCCGTCATCCGACGCCACCCCCAACACCCCCACCCACGGCCGCCCGAAGAACTCGTCCCGCACGCCCACCGCCGACCCCACACCCACAACGCGCTCCCCCGCCACGACTTGCTCAGCTCTCGTACTCGTCGCGGATGCGCAGCCACTGCATGGTGGGCGTCTGCGGCCGGCCCTCCGGCGAGTCCTCCCACTCCTCCTGCCTCCCGAACGGCGTCAGGTCCAGCAGGTTGAAGTCGAGTCGCAGCCGGTCGACGCCGCGCGCGGACGTGTAGTAGGTGTGGAAGACCTCGTCGCCGTCGCGCAGGAACACGCTCATCCGGAACCCGCCGGACAGCCGGATCTCCTCGTAGAACGAGGGGTCGGCGGAGTACCACGGCACGGTGTACCCGAGCCGCGCCTGCACCGCGTCGATCTCCTTGCGCGACGCGCGCGACATCAGCACCAGCCGGGTGTCACGGTGGTTCAGGTGGACCTGGTCCGCGATGTTGTCGGTGAACGACGTGCAGCCCTCGCACAGCCAGTCCTGACCCGGCTCCAGCATGTGGTGGTAGACGACGAGCTGGTGCAGGCCGTCGAACACGTCCAGCAGCCCCACCTCGGCCCCGTCCGGCGCGACGAACCGGTGGTCGGTCGACAGCCGGACCATCGGCAGCCGACGGCGCTCGGCGGCCAGCGCCTCCAAGGCCCGGGTCTGCGCCTTCTCCTTGACGAGCAGGTCGTCCAAGGCGGCCTGCCACTCCTCCACCGACACCACGTTCGGGCGGTTCACGTCCACGCACCTCCGCTTGCGGCTTCAAGTTCCCTGAGGGAACCATAACAGCATCGGTTCCCTCAGGGAACCCAGTCGCGTAGACTTCTCCCCGTGCAGCGGACGGACTTCGGCGGGATGGCGTGCTCGATCGCACGCACGATGGACGTGATCGGCGAACCGTGGTCGCCGCTGATCCTGCGGAACGTGTACGTGGGCATCAACCGGTTCGACCAGATCCAGCAGCAGCTCGGCATCTCGCGCAAGGTGCTGGCCGAACGCCTGCGGTGGCTGGTCGAGTCCGAGGTGCTGGAACGCCGCGAGTACGCCGCCAACCGCCACGAGTACGCACTGACCGAACGCGGCCGCGAACTGGTCGGCGTCCTGATGGTCATGGTCAGCTGGGGCGACAAGTGGCTGGCCGGCGACGCGGGCCCGCCCGTGCTCTACCGCCATCACACGTGCGGCGAGATCACCCACGTCACCTTGACGTGCTCAGGCTGCGGCACCCCCATGAGCGCCGACGACATCGACGTACTACCAGGCCCCGGCTCCCAGCAACCGCCCCATACCGCCGCCACCCCTGGCCGACGCTAGTTGACGAGGATCCCGAGGTCCTCGCACTCCGCCGCGACTTCCCCCGCACACAGGTCCGCCGACTTCACAACGCTCTGCGCGACCAGACCCCGCACCTTGTCCCGGGTGATCAGGTCCGCGCCGAGCAGCACCGACTTCACGTCCCGGCGCGAGACCAGGTCACGGGTGTTGCCGGTGGCCAGGTCGTCCGCGCCGCTGATGTCGCCGCGGGCCACCGCGATCGCCAACCGCGCCGCCGCCTCCGCCTCGTCCCGGATCGGCTTGTAGATCGTCATGCACTGGTCGCCGAGCAGGACCGCGCGCAGGCCGTCCACCGTCGCGTCCTGCCCGGTCACCGGCACCCGGCCGGCCAGCCCCTTGGTCTTGAGCACCTCGATCACCGCGCCGGCCAGGGCGTCGTTGGCGGCGATCACGCCGTCCACCCGGCCCGCGTTGCCGTTGAGGATCTGCTCGAACACGCCCTTGCCGGCCACCGGGTCCCACTTGTCGATGGGCTGGCTCTTGACCAGCTTCAGCGCGCCGGACTCGTACTTGGGGCCGAGCTTGCGGCGCTGGCCGTCCGCGAACAGGGTGGCGTTGTTGTCCGTCGGCGCGCCCTGGATCTCGATGATCTGCGCGCCCGGCCGGTTGCCCAGGCACTGCAACAGGCCGTCGGCCTGGAGTTCGCCGACGTTCAGGTTGTCGAAGGAAACGTAGTAGTCGGCCATCCCGCCGAGGGTGATCCGGTCGTAGTTGATCACCGGGATGCCCGCCGCCTTGGCCTTGCGCTCGACGGTCGCGCCGCCCTCGGTGCTCAGCGGCGTGGTCATCAGCACCTTCACGCCGCGCTGGATCATCGCGTCGGCGATGCTCGCGAACTTCGCCTCGTCGCCCTCGGCGTTCTCGATCATCGGCTCGATGCCCGCGAAGTTGAGCGACGCGGTCAGCAGCGGCCGGTCCTGCTCCTCCCAGCGCGAGGACGACTCGCGGTCCGGCAGGATCACGCCGACCACCGGGCGTGCGCCGGAGGTCTCGGTCGGCGGGGGTGCGAGCGGATCAGCCTTGCTCCCGCACGAAGCCACGAGCATGACGAGCACAGCGCAGGACGCCGCTCCGCGTAGTCTTCGCATTCGCCAACCCCTAGCACGGGCCGCCCGCCCGCTGACCGCCGAAATTCGGATTGTGCGGATTTCATCCCCCGGACCACGGCTTCGTCAAGACGTAGCAACGACGGAGCGCCGAATGGTCCGCACCAATGGGCTTGTTGACCTTTAGGGAACATCGAACCTGCTGGCAGCCCCGTTACCAAAGGGCCGACAAGTCACGCTGCGCGCACATTCGGCTACGTTCCCGACTGACGACGAAAGGCGTCTAACGATGTGAGGTTTTCTGTGCCAGGGTGTCGCCCGACCCAACCCTGACCGGGTGTGAGGAGACAGCGTGAGAACACGCAGAATCGTTCCGTCGGCGCTGGTGGTGGCGACCACCGCGGCCCTCTTGGCGAGCGGCGCCCAGCCCGCCGCCGGGCAAGGCGAGAGCGCCGACTTCACCGTCGTCGTCGAAGAGGGCGCGAACGCGGCCGCGGCCCGAGCCGCCATCACGGCCGCGGGTGGCCGGATCACCGGTGAGAACACCGCTGTGGGCACCCTCACCGTGAAGGCTCCCGCCGCCGGCTTCGTGCAGCGCGTCTCCGCCTCCGACGCGGTGCTCGGCGCGGCCGCGGTGCGGCCGATCGGCGAAGCACCCAAGGCCGGCACCGGCCCCGGCAACCGCGAGTGGAAGGTCGTCGAGCGCGAGCACGTCGGCGCGACCACGACCACGACCCGCAAGGCACCCACCTCCCCCGCGGCCGGCCTGGACCCCCTGGACGACAGCCTCTGGGGCCTGAAGATGGTCCGCTCCGACCTCGCCCGCAGCCGGCAGTCCGGTGACAAGCGGGTCCACGTCGGCATCCTGGACACCGGCGTCGACGGCACCCACCCGGACATCGCGCCGAACTTCAACCGCGAGCTCTCCCGGAACTTCACCATCGACATCCCCACCGACGAGACCGGCGCCGTGGTCGACGGCCCGTGCGAGTTCCGCGGCTGCGTCGACCCCGCGGACCACGACGACAACGGCCACGGCACGCACGTCGCGGGCACCATCGGCGCGGCGGCGAACGGCTTCGGCGTCTCCGGCGTGGCCCCGAACGTCTCGCTGGTGAACATCCGCGGCGCGCAGGACTCGGGCTTCTTCTTCCTCCAGCCGGTCCTGGACGCCATCACCTACGGCGCGGACGTCGGCCTCGACGTGATCAACATGTCGTTCTACATCGACCCGTGGTACATGAACTGCATCGACAACCCCGCCGACAGCCCCCAGGCGAAGATCGAGCAGCGCGCCACCATCACCGCGGTCCAGCGGGCCCTCAACTACGCCCACCGCAAGGGCGTGACGCTCATCGCGGCCGGCGGCAACAACCACGAGGACCTCGGCAACCCGCGCAACGACGCCGCCAGCCCCAACTACCCGGCGGGTTCGGCGTACGACCGCAAGATCGACAACAAGACGTGCATCCACCTCCCGACCGAGGGCGACCACGTCATCTCGATCTCCGCGCTCGGCCCGTCGAGCCTGAAGGCCGACTACTCGAACTACGGCACCGAGCAGACCGACCTCGCGGCCCCCGGCGGCTACTTCCGCGACGGCTTCGGCACCCCCTGGTACCGGGCGAACGAGAACCTGATCCGCTCGACGTACCCGCGCAACGTCGCACTGGCCGACGGGAACATCGACGAAGCGGGCAACATCACCCCGAAGGGCGAAGCCGCCGGAGTGGTGAAGTACTGCCAGGGCACGACCTGCGGCTACTACGAGTTCCTCCAGGGCACGTCCATGGCGGCCCCGCACGCGGCGGGCGTCGCGGCCCTGGTCGTCAGCCAGTACGGCAAGAAGGACAAGGCGCACCCCGGCACCCTGACCCTCCCGCCGGACAAGGTGGAGAAGGTCCTGATCAAGACCGCCACCCCACGCGCCTGCCCGGTCCCCCGCACGGTGTCGTACGAGAACGTCGGCCGCTCGGCCGAGTTCACGGCGACGTGCACGGGCGACACGAAGTTCAACGGCTTCTACGGCCACGGCATCGTGGACGCCTACGGAGCAGTCACCCGAGGCGGCAACTTCCTCTAACCACAACACGCCCCGCCCAACCGGCGGGGCATCAACCAAACACACACCACCCGTGCGCGCAGCGCACAACCCACCTACCGCGTCGTGTCATCCCCGTATGGCCCGCGCGCCAGCGAACCGCGCTTGACCAGGGACTGCAAGCACGCTTTTCGCTTGCAGTCCCTGGTCAAGGGTGGTTGTCTCCGACCGGGCCATACGGGGATGACACGACGCCCACCGCACCACCGCCGTCATCCTTGGCGGCTCGCCCGTCCGGCGAGGACGCTTTTCGCTTTGCCCTCAACCCGCCGCCGCCCCCACCGCACGCCGCCACGTCTTCACCGCGCGCCAGCACGCCTCTCAGCACGCCTTGCCACGCCTTGCCATGCGTCCCCGCGCCCTCACCGCGCCCTCACCGCGCCCTCACCGCGCGCCGCCGCACCGCACCGCCGCGCTCTCTCACCGCGCTCCGGCGCGGCCTCCGGCCCCCGACACCATTATCCCAGCGCCTACCGACATTCCGGCGCACAAGAGCTGAGACCTTCCTCAGCTCAGCGCTGCGCTGAAGGGGGCCACCCGCACGGTGACCCCCTCGATGTCAGCTCAGTGCGGTTCCCAGCGCTTCCCAGTCCAGCACAGGTGCGGCCAAATCCCGGATCGTGGCCAGCAGGCCCAGTCGGGCGGCTTTTACCGCCGGGTCGTCGGCCATCACCAACACGTCGTCGAAGAACGTGTTGACCGCGCCGCTCAATCCGCCGACTCCGGCCACGAACGCCGCCACGCCGGTGACGCCGGCCGGTACCTCGCTCACAGCCTTGTGCAGGGCCAACTCCGCCGGCTCCACCAACACCGAGACGTCATAGCCGGCCTCCACCGTCGCCGGCACGATCCGGCGAACCCGCTGCAACGCGGCCACCAGCTCGGCGAAGCCGTCCGACCCGACCAGTTCCGTCAGCTCCGCCAACGCCTGGTCCGCCGACGCCGGTGCGTCCGCCAACGGCAGGACGGCCTGGACGAACCGGTGGTCGTGGCCCGCGTCCAACAACTGCTGCTCGTACCGCCGAACCGCGAACTCCCTCGCCGTCTCCAGCGCCGCAGCGGAAACCTCCACCGCAGAAACACCTTCCCCTGAAACGCCACCGCCGCCAACACCACCGCCGGCAACGCCCTCCGCAGCCAACGCCAAAGCGCGCGACAAGGTGATCTCGCGCAACTCCGGGAACGCCCGGAGCACGCTCACCGCGCCGAGTGCGGCCCGTCGCAGCCCGAACGGGTCCGAGCTGCCGGTCGGGTTGGCGCCGATCCCGAACAGGCCCGCCAGCAGGTCGAACCGGTCGGCCAGCGACAGCAACGCCCCGGCCTTCGACGCCGGCAGCGCGTCACCCGCCGAGCGCGGCAGCTCCATCTCGTACAGCGCCTGCGCGACCTCGGGCGTCTCGCCCGCGCGCACCGCGTACTCCCGCGCCATCACGCCGGCCAGGCTGGACAGCTCGACCACCATCTGCGACCCGAGGTCGAACTTGGCGAGTTCGCCGGCCCGCTCCAACGTCGGGTCTTGGCCGCCGACCTCCGCCGCGAGCCGCTGCGCCAGCGACGCGATCCGCCGCGCCCGGTCCGCCATGGACCCCAGCTTGTCGGCGAACGTCAGCTTCTCCAGCCCGGCCTTCATGTCCGCCAGCGGCGTCCGCAGGTCGGCCCGCCAGAAGAACGCCGCGTCCTCGTACCGGGCCCGCAGCACGGCTTCGTTGCCCGCGCGCACGACGTCGACGTCCACATCGCCGTTCGCCACGGCGACGAAGTGCGGCAGCAACGCCCCGTCGGCGTCGCGCACCGGCAGGTACCGCTGGTGCTTGCGCATCACAGTGGTCAGGATCTGCGGCGGCAGGTCCAGGTACTTGGCGTCGAACGCCCCGAGGATCGGCGTGGGCCGCTCGACCAGGTTCGTCACCTCGTCCAGGACGCCGTCGAAGTCGACGACGCCGACCCCGGCGACCAACCGGTCCGCCCCGGCCACGATCTCGGACCGCCGGACGTCGGCCGAGAGCACGATCCCGTGCGCGGCAAGGAACTCCGGGTAACCGTCCGATTTGGACACCGGAACCGTGGGCGACTCGGCGGTGCGGTGCACCCGCGTGGTGGTCCCGGCGGCCAGCGACGACACCGCGACCGGCACGGGCACGGTCCCCAGCAGCGCGAGCAGCCAGCGGATCGGTCGGGTGAACGACAGCTTCGGGTCGTTCCACCGCATGTTCTTCTCAGCCCGCAGCTCCGCCACCACAGAGGCGAGCAGCGGGCCGAGCACCTCGACCGCGCCACCGCCGACGACGGTCTTCACCACGGCGACGTGCTCGACGCCGTTCTCGACCACGCGTCCCAGCTCCGACACGTCGACGCCCTGGCCGCGGGCGAACCCGGCAGCAGCCTTCGTCGGCTCGCCCGAAGCGTCGAACGCCGCGGACACGCGCGGTCCGCGCATGGTC